>JBEKET010000003.1:0-152765 GCA_050013695.1 Occallatibacter sp.
ATGACCGGATTGGTTCAGCCTTCGAATGGCCACATCTCAGTTCTTGGACTCACCCCGGCCGACCAGACAGAGCTGTTCGGTATTGTCGGATATTGCACGCAGTTCGATTTCTTTCCTCGCGGGCTGACCGGATGGCAATTTGTATTCGACAGCCTGATGCTCCACGGCATGGAGGAAGCCATGGCCGCCGATCTTGCCGGCCAGGCGATCGAACGCGTACAGCTTGGCGATGCGGCAGGACGAAAGATTGCCGGCTACAGCAAGGGCATGCGGCAGAAGATTCGGCTGGCGCAGGCGATTGCCCATCACCCGCGGGTGCTGGTGCTCGACGAGCCACTGAATGGGCTTGATCCCATGGCGCGGGCGGAATCGATCGCGCTTTTCGAAGAGTTGGGCCGCCAGGGAATGCATGTGCTGATTTCGAGTCACATTCTCGACGAGGTCGACCGGATTTCAGATCGAGTGATCCTGATAACCGGCGGATACCTGATCGCGGAAGGGAATATCCACCAGGTCAGGCAGGAAGTGCATGAGAAGCCGATGCAGGTTCTGATTCGCTGCGACAGGCCGCAGGTGCTGGCATCGAAGATGTTCGACCTCAATCACTGTGTTGAGGCCAGGCTGCATGCGGATGGCAAGGGCGTTTTTCTGCGCACCGCGGATATCGACCAGTTCTATTCCATGCTCAATGGAATCGCGGCGGAGGGGCTGATCAAGATTGACGCAGTCGCTCCGGCGGACGATGATGCCAATGCAATTTACCAGTACCTGATCGGCACGGAAGGGGGCCCATCGTGACGCAAACGCAAATAGCCGACCGTGCCAGAGAACTCGCCAAATTGCCGTGGGGCCTATGGTGGTTGCAGGCACGCCGCGTGACGCGCATTGAATTGAGACGGAATCTTCTCTCGTGGAAGGCGACCTGGATTTATTTTCTTGCCTTCATCCCGACTTTCATCATCTTCATTCATATGCTGGTGGATAGGCATCTTTCCTTTTCGCTGAGCGATGACACCAACGTATTGGCCGGCATCGTCCAGCTCTATTACATCCGGCTCGGAGTTTTCTTCGGGTGCCTGGGGATTTTTTCGCGGCTGATTCGTGGAGAGATGATTGAGCGCAGCCTTCACTTCTACCTACTCTCTTCGGTGCGCCGCGAGGTCTTGTTGCTGGCGAAGTTTGCGGCTGGATCCATCAGCGCCGTGCTTCTGTTCGGAAGCGCGATCGTCGCCGACTTTGCGCTGATGTATGCCGGTTATGGCGCAGCCGGTCGTGATTATATTTTCAATGGGCCGGGGATGGGACAGTTGGAAGCGTACCTGCTCATCACCGTGCTTGCCTGTCTTGGATATGGCGCGGTCTTTCTCTTGTTGAGCATGATGTTCAGGAATCCCATGCCGGCCGCGATGCTGGTACTGGGCTGGGAGACAATCAATCCTGTACTTCCGTCTTTACTGCAAAAGATTAGCGTGGCTTCGTATCTTCGCCACCTCATGCCGGTCACGGTCGGTGCAGATGGCATCTTTGCGCTGCTCACGGTTGAAACGGAACCGGTATCCGGCTGGGCGGCAACGGCGGGGTTGCTAGTGCTGATTGCCGTCGTTCTGACTTACTCCTGCTATCGCATTCGAACGCTTGAGATCCGATACTCAACTGAGTAGCGAAGCGTGACGAGGATTGCGCCTGAGCCGGCATGCCTGGGCTCGGATTATTGTTGCCCACTGCCAGGGTTTCATGGCTGGTCCATTCGGCAGGTTTGGCATCGGCGAATCCTCGCCAATGAAAGTCAAGTTCTCCGTCTCGGTTGCGGATAACTCAAGAGAGACGTAACGCGAAACAGCCCACTCAGGGAACCGTTCATCCACTCAAGTCTTGCGCTCTGGGGTCAGTGACGGCGCCGCTATCCTTGTCCCCGGCTGGCTTCTCCGCCGCTTCGAACGCCGCGATCGCATCGTGGATCCGGTTGAATATTCGGGACGGGCCTATTGCTTCCGTAAGGTGATGCCGATCAAAGTCGGCCCGCATGTCCCATGGCACCCGCGCAAACGCCAGTTCAACTCCGGCCTCAGTCAGGTTCCTTTTCAGTTCCAACACCACCCGCGCAGCGGTGTAGTCCACGTGCGTCATCGCCTCAGCGTCCACAACCAACCAGCGCACTGACGATGGCATCGGACGAATCACTGAAGATGCCTCTTCAAGAAACCGGCCGGCATTGGCATAAAAGAGCGCCGCTCCAAACCTGTAAAGCACAAGTCCGGGTTCTGTCACCACATTCGGCGCCACGGGCACCAGCTTCCAGGCCCCACTGCTTTCCGCAATCAGCACGCCGCTGTGAGGGTGATAACTATGCTGCACCACGCGCAACAACGAGACAACCATCGCCAACACAATCCCTTGTTCCACCCCTACCAGCACTACGACCGCCGCCGTCATCACAGCCAGTGCGTATTCCTGCGGACTCTCCGAGCGGATATCTCGCAATGCCTTCAAGTCGATCAGTCGAAGCGCAACCATGAATACCAGCACGCCCAGCACGCAAGTGGGAAGGTACTGCAGTGTCCCAGTCAAAAACAGCAGCACCAGGCCCACTACAACGGCTGTCGTCACCTGCGCCAACTGGCTTTGCCCGCCGGCATCTTCCATCATGGCCGTCTGCGTGGGACTTCCATTCACCACGAACCCACCGGTCAGCGCCGCCGCTGCATTCGCGGCCGATAACCCGAAGAGATCGATGTTCTCGTTCACTTCCTGATAATGCTTTGCCGCATAGATGCGCGAGGTCGCCGCACTCTGCGTGAGGATCATCACGGCGCATGAGACCGACACCGTTAAAAGCGTCTCGACCTCCTTCCAACTCATCTCGCGGAGACTGAGCAGGCCCGTCAGTCCCAGGTGTGGCAGACCGCCAACCACTGGGCCGATTGTCGCAATCCCATGCCCTGCAAAGTTCAGCGCTGCGCTCGCCGCAATAGCCGCCACCACGGCAACCAGCGCGGCCGGCAGCTTCCGAACAAAGCGCCGCAACACCAGCACAAACGCCAATACCGAAGCCGCCAACGCTACTGTCGGCAAATGGGCTCGCGGCAATTCGCGAACCATCTCCCAGAGCTGCACCACCGGGCGGCGCGATTCCACCGGCACTCCCAGCATCTCGGTCAGTACTGAAATCCCCACCTGAAGCCCCACCCCGGCAAGGAAGCCGACCAACACTGTCCGCGACAAGAAATCCGCAATGAACCCGAGCCGGAGCAGTCGAGCCAGCAGCAGAATTACCGCAGTGAGCAGCGCAACGATCCCCGCCAGAGCTACATACTGAGCTCCTGCCGGCGTTGCCATGCCGGAGACGCCACCGGCAAAGATCGCGGCCGTTGCCGAGTCCGCGGCCACCATCAGGTATCGCGACGAACCGAAAGCGGCGAATGCGATGAGGGGCAGCAGCAGTGAATAAAGTCCTGTGATCACTGGCATTCCGGCAATCCTGGAGTATCCCAACACCTGGGGGATATCCATCGCCGCCAGTGCAACCCCAGCCAGCACATCTCGCAATGCACCTGCGCGCTGGAGTGGCCGTAAGCCTCGAAACAGATTCATTCCTAAAGCTCCTTTTCGATGATCGCGGCCGCCATACTCACCGCCAACTATGATTTCATACAGAGAACCTGGTAAGGATAGTCGATCGGATCAAAACTGAAGAATCCGCCCGGCCTCCAAAAGGAGCAGAGTACAGATGAGCTTGATCAATCGAGTTGTAGTGGTCACCGGAGGAGCACAGGGGATTGGCCGACAGACTGCGGAGTTGCTTGCCCAGCGGGATTGCCGGATTGCTATTATCGATCTTCACTATCCCACAGAGACTATACGGTCCATAGAAGCGACAGGCCGCGAGGTGATCGGTTACGCCGGCGACATTACGGATGAGGTCACGGTGGATCGCTTCTCCAGGGAAGTCTTCGACCGCTACGGGCACGTTGATGTCCTCGTGAACAATGCCGGCATCAGCCTTATTTCAGCAGCGGAAGATACCGCCTTCAGCGACTATCGGCGTGTGCTTGAAGTGAATCTAGTGGCGCCGTTTCTCCTGGCAAAGACCTTCGGTGCGAAGATGCTTGAAGCGGGCAGCGGTTCGATTGTCAACGTCGCCTCGGTTGCCGGGTTGCTCGGAATTGCGGACCGCGTAGCTTACAACGCGTCGAAACATGGGTTGATCGGCATGACCCGCACACTCGCAGCCGAGTGGGGAGGGCGAGGCGTGCGGGTTAACGCTGTTTGTCCTGGGTGGGTGAAGACGGAGATGGATGCGGCTGATCAGGCTGGGGGAAGCTACACGGATGCAGACATTACCGGCCGTGTTCCAATGGGCCGTTTCGCCAGTCCGGGCGATATTGCCCGAGCCATCGCCTTCCTCGCCGACGGAGAGCAGAGCGGATTCGTAAATGGCCACGCCCTCGCCGTAGATGGAGGCTGGACCACGGATGGAAGCTGGGAGTCGCTGCGTATGCGAAAACGGTAGATCAATTCTGAAATGCTCGCGAAACCTCGCGGAACTAAACAGCTGGATAGTTCGGCCTGCCTGCGCAAGTTCGCGAGCCCCCACGGCTATTGACGGATCTCCAGGCAGGTTTCCCAACGCCAGTAAGTTATCGATAATGGGGAAGCCGTGGTCCCCGATGGCCTCATTCATTTTGCGGAAGCCAGAATGGACGGCTATCACTTTCCGGCAGAGGTTGCAGAGAAATACTGATTGAGACCTGCGACAACTTCTTTCAGGCCGCGGTCCAAATCAACATCCAATGCCTTGGCAATTGTTGACATCTCCTTGCCTTGTACCGGCTCGGACTGGGAATAGGAATGCGTCCAGACAATCTTGCCCGTCTTTCGTTCGTAAAGTTCGAACTCCATCGATACGAGTGCGGTGATATTCGGACTTTCGACTTCTTCGAAGTCGTTGAGGCGCCCGCGGACGATAAACTGTCCGGCTGACATACCCGAGACGCTGGCTACGGACTGGTAATTACCGGACTGTCTCAGCAGCCTAATCAAGCCGCTTTGAATCATCTCCACCGGCGGCTCCTCCCACTGGCTGTACTGGTAGGCGCCGATCTGGTTTTCGCCAACGCGATACGCAATCGGCGATCTGCGAAGAATCTCAGGAGCGCTGATGTTGGCAACCAGGAGGGACACAGATGGAGTGCCCGTTGAAACCGGGGGGGCGGTGGGAGCCTGAAGGGTGTAGTACTTGATCGGCTTGGTGCTGCCGCATCCGCCCAGGGTCAAGGCGACCAGTGATAAGAGAATTGAACGGGTTGTTCGATTCATTGTGAACCTCTTTCCTTTGCCCTCAAGCTCGTATTGAAATGCCTCTGCCGTATTCAACTGCCGACCGCATTCAGCGCTATCAAAGCCGGACTTGGTCAACCCCTTTGTCATTGCCCTGGCCATCCAGGGTGCGAGGAGCTTACTTGATCGGATCTCCAGGCTTGCGATCTTTCAGTGTTGTCCCACGAATCACGAGAGAAGGATTGTTTTTCAACGAATCCGTCAGCTCTTTAATGTTCTCCGTGGTTGCGCGGATATTCAAAATGGTCTGATCGATGTTTTCCGCGTTGTTATCTGTTGTGTTTTTGAGCTGCGCCATCAGCGACGATGCCGTGGCGAGCGTCTCTCGCAATTCGATCACTATGGTGCGGATGTCCTTGTTATTCTCAACCAGAAGTGAATCGACGTGCGACAGGACAACGTTGGCTTCATTCATGGTTGTTTTAAGGTTGTCGAGAACCGGCAGCAATTGGGCAGTAGCATTCTGCACATTGGTCAGGCTGGCCGCAACCTTGGGGCGCGTATCGGCGAGCATTGCATTGAGGTTGCCGAGGCTGGCGCTCACATCCGCGCGGTTCTTATCGTTCAGCAGGTCATTGACCCGGGCAATCGTCACTTGCAACTCAACCAGGCGCTGGTTCAGGCTATCGATGGCCTGGTTAGCGGCCGGCGCCAGATTTCCGATGATGCCACCGAGATCCCCCAGGCTGACCGTCTCGGTGGACTTCAATTCGCTGCCCGCTGGAGCTAGTTGGGCGCCTTTTGTCCCGGTACTGAGTTCCACAAAGTTGTCAGAAAGAGCGCCGAGGGCGGCGACGCTGGCGATGCTGTCAGTCTTTACTGGAATATCCGGCTTTACGGTGAAGTCGATTTCGATTCGAGTCGTGTCACTGGGATCGACGCGGACGGCTTTTACCTTGCCCGCATCCATACCTCCGTACCTGACCATGGCGCCCGGAAGAATGCCGCCGGCAGACTTGAAATATGTGTAGTGAGCAACGCCGCCGGCAGAGAATGTCCCCGAAACAGCGAGGATTGTCCCGATCATCAACGCCGCTGCAACTAATACCAGGAGGCCTACCGCCGCTTCCTCACGCCTGCTTTTCATAGCACCCTCATTCTTCGTTGCTCAATGCTTTCAACTCTTCATGTTTATGCCGTCGCCGGTGAGCATTTGCAGATAGTCGAGTTCCTCAGTAACTTCGGGTTCGGGCACGCGGTCAAGAAACTGACGTACGCGCGGATGAGTGCTCGCCATGAACTCATCCCTGGTTCCCATTGTCACGATATGGCCGCGGTCGACGTAAACGAGCCGGTCAGCGATCAAAAAGGCACTGGACAACTCGTGTGTGACCACCACCATGGTGATGGCATAAGCCTTCTTCAATTTCAGAATCAGTTCATCGAGACCCGCAGCGATGATTGGATCGAGCCCCGCGGACGGCTCGTCAAAAAACAGGATCTCAGGGTCCATCGCCAATGCCCTTGCCACCGCCGCGCGCTTCTTCATTCCGCCACTGAGCTGCGAAGGCATGAAGTGCTCAAAGTTTCCCAGGCCAACCTGTCCGAGCTTGATCCGCACCATGATCTCGATGGTTGAATCTTCGAGGTCGGTATGCTCGCGCAGCGGCAGGGCGACGTTTTCGCCAATGGTGAGGGAGCCAAACAGGGCAGAGCCCTGGAACGACATGCCCATCTTTTTTCGAATCGCGTCCATCTCGCGCTCGGAAATGCTTGCCGTATTTACGCCTTGAATCCAGACCTCTCCAGAGGTGGGTTTTTCCAGGCCCACCAGGGTGCGCAGCAGAGTGCTCTTGCCTGAGCCTGATCCGCCCAGGATCACCATGGTTTCGCCGCGCCGAACGTCAAAGGTGATGCCGTGCAGAATCTCGCGATCGCCATAACTGACGCGAAGATTCACAACCGAAATCGCCGCCTCGAACTCGCCAGCATCAGCCATCGGGAGTACTCCTCGCTTTGACCGCGGGGTGGGCCTGCAAATGGCCACCGGAGCGATCCAAATTCTGGCGTGGGAACTGCTCTTGAAGTCCCGCGCCAACCTCTTCGTTACGACGGGTTCAGAAAATAAAACAGAGTTGTGAAAACCAGATCGACCGCAATCACAAGTGCAATCGACGTGACGACAGCCGCTGTGGTGGAGCGCCCAACCTCCTCGGCGCCCGCACCGGTAGAGAAGCCTTCCTTGCATCCAACTGCTGTGATGACGAGAGCGAACAATGCGCTCTTGATGAGGCCGGTATAGACGTCATGCAGCACGATCGAATCGCGCGTTGCCTGAAAGTAAGATCCGACGGTAAAGCCGGCGCCGGCCACGCCGAAGACGCTGCCGCCCACGATACCCATGAAGTCAGCCCATACGGTGAGGCAGGGCACCATGATCAGCATGGCCAGGAATTTCGGGGCAACCAGGAAGGCAACGGGGTTGAACGCCATGGTTCTCAGGGCATCCACTTCCTCGGTCACCTTTTTGGTGCCGATCTCGGCGGCGAAGGCAGACCCCGATCGGCCAATGACGACGATGGCTGTGAGCAGGGGGCCGAGTTCACGAAGAATTGAGACAGCCACTGCGCCGGCCACAAACTGCATGGCGCCCAGCCTGCGCAACTCATACGCGCTTTGCAGAGCCATGATCAGGCCCACAAAAAACGTAATCAGGGAAACAATCGGAATGGCTTCCACTCCCACAGCCATGGCCTGATGGATGGCCCTGTGGAGGCGAAAGGGCCGGCCGCGGAATGGACCCACAAAAATGAAGTAAGCAGACTGGCCGGCGAGAGTGGCCAGACCTCCGATGTAGGCCAGGCCGCCGATCGTCCACTCCCCGACTGCGCCGGGTATATCTTCGATTTTTCCCTGCGTCTTCATTGCACTGCGCTTTCGTTCAAAGGAATGATTCGGCGGTACACGGAATGAACCCATTCATGGCGATGGCGCCGGTGACTCTCCCGTTCAAGCATCAAGCACTTGAGCTTCGGTTTCCAGGATTTCGAAAACGCCGGTCAGGCGTGTGAGGTGCAAAACCTGCAGAACGGCGCCGGCCACTCCAAAGAGCATCACACGTTTGCCAGCTTTGCGGCCCTCTTTGAGGACCTCCACCAGGGACGCGATACCTGAACTGTCGATATACTCCACCCGGGTCATATTGATCGCCAGGCGCTGTGTGCTCTTCAGGGACTCGAGGACTGTCTTGCGCAGCGCCGGTGAAGTCCCAAGGTCAATCTGGCCGGCCACATCCACAATCACCGTATCTCGCTCAGTTCGAGTTGAGAACTCCAGTTTTCTCTCCATGTGCATCCTTTGCCGGCTCGGACCGGGAGCCTATTCCCGTGTTTGTCGCTCTTCAATGAAATGGTTAACTTCAGGTGCCGCTTCCCCCTGGAGCATTCTGGATTACTCTCCGTTTACGAGCCCTTTTGCAAAGGGCAGATGTTTGATGAGTTTCAATTGATTTCCCTCAGGGACCTTTTTGTAGCACACTTCATCCATGATTTCCCTGATCAGGTGAGTTCCACGTCCGCTCAGAGCAAGCTCATCCACGGGCGGTGCGCAGATCTTTGCCGGATCGGGCGCTTCTCCCTGGTCCAGCAACGTGAACTCCATCTGCGTTTCACTGACCAGACAATCGAACTCAACCCGTTGGTCGTGACGACTCTTGTAGGCGTGTCGAATGATGTTGGCCAAGGCCTCGTCGACTGCCAAAATGACAGCGTTGCACTCTTCCTGCGGCAAGCCGACCGTGAGACTCAACTCGTCTATCGCGGCGCGGACGACAGACAAGAAGCGAGGGTGGCTCGGCATATCCAGTCTTAGATGAATACTCATTGTAGGGTGTTAAGGAATGCCCCAATCGTAACTGATCCTCGGGCAGAGCCTGAGGTTTTATGGTTGCTTGCTCCTTAAGAGGAGCTTAATTGCAACCGGGGAAAACAGCTGCAACAACACTGGCCTTGCTAAAGAATTGGCTTCGGCAAAACGAAAGCAACAGCGGGAGGGATACTCCCGGAATCCTCAAAACTTAGACTGCCTGCTGAGCATAACTGCGGTAACTTCCGTTGATTAGAGCACCACGTTTGCCATTAGTCAATGAACCTTTGCGCCGGATGACTATTCTCCGCCGCCGGGGGGATAAGGTCATGCAATTCGCTTGACCCTGGTTCAGACCAATCCGCGCAGGGTTCGTTCGCTCCCACAATCAAAGGACGACTAATCAGCGCGGTCATGCGGCGCCGGAGCGGACCCTCTCTGGAATCGAGCGATAGCCCGGAATGGGTATCCGGAGGAGCAGGTCAGCTAATCCAAACGGAACCATCGCACGATAATCGCCGAGGCAGCCAGAACGTACTTCCATGACCTTCCGGGGACCTTCGCCGGGCCTCCAAAGGTACATCAAATAACTGATTATATTAAACTTATATGGATATTCCTGAACGCGGAAACCCCTCAGCGTCCACTTTCAGCGTGTGTCTTCTGTGGGCATATGTGCGGGTATCGCTGCCCTGACGCGGGGGGTATGGATCATCTGAACTGACCAGAAATGCATGCCCGTCCTGCGTACAGTGTCTTCAAACCACCAGTTGAGTTCAGAAAGCAGACTGCCATGGTCCTGCGTCGGGAGCCCAACTTTCCAATTCGTGCCGGGTTTGCAGAACTGCCCGGATTCGAAGCTGGCGCTGGTTAGGAATGTGGCTGCCGGTGAAAGAGACAGCGGCAACTTGGCTGAGAAGCGTGCCGTGGACACGAATGCCTGTCTGGTGAGTGGGAAGGGGATCGATTCAAGCCGGGATAGCCTCGACGGGCGCACGGGCAGGTCAGACGGTCACGACGACGTTGATTCCGGCGGGCTCGACGTTCGATGGCACCGGTGATAGGCCTGTGCAGCAGAGCCTGACGGGAAGTCTTCATGTCGCGTCAAGAAGCGGCTCACGAGGATGTGCAACACTGTACATCCGCCCTCGCATTAAAAATGTACAGTCGGTGGATGATGAGTCCCTTGATGGCACGCTTGCTTCGACTCGCGGGGGGTGTTTGCGATGCATGCATGTCTGCGTTCGGATGCCTTGTCTTCACACGCGGATTCTCTTCGATGGCGGTCAGGACACAAGGACTGGCTGCGGAGCCACGCTACTCAGCAGGAATTGGCGCAGGGCACTGTGGTGAGCAGTGTAGCTCAGTCATCGAGTACCGCGGCTTGAAAGACTAAAGAGGAAGAAGATTTCCGGCTGTCTTCATTCCAGGTTCCTGGGCTAAAACGGACCATCGGCGATGTGTCCCTCTCTGCCGGCGGTGTATCGGCGCAGGACCCATCCCAGCCAAGCCGCAGCACCTGATTCAGTCAACGCAAAACAAACGTATTGCAACAGGGCTGAGTTTCGCCCGCAGGAGATATTGTGAGAAGTATCTATTTATCAGCATTAGGTTGTGCACTTGGCCTGGGAACATTTGCTCAAGGCAACGCGCAAGTAACAGTCGTCACCGAACCAACGGGTCCCGCGCGGATGTTTCGCGTGGTTGAAATCAGCCGCACGGTGCAGGCTGTCAATTACCGCCATCGCAGCGGAGTCTCGGAAGTGGGCTTTGCCGGCACCACGCTGATGCCTTCCTCCGACGGCCACGCAAAAGTGCGCAGCAAGCGCGGCACCATGGAAGTGGAAGCCGAATTCGGAAACCTGACAAGCCCCACAGCCTTCGGCAGCGAATACCTCACTTATGTCATGTGGGCAATTTCGCCGGAAGGGCGCGCTGTCAACCTGGGAGAAGTGCTCATTGGCGGCAATGACCGCAGCAAGCTGACTGCAACCACCGACCTGCAGGCGTTTGCGCTGATCGTTACTGCCGAACCGTACTTTGCCGTGCATCAGCCCAGCAACGTCGTGGTGTTGGAAAATGTCGTACTGGCAGACACCAAGGGGACCAGCGAAGAAGTTGAAGCCAAGTATGAACTGATGGAACGCGGCGGATATCTTCCCACGGGCTACAAGTTTGACCCGGTGGTTTTGAATGCCAATCTGCCATTGGAGTTCTACGAGGCGCGGAATGCATTGCGCATCGCTGAATCAGAGGGTGCGGACCAGTATGCCCACGAAAGCTACAGGCATGCCGAAGAGTTAATGAAGACCACCGATAACTATGCAATTGGTGGGCACGAGGACAAAAAGCCTCTGATTGCTTCTGCCCGCGAGGCGGTGCAGACTGCGGAAGATGCGCGCGAAATCGCTGTGAAGAGAATTGAAGAAACTCGCCGGGCAGACGAACTGAAGGCATCGAGCGACGCGCAGGCAAACTCGCAGGCGCAGGCAGCCAACTCCGCTTTGGCGGCGCAACAGGCACAGTCTGATGCAGCCAGGGCGCAAGCTGACGCCGCAAAGGCTCAGGCCGATATGGCGAATAACCAGGCAGCATCAGCGGCGGCGATCACCGCGGCCCAGGCCGATGCGGATAGGGCTCGCCTGATTGCGCAGCAGGCTCAACAATCGGCAAACCAGGCTGACAGCGACAAGGCGGCAATGCGTCTCCAACTGTCGATTCAGCTGAACAAAATCCTCGAGACACGCGACAGCGCTCGCGGCCTGATTGTCAGCATGTCCGATGTCTTGTTCGACACTGGGAAATTCTCGTTGAAGCCAGGCGCTCGGGAGAAGCTGGCAAAGGTTGCTGGAATCCTGATGGCTTATCCAAGCCTCAATATCGAGGTTGGCGGATACACCGACAACGTGGGCGGCGATGACATGAATCAAACGCTCTCAGAGAACCGGGCAGGCGCAGTTCGCGATTACCTGGTTCAGCAAGGCGTCGGCGCACCATCAGTCAGTGCCAAGGGCTTCGGGAATACTCTCCCGGTAGCTTCGAATGACAACTCCGCCGGACGCCAGGAAAACCGGAGAGTGGAACTGGTTGTTTCAGGTGATGCAATTGGCAGCACTGCGAATGCAACGACAGGGAGCCTGCGCTAACAGGCTCAAATTCCGCGGCGGCCTCATCGAGGCCGCCGCACGTTTGAACGTGCCCTGCTGTACACTTGAACCAGTCCGTTCGAAGCGCAAGTTGGCGGCATGGCTATGGGTCTGGATGCTAACTCGATCGAACCCGCCGGAAGCAAACACGCAGCAGCAAGGTTTGGTTTCCGGTAAGCAGGGACAACAGAAGTGAATTTTTCAAACAAAACGTGGCCAAGCTGGGTGCCGCACCTGCTGTGGATAAGGCGTGAATGCCCTCGCTGTAATTCGCTCAAGTTCAAACCTGCAGAGTTGAGGCCGTTCGATGGCATGCTGAGCATGTTTGCGCTGCGTCCGGTACGCTGCATGTTTTGCTGGCGAAGGTACTATTGGTTCGCTTTCCATGAAGCAACCGCACAATGATGGTGTGGATGCGGGTGAGCGCGGCTGGGGCGAACGCACTTTATACATCACACGCAAATCTAAAAAGCAATATTCTGGCACACGATTGAAAACCCCTCCGTACAGTTGGAAATCCTGCTTTAAATAGTCTGTTGAAGTCTCATAGCGTCCGGATACAATCGGCGCATGCGGTTCCTTATTGTTTCTTTGCTCTCAGCGGTCACGTTAGCCCAGGTTCCTGCCCATGCCCAGAACCGCGTGGTGTTGCAAACGAGTGTTCTGCTCGACGGCAGGGGCGGAGTCCTTCACAATCAGCAGATCGTAATCGAGGGCGGCCGCATCATGTCTGTTGGCCCCGGCAATCTCAAGCCCGATTATGACCTGCGTGGGCTCACTCTGATGCCGGGATGGATTGACACCCACATTCATCTGCAATGGCACATGGACGCGAATCACAAGGCAGTGGCAGGCGGCGTGAGCCCGGAAGAGATGGAACTCTACACAGCGGCCGATGCCTGGATGACGCTTGAAGGCGGCTTCACGACGGTGCAGAGCGTCGGCTCAACCTTTGACAAGCCGGTGCGCGATCACGTCAATGAAGGTGCGCTGCCGGGCCCCAGGATTCTGACTTCGCTGATCCAGATTCAGGGATCCAGCGGTGGTGCTGAGCCGCATGCGTGGACGCTGGAAGAGCTGCGTGAGATTGTGCGCAAGAACAAGGCGGACGGCGCGGACGTCATCAAGCTTTTCGCGACTTCAGGGCTCGGCGCCGGCGGCGGACAGACCATGACGAAAGAGCAAATCGAAGCGGTTTGTTCGGAGGCGAAAGCAGTGGGGCTTCGCTCGGTGGTGCACGCGATCGGGGACGCAGGCGCGCGTGATGCGGTGCTGGCCGGATGCACCTCGATCGAGCACGGTACATATCTGAAAGACGAAACGCTGAAGCTGATGGTGCAGCGCGGAACGACCTTCGACCCGAACTTGCTGGTGCTGCATAACTATCTGGACAATCGGGCGAGCTTTACGTTCACCGATGCACAGCTCAAGACGATTCAGGATGGGATTGCGCCGACCATCGACGTGCTGCGTCGCGCGAGAGCGCTGGGTGTGAAGATCGTCTTCGGGACGGACGCCGTGGCGGGATCGCACGGACGCAACGCGGAGGAGTTCATCTATCGCGTCAAGGAGGGCCGCGAGAAGCCTATGGACGCGATTGTCAGTGCCACGTCGGCGTCGGCGGACGCGCTCGGAATGGGGGACAAGATCGGCACCATCGCTCCGGGATACCTGGCGGACCTGGTTGCAGTGAAAGGTGATCCACTTACCGATATTACGGCGGTGCGCAACGTGGTGTTTGTTATGAAGGGCGGAGAGGTTATCAAGAGTCTCTCCCACTAGAAGGCGAAGAGCCGATGGATTGTGTGGAGTTTTTCAGGCGACGTCCGGAGTTTTGGATGCCCAGTTAGCAAAAGCCCCGGGTTGAGAACCTGGGGCTTTTGTATTTGATCCTCATTGAAAGCCTTTGTCGCTTATGCCAGTGCGTGATGACGCTGCGTGTGCGGCTCTGCTTTTGCGGCCAGGTAGGCGTCAACGGAGGCTGCGGCCTTGCGGCCCTCTGAGATGGCCCAGACGACTAGCGATTGACCGCGGCGCATGTCGCCCGCGGCAAAGATGCCGTCGACGGAGGTCATATAGTCGGCGTTGGCTGCAACGTTGCCGCGGTTATCAACGGCCAGGCCGAACTGCTCGATCATGCCGGAGCGAACCGGGCCGGTGAAGCCCATGGCCAGCAGAACGAGATCGACATCCAACACATACTCGGAGCCGGGAATCGGTTCGAACTTGGGCGGCGGACCAACACGGACAAGGTGGAGCTGCTTCACGTTGCCGTTTTCGTCGCCAGTGAACTTAAGGCTGTTGACGCTCCAGTCGCGAATGCCGCCCTCTTCATGCGCGCCTTCCGTGCGCAATTGCAGCGGCCAAAGCGGCCAAGGCGTGGAGGCTGCGCGCTGTGCAGGCGGCTTGGGCATGATCTCAAACTGGTGAACGCTGAGAGGCTTCTGGCGATGCGCTGTGCCCAGGCAGTCTGCGCCAGTGTCGCCGCCGCCGATGATCACCACGCGCTTGCCTTCGGCGCTGATGGCGATAGACAGATCAACTTGATCCCCTTCGCAGCGGCGATTCTGCTGCGGCAGGAATTCCATGGCGAAGTGAATGCCCTTGAGCTCGCGCCCGGGGATGTTGAGGTTGCGTGGCTGCTCGGCGCCGCCGCAGAGCAGGATGGCGTCGTAGTGTTCGGTGAGGGACTCGACAGGCACATTCACGCCGACATGCGCATTGGTGACAAAGGTGACGCCCTCGGCGCGCATCTGCTCGATGCGGCGATCGATGACGTGTTTTTCAAGCTTGAAGTTGGGAATGCCGTAGCGCAAAAGTCCGCCGATGCGATCGGCCTTCTCATACACAGTGACGGAGTGGCCCGCGCGGCGTAACTGCTGCGCCGCAGCAAGCCCTGACGGTCCGCTTCCGACCACTGCGACGCGCTTGCCGGTGGCTTGCTCGGGCGGCTCGGGCTGAATCCAGCCTTCGTCCCAGGCGCGCTCCACAATCGATCGCTCGATAAGCTTGATGGAAACGGGTGGCTGATCGATGCCGAGCACGCAGGATGCCTCACAGGGCGCGGGGCAAATGCGGCCGGTGAATTCAGGGAAGTTGTTGGTGGCGTGCAGACGGCGAATCGCGGCCTGCCAGCGGCCGTGGTAGACCAGGTCATTCCAATCGGGAATCAGGTTGTTGACTGGACAGCCGGTATGGCAGAAGGGGACGCCGCAATCCATGCAGCGAGCGCCCTGGTCGCGCTGTTTCTGTTCCGGGAACGGCTCGTAAATCTCGAACCAGTCGTTCACGCGCTCTTCAACTTTGCGGCGCGTAGGTTGTTCGCGCTCGATTTCCAGGAAGCCAGTGTCCTTACCCATGGTGCACCTCTGCGGCCGCCGCAAGAGGCGACGAAGTTGTGGAGGATGCAACCGCATCCGATGAAGGATTGGGGCGAACGACACCCAGAACACGCTTGTATTCGTGCGGAAACACCTTGATGAATTGCGCCTGCGCCTCGGCCCAGTGTTCCAGAATCCATGCGGCCCTGGGGCTGCCGGTAAGGTCGCGATGACGCCCGAGCAGTTCCCGGACGCGCGCTACGTCTTCATCGGTTGAGAGCGGCTCCAGATCCACGCTCGCCTTGTTGCAGCGGCGCGTTTCAAAGTCACCCTGGTCGTCGTAGACATAGGCGATGCCGCCGCTCATGCCAGCGGCAAAATTGCGGCCAGTGGAGCCAAGCACGATGACAGTGCCGTTGGTCATGTATTCGCAGCCGTGGTCGCCGACGCCTTCAACGACTGCAGTTGCGCCGGAGTTGCGGACGGCGAAGCGCTCGCCGGCGATGCCGTTCAGAAAAACTTCGCCGGTGGTTGCGCCGTACAGAACGACGTTGCCGACCAGGATGCTTTCCTCAGGCAGGAAGCTCGAAGTCTTGGGCGGATAAGCGATGATGCGTCCGCCTGAAAGGCCTTTGCCGAGGTAGTCATTGGAGTCGCCCTCGAGCTCGAGCGTGACGCCGGAGGGAACGAATGCGCCGAAGCTCTGGCCGGCTGAACCGGAAAACTTGTAGTGGATAGTGCCATCGGGCAGGCCTTCCGATCCATAGCGGCGGGCAATCTCGCCGCCCAGCATTGCGCCCACCGTGCGATGAACGTTGCGGATTGCGAAGCTGCCTTTGACCGGCGTTTTAGATTCGAGTGCGGGTGCAGCCTTGGCGATCAGCGCGTGATCGAGAGCCGCATCGAGACCGTGATCCTGTGCCTGCATTTTGCGCCGCGCGACGCGGGAAGGCAGCGTCGGCGTATAGAGAATCGACGAAAGATCGATGCCTTTAGCCTTCCAATGTGCATCGGCGAGAGCAGGATCGATCTTATCTACGCGGCCCACCATTTCATCCACGGTGCGGAAGCCGAGCTTGGCCATGTGCTGGCGCATTTGCTCCGCGATGAAGAAGAAGAAATTGATTACGTGTTCGGGCTGACCGGTGAAGCGTGCGCGCAAAACCGGATCTTGTGTCGCAATGCCCACTGAGCATGTGTTCAGGTGGCACTTGCGCATCATGATGCAGCCCATGGTGATCAGCGGGGTGGTGGCAAAGCCGAACTCTTCAGCGCCGAGCAGAGCCGCGATGATTACGTCGCGTCCGGTTTGCAGCTTGCCGTCGGTCTGCACGCGAATACGTGAGCGCAGATCGTTGAGAAGCAGAACCTGTTGCGCTTCGGCCAGGCCGAGTTCCCACGGCAGGCCGGCGTGCTTGATAGAGCTGAGCGGGGAAGCGCCGGTGCCGCCATTGTCGCCGGAGATGAGAACGACGTCCGCGTGAGCTTTGGAGACGCCCGCGGCCACCGTGCCCACGCCGACCTCCGAGACCAGCTTGACGGCAATGCGCGCCTTCGGGTTCACGTTTTTGAGGTCGTAGATGAGCTGGGCAAGATCTTCGATGGAATAAATATCGTGATGCGGTGGTGGCGAGATCAGGCCGACGCCGGGGATGGAGTAACGCATCTTGGCGATGACGTCATCCACCTTGTGACCGGGCAACTGGCCACCTTCACCGGGCTTCGCGCCCTGGGCCATCTTGATCTGCAGTTCGTCGGCGTTGACCAGGTAGTTTGCCGTGACGCCGAAGCGCCCGCTGGCTACCTGCTTGACGGCCGAGCGGCGCAGATCGCCGTTGGCGTCGCGCTGATAGCGGTCTTCGCTCTCGCCGCCCTCACCAGTGTTCGACATGCCTCCAATGCGGTTCATGGCGATGGCCAGCGTCTCATGCGCTTCTTTACTGATGGATCCGAAGCTCATGGCGCCGGTCGTGAAGCGCTTGACGATTTCCTTGGCGGGCTCCACTTCTTCAAGCGGAATTGGCGTCTCGGCATATTTCAGCTTGAGCAATCCGCGCAGGGTGCAGAGATGGCGATTCTGCTCATCGAGCAGATCGGTGTACTCCTGAAACGTTGTGGCGCTGTTGGCGCGGACGGCGTGCTGAAGCTTGCTGATGGTTGCAGGGTTCAGCAGATGATACTCGCCGCCTTCACGATATTGATAGTGGCCGCCGACCACCAGTTCAGTCTCTGAATCAGTGAGCGGCTGGAAGGCGTACGTGTGCTTCATCTGGGCTTCGCGTGCCAGCACGTCTAGTCCGACGCCTTCGATGCGCGACGCAGTGCCGGAGAAATAGCTATCGATCAACGACTGGTTGAGCCCCACCGCTTCAAATACCTGTGCTCCGCGATAGCTCTGCAGCGTGCTGATGCCCATCTTGGAAAAGGTCTTAAGCAGGCCCTTGTTGATGGCCTTGATGAAGTTCTTCTCGGCGTATTCACCGGTGATTTTGTCAGGCAAAAGCCCGCGACGCTTCAGATCGTGCAGCGTCTCGATGGCGAGGTAAGGATTGATGGCGCTGGCGCCGTAACCGATGAGCAGAGCGAAGTGCATGACTTCGCGAGGCTCGCCGCTTTCGATGATGAGCGCGACCTGGGTCCGGGTTTTTTCGCGCACCAGGCGATTATGCACGGCGGCCATCGCCAGCAAACTCGGGATTGGCGCATAGGTTGGATCGACGCCGCGATCGGAGAGAATGAGCAGCGTGTAACCGGAGTTTACCGCGTGCGCGGCGCGCGCGCTGAGGTCTTCAAGCGAGTGCTTCAGTCCGGCTTCGCCATCCGCGGCGCGGAAGAGCGCAGGCAGCGTCGTAGCCAGCAGATCACCCGAAGAGACGCGGCGCAACTTCTCAAGATCGCGATTTGTCAGGATGGGATGAGGCAGCTTGAGCGTGTGGCAGTTTTCCGGCTGCTCGTCCAGGATGTTGCGCTCGGTGCCGATGTAGCTGATCAGCGACATCACCAGCTCCTCGCGGATTGGATCGATGGGCGGGTTGGTGACCTGCGCAAAAAGCTGCTTGAAGTAGTTGAACAGTGGCTGGGGACGGTCGGACAGACAGGCCAGCGGCGTGTCCGTGCCCATGGAGCCGATCGGCTCTTCGCCTTTGGCGCCCATGGGGCCGAGCAGGATTCTCAAGTCTTCTTCACTGTAGCCAAACGCGCGCTGGCGGCGCAGCAGTGTTTCAGGATTCTTGGCGATGATGCGCGACGGCTCAGGGAGATGATCAAGCGTAATTTGCTGGTCCTTGAGCCACGTCGCGTACGGCTGGCGGCTTGCGAGGTCCTTTTTTATTTCCTTGTCGGAGATGATGCGCTTCTGCACCATGTCCACCATGAACATGCGGCCCGGTTGCAGGCGGCCCTTCTTGCGGATGTCCTCATCGGGCACTTCGAGCACGCCGGCCTCTGAGGCCAGCACCACAAGGTCATCCTTTGTCACGATGTAGCGGCCGGGGCGCAAGCCGTTGCGGTCGAGTGTGGCGCCAATGACGCGGCCGTCAGTAAAGGCGATGGCTGCCGGTCCATCCCACGGCTCCATGAGCGACGCGTGGTACTCGTAGAACGCGCGTTTCTCCTCGTCCATGTCCGGATTGCCGGACCAGGCCTCGGGGATCAGCATGGCCATCACGTGGGGCAGGGAACGACCGGAAAGAAACAGGAATTCGGCGGCATTATCGAGCGATGCGGAGTCAGAATTTCCGGGGCCGATTATCGGATAGATGTCGTCAATGTTTTTGCCGAAGGCCTGGGTGGCGAAGACGGACTGGCGGGCGTTCATCCAGCTCACGTTGCCGCGCACGGTGTTGATTTCGCCGTTGTGCGCGATGTAGCGGTAGGGATGGGCCAGCTTCCAACTGGGAAACGTGTTGGTGGAGAAGCGCTGGTGAACCAGGCACATGGCGCTGGCGGTGAGCGGGTTTGCCAGCTCGATATAAAACTTTTCGATCTGCGGAGCCAGCATGAGGCCCTTGTAGACGATGGTGCGACAGGACAAGGATGGGATATAGAAATTCTCCATTCCCTCAATGTCAGAGGCGGCGATTTCGTTTTCGGCGCGGCGGCGAACGCGATAAAGCAGGCGTTCGAAGGCGTCTTCATCGGCCAGGCTACCGGGTCGGGCGACAAAGAGCTGCTCGATGTAGGGTTGCGAAGCGCGGGCTTCACGTCCGATGGCGTCGCCGTTGACCGGCGTGTCTCGCCATCCTAAAACCGTCAGACCTTCTTCGCGGGCGATGCGTTCCAAAACGCCCTCGCACTGGAGACGGCTGTGCTTGTCGACGGGAAGAAAACACATCGCCACACCGTAGGCGCCAGGCTCGGGTAACTGCATGCCGAGCTCGCCGCATTCGCGGGAAAAGAACGTGTGCGGAATCTGAATGAGGACGCCGGCGCCGTCGCCAGTCTCCGGATCGCAGCCCGCTGCGCCACGGTGAGTGAGGTTGATGAGCACCTCGAGCCCCTTGCGGATAATCTGGTGGCTCTTCTCGCCGCGAATGCTGGCGACAAGGCCCATGCCGCAGGCATCATGCTCATTCCGTGGATGATAGAGACCCTGCGGCTCAGGAGTACGAAGACGATGATCCGATGTATGCATGGCAACCTTCTCAATGAACTTTGTGGTGCAGAATGCATTGCATGACCCGAAGGACACAACCGCATTGCGATTCCTGCGTGGGAATCGCCCAGATAGTATGATGAGGTGGCCTGTTGTTCAGACCCTGCCGATCTGGGATTCAGCTGAACTCTTTAATATATCGAAAAAATTGGTTCTCCGCGCAATTTCCTTGCAACCCGGTGTGGGAATCGACTCACTAACTTCCCTTGAGGGTATAGGCCGTAGATTTCGACAGATATACTGTTTTCTTGAGGGTATGCATACGACTGACACGATTCTAGTGACCGGCGGGGCGGGGTTTATAGGCTCAAATTTCATTTTGAGCTGGATCGAAGCCAAGGGCACGCGCGTGGTAAACCTGGACCTGCTGACCTATGCAGGAAATGCTGCGAACCTGGCTGCGCTTGATGATGACTCCCGTTATCTGCTGGCGCATGGCGACATCTGCGACGCGGAGTTTGTTGGCAGCTTGTTGCGCGAACACCGGCCCAGAGCGATCGTTCACTTTGCGGCGGAGAGCCATGTGGATCGTTCTATTGACTCTCCCGGCGCGTTTATCCGAACCAATGTTCAGGGAACATTTGTTCTGCTTGATCAGGCGAAGATCTACTGGTTGGGTTTGAGCGAAGCCGATCGAGCTGCGTTCCGGTTCCTGCATGTTTCAACCGATGAGGTTTACGGTTCTCTGGCTGCGGAAGATCCCGCCTTTCGCGAGACCAATGCTTACGCGCCCAATAGTCCCTATGCCGCTTCGAAAGCTTCCTCGGATCACCTGGCGCGAGCGTATCACCACACTTTTGGGCTTCCGGTTCTGACTACGAATTGCTCCAACAACTATGGGCCGTTTCAGTTTCCGGAGAAGTTGATTCCGCTGGTGATTCTGAATGCGCTCGAGGGCAAAGCGCTACCGGTTTACGGCGATGGAAAAAACGTGCGGGACTGGCTGTTTGTCGAGGATCATTGCTCCGCAATACGCGCTGTGCTTGAGAGTGGCCGGGTTGGAGAAACCTATAACATCGGCGGCAACAGCGAACGGGCAAACATTGATGTGGTGACGGCGATTTGCGACCTGGTGGACGAAATGTCTCCCAATGCAGGCGGTGGCTCGCGCCGCGATCTTGTCACCTTTGTAAAGGACAGGCCCGGACATGATCGGCGCTATGCGATTGATGCCTCAAAAATTGCCCAGGAACTTGGATGGCGGCCCACGGAGAAGTTTGAGAGCGGTCTGCGCAAGACTGTCCGATGGTACCTCGAGCACAGCGATTGGGTTGAGAATGTTCGGACCGGCGCGTATCTCGACTGGATCAAGAAAAACTATACGGAGCGGGTCGCACTATGAAGGGGATCATTCTGGCGGGAGGGTCGGGCACGCGGCTCTACCCTGTAACTCATGTGGTCTCAAAGCAACTGCTGCCGATCTATAACAAGCCGATGATCTACTATCCGCTCAGCACTTTGATGCTGGCCGGGTTGCGCGACATTCTTGTGATTTCAACGCCCCAGGATACGGCGCGTTTCGCTGAGTTACTGGGTGACGGCCAGCGGTGGGGAATGAATTTCCAATATGCCGTTCAGCCGAGTCCGGACGGGCTGGCGCAGGCGTTTTTGATTGGCCGCGATTTCATTGGCGACGACTCCAGTGCGTTGATACTGGGCGATAACATTTTTTACGGCCAGGGATTTTCCCGGCAACTGCAGTTGGCGGCGGCACTAGAGCACGGCGCGAAGGTGTTTGCTTATCCGGTTGAAGATCCGGAGCGCTATGGCGTGGTGGAGTTTGATGCGGTTGGGCGCGCAATCAGTCTTGAAGAGAAGCCAAAGGTTCCAAAGTCGCGCTATGCGGTAACTGGTTTGTACTTCTACGATAACAATGTAGTAAGTCTCGCATCTTCACTCAAGCCGTCACCGCGTGGGGAGTTGGAGATCACCGACCTTAACCGTTGTTATCTTGAAGCAGGCACTCTGAGCGTCGAAATCATGAGCCGCGGCATGGCTTGGCTGGACACTGGGACGCACGAATCGCTGCTGGAAGCAGGGCTGTTCGTTCAGACAATCGAACGGCGTCAGGGGCTGAACATTGCCTGTCCGGAAGAGATTGCTTATCGCCTTGGATTCATCACGGGCGAGCAATTGGAGGCTCTGGCCGAACCCATCCGCAAGAACGGGTACGGAAAGTATTTGCTTGCGCTGTTGAACGAGCCGTACTTTGCCGCAAAGGTCGTGGGACCGTGAAAATCGAGGAGACACTTTTGCCCGGAGTTATGGTAATTACCCCTGCGATCTACAAAGATGATAGGGGCGCATTCTGCGAGACTTATAACACTCGCCGGATGGAAGAGGCAGGTTTTCCGACCGTTTGGCCGCAGGATAACTTCTCTGTTTCCAGAAAAAATGTGCTTCGCGGCATTCACTATCAAATCATCCAACCGCAGGGAAAGCTGGTAAGGGTGACTCACGGCGCTGTGCTCGATGTTGCCGTGGACCTGCGCCGGAGTTTGCCAACATTCGCACAGCATGTGGCTGTTGAACTGAGCGGAGAGAACGGCCGGATGTTATGGATTCCTCCAGGATTCGGGCATGCGTTTCTTGCACTCACTGAGGGTGTTGGGTTCTCCTACAAAGTCACGGACTACTATTCTTCCGCGGGGGAGCGGACAATTGCCTGGAACGACCCGGATCTCGCTATCCCGTGGCCGATCTCCGCGAGCGACGCAATCATCTCCGACAAGGATCGTAAGGGCGCCGTACTGCGGGATGCGGAGATCTTCCCGTAGCGTTAGCTCGGGACTGTCAGTGAGGCGCCGCGCACTTGACGTAGCGGCAGCGCTGACGCCGCGGTGAGCGATTGCTGAATTTCCGCAATCACGGAGAGAGCAATTGTCTCGGGCGATTCCGCGCCCAGGTCGAGTCCCATCGGAGCATGGAGTTGTTCAAGCCAGCGGTCGATTTGAGCGTCGTTAGCCGGCAGGTCGAGCAGGCGGGCTGCTTCGGCGAGGAGTTCGCGCGTGCGGCGTTGCGGCCCGAGCACTCCAATATACGTGAGCGGGATGTTGAGCGAGAGGAGCGCGGCCAATGCGTGCGCATCCTGGTCGAAGCTGTGCGTCAACACTAAAGCAGCGTCGGTGGGTTTGAGGTCTGCAAGCGCCGGTGGTGGTTGGGAAAAATGGTGTGCGGCAAGCTCATTCAATCGCAGGACATTCACTGAATCGGCCATGGAGAATCGCGATCGAGTGGCGAGTTGAGAGCGGCCGTCAGATACGCTCACAAACCAGCCCATCTCCTTTGCTAGGGCAAGGAGCGGGATAGCATCGTCACCGGCGCCGAAGATCCAGAGTCCGGGACGCGCGGGGCGGAAATCAGCCCAGGCGCGGGTCTCCGTTCCGCCGATGAAGGCCGCGCCTTCGATCGAAATCCGGCGCTCCAACGCGGTGTCGGCAACGCTCTGAAGGTCGTTGCAACCGTTGCCCGCTTCCGAATTCTTCACGGCGATATTCGGCAGCCCTGCGAAGGCACGTCGAGCAATTTCAGGGCCTTCGAGAATGGTAGCTACGGCGAGCGGAATGCGGAGCTCAAATGCCTGCTCGAGCGCCATCAGTAGGGGGCCGGCGGTTGGACGGCGCTCAAGGAGCAGATGAATCACTCCACCGCAGCCTGAGCCGTAGGGTAAATCGCCATCTTCCTCGATTGAAGAGTAGCGCTGAACAACAGGGCCATTTTCAGTGAGCCACCAGGCGCGTCTAGCCACATCGGATTCAAGGCATCCGCCACTTACAGTTCCGGCGCGACGGCCGTCCGGGGCAAGCAGCATGCATGCGCCCGGTTTGCGATAACTGGAGCCCTCAACGGCAACGACCGTGGCAAGCACATAATCCGCGGAGGCAGCCTTCAACTCGCGCCAGAGGGGCAAAATGCGCTCGATGTCGGTCATGCTTTCATTGCCTCAGGCTTCCAGGATTGTCGACTTGAGCAGGTCTTCGATCCGCACCGGGAGTTTGCGCACGCGGACGCCAGTTGCATGGTACACGGCTGCAGTGATGGCCGGCGCCACCCCTGCGAGTCCAATCTCGCCAACGCCGCGCGCGCCATACTCACCCATGGCTGGATCGGGATAGTTGAGAAAAGTGACGTCGATGTCGGGCGAATCGGCGCAGGTGGCCATCAGGTAGTCGGCCATGCTGCCGTTGATTGGCTGACCAGTCCGCTGGTCGTAAATTGCCTCCTCCAGCAGGGCCATTCCTACGCCCATCACTACCGCGCCCGCGACTTGATTTGTGGCTGCCCGCGAATTGATGATGCGCCCGCCGTCGATAACCGTGACCACGCGGCTTACGCGGAGGCGGGCGATGCCTGGGTCCCACTCCACTTCGACAAATTGCGCGCCGAAAGAGTGCATGGACAGGCCTTTGGCCTTCGGGTCTTCCCATGACGGCTGGGTCTTACCCTCTGCGCTGACGCCGCTGAGTTTCGCAAGTTGCAGGATGTCGGCAAAAGGCGTTCCATCCGCGGCCGGCTGATCCTTCTTGTGAATGCGGCCATTGGTGAACACAAGCGTGTCCGCCGCTGCATCCTTGAAAGGCGAGCCATCCGTGCCCGCAGCCAATTGGATGAGCCGCTTTGTGGCGTTCGTTGCGCCGGCGGCAATCGCGTTGAGCACCGAGCCGGTAACCATGGAACCACCCGACATGGGGCCCTCAGGCAGCGCGCTGTCGCCGATCATGACGTCGATGCGGTCTAACGGCACGCCGGTCTTTTCGTTGAGCACCTGCGCAAAAACGGTGTATGTTCCCGTGCCGATGTCCTGCGTTGCGCACCGCACACAAAGCCGCCCGTTGGAGCAGAACTCGACGGTAGCCGTGCATGGGAGACGCGCCGCAACCCAACTTGCGCCGGCCAGTCCCCAGCCCAGGATCTTGCCGTCGCGGCGCATGGAGCCGATTTCAGGCTTGCGTTGTTCCCAACCAAATTTCTTTGCGCCCACCTCGTAGCACTCGCGAAGATGCCGCGAAGAAAACGGCTGGTTGTGACTCTCATCCTTATCGGCATCATTGAGCAGGCGCAGATGAAGCGGGTCCATCTTCAACTCGTCGGCCAGTTCATTCATGGCGGATTCGAGCGCATACAGGCCGGGCACCGCGCCAGGACCGCGCATATACATGGGCGCACCCATGTTGCGGCGGACGATTCCCGAAGTGATTTCCAGGTTGGCCACGCTGTAGAGGTAGGGCGTCGCTTCGCCGCAGCCTTCATCAAAATCGTCAAGCAGCGATGAGACATTCAAATAATCATGGCGCAGCGCGAGGAGCTTGCCCTCTCGAGTTGCGCCCACCTTGATGCGCTGCTCGGTGCGCGGACGATAGCCGACGTTGGAGAACATCATGCGGCGATTGAGGCTGAGTTTTACCGGGCGACCCAGTTTGCGCGCGGCCACTGCGGCCATGGCCGTGTGTGGCCAGGGAAACAGCTTGCCGCCAAAGCCCGAGCCAAGAAACCGTGTGACCACGCGAACGTTCTCAACCGGAAGGCCGAGGACCTGCGCCATCACCACGCGATGATTGACGACGCCCTGAGATGTTTCATAGAGCGTGACGTGATCGCCATCCCAGACGGCCACCGACGCGTGGAGTTCAATGGGATTGTGCGGCTCGTTCGGGGTAATGTAGGTTGCATCTATTTTGACCGGCGCGGAGGCAAAGGCCGTGTCCGGATCGCCACGCTTTGAATCGGATTTGCGCTTGCCGGAGTAGTCGTCCAGGCCGGCACGCAGGTTGGCAGGCTGGGGCTCGTACTCCACTCGAACGGCTGATGCAGCGGCCGTCGCGGTCTCCAGCGTCTCGGCTACCACCACTGCGACATGCTGGCCCCAGTGACGGATGATTTCGTCTTCAAACGCTGAGCGAACTTCGCTGTTGGTCGCATTTTGATCGCCGGGAACAGTGCGGTAAAGTGGCCCGATGTTGCCGTGATGCAGCACCAGCAGGACGCCCGGCATTTTTTCGGCAGCGGAGGCGTCGAGTGTGCGAATGCGACCACTGGCGACGGTGCTTTGCACAGCAACGGCATGAACAAGGCCCGGAAAGTTGTGATCGACGGCGTACTGCGCGACGCCCGTGGTCTTCAGAGGACCGTCGATGCGTGGCACAGCCGCGCCAATCAGGCTTGCGGCATCGGGAACGGTAGCGGCCGTTGTCATCGAATGCTCCTTGTGGTTCAGGCTGTGGCCAGTTTCAGTGTGCGGACCAGGCAGCGTTTGGCCAGTTCCACTTTGAATGCGTTGTCGGTGCGGGGATGCGCCGCAGCCAATGCGGCTTCCGCAGCTGCGCGGAAGATCGCTGCTGTGGCGGGTTTGTCGGCGAGCGCGGTTTCTGCTTCATGCGATCGCCACGGCTTTGTTCCGACACCGCCCATCGCGATGCGGACATGGCTGATGTGCCCGCTCTCGACCCTGGCAACCACCGCGGCGGAGGCGAGCGCAAACTCGTAGCTGGCCCGATCACGGAGTTTGAGATAGACGCTGCGTGCGCCCTCGACCGGCTTGGGAAGTTCAACATGCGTGATTAACTCACCCGGCTCGAGCGCGTTTTCAATATGCGGCGTGTCACCGGGAAGCTTATGGAACTCGGCGAAGGGAATCTCGCGTTTCCCTTTGGGGCCTTCGAGATGAATCACCGCCTCCAGCGCTGCCATGGCCACGCACATGTCGGAAGGATGGGTGGCAATGCAGTGGTCGCTGGTGCCGAGAATGGCGTGTGTGCGATGGAATCCGTTGAGTGCGGCACAGCCGGTACCGGGTGTGCGCTTGTTACATCCATAGCCTCCCGGCGTACCGGCGGTGGGCTCGCGGAAGAACGCGCAGCGGGTGCGTTGCATCAGGTTGCCGCCAGTGGTTGCCATGTTCCGCAGTTGCGGCGATGCTCCGGATAACAGAGCCTGCGAAAGCACAGCGTAGGAGCGTTGCACCTCCGGATGCCAGGCGAGGTCAGAGTTGCGCACGAGCGCGCCGATACGGAGTCCGCCACCAGGCAGCTTGTCAATCGATGCCAGAGGAAGTGAGTTGATGTCGACCAGGACTGGCGGGGTTTCGACGCTCAGTTTCATCAGGTCGACGAGCGTGGTGCCACCGGCTATGAAACGAGCCGGAAGCGGTATGGCCAGAGTCCCTTCGATAGTTTGCGGTTTGACGAACTCAAAAGTCTGCATCGGAAATTCCTCGGCTCGTCAGGCTTGCGCCCGAAGTTGGCGCACCTGTCTTACGGCGGCCACGATGTTGGTGTAAGCGCCGCAGCGGCAAATGTTGCCGGCCATGGCATGCTTGATGTCCTCGTCGCTGGGTCCGATGGGCTCCTTGAGCAGAGCGGCGGCACTCATGATCTGACCGCTGGTGCAGTAGCCGCACTGGTAGCCGTCGTGCTCAACGAAGGCGGACTGCATGGGATGAAGGTTGTCGGGTTGGCCGAGGCCCTCAATGGTGGTGATCTGGTCGCCCTGGTGCATGACGGCAAACGAGAGGCAGCTATTGACTCGACGCCCGTTGACGTGGACGGTGCACGCGCCGCATTGACCGTGGTCGCAGCCTTTCTTGGTGCCGCTCAGGAACAGCCGTTCCCGCAAGGTGTCGAGCAGCGTGGCGCGCGGGTCAAGGTTGCGGATGGTGTAGTCCTTGCCGTTGATATTGAGAGTGAGGACCACATTTCCGGAGGACTGTTCCTGCGCAGTCTTCACCATTGTGGCTGCGGCTGCGGGAACTGTTGCAACAATGGGGGCAGCGCCGGCAAGCACACCTGTGGCTCCAAGGCCGGACAGAAAAGATCGGCGGCTCAGGCGGCTCGCAGTGATTTGCGGCTCCGCAGCAAGCGGCTCCAATTCAACGGATTGCTGATCCAGGCCGAGCTCTTCGATCGGCTGCGAAGTGAATTCAGAGCGAGGGTGTGTGGAGCGCAGATCGGGATTATCTGCCACTGATGACCTCCTGGGAGACCGCGTCCATCTGATTATCCTAGCCGATCAACTCGGTCGATGGAGAGGTCATTTTTTCAAGGACGAACGGCGATTGCCATTACACTGGTGCGGATGCCAGTTGCCGCCATCATACTTGCCGCGGGAGCCAGCCGTCGTCTGGGCCAGCCCAAACAGTTGCTCATGCATGGCGGCGAAACCATGCTTGGACGTGCAATCCGGCTGGCCGTGGAGGCCGGCGCCGATCCGGTACTTGTAGTGCTTGGCGCGCAGGCCGAGCGGATCAGCGCGTCTCTAGAATCGAACCGTGCAACAGTGGTGATCAACGATGGCTGGGAGCAGGGAATCGCCAGCTCAATTCATGCTGGACTACGCGCGTTGTACGCCACAGTGCCGGGAGTGCTGATCATGAGCTGCGACCAGCCTCGATTGACCGCGGAGCATTTGCGTGCGTTGATCGAGAACTTCATAGCCCAGAACGAATCTGCAATCGTGGCATCCGCATACGCAGGCATTCATGGAGTGCCGGCGGTGTTTCCTCGCAGTACGTTTCCCGATCTGTTTGCGCTCGCGGGCGACAAGGGTGCGCGAGCATTGCTGGTTCGACCGCAATGTTTATTGATTGCGCTCAAGTTTCCAGGCGGAGAAGCAGACATTGACACGCCCGAGGACCTGGCTCTGCTTGAGTAACCGATTGGCTTTTAACTGACGAGTGAGAAAGCTCGTCGCAAGCTCTTTGCATTTGGTTTTGTCACATTTTGCGCCAAAAACACCGGGGCCTCTCCATTTGTGGAGAGGCCCCGGTGTTTCAATGCCGTTGTTGGGACGGCGGGTTATTTTTCCACGACAACCGTTAGGTTCGCGGTCTCAGTCACCGTTCCGGATACGCCGGTTACGGTCACCACTGTTGCTGTCGGCAGAGGCGTTGACGACCCGCCGCAGCCGGTGAACAGGCTCAGGCCAATAATGCTGACGGCAAGCAGAAGAATCATCTGCAGGCGGCGGCGTTTCCTGAAGCCAAAGAGGCACAGAGCAACCGCCAACGTGGCCCCAGGGAACAGCGGGCTGGAGTCGTGACGGAGGCTTGCGCTTGTTGAGCTATCGGTTACGGTGAGCGTTGATGTGAGGGTCGTGGTCCCTGTACCGGCCGTCGGCACGGTTGCCGGAGAGAAGCTGCATGTTGCGCCCGACGGCAACCCGGAGCAAGACAAGGCAATCGATGCGGGTAGCTGAGCATTCGGGATCATTGTGACGGTAATCGAGGCGCTTGTCTGTCCTGGTCCGAAAATCGCGTACGAAGGACTGAGAGAGAGCCCGAAGGTTGGCGGTATCGAGGAGATGACGTACGCGGACGTGCCTATTGCACTATTCACGTAGCCAGTTTCCTCTGCGATGGCGTTGATGGTTGTCGTTTGCGGGGTCGCCAGCGCGATTGGGGCTGTGTACTTGACTGCCGTTTCGCTGGTCCCTGGGTTGGAGCCGTCTGTGGTGTACCAGATTGTTGCTCCCGCAGTTGTGGTCGAGATGGCGACCGCTGTCGTCGTCCCGTAGTACGTGCCAGCCGCCGGTGAGAAGGTCGGTGTTGCAACGGTGCCCTCGGAATTGAAGGTAACCGTCACCGTCCCTGCCGCAGCCGCGGTGTAGTCAGTGTTGCCGGCCTGGTTAGCGGTTACTGTTACTGCGCCGAAGGCGGTTCCCGTCGGTGTCAGTGTGGTGCCGCTAAGGGTTGCGATGGTGCCGCCGGTTGTAATGGCGAGTGTGACCGGATTGCCGGATGCGCCGCCCGTTGCGGTGATCGCGGAGGTGGCCGGGTAAGTCGCGGTGGTTGGGTTTGCGCTGATCGTAATCGTCTGCGCGGCCTGGACGACGGCGATTGACGCCTGCACCTGGGTCGCAGCCGTGTAGTCGGCATTGCCGGTCTGGTTCAAGTCGAGAACGATGGTGCCGATCCCGCTTGCCATCAGGCTGCTGCCGGTGAGGGTTCCAGCACCAGCGGTGCTCGAAGCGTCGATTGTGTAGACCACCGGATTGCCGGAACCGCCGCCAACTGCTGTCGGCAGGGTAATCGATGTACCGTACGGCATCGACGCAGGCAAGGTTGGCGGTGTGATGGTTTGGGATGCCTGGGTTACGGTGATTTGCAGTGTTGCCGAACCCGCGGAATAGGTGGTGCTGCCGGACGTGCCGCCAGCCTGATTTGCGTCGATCTGGAATTGGCCTACGCCCGTAATGGTGAGGACGTCGCCATTAAGGCTCGCGATGGCCGCACCGCCGGTCGGACCACCAAAGGTGCCGTCGATCGTGAGGACCACCGGATTACCCGATGCGCCGCCAGTGGTTGTGAGTGTGTAAGGCCCGCCGCCATAGGTAACGGGTGAAGTGATTCCGCCGATGGTGACAACTTGCGGGGTTCCGGCGAGGGCGGTAACCGTGGCCGAGTCTGATCCGCCATTGGTGACGTCAGTCGCGGTCAAGGTTGCGGTTATGTTGCCCCCTGCACTTGCGCTGGGGGTATAGGTGATGGTTGATGAGTAGCTGGAACCGCCGCCGACGGCCATCGCACCGCACCCGGTTGGTGAAGGCGCTGCGAAGTCCGTGTCGAGCCCGCTGCTGACGCCGGAGAAGGCGAAGGTGAGCGAGGGGTTTCCGCCGCAGTTATAGTTACTCAACACACTGAAGCTGGCCGTACCCGGAGTTGCGGCGGAGGACTGCCCGGCGATATTTACGCCGCCGATTTGGTCCCAGCCGAGGGTGTCGCCACCGGAGTGATAGCCGGCAAAGTAGAAGTTGCCATTGTTGTCCGAGAAGATCACCTTAGCGCCAGGCGCCGCGATTGGAAGCACGTCTTCGACATTGAATGATCCCGAGTTGTTGACGAGCTCGTAGATGCCGGTGTACTGATCGGCAAAGAAGAGATCGCCCTTCGCATCGACAGAGACTCCGTCGAGCTCGTTGTTGTAAGTGCAAGGAGCCGATGCCACCGTGCATATTGGCTTCAGCGTTTCCAGCAGTATCGGAGCAGCATAGCCAGTGGGCGTGGGCTTCGCTTCGTACAGGTCTGAATAGTAGCCGTAGGAGGAGCCAGACCCGGCGACGTCATTGTCGGTGAAGAACACATTCTCGTTGGAATCCACGGCAATGCCGCCGAGATAGAGTTGATCTCCTGCAGCATCTGCGGCCGGTTCAGTGTAGATCAGGACCGGGTTGGTCGGCGTGGCGCCGTACAGGCAGCTCAGTGGGCACTCATAAACTGAGTAGCCCTCGAAGGTGAGTGTGCTACCCGACGCCAGGGGCGCTCCTGAGGTGGTGTAGAAGAGATTGCCAGCCGCGTCAAGGGCCATGGCAGTCACACCGAAGTAGACGTTCGGTCCGCCGAGTGTGATCTGGCAGATGCCGCCCGCGTCTGATGCGTCACCCTGGCAGGTGGGAAGGGCCTCGATTAAAGTATCGGAGGCAGGGACAGGTGGGTAAGTTCCATTATCGGCCTTACCAGGATCGAGTATCACTGGGAACTTCAGGATGGTGTTGGAGGCCAGGGTTCCATCGTAGCTGACTTCGTCTGAAGCAAAGAGGAAGTCGTTGCTATCAATGGCGACGCCACCAGGATTTTGGAATTTGCCGCCCATTTCCGCGACAACCGTGCCGCCCGCGGTGAATTCCTGGATATAGCCGCCATACGAGCTTCCCATTACGATGACGCCCTCTTTATTGACGGCTCCCGAGCTGCCTTGAGAGGAAGCTGCGAAGACTCCGCCGGCCGCGAATGGCGACAGCCAAGTGGTCTGGTCGATTCCGGAAACTATCGAGCCTTTAGCGGTTAATGTCCCCGATGAAGCCGCGCCATCGTTCACAGTCAAGCCAGAGGGTGGTGCCACGGTGGCGCCGCCGGCTGGGGCGAAGGTTACGGTGACCGCGTTAAAGGAGCCAGTGGATCCCGTCGCGGAGGATCCCTGTGTCACTTCGCCAATTCCAGCGCAGCCGGTGGGTGTGGCGCTGTACTCGGAGCTGGCAAATGTGAAGGTTAAGGTTGGGGTGCAGTTTGCGGTGTTGTCCGCCACGGTCACGTCTGCGGTGAGCGCGGAAGCAGTTCCAGGGAACGTCGGTCCGCCGAACGAAATATAACCAAGCGTGTCCCCGCTGTTGTAGGCAACAAAGTAGAGGTTGCCGGTGGAGTCGGCCGCCAGGAGCTTTGCGCCCCGGCTGGTAACGCCGTACAGGCCCGCGGTATTCACGCCGCCGGTTTTGGTGTTGGGCAGCGCCCAGATACCCGAGTTGCCAAGGCCGAAGTACACCGTGCCGAGCGCTGGGTCGATGTAGAGTGATGCGATCTGATCGTCATACTGGGCGGGAGTGCCATCGCTGTAGGACGCCACAGTGGTTGGAGCTGCGACGAATCCCGTGGTGATTCCGCCGAAACCCGAGTTTGCCGTCGCATCGACGGCCATTTCTTTCACGTACGAACTGGCTTCCGTGCCATTCGAGTTGGTTTGGGCGTTGTCGGTGAAGAAGAGGTTACCCCACGGATCGAAGCTTATGGGACCGATAAAGAGCTGGCCGGTTGTCGATGGGGTAGCGCTGATGGGTTCCGCCCAGACCTGGATAGGGGACGGGGGGGTGGTCGCGGTATAGAGGCAGGAGTGCGAGCACTTCCAAATGGAATATCCATTGGTGTTGGGGTTCTGGTCGTCGGTGGCGAAGTAAAAATTGCCCTTCGCGTCGAAGGCCATTGTTGCCACGCCGAAGTAGCCGAGTGCGTTGCCCGGGTTCGCGATCAGGCACTCACCCGCGGCGGTGTCGGTCTTGGCCGTACCGGTGCAGGCGGGGAGTGAACTTGCCATGAAGCCGGATGCGCTGGGATCCACGGTCCACGAGTAAGTTCCGTTCGCGCTCATCGGGACTTTTATGATGTTGTTGGTGTACTGGCCGCCAGCATAGAGAAAGCCAGCGCTGTCAATGGCGATCCCGCCGGCGTTGGAGAAGGGACCGGCCACAGTGGCCGCTGCGCCTGGACCGCTGAACTGGATAATCTCGCTGCCATACGTTGTGCTGGCGACGATGACGCCCATTGAGTTGATGCCCCAGGAACTGCCGCCTGCGGAATCTCCTGCCAACACGCCGCCTTTCGGGAACGGCGTAAGCCAAGTGGTCTGGCTCACAATGATGGGTGTTGCGGGTGGCCCTTGCGCCTGAAGCGCGGCGGGTGCCAACAGCATAATAGTCAGTACCGACAGCAGGGCCGCACAACTTCCCCGCAACGAATACGCATGATGACTTCTCTTCCAAATTGTCTGCATCTCGAATCCTCCGATGAGAGTTGTTTCCGAATAGGGAACGGCTGGTGCGTTCCGCGCTGTCGTTTGATTACACATGCTTAACTCCGGCCTTGTTTCGCCTCAACCCAGGCCTCGCCTGTGTCGATAGCTGAACTACCCGCACTCCGTTGTGGTGAGCGTCCTCTCGGTGAATCCTCATGAGCCCCCATGAACTGTTGAATCCGGCTCTACACAAGTGTGGTAACGATATCCCACCGCATGATAGTTGGCCGCAGTCCCCACAACTTTTACTGCCGCGGTATGTCCTAGAAAGTTATGCAGAAGCATATTCAACTCCACCGGTGTCGTTGTCAAGAGGATTCTTTCCGCTCCCACAGGACCTCAACGCGCGACTCACCTTGCGGGAAGTTCAAGGAAATCAGCAAGCTGCCGCGATTTCTGCAAGTTGAGGCGACCTCGCTACAGCGCCATTTGGCTTGCAAATGTTGTAGAACCAGTACCTTGCAGAAAAGCGATTTACTTCTGGAAAAGCAGTTTTCAGCGCCGGGAGCTTATTTTGCGAGCTGCGCGAAGGGCAATTTCGGGGTCGTTTTGAGACGCTTCAGAGACTCGATTCCAGTCCCTGAAAGTGTGCAAAAATGATCAGATTTTCAGGTTTCTGTTCAGGCGCAAAGCGGCGGTGCGCACCCCGATCCAGCGTCGCCGGAATCGCGGTTGCATGGAGTGCATAAATTGATTTACTATTCGCTCGCCGCAAGAAACTGATCCAATGGTCGCCTCAAAATTAATCCCAAGCGGGCCGTGACGCTTGGTGGAATCTGGGGATGGCAGACTACAAGTTCAATGTGCCGCTGGTACGCAAAGTTTTCGTTCGGGGTTGCGAGTTGGACCGGCCATTACTCTCCGCCCACAGCAAATCCTAAGGAGAACCGTTATTATGCGCTTCATGCGTCTCGCAGTGGCTTGCCTTCTGGCGTCTGCGCTTCTGATTTCAGGTTGCGGATCATCTGCGCCGCCACCGCCGCCGCCCGTTGCTCCAACGGTCACCTCTGTCACGCCTGCAAGCGGGGCCACGAACGTGGCAACCAATGCAACCATTACCGCGACCTTCAGTGAGGCGATGCTTGCGTCCTCGATCACTGCTTCGACGTTCCAGGTAACGGGGCCCGCGAGCGCGGCGGTTGCAGGAACTGTCACCTACTCGAATTCCGTAGCGACCTTTACGCCATCGGCGAGCCTGGCTTATAGCACCCAGTACACGGCGACCATCAACACTGGCGCTTTCGGCTCGACGGGTGCGGCGCTCGGCGCGAACTATTCCTGGACCTTCACCACGGGCGCGGCGCCTGTTCCGCCCACGGTTACTGCGGTTACGCCATTGAGTGCGGCCACCGGAGTGGCAGTCAGCTCGACCGTCACCGCGACCTTCAGCCAGGCGATGACTTCGTCGACGATTACTTCGTCAACATTCACGCTCACCGGACCGGGAACAACCGCGGTTTCCGGAACCGTTGCCTACGCATCGACCGGCTCGGTGGCAACTTTCACGCCGGCGGCAAATCTGGCTTACAGCACGCAGTACACGGCGACCATTACCACCGGAGTTCAAGACTCGAACGGAACTGCGCTGGCTGCGAACTATACCTGGACCTTCACCACGGCCGCAGCTCCTGTTCCACCCACGGTCACAGCTGTCACGCCACTGAGTGCAGCCACGGGCGTGGCCTTAAACACGACCGTAACGGCGACATTCAGCCAGGCGATGACCGCGTCGACGATCACCACGTCAACGTTCACGCTCACCGGACCTGGAACAACCGCGGTCGCCGGAACCGTGACATACACTGCGGGCGGCTCGGTAGCCACTTTCACGCCGTCCGCTCCTCTGGCTAACAGCACGGTGTACACGGCGACCATTACCACCGGCGCTCAAGACTCGACCGGAACGCCGTTGGCTGCGAACTATAGCTGGACATTCACCACAGTCTCGGCTGCTGTTCCGCCCACGGTGACTGCGGTCTCACCTACCATCGGAGCCACGGGAGTAGCTGTTGGCACATCTATCCAGGCGACCTTCAGTTTGGCAATGAACCCGTCGACGATCACCTCGTCAACATTTACGCTCACAGGACCGGGATCAGCCGCGATCGCTGGAACTGTCACTTACGCAGGCTCGATGGCCACATTCACGCCGTCAGCAAGTCTGACTGCGAGCACTATGTACACGGCGACCATCACCACTGGAGCTCAAAGCTCGGCTGGAGTAGCGCTGGCGGCGAACTACTCCTGGACCTTCACCACGGGAGCTGCTGCTGTCGGGCCCAAGGTGCTTGTCGTCGCACCCGCTAACTCGGCCACGGGAGTGGATGTAACTACAACCCTGACGGCGTCCTTCAGTCAGTCATTGAACGCGTCCACGATCAATTCTTCGACATTCACCCTGGCCGCTGTGGGAGGCGCATCGGTTACCGGAACCGTCACCTACAACGCCAACACTCTGGTTGCGACTTTCACTCCGTCTGCGACCCTGGCATTCAACACTCAGTACACGGCGACCATCACAACCGGAGTTCAAAACGCGGCGGGAACGCCGATGGCTGCCAACTATACCTGGAGCTTCACCACTGCCGCCTTGAATCCGAACCTGGAGACAGTCGATTTTACAGACACTCTGCAGACCATTCGCGGGTTTGGCGGATCGACGGCCTGGCTCGGACAAATGCCACCAGCGGTGGCTACTGCCCTTTTCAGTCCGACCAGTGGTCTCGGCCTGAGCATCCTAAGGGTACGCATCGATCCCGAGGGCTCCCCTTCCGGTGGCGGCGCCAATGGGCTTCCCTATGAAACCGGAGAATGGGATTATGAGGCTCTCAACGGCGGCTTAGCCATCGCCAACAATCCCAAAGCCGTCGTCTTCGCGACGCCGTGGACGCCTCCAGCCACCTGGAAGCTTAGTGGCACCAATACCACTATTAGTGGCGTTGACTATAACGAGGCATTCAACGGCTCTTGCGGCTCAGAGGGAAATGCCTACTGCGGCGGTTACCTCGATCCAAATCACTATGGAGACTACGCCAACTTCCTGGAGGATTTTGTTACCTTCTTCAATTCACAAAACTCCTTCGGCCTCTACGCCATCTCCATGCAGAACGAACCGGAGGAGAATGTCTCTTATGAGTCCTGCGTCTGGACTCCTGCGCAGATGGATGCCTTCCTTGACTCGCTGACCGCGGGCGGCGCAACAGACCCGTTGACGGCGAAGCTCATCATGCCGGAGTCAGATACCTTCAAAACAAGCTATACGAATCCGATCTTCACCAGCTCGGGTGTGGTGGACGCGGCCGCGTACAACAACATCGGCATCATTGGCGGTCACATCTACGGAACCACACCTTTCCAATATCCGATGCCGTCTGGAGTCACTCAGAAAGAAGTCTGGATGACCGAGTTCGGCCCCTTGAGCTCAGCGCAACTTACCTGGCCCCAGGCACTGACGTATGCCCAAAGCATTCATCAAGCCATGACCATCGCCCAATACAACGCTTATGTCTGGTGGGGGATCTTCGGCTACTCCACCGGCAGTTGCGCAACCGCTGCAGGCACCTGTGGCCTGGTCGACAACAGCGGGAATCCATCGACGGTGGGCTACGTGATGGGCCAATTCTCCAAGTTTGTCCAGCCGGGCTATACGCACGTGGGTGTGACGGCCTCCGGAACTGAGAACGCGAACGTACTCGTCTCCGCCTACACCGGGACCGAAAGCGCGACGCAACACTACGTCATCGTGGCCATCAATATGGGCACCAGCGCAGTGACCCAGTCGTTCGCAATTCAGGATGGAACAGTGACCTCGGTTACGCCGTATCAGAGCACTTCAGCCGCTGGCCTGGCGCCGCAAACTGCGGTCACCGTAACGGGCGGACAGTTTACCTACACGCTGCCCGCGCAGAGTATCACGACGTTTGTGCAGTAAACCGGTTGGGCACTAAAACCGCGCTGAGGATTGTTCTCGATGCAAGAGAACAACACTCAGCGCGGTTTTTGCCTGTGCGCTGATGCGCTTCCGCTCCTACTTCCGGGTATTGCAGCTTCTCGTGCGGTCAGCTATTGATGAGAACGGAGACCTCGACCATGAAGCCAAATGAACCCAGCTTCACAGCACTGATGATCGCCCGGCAACGAGCCGCTCATCAGGTGCTTGATCATGGCTCAATTCTTTATGAACCATTTGCCATGAAGATTCTGGGTGAAGACGAAAAGGACGTGCTTCAATTTGCGAACATGCATCCCTTGGCCAGCATCGGACGCCTGATCACCACCGCGCGAAGCCGGATTGCGGACGATGCTTTGTCAAGAGCAGTCGAAACAGGTATTCGCCAGATCGTCATCCTTGGCGCCGGACTCGACACGTTCGCTCTCCGAAATCCCCATGGCGCACCTGATATCCGTATCTACGAGGTGGACCACCCCGCAACGCAGGCATGGAAACTCGAGCGTCTGGCCGTAGCTCAAATCGCGCTTCCGCCACGGCTTACTCTTGTCCCTGTCGATTTCGAGCGGGACGATGTGGGCCAGAAGCTTGCCGTCGCGGGCTTTCATCAGAGCTCGCCCGCGTTTTTCACCTGGCTTGGGGTTGTGCCCTATCTGACACAGGACGCGATCGGCCGCACTCTGAACTACATGTCGTCAATCCCAAACTCGGAGGTGGTGTTCGACTACATGGAACCTCCCGAGGCATTTTCCGGCGAGCTGAGGCAAACAGAGAAAGAGCGGGCCGAACAGCTTGAAAAAATTGGAGAACGTTCGGGAACCCGTTTCGAGCCACCCGGCATTGCAGCGATTCTTCGCTCTCATGGATTTTGTGAACTCGAAGACATCGATTTTCAGGAGATCGCGTCCAGGTTCGGCCGTGCCATTCAAGGACTCGCGCCCGGACACGCCGGCGTTCATGTTGTCCACGCCAGGCACTGCGGAAATGCGGGTGCGTGAAACTCATTGTGTTCTACAGTGCGTCAGACCGCTGTGGCGACGGGCGACAACGCGATGGTCAGCACCGTGATGTCGTCCTCCTGCCCGAACCGCGCCGCGGCCTCGGCAATCTGCGCGGCAGGCTGCCTGCTGATCTCTTGCGCGATCGTACCCGCCATCAGTGCGCCAGTACAGATACCGGTTCAAGCGGTGGAGCATCTAGGCGGGAGCCAGATCTTCTTGCTCCAGCTCGCCGGCAGCGCCCTCGAAGAGCGTGCCCAGCATGGCGGCACGAAGACCCTTGCCGCCAACGTCCCCTACGAGGATCAGGGCGGACCCGTCTGCGCCCGGAAAGAGCTGATAGAAGTCACCGCCCACCTCACCGGCGGACCGATATGCAGCGTCGCACGCAAAATGAGCGACTCGCGGCAGTTCAACCGGTACAAGCTGGCCCTGCGCGCGGCGGGCAGACTCCATCTCCGAGCGTAGCCGCTGCTCCTGGTGCGCGGAGCGCGCAAATCTCAGCACAGGTACGGCGCTGCCCTCTTATCTTCCCACGCTCGGAGCGCGAATTCGACGGAGCGGCCATGCAGCGTGGCAGGCACGGGAATGGTGCAGACCGTGCGGAGGTGCGTAAAAGCGGGTTCAGGGCGCATGCGGCCGAGGGTGCCCACGAGTGCGCCGTCGATGTAAACCTCCATGGCGTTGGCCGGCGGGTAGACGGCGATGGACAGCGACTCGCTGCTCGCGGGAAGAACCACGCGCATGCGATACCAGGCATAGCCGGCATAGCCCTTGCGCCCCTCGCTTGCCCAGTCCTTCTCGATGCGGTGCAGGGACCAGAGCGAGTCGTCAAAGCCGGGCTGTGCGAAAGCTGGATCGTCGCCAAAGTGGAGACGCCACGGCGCGTCGAGCGATGTCGGACCACCGGTTGCGGAAGCGTCCACCAGTTGCGCGGGCGCGGGCAACGCGGCGCTGACGATCGTCAGGACTGCAACGAGGACAGAGCGAAACAAAACCATGCGACTCCAGGGAATGCGAGGCTAATGGGATAAGGGTACATGACGGGAAAAGCCGGACAAAGATGAAACAGCTATGCCTCAGTCAATAGCCAAGTCATCCTAACCCGAGTTTTCTTTTTGACACCAAGACCTGATCAAGCTGCCCGTCCGGACGGTGAAGCATTACACTCAGGTACGAACGTTCATGTCTGGGGCACAAAGAAAAGCGGGAGCGATGGCTCGCTCCCGCTCATTCCAACATCGGTTTGACTTTTGGCTACTGACCAACCGTCACATTGACGGTGAAGGGCAGAGACGACAGGTTTCCATTGCCATAGATGGTTTCAACACTGGTGGTGGCTAGAGCTGGATTGGCAGGCGGTGGGGGAAGCTGAACCTGTATGGAACCCGTCTGCTTGGCAACGATTGTGACCCAGTAGTTGCCAGCCGGTGTGACCGCTCCATTGTTCCCTCCCAGAGTCGTGGTGCTGCAGGCAGTGAGGCTGGCGAGGGCGCTACCCCACAACAGCAGGCTGACAATCGCCATAAGACTGCTCCATCTGGAGGCCCGTTTCCGGAAGGCGAAGCCAAGGAAGCCCAACCCGAACAGCGCCGCGAGCTCGAAGCCGTTCCTGGCCGTGTTGCGACTGGCCACGAGACCCGGGCTGACATTGGTGGTGATGGTCAACTGAACATTGCCAGGCCCTAGGCATCCATCCGCGGGACCGCAAGGATATTGCGCTGCTGTTCCGCCCCCCGGGACTACATTTCCGAAGGTGCTGTACATCACGGCGGACCCGGGTAGGGGACCTACATCGATGGCGCAGTAGACCGGCGCCGCGGGAGTGCTGGTAGCACATTCCAGCGCGGAGAGATTGCTTAAATGGTTGACCGGGTTTGGAACAACATTCGGGTCCCCTGGATTAGGAGCTGGATAAGTGAAGGTGCACGTAGCGTACGCTGGAAGATTCTGGCACTCCAGGCTCAACGGCATCGACCAGTTGTTCTGGGAGGCTTGGCGTCCCGCATACCCGTACCCGAGTATCGAAGTCAATGTGACCGTAGCAGTTACCGAGGAACCGGGAGCAACAGTCAGCGAGGCCGGGGTGGTGCTGACCTGGACCACAGGATTGCGCAGGGCCCATATGTTGATGCTGCTTCCCGTGGCCTTGGTGTAGTTGGGATTGTTGTCGACAAGGTTGTTGTACTGCCCCGTATACACTGGAGTGACCGTGTAAAAAGTCATGAGATCGGGGATCGTGTTGTTAGTAGTGTTGATCAGCGCGCATCCAAGTCCAGGCGCCGGAATCGTTGCATCGCCGGTGATACTTACGTTGGGGATCGACGCGCTGCCCGCGTTATCGCCACAGAGCGAATGCCCGTTGGCCTCCTCGTAGTTCACCGATCCATAGTCAAACCCTATCTCCGTAGGTCCATTATTGTAGGCGGCTGTCGCGATGATTGAAAAACCAGTTGCCGTCGGCGCCACGATTACAGGATAGGTGTATTCCCATTGAGTGGCTGATCCGTCGTACGGCTCCGCGCCACCGCAGGTGTTGCATCCCATCCCGGCAAGCAGCAGATAGCCAGCTGGATTATTGGAGGGTTGCCCGTAATTATAGTCGGTAGTGCAGCCGGTGCCGGACCCCGACGTGCAGGGAAGTGTATAGAGCTCAAACGGAATCGCAGAAGTCGCCGGCTGAGTGATCGCAACCGAAACAGGCGTCGAGACGGAGACAGATTGCGGATTGCTGGAATGCTCGTAGTTATAGGTCGGGTCTCCGTTGTACGTGGCAGTGAAGGTGTACGACCCAATGGGAAGCCCAACCGGGGCCGGTGTGAACGTAACCGCGCCGCTGGTGCTGTTTGGCACCGCTGTAAGTGGCTGAGTGATTGTGTACGGATTGGGCAGAGCCGGATCGGTGATCGGAACATTGTTGCCAGGAATGATTGTGAGAGTCACGGACCCGGTCAGTTGCTGTGTGCTAGCTGAACTGGGCGCGACGGTCACCGTCACTGGGACCCCCTCGATAGTGCCGTTGGTGGCCACGGTCATCGTTGTCGTTGTCGGAGCCAATGTCGGGGCCGTGCCTGTGCCATCCACTCCCACAGGCGCATTGGCCACGTTGCCATCAACCAGCACATCGCCCGTGATATTACCTCCATCGCCGATACCGGCGCTGAATGTAATGGTTACCGTGCAGGTCGAATTGACTGCGATTGAATTACCGCTGCATGTGTCCGTTGTTTCGGTAAAGTCGGCCGTATCCGAGTAACCCGTAACCACCAGGGGCGCGTTGCCATAGTTTAGAAGCGTCGCCGTTTGCGTCGTCGACGAACCGGCGGACGGGGCCGGGTACGGGTCGGCAGTCAGGTTTCCGAAATTGATGGACGTGCTGGCGCTGGTGAAACTGATGTCCAGCGCGCTCCCGTCCGCCACGTAGATATTGCCCAGCGAATCAAGAGCCACGGAAGTCGGGTTGGTAACTCCGCTTGCTACTTGTGTTTTGTCGGCGATGTTCAACGTTCCGCTCTGGTTGGGTACACGAATCGTCCCGCCGGCCATGGCGACATACAAGGAACCTGACGGATCTACGGTTAGGCCAGATACGCTGGCGACGCCGGCAAGCACCTGTTTCTGGGTGCCGGTTGGTGTGACTTGGTACACGCTGCTGCCGTCAGCAACGTAGAGATTATCGTAGGAATCCACCGCTATCGCTGAAGGTGCGCTGACCGCTGATCCTGAGAGCGTGACGATTTGCGAACTAAGTACGCCCGGCAGGCTGGTGTTCCAGCCGGTGCTCAAATTCTGGAGTTCATAGACCTTCTGGTTGCTTACGTCCGACACAAAGAGGTTGCCCATGCCGTCCGCGGCCAGCAGAACCTGCGAGCCGAGGGTCAGCCCAGTCTTCAGCGTCGCCTGGCCCTTGGAATTCAGACCGGTGGCGCTTTCCGGCACCTCATAAATGCTGCCGCTGTCAGCGATGAAGACGTCGCCGGCTCCATCGACTGCCACGCCAGTGGGAGCCTTGAGGCCTGTACCAACGGCAGTCCCTTTAGAGCTCGATCCCGAACCCGCAGGGTACATCTCCACCGCGCCAAGGCCAGCATCGGCTACATAGAGGTTTCCGGCCTCATCCACGGCCGTTTGGCCTGGTGTCTTGAATCCGCTTCCGATCGTTGACTGCGGTGCCTTGGAGAATTGCACGGCCGCGCTTGTTCCGGTGCCGCTCAAGGGGATGGAAGCCAGCAGATTGCCCTTCGTGTCCAGCACCACCAGGCTGGCAGAAACAGCACCCGCCGCCTGGGGTGTGAAGCTGAGGCTAATAGGGCAGCTCGTCAGAGCGGCGTACGGCGTACTCGGGTTTGTGGTGCAGTTTGTCGCGTTGCCGCTAACCACACTGAAGTCCGGCATGCTCGCGCCGGCTTCCAGCACTTCAATCGTGCCTGGCGTTGCGGCGGCATTGAAGCTGAGAATGACGTTCCCTTGTGTCGGCTTGACAGAGCCGATCGTCTCCGCGCCGAATGGGGCTGAATTGAAGCCGACTTCAACGGGGTTGGTGGCGTTGTTCAGAGTACTGGCGACGAATAGATACCCGCTATTGCCCGTCAGCCCGATTGCGCCCTGGGCAGTCACGGAAGTCAGCAGGAGAGCCGCACTCGATGAGGTGGAGCCGCTGGGTAGCAAAAAGACGCCGTCGGTGTTGTCGCTGATATAGATATTTCCAGCTGCGTCCACGGTAACGCCCGTCACCGCGGGAAGACTTGGATCGATTCGCTTCAGTCCAGAATCCGACGTCAGTCCGCTTTTCCCGGCAGGAATCTCATATGCGCCAGCCAAAGCGCCCTGACCTTGCTCTACAAAATAGATATTGCCCGCCGGATCCTCGGCAACGGAGATTGCCGTTCCTTGCAGGCCAGAGATGATCTGTGTCACCGATCCTGCAGCAGGTGTGGCCCACCCGCCAGTCACCGCGATGCTGGCAATGCCGTTTGCGGAGGACGAGCTGGTTCCAACCAGAAGACTGGGCGAACTCGTATTGCCAATTCCAATGCCCCACGTCTGGACCCCGGCCCCGAAATTCAAGAAACTGGGTGCGGCCGAGCCGCAAGCGCCGGATGAAGGAGCTTTCGATGTCAATGCGGCCAGCCCATCCCATGTAGCCGTTGTCTTATCGTAGGGATACATCAGCACGCAGGTGCCGCCCTCGATATATAGATTGTTGGCTGAGTCAATGGCGATTCCTGGGGCCACGATGCTAGCGGAAGTGCTGCTGCCGACGAGACCACCGGCACCAACGAGCGTCTTGAAAGCTGTTCCGCCGGCGGGAAACTCGTACAGCGCTCCGTTCGTGTCGTCCACAACGAGCCAGTCTCCGTAAGTATCGGTAGCAGAGTTCGCGATACTCCCAAAGGTGGTACTTGGAGGCTGAGCAAGCCCGTTGGCGAAACTCGCGATGGCCGTCGGAATGGTCTGTGCCCGAGCTCCCGCGCAGAGCCATGCGGCTAGGAACAGGAACGTCAGCGCAAATCCGGAGAACCGGCGCAGCGACATGAACGAATTGCTGAACATAACATTTCTCCCTGGAAGACTCATACCCACCTTGTTCATAACCTCAAACCGTAACATGATCGAATCTGAATTCTGCTACCTCTGGAGGGCGGCTGCCCGCCCTCCAGAAACCGCTTTACATCGGCTTCTACTGGGCCGCCTGGATCGTCACTGGGAACGTGAAGGGCAGCGACTGTACCGCTCCCGACACTGGGTTCGTGACTTGAATGCTCACGTTAAAAGTGCCAGACGGAGTTGTGTATTTCTGGGCCGGCGGTGTCTTGGTATAGCTGGAGTTGGTGCAACCACCAAAGCCCATCGTAATCCCGAGAAGCATCAGCGCCAGCCCGACGCCGTTGAGCACCTTACGGCCGAAAATCGCTCTTCTTCGCATTGCGAGCCCGAAGAGCCCAAGGCCGAATATCCCGGCTGGAATCAGCGGGGATGTGCCCTGTCCATGCTTCTGCAGACTAGCCGAGGCCGGCGGGAGGTTCACCGGGATATCGCTGCTGATGGTGACAACGGTGGTCGTACTTCCGCTGCAGGGACTGGCGGTTGTGCCGGGAGGTGCGCAGATAACGGGCGAAGGATCACTGAATGTGCACTCGGAATAATACGGAAGCGTTGCATTGACGCACGCGATGTTGGCGCCATTGGCGGCTCCGAACCCGGCAACCGAGTACAGGGTCAAGGTTGATGCCACCGGTGTCCCGGCCGGAGTTGAGAGAGAAGTCGGGCTCGCCGTGATCAGCACAACGCCGCTGGCCGAAACCACCTGGAAAGCAACAGCCGAAGATGAAATCGCACTGTAATTCTGATCGCCGCTGTAGTTAGCGAAGATGCTGTAGGAGCCGATTGCAAGGACTCCCGTGTTAAAGACCGCGTTGCCATTCGCATCCAGAGTCGAGGTTCCCACCGTCGCGCCGTTGTTGGCCAGTGACGCTCCGCTCGTAAAGACAACCGTGCCAGTCGCGGTCCCGGGTGCTCCGGCCGGCGCGGTAACGTTTGACTTTAGAGTGATTGAGGTTTGCCCCTGCGCAACATAGTAGACGCCGTTTGCTGCGTTTGGTGTGATGCCCAGAGGCTCGCTCAGGGTAATGACAGGCGCGGCCGGAGCAACAGTGAACATTACCGCGGCGCTATCGCTCGGCTTGAATAGCTGGCCGACGTTCCCAGCGTATGCGGCCGTAATGCTGTACGCACCGCCCTGGAGGCCAGACAACGTAAACGTCGCAGTGGTACCCGCATCCGTGCCCGAAGCCTGCTGCGTGAATTGCTGCGTGCCGCTCGTGGAGGTGTTGGTCAAAGTGAGAGTAACCGTCCCCGACGGGACATTGGTGGTGGCAGGCACGCTTGCGGTTGGCGCCGGAGTCACCGTGACCGTCGCGGTTGTGCTGCCTGGGTAGGTTGAAGTGGGCGGGGTCACGGTGACCGCCGTCTGAGTCGGTTCGAGGTTTTGCAAGGCTGTGCCGCTCAGCGTAGCAGTGATGTTTCCCGCGTAAGCAATGTTGCCCGCGTTCGTTGGAACCGTCATCAAATCGCCGCTATACGTTCCAGTCGCCGGAGGCGTGAACCCAACCTCCGCCGTGCACGACGCGCCGGTTTCCACCGGAGTCGTGCCTGTTGGATCGCAAGTTCCTCCAGTGAGCGCCGCGAAATCTCCAGCGACCGCATCCGGGCCACTGAAGGTTGTATTTCCAGTCACTGTCAGCGGCAGGTTGCCGATGTTAAACAGGGCAACCTCCGCCGTGGTTTGCTCAGTTGGCGTAAGGGCGTTCCCAAAATCCACTGCCCCTGTAACGGCCAATTCAAACAGGTTCGGCTGACCACTTGTGAGGTCGGAGACATACAGATTGCCCGACTGGTCCATGGCCAGGCCATTGGGCGCTTCGATCGTATTGGCCGCCAACGGACTCGCAGCATTAACAGTGAGGGTGCCGCTTACTGAGGGAATGCGGAGGATGCCGCCCTTTTGAGAAATGATCACCGACCCCGATGCATCCACGGCCAAGCCCGTGATAGATCCCGCCAGGGAACTGGTGATCGTGGTAGCCGCGCCGAATGGCGGCAGTTCAATCAGGCTTGTACCATCAGCCACGAACAGGTCGCCGGAGGTGTCTACCGCGACCGCCGAGGGAGAGGTGAAAATGTTCGGAGGCTGGACGAATTGCGCGCCGACAGCAATGGGGGTTGTGGAAGAGGGACCGGCCTGGTTGGGGAGCAAGTTTGCAATTGCAGGATTGGGAACTTTGACGACACGGCCATTCGCGGGATCCGCAACGTATAAGTCACCGGCGCCGTCTACCGCCAGATTGAGATTGGCTCCAAGGCCCGAGGCGACAACGGTCTTGTTTGCGATGACCGGGACGCCGTTCGTCCCGGGGAATTCGATCACCTTACCGGAGTCCGCAACATACAGATCTCCCGACCCATCCACGGCAACGCCGGTGGGAGCCGTAAACGAGGACGCGATCGGAGTACCCGGCGCCCCCGTCGAACTGGCGGAGCCCGCGGGGAAGTACACAACTTGTTTGAGGCCGGGATCGGCAACCCAGGTGTCGCCGGCTGCATCGGCAGCCACCTGCGCCGGGGTTTGAAGCTGTGGTTCGGAAGCTACCAGGGGCTGAGCGGGCGAATCCAGCATTGCCGCTTCCGCGCCTTGCCCGGTCCCACTCAAATAGACCGTGCTGCCAGGTACGTACGTAGTGGTGGTGCTCGTTCCAATTGTCCCTGTCATCGACAACTGACCGGAGACAGCCCCTGGTGCGCGCGCGTTCAGTCCAATCCAGATTTCGCATGAAGATTGAGCTGTATATTGGGTTGCTGCAAGGCATTCATTCGGCGTTGCAGGAGGCGGGTTGGACAAATTGGGGTCTGTATTAGCGAAAGCGAAATCCGACCCTGTTCCTGTTTGCGAGAGCTGAATGGTGGTGGGTGTCACCGGCTGGTTGAAAGTGACAAACAAAGTCCCCGACGGTCCCGGAGGTACAGTACCAGTCGGTCCCGTGGTTAGCGCCGGCGAGGCGCCAAGATTGAGGGAACCCGGAGCCAACACCACGATAGCCCAAACATTTGGATAGGGTCCCGACCCATCCGCACTCGGGTCATGGTAAGACGGAGCCCATATGTAGCCTCGGGAATCGATGGCGACAGGATTGTTGCCGCCGAAAGTTGAAAGAAGCGATATGTGATTGAAGTTCAGGCATGAAGCCTTGGTCACTGCGCTCGGACTTCCGCATTCGTTCGGAATCATCCAGATCCCGTCGAAAGTTTCATCGTAGTTAGAGTTATTCTCCGAGATAAGATATAGATTCCCAGCCGCATCCAGCGTCACGCCCGCATACACTACCGAACTGGGGGTTCCATTGGAGGATACGTCGATTCGTTCTAGTTGCCCCTCGGCATTTGGCCCTGAAATACCCTGGTTGTCGTCTCCGACGGGGATGAAGAAAACTCCGCTCGCGCGTCCTGCGTTCGTCGTCGCGTGATCTTCGACGAAATAGATGTTTCCATTCACATCGACTGCTAAATGCCCCTGATTCGATACCAGGCCGGTAACAATTTCCAAAGCTGTGTAGGTGTTGTTTGGGTTCCCGTTCCCCGTCTTGTCCACCGGCACCGACCAGATGTTTTCATCCTCAGACATCCAGTACAAGGTCCCGCTGCCGTCCTTCGCCTTGCTGTCAATAAACAACACATCATCCGAGCCATGGGTGATACTGTTGCCATTGCCGTCGACAAGATTACTTCCCCAGCCGCTGTTTGACGTGATCTTCCAGGTTTTTCCAACCGGGTCGTAGGGAACACGAAGGAAGATGCTGCCCGTGGGAGTGGTGCCGGAAGGAGTGTAGCGAAGGGTAATATAGAGGTCGCCTATCGCGTCGAGTGCGATGCCCGTGGCGGTGTAACCGCCTGAACTTCCGAGGGCTCCGCCGCTGGGACCAATGGTTTCCCATGCTGTCGCCCCAGGGGAGAGCTGATACAGTGCGTTAAGTCCTCCATCCAGCGCCAGAACGCTTCCATCATAGAAGGCGATGTGGTAAATCTGGCCCCAACTGGTGTTGGAGGGTATCGTAACCACCGAGGCAGTCGTCACAGGCGGCGCCTGAGCTCCAGCGATTCCGCACACCAACGGTGCTCCCATCAGCAAAACAACCCAGGTGCGCGCCAACTGGCGGATGTACTTCATAACCTCGATGGTCATTACAACCCTCCCGGACAATCTCATTCAAGTCACCTGCGAACGGCATCGCCGCCTGCCCGCAATTTCAAGGTCCGCCATTGAGACGGCCACTTTATGCAGCGAACCTTTCTGCTGCCGCTGATTCACGCGCTTCATACGGCCCCGTTGTCGGCGCGGGGCCGGAGAAGCGATTTCTCAAAACGTAAACTTTCCGCTTAGTTCCAGAAGACGCGAACCGTACTTCACGTTCGCGATCCCGAAGTTTTTATGGCCAAGTACTGCGGTTGAAAGAGGCGCCCCTGCCGTCGCTCCGAGCAAGTTACCCAAACTCAAATTGGAACTGTCGTTGTTGTTGAAGGAAACTTCGGGGTGGTTGAGGAAGTTAAAGGCGGCTGCCCTGAGCTGGATCCTCCTGCCCTCCCCAACGCTGAAGTCCTTCAGGACTGTCAGATCATTCTTCATGAAGTCGGGGCCGTGGATATAAGGGAGCCTGTATTGGCCCTGCCCGCTCGGGTTCTTTGAGAGCCCTTCGGGCCCTGAAAGAGAGCTGCCCGGTATCGGAACACCAAAGCAGTTCGGCTTCAAGAATTGATGCGTCACACTTCCACCTGCCGGATTGCAGTTCAGCGTAGGCATCAACGCGTAATCGGGAGTGCCCATCCAGTCAGTCGGATTCAACTGGGTTACGCAATAGGTATGCCCGTTGGCGTCCGGTGTAACGTAATAAAGCTGGGAGCAGGTCCTGTCAGCTTCGCTGGGCAGGCCGAGTTGCTGGTCCATGTAAACGCGGGTCACTGTAAGATTCCCGTACCCGAATCCGAAGTTCTCGCCTTGCTCAGAGGGGAGGTCGGGTCCGCTCGAAAACTGTGAGATACCCGAAACTTGCCAGCCGTTTGCGGCTTTGGTCAGAAAGCGGTTGCCGCCGTGGTAGCGCGTACCCAGGTTGAGCAGATAGTGGACGTTAATGACATGGGTGCGATCGAATGGCGCTGGATTGTAGTCATTCCGCAGATTGATCGGATCCGGAAGCACGTTGTTATAGGACGCTGCCGTCGCAAGATCCTTTGAGAAGGTGTAGTTCGCTCCCCAGGTTAGGAAGCCCGAAGACCTGTTCCACGACACCTGCAAGCTGTTGTAATTCGAGTAAAAATTGTGCTTCAGCTGATAGATGTGCTGATAGAAGTTATAGGGCCGAAAGTAGTCCTGTTCCGCCGTGGACATACCGCCGATGTCCTGGATCGACCCACCTTGCCCGATAACTGAGGCCGGCACTTCGTTAAGGCTGAAACTGGGCAGAAAATACGACCCTATTGGAAGTACGTTCAGGTCCGAGGCGCCGTTGTAGCCGCTGGCCTGAACGTTAAAGGAGGGCAGATCTCTGGACTCGTTTCCTACGTATGCGACCTCCAGCAGTGAATTCCACGGCAGCTTCCGGTCAACAGTTCCATTGAACTGATAATAGATCGGCCGCACCGTGTCGTTTGGAGAGAGCGTGTAAACATTGATGTCCGGAGGATTGATCGGCGACTGGTTGTCCACAAGGTCGAAAGTCAGTTGTCCGATGGACTCGCTTGTCTTGTAGCCCTGCGCGGACGCCCCAGCCAGAGCATAGGGTTGGAACTGCTCCTCATTGCGATAGATGCCCCATCCACCGCGGATTACGGTCTTGCTGTTTCCGAAGATGTCCCATGCGCCGCCGACTCTGGGTGTGAAATAGACCATCGGGGGGCTGTTTACCGAGTTGGAGACCGAGTTGTTCTGGCCGTGCCAAACAATACCGGGCAAAGCGCTGCTACTGCAATCTCGTTCGTTACATTCGCTCTTGTAGAGCGAGGGAGAGAAAGTGGCCAGGCCGTTGTGATGACGGTCGAACCACGGGCCCAGGTGCTCAACGCGGGCGCCAAGCATCAGCGTGACCCGATGCAATTTCCATTGATCGTTGACGAAGCCGGCCACTGTCGTGTACTGCATGTTAACGATCGGCGAGAAGTTCGTCTGCGTAAAGCTATCCGTGTAACCCATAAACATCATGGCCACGGGATTGATGCAGCTGCCTATATACCCTGCGCCCGAGTTGCGGGTCGTGCCATTTGGATCCGGGTTTTCGCAGCCCTGGTACTGAGCTGCCTGAAAGGGTCCGATGTTGTTTGCGCCCGAGTTGTATTCAAAGTACTCGTTGCCGGGATTGAAGGTGTACTCGCCCTGCGGAAACGCTGAGGCATAGTCGGCGCTTCCATTCAGGATGCCCCGCTCGCCATAAAACCCGAAGGCGAAGTTGTGCGATCCCTTCATCCAGTTCACTGTGTCCGCCAGTGTCGGGACAACCTTCATCATTTTGATCTGGTTATTGTAGAAACCGCCCGGCATCAGCATGTTGGGAAAGCCGTCAAAGCCATAGTCCGACAGCGCGGGCACGGAATAGTCCCCGTTGTTCTTGTATTCGCCGAGATAGTTGAAACCCTGGGCATTGCCGCAGGATGCGGACGCTCGCTGTGAAGGGCTATTGCAGTCATACGCGCCCATATCGAACCGGCTGACCGCGCTCGGGTCGCCCATATTGCCCGGATTGCTGATGAAGGACATGGAGGCGCTGGCTTCGTTGCTTACGCTTGAGCCAAACACCCGGGTGTAGTGGCCGGAGAAGACGTTGGAAAGGTCTCCGGATGTGACCTGGCCTGGATACGCCATGGCATAGTTGGGAGCGTATCCCCAGGCAACAGGTTCATCGCTGACCTGCTGTTGGCGGCCCCACGTCGCATAGAACTTGTTGTAATCGTTCAGAATGTAATCCATGCGGAGGTGAAGCTGATAGCCGTTCTGCGCCTGGATCACTGGCTGAATGTAGTTGTATCCCTGCTCGTTGACAAACGGATCGGCGTTCGGCAGAGGCAGCCAGTTGACCAGTGCCATGCCGGAGGGATTGCCATAAGCGGCCACGTTGCCGTTGGCAATGCCGGTGCCGTTCGGCAGATAGCTGTTGGTGTAGCACATGGGCAGAACCGAGTTCAGGTTCACGCCGCCGTCAGGACGCGTTCCGCAGAGCTGGGAGTTCAACGACGCCACGCCGAAATCACCGGTGCGCTCCGCCAGTGTTGGTGTCCACGAGCCAAGTGTTTCAGGCGAGAAACTCTGGTTGTAATACTCGTAGCCGGCAAAGAAGAACAGCTTCTCGTTATGCGGTCCAAACCGGGTATGAGGAATCCATACTGGGCCACCCAACTGGCCGCCCGGATAGAGATAACGTCCCGGAGGCCGTGTCTGCTGCAGATAGTTGTTGTACCAGTCGTTGGCGTTCAGCACCGTATCGCGGACATACATGTATGCATTGCCGTGGTAAGAAAGGCCGCCCGCCTTTGTCGTGGCGTTCAACACCGCAGGGCCCTTTGCATACTCGGCGCTGAACGTCGATGTCGTAGCCTTGATCTCCTGGATCATGTCGGAGTTCACAGTCTGCACGGTCCCGGCATTTGAATCGATGTCCTGGATCGAGACGCCATCCAGAACCGTAGCCAGCCCGGTTGGACCGGCTCCGTTTGCGGAATAGCCTCCGGTGGTGCCGCTCATGCCCACTACTGCCGTGTTCGGCGCCTGATTGTTGACTCCCGGACTGATCATCGCGAAGCCCGGCAACATCTCGATCAGTTCCGTTGCGTCGCGTCCTTCAAGGGGCAGCGTCTCCAGATCCTTTGCCGTGATCACATCGCTGCGCTCGGCCGTATCTAATGGCTTGATGGCCTGGTTAGCCTCCGCTTCCACGGTTACATCCGCGTTCGCTTTGGCGATCTGCATCTTGATGTCGTGGAAGGGAATTGAATCGCCGGGCCGCAGCGGAAAGGGCCGCGACTGCCACGGTTCAAAGTTCGGCGCGGTCACTCGAACCTGATACCGCAGCCCCGCCGTGATTGCTGTGATCGCAAACTCTCCGGTGCCGTTGCTTATTGCCTTGCGCTCGGATTTGTTGTCGAGATTCGTCACCACAACGGTAGCGCCGGGAATCACAGCGCCTGTCTGGTCCTGCACTACGCCGGTCACGCTGCCTGACTCCTGTGCCAAAGCGGGCGATTGCCATAACAGCAGCACCGCGATGATAAGCCCCAACAATGCGGATGCCGGCCTGAATCCAGCAAAAAACGTCATGAAATACCCCCCTCGGCTGCCCAGTTATTTGCGAGATTAGAAGCGATTGCGGCACAAAACTTTTCGCATCGGCGAGATTCGTACGCCACAGAATTCCAACCTACGCTAACTTTGTGAATCGGATATACGCTACGCGACATGATTCAGAATTGTCAAGAACTGCGTAAAGCGATTTAATCAACCTTGGTAACGCTACCTTTTTTGAACAGGCCTCGGCCATTGCGTCAAGTGCAACGAAGCGATGGAAATCAGCTCTGATTCCGATAAGTGAAGCAACTGCCATCACTTGCGCTTGATTGGAGGGGCTCGGCGGGACTTGCGGCGGGCGGCCAAGCGCAGTCTATGTGAGTTTGTCCCTATAGTTCTAGTCAAAAGTGATCTAAATCACAGCTATAGGATCGAAGACTAATTCCAGCTTTGTACTCCAACAATGACAATTGAATGACATCGCGCAATCTGAAAGCGCAGTCAATCAGGTCGCGGAGTTCAGCAAAGTCCGCGACCTGATTGCGCACAACTCCTGGTGCGGCCCTGGCCTTACTGCGGAATCACGAAGAGTGTGATCGACTGCGCCGGGAACGTGTAGTTGGCGATCGTGCTGGTGGTGCTTGACGCAGCCGGCGGCGTCACCGCTACGGCCGGTTGCGCGACAATCGAATTGAGGTTGGCATTGCTGTAGACATAGGCTTGCGCCGTGGTTGCGCTGGCCGAGAGTCCCGCCAGCGAGAGCGTGCTGGTAAGTGCTCCGTAAGTTTTGTTGATGACCACCACAGTCACGGTGCCGGTGGATGCGCCGGTAGTGTGAATCGCACCGTAGACCGCGAGTTTCCCCTCTGCATCGGCATTGGACGAATTGGTGCTCGTTGAAAGAAGTACCGTGTCGCCGAATGTGGATTTGTTTCCATCGTAGTTACGATAGATGGCGAAGGCCATCATCCCTGGGATCTGCTCCGACGGATCGGTTGTGGGCCACATGGTGCCCAGATCGAGACCCTGGCGGCCAAAGATGCCCAGGATGTCGGCCTGAGTCAGTGCGCCGTTGATAGCTTCCATTCCACCAAAGTTATATTCGTCAATGGCTGTTTTGGTGCCGGGATAATCGTTCGCAACCCAGGTCTTCATCATCGGAATCAGTTGCGGCGCCTGCTGCGGGACATTGCAATTCCCATGGGTCGACGGGTTGTAGTAGTTCGTGTCGGTGATGTAGTTCGGCTGCGGGTAATTGTCACTGGGATCGGTATAGGTCGGATCCCAGAAGGCACGTGTCGAGTTGATCCGCGCCTGTTGCGCAGCGGTGTCCCCCCCGGGGGCGAAGCCCAGGTTGTCCGCTGCGAAATACGTGTGCAGGTCGACATAATCCAGAAGACGCATGCCATATGTGGTCTCAGCCGCGGCGAATTGTTGCAGATAGTACTCGATGAGCGGAATGCCGCCGTGCGCCTCGCGATCGACCGGATTGTTCCACGGCACATAGCAAGGGCCTGTGTTCCATCCGGACTCGATGTCCTTCTTGGAGTAGAAATAGGCCCACCACCAGTCGATCACCGGCCCGTTGACCTGGGCGGTTGGATCGACAGCCTTGATGGCCAGGGCCGTGCCAATGCCACCCTGGGTCACTTCATCGTAGGTGAAGGCAAGCGGATGCACGTCGGCATCGTTTGAATCCCACCAGGTGGGTTCGTTATCCAGGTCGTACATCGCTACGCCGGTGCCGCTATTGCCTGCTCCGAACTTGTTTACCAGGTAATTCGTCCACTGGCCCGCCCATGAGCCTTCGGCCCACGATGCGGTCACGGTGGAAAGGCTCGCGGGAGGCGAAGGAGGAGGTTCGGCGATGCTGGTAACAGTTGGGTCGCTGGGGATGTTGCACCCGTTCGAACTTGTGCATCCGCTCACGCCATCCGGATAGATTCCCGAGCCGCATCCGCGGCCGGAATCAAAGGCCGGCTTGCCGTTCACGGCAAGCTGATCGGGGTAAGTCGACTTGGGGAAGCTGCAGGAAGTGCTGTCCTTTGCCACCCAGCCCAGCACTGGCACTGTGCCGAGTGTCGTGACCCCGTTACTGTTGTTGGTCTCGACAAGATAGTCGAATGCTTTGACTCCATTGACGGCGGGCCATCCATCCCCTCCGTTGCCCGTTTGGTTCTCGAAATAATAGTCGTCGATCGAGTTGGTTACATCCAACTGGTAGTTGTAGCGTTCGGTGGAGTCCCCGCCCCAGCGATCGATCGTGATGTTGGCCTTTGCCACCGCCGCAGCATCAGCTGAAGTGCCATCGAGCAGATACGCGTCCATCCCGTAGATGTACGGGCTGATGGGATTGCCGGGACTGGCCACATTCACCGCCAGCGCCGGCCCGGTTGCCGTTGCCGGGGGATTGAGACTTACGGTTGCACTGCCGCTGATGTTCGTGAACCCTGACTCGGTACTGGTGGCAGTAACAGTCACGGTTGCCGGAGCCGGATAGGGCGTTGTATATAAGCCGGTGGCGCTCAGCGTGCCCGGGCTCAAGCCAGGGCATGAAGAACACGCCAGTGACCAGCTCACGGCATTGCTGTAATTTCCGCTGCCATTCACTGTGGCCACGAATTGGACCGTACTTCCGATGGTCGCGGTGTTGGGCGTCACCGTGATCGATGTGATCAACGGTTCGTTGTAGTTTGCCGTCACCGTGGTATTGCCGTTTATCGTCACATTGCAGGTAACAGTGCTGGTAGTGGCGCATCCTGTCCACGAAACAAAGTTGTAGCCTCCCGAGGCGCTGGGAGCGCTCAGCGTGACGCTGGTTCCCGTGTCATAGGTAAGCGTCGCAGGCGTCGTGCCGGAGCTATGCCCATTCACATCCGAGGGAGCCGCCTGGATAACTACTCCGCTTGCGGGATTGGCCGAGTCAATGGTGAGCGAGTAAGTTGCCGGTGCCGTATAGTTGGCCGTCACCGTCATATTCCCGTTCAACGTTACGTTGCAGGTGACAGTGCTTGACGTGGTGCAACCGGTCCACGACGAGAACGTGCTGCCGCCTGATGTTGCCGGCGCCGTCAGTACCAATTTCGTCCCGGCCGCCGTGGTTTGCGTAAAGCTCGTGGAGCCCACAAACGGGTCGATGGGTGGGGGATAGACGACCTGGATCTGAACTCCGCTGGAAGGGTTGGTCGAGTTCACAGTGAGCACGTAAGTTGCATTTACAGTTATCGCACTCGTTCCCGAAGCACTGTTATAGATTGACGAACTCGCAGTGTCCGGCGCATAGGTGACCGTGAGCGTGTCGGTCCCCGTCGCCAGCGAGCCGGCGGCGACACTGAATGTCGCCGTGCCGCCGCTCAACGTGGCTGCCGCCGATGTGTAGCTGCCGCTGGTGAGGGTAACCGTGCCGGTCGGCGTCGGGTTGCCGCTGCCGCCGCTCACCGTAACTGCAACCGTCAGCGGTTGCGTCGGCAAGAGAGCCGACTGTGCCGGCATGACCGTCACCGTCGGAGTAATCTTCGCCACCGTGACCGAAGCAGTCCCTGAAGCGCTGGTATATGTAGAGGAACTCGTTGCATCCGGCGTATAGGTCAGAGTCAGCGTATCGGTGCCCACCGGTAGAGTCCCGGCAGCTAATGTAATGGTTGCTCCACCCCCACTGAGTGTCGCTGTAGTTGAGGTGTAACTCCCACTGGTCAGCACTACCGTCCCTGTGGGTGTTGGATTGCCGCTGCCATCGTTGACGGCCACCGTCACCGTGAGCGGCTGCGCGGTCGTAATGCTTGACGAAGACAAGGTAGCTGTCACTGTGGGCGTGACGATCAGGGTATAGTTGGCCACGACTGTCGTGTTCGCATTCAGCGTTACCGTGCAGGTGACCGTGCTGGCGGTGGCGCACCCGGTCCATGAACTGAATGAATTGCCACCCGCCGAGGCGGGAGCGCTGAGTGTGACTGAGGTCCCGGCGTCATAAGTGCGGGTAAAAGATGTCGTTCCCGCCGATGCGCTGTTGTTATCCTGCGGAGTTACGCCGATGGATACACCGGTGGCCGGGTTGGCGGAATTCACAGTGAGCACATAGGTTGTCGGCGGCGGAGGCGGCGGCGTACCGCTGCTCCCGCAAGCGGTCAAAAAAAGGCTAAATCCAATGACTGCCAAGGCCAGCGCGTTGCGCCGCAAATTCCTCATCACGATGCTCCTGATTGCCTCGATCGTGGGGTCTCTGCAAGATCGCCTTTGCAAAAACGGAGATACTCCAGCGGAATCGATTTAATTCGAATCAATCCTATATCACAGATGGGATTTCTGGCTGTGCTCAAGTCGACTGGAGACGCTTGCAGGATGATATTCGAAGCATGCAACAGGTTTGCCCGTGAAGCGGGCCCCGTAGCCCTTGCATGTGCAGCCGTGGTATAGTCTTCGAGTTTTGGTGTGGGGCGCGATGAAGGGTGATTTGAAGCTAGAAAACGACGTGGGGTCGAAACTGGATTTGGGGGCTCCACGGTTCAATGCAAACCGGGAGGCGCTCGCGGTTTTGATGGCCGCCGTGCGCGCGGAGGAGGATTCGATCCGGCTTGGCGGAGGCGCTAAGGCAGCCGAGGCTCAGCGCGCCAAGGGACGCCTCACGGTCAGGGAACGCCTGCGGTTGCTGTTGGATGAAGGGACAGACCTTCTGGAACTCGGTCTCTGGGCCGCGCATGGAATGTACGCCGAATATGGTGGCGCTCCGGGCGCTGGCGTCGTGACGGGGTTAGGTCGCGTATGCGGACGCCTGTGCATGATCATCGCCAACGACGCCACCGTGAAGGCCGGCGCGTTCTTTCCCATGACGGCCAAGAAGGTGTTGCGGGCGCAGACCATTGCACTCGAAAACCGGATACCAACGCTCTACCTGGTGGATTCGTCGGGCGTGTTCCTGCCATTGCAGGAGGATGTTTTTCCAGACACCGACGATTTTGGTAGAGTCTTTCGCAACAATGCGGTGATGAGTTCACTGGGTATTCCGCAGATCACAGCGATCATGGGCATGTGCGTTGCGGGAGGCGCGTATCTGCCGGTGATGACGGATACCATTTTGATGACGGAGGGGTCGGGATTGTTTCTTGCCGGGCCATCGCTTGTGCAAGCTGCGATCGGCCAGAAGACGGAGCCGGAAGACTTAGGTGGCGCGTCAATGCACGCTGAAATCTCCGGCACAGTGGACTTCAAGGAGCCCAACGATCATCTCTGCCTGGCGCGCCTGCGGTCCCTGGTTGGAAAGATCGGTGAACGGCATGGGCGCTCCGCGACAGCCGGCAATGGGACCTTTAACTCAGTTGCATTCGATGGGGCTGTCGATGCGCCTAAGTTTGCGGCAGAGGAGTTATACGGGTTCTTGAATCCAGCGCCGGGATCGAGCAACGTGTACGACATGCGCGAAGTCATTGCGCGCATCGTCGATCGCAGCGAATTCGATGAGTACAAAGAGGAATTCGGCAGGACTGTTCTCTGCGGCTATGCGCGCATCGGCGGCAGGGCTGTCGGGATTGTCGCTAATCAGAAAACCAATCAGAATCAAATCGTCGCCATGGGTCCATCAGCAGGCATGAAGCGCATCGAGGTCGGTGGCGTGATTTATACCGAGAGTGCGCAAAAAGCCGCGCGGTTCATCATGGATTGCAATCAGAATCTCATTCCGCTTGTGTTTCTTCATGACGTGAACGGTTTCATGGTGGGCAAGGATGCGGAGTGGTCGGGCATTATTCGCGCCGGGGCCAAGATGGTTTCGGCAGTAAGCACGAGCGTGGTACCAAAGATATCGGTCATCATTGGCGGCAGCTTTGGCGCCGGTCACTACGCCATGTGCGGCAAGGCATACGATCCGCGGTTTCTTTTTGCATGGCCCACGGCGCGCTACGCGGTCATGAGCGGAGCATCGGCGGCCAACACGCTGGCTGAGGTGCGCGCCAAGCAAATGGAGCGCGGTGGCAAGGTCCTGTCGGATGCGGAGAAGAAAGCACTTTATGATGAGATCAAAGATGCATACGATGCCCAGGCCGATCCCCGCTACGGCGCCGCGCGGCTTTGGATTGACGCGATCATCGATCCTGCGAAGACGAGAGAAGTGTTGATCACGGCTCTTGAAGCATGCGCTTTGAATCCTGACGTGCCCAGGTTCAATCCGGGTGTGTTGCAAACATAAACCGAAACGCTTCCAAGCATGAAGACAGCATCTAAACAAACTCGGACCGGCAGTGCATGGTGTTGCAAATAGTCAAGGAGTTCGATCATGAGTGTTGCGGTTGAATCGGCAGCGAGTCTGTATCCATTCGTTCTCACGGAAGATCAGGAGCATCTCCGGCGCGAGATTCGCGAGTTCGCCGCGCGGGAGATTGCGCCCAACATCATGACGTGGGACGAGGCCAGCGAATTTCCGATGGCGGTGATGAAAAAGCTCGGCGCGATGGGATTGCTGGGCGTGATCTTTCCTCCTGAATATGGCGGCTCGGGACTCGGCTATGTGGACTATGTGCTGGCCATCGAAGAGCTCTCCGCGGTGGATGGATCGATTGGGATCACGGTCGCCGCGCATAACTCGCTGGGAACAAACCATATCTTTCTCGCCGGCAATGAGACGCAGAAAAGGAAGTATGTGCCGCGGCTCGCGAGCGGTGAATCGCTTGCTGCGTGGGGATTGACAGAGCCCGGTTCAGGGTCCGACGCAAGCGCGGCTCGAACCACGGCAGTGAAAAAGGGTGACCGCTATGTTTTGAACGGAAACAAGACGTTCATCACCAACGGACGTTATGCCGACGTTGCAGTGGTCATTGCGGTCACCGACAAGACCAAGGGCACGCACGGGCTTTCGGCGTTCATTGTTGAAAAGGGTACGCCGGGATTTCGACCGGGCAAAAAAGAAAACAAGCTCGGATTGCGCGCCAGCGATACCAGCGAACTGATCTTTGAGGACTGCGAGATTCCAGCCGAGAACCTGCTCGGTGCTGAGGGCGAGGGATTCGTCGATGCCATGCGGGTTCTCGATGGGGGCAGGATTTCGATAGCTGCGCTGGCGCTTGGAATTGGGCGCGGCGCTCTAGACGCAGCGCTCAAATATGTGAAGGAGCGCAGGCAGTTTGGAAAGGCGATTGCCGAGTTTCAGGGTATTCAGTGGAAGCTTGCGGACATGGCGACAGAGTTGGATGCGGCACGGCTACTGACGCAGCGCGCGGCGGTTTTGAAGGATTCGGGACGGAAGGTTACGCGCGAGTCGGCGATGGCCAAGCTGTTTGCGAGCGAGGTTGCAGTGCGGATCTGCGATGAGGCAGTGCAGTTGTTCGGTGGCTACGGCTTCATTAAGGATTATCCCGCGGAGAAGTACTATCGCGACGTGAAGCTGTGCACGATTGGCGAAGGCACAAGCGAGATTCAGCGAATGGTGATCGCACGAGAGATTCTCAAGGTACACCCGTCGCGCGGGTGAGTTACAAGCCACGTTTGGTGAAGATGCATGGGTGATGCGGTCAAGATCGTGGAGTGTCCGCGCGATGCGTGGCAGGGCCTGCCGACGCAGATTCCTGCTGAGGCGAAAGCGGACTATCTGCGCAAGCTGGTAACGGCCGGCTTCAGACATATTGATGCGGTAAGCTTTGTTTCGCACGCTGCGGTCCCGCAGATGGCGGACTCTGAACAGGTGCTCGCTTATCTCGACCCTCTTGAAGATGTGGAGATCATTGGGATCGTGGTGAATGTGAAAGGCGCGGAGCGGGCCATCGCGATCGGCGCTGTGCAAACTCTGGGGTTTCCTTATTCCATCTCGCCGGAGTTTCTGGCGCGCAATCAGCGGCAAACGCCGGAAGAGTCGTTAGACATTCTGGAGGCGATCGGCGCGCTGGCATACAAGGCGGGGCTGGACCTGGTAGCTTACGTTTCGATGGCCTTCGGCAATCCGTATGGAGATGCATGGAGCATCGAAGAGGTGGAGGGCGCTTGCGACCTGCTGGCTGAGTTTGGCGTGCGACAGATCTCGCTTGCCGATACGGTTGGCTTGGCGACACCGGAGCAAGTTGCAGAGACATTGGATCATGTTCTTCCGCGATTTGAGGGGATTGAGATTGGCGTTCATTTGCATGCACGGCCGCAGGATGCGCCGGCGAGGATTCGTGCGGCGTACGAGGCTGGGTGCAGGCGGTTTGATGCGGCGATTGGTGGCTTGGGCGGTTGTCCGTTTGCCCAGGATGCGTTGGTCGGGAACATTCCAACGGAGACATTGCTTGTGGAGTTGAAGGAATTGGGAGCGCAAACGCCAAAGCTCAGGGGGTTGGACGTTATAACTCAAGCCAACGCCGAGATCGCTCGCAAATTTGGCGCTGCTGTGCAATAACTTCCGGCTGAAACGGGAATGGGACTGCGGTTGCAGGAGATTGATTTGAGTTATCAGACACTATTGGTTGCGGAAGAAGGCGATGTTCGGACGATTACTCTGAATCGTCCAGAGCGGCGCAACGCGATGACTCCCGAGATGCAGACGGAGTTGATCGCGGTCATGGAAGATGCGGCGGCCAGTGACTGCCGCGTTGTTGTTTTCAGAGGGGCGGGCGAGGCATTTTGTGCAGGCCTGGATTTGACGGCGCTGCTGGCGATGAAGGAGAAAGGACCGGCAGAGCATCGAGCCGATGCGGAGCGTGTCGCAAAGCTGTTTCGTACATTGTGCAAGATACCAAAGCCGACTATTGCGGCAGTGCACGGAGCGGCTGTGGCTGGAGGAACGGGGCTTGCGACGATCTGCGATTTTACGCTCGCTGTTCCGTCGGCGAAGTTTGGTTACACAGAAGTGCGCATCGGGTTTGTGCCAGCGTTGGTGTCGGCGTATCTTGCCTTGCAAATCGGAGACAAGCGGGCACGCGATCTGCTATTGACTGCGCGGCTGTTCGATGCAGCAGAAGCTTATCGGCTTGGATTGGTGAATGAGGTGGTGGCGCCGGAAGCGCTGGATGAGCGCGTGCAGACCTTGGCGCAGACGCTTGCCGCCAACAGTCCGGAAGCGCTGAAAGCAACCAAACGACTGCTGATCGCACAGAATAAGGTTTGGCTCGATGCAGCGATTGAGCATGCAATGGAGGCGAATGCGCTCTCCCGCGAAACAGCCGATTTTCGCGAAGGCGTTGCGTCTTTTTTGGAGAAACGCAAGCCTGTCTGGACGAAGTGAGCTGGTCCGCAGCTATGCGATCGCACTGCTGAAGCGGACCGCAGCTTCAGTTTGCTCGACCACTTGCTCTCGTGTAACGCCGTTTGCCAGCTCAATTACTTCAAACCCAGACGGCGTCACATCCAACACACACAAATCTGTGATGACGCGATTCACCACGCCGGCGCCGGTAAGCGGGAGCGTGCAAGCCCGCAGCAATTTGGCACTGCCCTGGGCTGTGTGCTCCATGATCACGATCACGCGCTGAACGCCTGACACCAAATCCATCGCGCCTCCCATGCCTTTCACGCGCTTGCCCGGGATCATCCAGTTCGCCAGGTCTCCCCGCTCTGAAACTTGCATTGCTCCGAGAATGGCGAGGTCGATATGGCCGCCGCGAATCATCGCAAATGAGTCCGCGCTCGAAAAGGTCGCCGCGCCGGGAATGAAAGTCACAGTCTCTTTTCCGGCGTTGATGAGGTCGGCATCGACTTCGCTTTCGCGCGGAAATGGACCGAGGCCCAGCAGCCCGTTTTCCGACTGCAACGTGACATTGATCCCCTCTGGAATGAAACTGGCGACCAGCGTGGGTATGCCGATTCCGAGGTTCACATAGAAGCCATCCTGCAGCTCTTTTGCGGCGCGGGCAGCCATCTGTTGACGAGTCCAGGCCACTGGTTTATCCCTCTCGTGTAGTTTTCTTTTCAATCCGTTTTTCAGGATTGGGGTTATGGATCAGCCGATGAACAAAGATGCCCGGCGTATGAATCTCGTCCGGATCGAGTTCCCCCGGCTCGACAACAATCTCCGCTTCAGCGACCGTGATCTTGCCACACGTGGCCGCGTTGGGATTGAAATTGCGCGCGGTGCGCCGATAAATCAGGTTCCCGTGCAGATCGGCTTTCCAGGCTTTCACCAGCGCCAGGTCGGCTTGAATGCCGCGCTCCAGGATGTAAGTTTGCCCGTCGAATTCCTTGTGTTCTTTGCCCTCGGCAATCAGAGTGCCAACACCAGTGCGCGTATAGAAACCAGGAATCCCAGCGCCCCCGGCTCTCATCCGTTCAGCGAGTGTGCCCTGCGGACAAAACTCAACCTCAAGTTCGCCGGATAGAAACTGACGTTCGAACTCGCCGTTCTCGCCCACGTAGCTGGAGATCATCTTTTTGACCTGCCGCGTTTGCAGCAGCAATCCAAGTCCCCAATCGTCGACGCCGGCATTATTGCTTGCAATGGTCAGGCCGCGGACACCGGTATCGCGCAACGCGATGATGAGAGCCTCCGGGATGCCGCACAGGCCGAAGCCGCCGATTGCCAATAGCATGCCATCGCGCACGATGCCCTCGAGTGCTGCTCGTCCGTCGGGATATAGCTTTGTCAGGGATGATCGGTTGGGGGTTCGAGTTTCTTCCATTTGGAACGTTCTCTCTCGTGGGCTTCGAGCCCAATCAATCTTATATCTTATTGGCAACGAAGATCGCCATGCGCCGACGAGGATTGGCGAATGAAATCGGAGAAGGTACTCCTTGCGAGGGAGCAAATTCTGTTGGCAGCACGGCCTAGTTCTGCCAGGTCACAGCGACCGCACCCACGCCGGACGCGGGAATGATGTAACTGTGGTTGGCTCCGCCTTCTCTGGTCACAGACCCATCCGCATGGAGCACCAGGAAATTGAACTGCACCGCCGATCCGCCTGGTACGGAGACCGTTAGAAGACCGTTCCCCGTGGAGGGAATGGTAACTGGGCCGGCTGCCCCATTCCACGTCGTCGACCAGTTGCCCAGTTCGAACGCGCTCCCAGTCAACATCACGACATCGGTCGATGCCAGCGTGGGCAGGCCGCTAACGCTGAAATTCACTGGAATCAATGGCGATGTGCCGACCACAAACGGAGCTACGTTGGAGGTTACCGTTCCTTGCGAAACGGTGACTGTGGTTGCACCGGCCGCTATCGCCGGCACCGTCGCGGTGATTTGCCCATCACCCCAGTTCGTCACTGTGGCAGGCACAGTTATGGGACCTTGCGCAAAACTAACCGTCCCGGCTTGCAAGCCAAACCCAGATCCACTGATGGAGACGGTTGCTCCAGGATTTGCCACGCGCGGAGTTATGCTCCCGATAGACGGAGGTACGGTGCTCGTCGAGACCCATACGGAGACGCTGCGGTGGGGCAGGGTGAAGTTATTCACTGCGTTGTTAGATCCCGCTGCGCCAGTTACAGAAATACCGGTTCCTCCCATGGTCTGCGCCAAGTAATCGGAGTAACTTCCTGGAGCGAGATAGGTGTAGAGGCCGGAGATTGCCTGGTCCGTGGTCTTGTTCTTGTTAATAGCCACCAGCACCACATTTGTTCCCACTTGACGTTCATAAATGTACACATCGTCGTTGATCCAGCGCTGCGTCATGGTGCCATAAGCAACGGCCGGATTCGCCGCGCGCAGTGCGGCCAGATACTGAATCAGCAGCACCGCGTCGGTCGCGTTGAAGCTGGTCATCCCGTTCCGGTTATAGGGAGTAACTCCGCCATCGGTGTCGCTGTAGAGGTACTGCTCATCGCCGTAATAGAGCACCGGAACGCCGCGGCATGTGAGCAGGAAACTGATGGCTTGTTTGACCGCCATCTGGTCCGCTCCAAGCGACCTGATGCGTGCATTGTCGTGATTATCGAAAAAGGTCACCAGGTCGTTGGGCTGCGTAAAGGGCTGCGCCGTGCTGCTCTGAGATCCCGCATCTTCGAGCGTCAATTCATTGTCGATTTCGGTGAAGCTTTTGTCGCTGCCAAACACATCTGCGAGCTCGTAATAGAGGGTGTAATCCAGCAGATTCATACCGCTGTTGTTGGAAAACTTTACGGAATCCGGATAGAGCGCATCTCCGGAGCCCTCATCCCACTCGCCGAAGATGAAAGGCTGGCCGGGCATTCGGGTAGGCGCGGATGATCCTGTCCAGTTAGCAAGAGTATTCTCCAGACTGTACTCCCAACCCCAGTTCACATCTTTAGCGGCATCGAAGCGGAAGCCATCGACGCCGTGGGCCAGAAACTGCTTGACGGCAGTCTTGAGATATTGATCGACCCAGGGATTGGTCTGGTCAAGATCCGCGAGGCTTTCCAGAGTGTAGTACTGCACCTGATAGCGGTCATCGAAGTTACTGATATTCGGGTTGTGATGATAGTAGGGAGTCGGTCCCGTGTCATTGGAGTAAGTGATAACCAGCGTCCCATTGCTATAGAGCGATCCATCTTCTCCGGCTCCGATGGGATTGGTGTCATTGGCTGGAAAATCGACATAGACGCGGATGCCGGCCGCATGCGCCGCGGTGACCAGGCTATCGAAGGCCGTCCAACTGTTGGTGTCGTCTCCGAAGTGCTCGTCGATCTGCATCCAATCGCGCGGCCAATAGCCGTGATAACTCGTTTCGCCGTTTGCGGAGCCTGCGTTCACGCGAATGTTGTTCATCGGCGGCGAAATCCAGATGCCGGCAACGCCCATCGACTCCAGGTAATTGAGCTTTTGCTGGATGCCCGCCAGGTCGCCACCCCAATACAGATTCCAGTCGGCGATGGAGGGATTTGTGAACCCGTTGGGGTCGTAGAGGCCGGGACTTTCGGAAGGATTGTCGTTGGTTGTGTCGCCGTCGAAGAAACGGTCGGTCACGATTTGATAGATGAAACCCTGATGGATGTCGCTGATGGGGGCGATGGGCGGAGCAGCGGGAAATTGGATGGTGTAGGTGGCCGAAGCGATGCTGCTGTCGGTGTATCCATCGGCGGCTGCCATCGCCTCGATCGTGGTTGTGGCAGCCATGGGGATAGGGGCAGCATAAACGGCGGAGCCTGTCGTCGGCGCAGTGCCGTCGGTCGTGTAATAGATGGTTGAATTCGAAGTGGAATCTGAGAGGACTACGCTTTGCAATGTCGAATAGGTTCCCGTTCCCACTGAGAACGCCGGCGTTGCTGCCTGTGGCGTGGGTGGGGGGCTGGGAGCGGTGGCGCCGCCGCCGCATCCCGCCAGCAGGGTTGCAAACGCGCACAAGAGCGACAGAGCCTTGAAGTGTGTCAACCTCGACAAATTATTGTTCACAACCTTCCTCCAATGCGGGCCTCCAATGCGGGCCTCCATCGCGGCCCTTCGTCGCGGGCGCAAGTTCGCAATCAAAGCAAAGTCCAGGTTGCATGAGAGCCTTGTGGTGAAGTTGGAGCTACCGCACCGAAAACACGGTCAGCGATTGTGCGGGCTCTTCGATATGCAGCGTCTGACCATGCAAGGCTGGAGCGGTTCCCAGTGCCGGGAACGCGCCTTGAAACTCCGTACACCCCGCCAGTGCAGTCTGATCCATCGGCAAGTCAAATGTCGCGCTCTTCATCCCCTTGTTCACCACGATCAGGAACCGCTCATTTCCAGGACTCGACGCATGATCGGGCGAGCAACCCGCCTCACTCGGAGTGCGAACAAAGGCGAAAACATTTTCATCGGAGAAGAGGTTTTGCTCAATTCCGGTCTCGAGCGCCTGATGCGTGTGGCGCAGCGCCAGCAAGCCTGAAGTCCAGGCAAAGACTTCTTCTTCTGTTGCGGTGCGGCCAGATTTAGTGAAGGCGTTGTGCGCGTCGCCCGCAAAACCGCCGGGGAAATCATGACGGTCGTCGGGATCGCCGCCGCCAGTCATCCCGATTTCGTCTCCGGAATAAATCTGCGGCATTCCGCGCAGGGTGGCCACCAGGCCCAGGCCCAATTTGAGCGCCGGCACTGAGCCATGGACTTCGGTGAGAAAGCGCACCGTATCGTGATTGCCAAGGAAGGGAACCAGCCGCTCTGGATGCGGATAGAGCACGTCCTGGCGCAGGACCTTGGCGAGGTCCGTCATCGGCTTTCCATTCGCGAGCACGTCGCCGAGAGTGAAGAAGACCGGAAAGTCAAACGGCGTGTCAAGGCCGGTATCGATGCCGCGATGAGCCTCACCCCCGGCAAAAAACGAGGTGATCTCAGGATCGCGATTGAAGACTTCGCCGACAGTGGTCAGGTGCGGATAGACACTATGCAGCGCAGCATGGAAATCATGCCAGAAGGCGCGGTCCACATAGGGGAACGTATCCAGGCGAATGCCATCGAGATTGGCAGTTTCAACCCACCATAGCGCGTTCTGGATGAGGTAGCGCGAGACGAGCGGATTCTCCTGGTTCAGGTCCGGCATGGCGTCGGTGAACCAACCGTTGGTGACGGCGTTCCATGCTTGGCGCGGGGCATGCGGGTCGACAAGTTCTTTGAAGTCGCTCTGGGTATTGATATGGCTCTGCAACGTCCCGTGAAACCATTCGGGCGCAGGCGGATCGAGCACCCAGGGGTGCTGAACGCCGATATGATTGGGCACCAGGTCGATGACCAGTTTCATTCCCCGAGCGTGCAGTGCGCCGGAGAGATGGCGGTAATCGTCGAGCGTGCCAAAGTGCGCGTCGACTTGATAAAGATCCGTGGCCGCGTAGCCGTGATAGGCGTTGGGCATTGCGCCATTCGATGCGACCGGCGTGGTCCAAAGCGCCGTCACGCCGAGCTCGTGCAGGTAATCCAGGTGCTGCATAATGCCGGCCAGGTCGCCGCCATGCCAGCCGCGCGGCGCCGTTCGATCGTAGCCGGCCTGATCGTATCCTGGCTGGTTATTCGCTGGATTTCCATCGGCGAAGCGATCAGTCATGATGAGGTAGAGCACGTCGGAAGAAGAGAAGCCGGCATGCGCATTGGCATCGCTCGAGCGCGCAGCCAGCTGAAAAGGAGACCGCGCCTTTCCTTGATTGCTGCTGGCCGTAATCCACAATGTTTGCGGGGCCGCTTGCGCGGTATCAAGCCAGAGAAAAGCCCAGTGGCCATTGTCGGAAAACTGGGTACGGATCAGTTTTACATCCGCGCCATCGATGGAGAATTGCGCGTGGTCGAGGTTCCGGCCATTCACCAGCAACATGGGGTCGGGCATGCCGGCCCACCATCCTGGCGGATCGATCTTGTCAATGCATGGAGCACTCGCGCCTTGCGGCGACGGGCAGGTTGACTGAGCTTGCAACGAAGACAAAGCACCGCAGGCGAATATGAAGACAGCGATCACGAGCAGGCGCCTGGACAGCGTCATTGCATTACCTTTCGTGTAGTCAAAGGAGTACCGGACGTGCGTTCTGGCGCTTATGTCCGGGATCGTGAAAGGATCTTTCCGCGCCGTGTGCGGCTGTCAAGCAGCACACGGCGCAGAGAGAGCAAAGGCGGGATCAGAAAGTGAAACGAGCTGCCAACTGAATCTGACGGTTGGTATAGAGCTGGGTTCCACCAATCTGCGCGAAGTTTCCGTCGTGCAGACCGCCATCCGGGTTAGTGAATTCCGGCGTGTTGAAGAGGTTGAAGGCATCGCCGTGCAGTTCCATCGTGTACTTGTCGGTTAGATGGATGTTCTTCTGCAGGCTCAGGTTGACTTCGCGGAATCCGGGTCCATGGATCTGATTGCGGCCCAGGGTTCCCAAACGAGCGAATATTGTGCAGCCGCCGCAGTCCACGCCCCCTCCGGGGGTTTCAGGCGGATCAACAAAGGAAGAACGACTGAACCAATACGATCCAGCGGCTCCGCTCGTGCCCTTGGGGTAGGTGATAGGGGCAATTACGTCGGGGCGATTTGTCGGTGATGCATTCCCATCGGAAAGATCGATTGGAGTTCCGGTCTGTAGCAAAGCAATCAGGTTGGTCTGCCATCCACCGACCAGCCAGTCCATAGGCCGGGAAATGTTGGCGCCAAACTGCTGGCCGCGTCCGAAGGGCAACTTGTAAAGGATCGACGAACTGAAGATCTGACGCTGGTCCTCGTTGGAGTTGCCCCAATCCAACATCGGGTTGTAGTAGAGTGCCACGGTTTGTCCCTGGAAGGCGCCGGTAGAATCGTCCAGCGCGTGTCCCCAGGCATAGGAGAACGTGGTTACAAGGTCCTGGCCCTGACGGTGTTCCGCGTGCGCCTGCAAACCGGCGTAGTTCGATTTGCCGTCGTAGTTGTTGTAGTTGATGCTGCCCAGAGTGGGGAAGGGCTGCGCTCCTGTCTGAAACACCTGGTTGTTGTAGGGGTAGTAGGAGGAGAGATGGCCTCCCTCGGTGCCCACGTAGGAAATCGTGAGCACGTCGTGGTTGCCGAGCTGCCGTTCCAACTGCAGGTTCCACTCCTGCACCTGGCTGTTCTCATTCTTGGGGTTGACAGCGATCATGCTCAGGCCAGCCGGCGGGCTGAGAGGATTGAGGGGAACTACTTCGCGGCTAGGCAGGGCCGTTGTCACCGTGGCCGGGGTGGTATAGCCGCTGCAGTTGTATCCATGAGCGGCGGGGTTTGGTGACACAGTGGGGAGCTGGCCGGTGAAGGTGACACAGTAGCCATTCGAACCGTAGTAGTCCGAGTGGCCGGCGAAGGGCAGTTGCTCGCCGAGCTGGTTGCCGATGCCGCCGTAGTCGAGGAAGTAGAAGAGCCCATATCCACCACGGAGTACGGTCTTTCCGTTCCCCAGCAGGTCGTAGGCAAAGCCAACGCGCGGGCCAAAGGCGTGATAATCCTGACTGATGATGCTGTCGGAAATGCCGTTTTTCCCGGCTTCCATGACCGTGCCGTTGGTTACGTTGAAAGCTGCCTGCTGGTTATGAGCCTCGTAGGGGCGAGTGAGAAGGTCCCAGCGAATGCCGAGGTTGACGGTGAGCCTGTGGCTGACGCGCCAGTCGTCCTGTGCAAAGAGTCCGTCTTCTTGATTGATGTTGGCAAAGTACCCGGACTGGGAACCGAGCTCATAGTCATACATGCCGCCAGCCAGCAATTCGGAGGTTTCGAAGCCGGTAAAGGAGACGACATTCTGGTCGATCCAGAAGTAGCCCTTACCCTCTTGCGGGTTGAAGTACTCCACCTGACGGCGCATGAACGTGCCGCCGTATTTGAAAGAGTGCTTGCCCTTGTCCCAGCTCAGCGAATCCGTCAATTCATAGGTGTTTTGGGGTACGGAATAGAGACCGTAGTCGCCGGTGTATTCCAGATCGCCCTTCCAGCCGCCGATGAGCGCGCCGCCGCTGGTTTCCTGGTTGATGTTGGCATTCACAATCCCGAGGTTCTTGGAGACATAGTCGCCATAAAACGGCGGGGTGTAGCCGTAGTTGTCGCGGTTATAGGCAAGATGGGCCTCATTGACCACGGTGTTCGAGAAGATGTGTGTGTAGCCAAAATCCCATCCGCGCGCATGGGTGGGGTTGGTGCCGGTGCCGCCACCGGCGGGAAGCATGGTGAATTCCGAAGTCTTGGCGTTGATCGAGTTGTCGTAGCTGAATCGTGCGAACGCCCTGTCCTTGGGGCCGGCATTCCAGTCAATGCGACCGTCAAAGGTGTTGTATTTGTTGGTTTCAGACTGGCTGTCGAGGTAATTGTTGTGGTAGCGATCGGTGCGCGAGGGCGTGGGGAAAGCATTCAGGTAGTTCACAGCGGCCGGATTCAAACGGCCAGTGGGGATGACATTGCCCTGGAAGGGTTGGCAGGTGGTGGGATCGAAGATGTCGCCGGCGTACGCCCCGTCGGTGGAGTTGCCTGCAAAGGGGTTGCCCGTGACGGGGTCCGTGCCAACCATGCACTGCGGAAACTGGGTGAGGTTACCACTCAGCGCCACTTCGCCGGGATTCTGAAGCTCGGTAAAGATGCCCTGGCGCATCAGCGTAGTGGGAACCGAGAGGTAATGGTTGGGAACCGCAAGGGTTTCGCGCAGCGCCTGGTAGTCGCCGAAGATAAAGAGCTTGTTCTTCCACTGGGGCAGGACCGGTCCACCGATGGCGAAGCCGGGCTGCTGGCGCAAAAAGCCGCCCGGTGCGGATTTTGGTGCGCCGTTGAATTGGTAGTTGGGATTGGAATCGAAGTTCTTATCGCGATAGAACCAGAAGGCCGAACCGTGATAATTGTTGGTGCCCGACTTGAGGGAGCTGACGACGATTGCGCCGCCGGCGCGGCCATATTCGGCCGGGGCAACGCTGGTGCTGACCTTGAACTCCTGCGTAGCGTCGACGTTGGGGAAAAAGAGAATTCCGTTCACCAGGCCGTCGTTGTTGTCTACGCCGTCGAGGATGAAATTGTTGGCCTGGGGGCGGAGTCCATTGATGGAGAGACCGGCGTTGCCGCTCTCGTTGTTGCGGATGGTCTCGGCCGCATTCGAACTGCCGCCGCCGCTCGCAATATCGCCATAATTGCCGCGAGTCACGCCGGGAGTCAGCAGGGCAAGCTGGGTGAAGTTGCGTCCGTCCAAGGGAAGATCAGTGACCTGCTCGCCCTGGATCGTCGCTCCAATAGTAGCGTCCGAGGTGTTCACCATCGGAGCTGCGCCGGAAACCTCCACGGTAGTTGCTCCGCCAGCGGGTCTAAGCTGGAAAACCACGGTTTGCGTGGTGGTTACGGTCACCGTGATTGTCGCCGACTCCGACTGAAATCCCTTTGCTGAGATCAGGACCGTGTAGTCGCCGCGGGGCACTGCGAGAATCGTGAACTCGCCGGCGCCACTCGTTACGGCAGTGAGCTTGAGTCCGTTTTCAGTATTTGTCGCTTCGACATTCGCGCCGGGAATAACTGCGCCGGTCGAATCCGTCGCCGTTCCCGCAATGGTTCCGGTATCGGTCTGCGCGAATGACCGAGGCACCATCAGGCAAGTCAGCAGGATCGCAAACGCCACGAACGACATGCGAAAGCGATTCTGACTGTTGGATAGTAAGCTGGCTCTCTTGAACATTACAAAGTCCTCCCAAAGTACCCATGCAAGCTATGGCTCGCAGATTCGGCAAGTAAAGCCCCGGCAGATCCAGATTCCGGGGACCTATCGCCTCTCCTTGTAGCCACGCATGACATCACGCCTTTGAGCTAACGATGGTCAATCCACACAGAGACAATTCGACATCATTTGATCTTCTCCCGGTAAAGCACGTGCTTTCACCCGCTAAGCGGCATACATCTCCTGGAGTTTTGACAAGAAATCTGCCGGCCGAATCTCAAATGGAGCCTTCTTGCCTCCTTCCGCTATACTGAGTGGCGGGATTTTGCCGGATCTTTATGGCAGTGCAGCAAAACAGCAGCGGGACCAGGCGGGTGCAGTTCGGTCTTTTTGAGGCCGACCTCATGACTGGAGAGTTGCGCCGCTCTGGAATTCTTGTCCGATTACAGAGCCAACCTTTCAAGCTGCTGGCGGCGCTGCTGGAGGCGCCGGGCGACGTGGTTTCCCGAGAGACGCTGCAACAGCGACTCTGGGGCGCGGACACGACCGTCGATTTTGACCACAGCCTGGGAATCGCCGTGAATAAGCTTCGCGAAGCCCTGGGCGACCACGCCGAGAACCCACGTTTTGTCGAAACGCTGGCCAAACGCGGCTACCGCTTCATCGCGCCGGTCAAGACCATCGACCCGGAAACTTCCGCGCCTTCTGTTGAAACTCACGTGGAAACTCCCGTTTCCATTCGGCACCGGCTGGGAGTCCTTCCCTGGAACTGGATTGCCGCTGCGCTGGTCTGCATTTGTCTGGTGCTGGGGCTTCTGCTGCTTCGCTCGCCGTCACACCGCCCCTATCGCGTGGTGCAGGTCACGCACACTGGACATGTTCTTACCAATAATCTCGACGATCTCGACGTGGAAAGCTTCTCCAGTTCCGTGAGCGACGGCATGCGCCTCTATTTCTCTCACATGGACAACGGCAACCCAGTCCTTGCGGTTGCATTGGCTGCCAACGGCGAGATCAGCCACTTCAACCTGCCTTCTGACATTGGCGCTCCGTTAATTGGATCGCTGGCCCCGGACGGATCGAAGCTTATTGTTCACAGTCATTTGCAGGCAGAGCCGGAACAGCCGCTGTGGATTGTTCCTACCCTTGGCGGCGATGTTCGCCGGGTGCCCAACGTGTTGGCCCACGACGCGACATGGATGCCTGACGGGCGGCGCCTGCTCATCGCCAACGGAAATGAGCTGACAATCGTGGGATCGGACGGAAGCGACCCCCATAAGCTGATCAGCACGCCCGGCATGGCCTTTTGGCTGCGCTGGTCCCCGGATGGAAAGCGTTTGCGATTTACTCTGCGCGACCCCAAGCGCCAGACCACCGAGTTGTGGGAAGTGGCGGCGGACGGCAGCAATCCACATCCAATCCTGCCGGGCTGGAGCCAGCCAGCCTCGGAGTGCTGTGGCAGTTGGACCTCCGATGGAAAGGACTTTGTTTTTCAATCCTGGCATAACGGCGATCGGCACAGCGATATCTGGGCCCTGCGCGAGCAACCCTGGTTTCTCAAAGAGCGTGAACCGAGGCAAATCACCAACGGTCCGCTCGACTATGAAGCGCCCACCACGTCGCCGCTGAGCGATCGCGTCTACTTTATTGGCGTCAACTCGCAGATTGAGCTGCTCCACGCGCTGCCGAAGTCTTCAGTCTTCACTGCGTTGGATCAGGAACTCAGCACCGCCGGCCTGGCCGAATACTCTCCTGACGGCCAATGGGTCGCATGGCTCAATGGCTCCGATGGTTCGCTTTGGCGGAGCCGCGCCGATGGCCGCGACCGCATCGAACTGGCCACTCCGCCCCTGCACATCTTCACCATGAAGTGGTCACCGGACAACAAGCGTCTGGCCCTGATGGCTGAGGAACCAGGCGTGCCCTGGAAGCTCTACCTGATCGACGCAGAGGGCGGTAAGCCTGTCCCGCTGCTCAATGAAGACCGCAACGAAGCCGATCCGGACTGGTCCGCCGACGGCCAGTCGATCGTGTTTGGCCGGCTGCCGGATCGAATGGACTCGCGCCAACCAAAGGCCATTTACCTGATCAACATCCAGACCCACAAGGTTACTGAAATTCCCGGTTCCGACGGGCTTTTCAGCCCACGGCTTTCGCCGGACGGCCGTTACATCGCAGCCATGCGCCTGGATCAGAAGGCCCTGCTGCTGTTCGACCGGCAACAGGAACGATGGACCACGCTGACCACCCACGGCGCCGGCGACCCGGCCTGGTCGCATGATGGACATTGGCTCTATTTTCAGGATTTCCTTGAGGCGGGCAAGCCGATCTACCGCATGACCGTTCCCGATGGGAAGATCGAGCCTGTGGCTACCATCGATAACCTGCGCCCGATTGCCGCTACGGACTATCGCCTGATCGGTTTGGCGCCCGGCGACCTGCCCATCGTCAGCGCACGAACCTCAACCGTGAACCTCTATAGTGTGAATCTGAACGAGCGCTGAGAATTGAACGAGAGCGCCTTCGTCGCGAAGGGTTCGGATCTTCGATCGCGACGGTACCCCGCCGGAAATGCCCTTTCGAGCGCATCTTCAAGGCAGGGCACTGCGGCGCCAATATCCCATGTGGTACATTGGCGCCATGATCTTCAAAACTCTGGCGATGTGCGCTGTGCTGCTGGCGCTTCCGCAGGTCCCGGCGACATCGCCAATCTCCCGGCCGGCATCCGCCCAGCCAGCCGCCGCACAGCGCGCTCCGCGCCCTTCGGCTCCCGCGGACGCCACCACGCAAACTCCGGCAACCCAGGAAACCAGTGGCGATTGCAACGGTTTCCCGTGTGACGAAAAGCAGCAGCGTCCGATTGTGCTCACCGCTCCTCCCCCGGCTCCCGCTCCCTGGGCAGATGTGGTTCGCGAGCGCATCACATGGGGAGCAAATCTGCTGCTCGCGCTTTTCGCGTACATCGGCATCATGCTCGCCCTGTCTGTCCTCAAAAAGATTGAACGCCAGACACGTTCCGCTGAGACCGCCGCCGCCGCTGCTACCGTCAGCGCCCAGGCCGCTTTGCTCAACGCCCAGGCCATCATCGATGCGGAACGGCCATGGCTGCTGGTATCGGTCGAGCCAACCGTCGGAGTGGAAAACAGCTTCATCGTGATGGTGACTAACCGCGGCCGTACCCCGGCATCGATTGTTGGCATCGCGGAACAGGTGAGGATTGCAATCGATGAGTTCCACCTTCCCGACTCCCCGGTATATGACAAGGAGGAGCCCTCTGCTCCGCTGGTTCCCATCATCCTGCTCCCCGGTGAATCTTCCGGCATCAAGCCGTTCCGCAGGGATGAGGCGAGGGGAGTTTGTGATTCCGTTGAGCAATTCAAGCGCGTGGAAAACTGGGATGAGAAGGTCTTTCTCTACGGAAGAATCATCTATGGGAATCTAATTGCTCCCTCCGGTCAGCAGACGCATGAAACAAGCTGGTGCTGCTGGTATATCCACGGAAGGCAAAAGAGCGGTTTAGTTATCGCTGGGCCGTCGGGGTATAACTTCCACACTTAGCCCGAGACCTGGATCGATGGGGCCTGGTTTGTGGACGAGTTTGTGGACGAGTTAGCAATTGGCTTGAGCGCTCTTCAAGCAGTTACTCAGGCAGTAATCGACCGGGGAATATCCTGATCGAAGAGAGGCTCCGGTTCGGCCAGCCTGATCAGGCGATGGAGATAGGCTCGCGAGATACACAGGCTGCGCGCAGCCAGCGTCTTATTCCCATTGTGCTCGCGTACAGCCGTGACGGCCAGTTTGATCTTATAGTCGCGAAGCTGCCGTTCAAAGGACCCTGCCGGGTTGTAATCGCCAATGTCGACAACGTCGCCGATGTCCACAATGTCGTCATCCTGGCTGTGAAGGGTAATATCCTCCGCGCGGACCGTGGGTCCCACGGCAAGGATGATCGCCCGTTGCAACGCATTTTCCAGTTCGCGCACATTCCCCGGCCAGGCGTAATTCTGCAGCAGCGACAACGCGTCCGGCTCAATGTCCTCCATCGGCTTCTGAAACAGCTTCGAATAATGCTGCAGAAAATGCATGGCAATCTGCGGGATGTCCTCGGGGTGCTCCTGGAGGGCTGGTGATTCAATGCGCATGACGTTGATGCGGTAGTAAAGATCCTGGCGAAATTTACCTTCGGCCACCAGCTTTCCAAGGTCCTGGTGGGTGGCGAAGATCAGCCGCGCGCGCAGTGGGATGAGCCGGTTGCTGCCCAGCCGGTTGAACTCCATCTGCTGCAGCACGCGCAGGAGCTTCACCTGCGTAAACAGGCTCAGGTCTCCGATTTCATCCAGAAAGAGTGTTCCGTCGCCGGCCTGCTCGAAGTAGCCTTCGCGCGCGCCGACAGTGCCTGTAAATGCGCCCTTCTCATGTCCGAACAACTCGGCTTCGATCAGGGTCTCAGGGATTGCGCCGCAGGATACGGCCACAAAAGGCCGGCTGGCGCGAGAACCAAGGTTGTGAATGGCGCGGGCAATCAATTCTTTGCCGGTCCCGCTTTCGCCGGTTACCAGCACCGAGGCATTGAGATTGGTAACCCGGCGCACCATCTGATACACGCGTTGCATCAGCGTGCTTGATCCGATCAACCGATCGCAACTTGCCGGCGTTTCCAGGCGATGCTGCGCGGTTTGCAATTGCTGTTTCAGCGAGGAGTTTTCGAATGCCCTGCTGAGCATGGTCTTCAGATCGCGAATCGAGGGCGGGCGGCGACAGTACCCGAAGGCGCCGGACCGGACCAGTTCGAATGCCGTAGTCCGCAAGCCATCGTCAGCCATTACCACTGAAGGAACATTGGATGCGATCAACTCCCGCGAAAAACTAATGCGTTCCTGCAGTGATCCGTGATTCGAATTCAAATCCAGAATCATGACATCGCAATCACCGTTCGAGACCAGGTGGTTCATGCCTTCCTCGTCCGATTCCAGCAGAACCTGGAAATCCTTCCCCAGAACAGAAGAAAGAAGCGGGTGCAGCGTGCGATCTTCCGAGTAAAGTCCGATCCTGATCATGAATGCGCGATCTCCGTCATCGTCTACGTCTGCGCCGCCTCTGAGGGAAGCGGAAGGTTGTCACCATCATCCATATTCCAAGGCAAGAACGACAATGACTGTTTAGTGCAAGGGGAATGCAACGTTTGTACCAGACTGCGTTGGAAACCGTTTACCGAATCTGCGTGACCACTGACATTCACCGTCTATGCCCACCACGCGAGGACACGCTCCGGCTGGTAACAAGCCTTCAGGCATTCAAAGAACGCCAGCTCAATGGTGCTGGTTGATTCTGTTGGCTTCATCCTAGATACCGTTTCCGGGTCGGTCAATGCCACATTGGTAACAAAGGATGTTCGCACCGCGGGTGCGTATGCCTTGCCCGAACGGGACAAAACATGGGCGATAGCCTGGTTCCCTCATTGGCTTTCTCCGGCTTTTCACTGGCAAGTCATTCATTTAAAATATGTTGAGCTAGATAAGAACGGAAATTACGCCAGGTCGCGGTAAAGCTGTTGCACGCAGCAGCACACGCTGTCCATAACACACTAGTGGTAGACCTTGCCGGGAAGGGTAACTCCCTGGCGAGTACCTATGTTCTCGTTCATCCAGATGAGTTCCCGATTCTCACGGTTTCTCGATTGCCGGATGGCAAGCCAATTGCTCTAACTCTCACAGGGATCATTTCGCATTCGGAACGGATACCCCCAGTCGTAGCCGACGCCGCTGCTCGATCGCCATATCCATTGCCGGTTGTGTCGGCGTACGCTGCCCGTTCTCAAGGGTTTGCCGGACAATTGAGCGTTTTCAAGCTCGAGCATGCCTGAACAGCCCATCCGGTGACAATCCGCTCGCGCGGCCTGATTCATCCGAGCGCAGCTTCTCGCCGGTGTGGCCGGTGTATACGTCCTGATTCACCCCTTGAAACCGTTCGTAAACATCCGTGTACACCGGAAGGGCGAAGTGCTTCGTTAACTTCATGAATTCAAGCTGTTTTGCTTTCCAGCGATTTGGTTGGACAATTGCATTACAATAGTGTTCTCTTGATAATATTGGGGGGAGAAGGAGCCGGGGGCATGCATTCGTTCGCCTGGTGGCCAACGTTGGTTGTTCTTGCGGTGGCGACCTTCACGGACTTGCACAGCCGCCGCATTCCAAATTGGCTGGTATATCCCTTCCTGGTGGCAGGGATCCTTGTTTCACCCTGGCGCCAGGACTGGCACGGGAACGGACACGGATTTAGCTGGCATGGGGTCGGCCAATGTTTTGAAGGTCTTGGTATTGGCTTGTTGGTTTACGGCTTCCTCTTCGTTTTTTTTAAGTTGGGGGCAGGGGACGTGAAACTGTGCGTTGCAATCGGCGCATGGATTGGCCCGGCCCAAATGGGATTTTCGATCGTGTACACAGCCATGGCGGGAGGAGTCATCATTTTGTGCTGGGCGGCCGGTAAGTTTGTAGTTACCCAGTTCAAACGAATGCGCGTTCGCTTTTCCGCTTCGAAAGATGATGAATTGCGAAGCGATTCGGAACCGGCTCTCCCAGGTCTGCTGAAGCGCTATATGCCTTACGCTCCAGCCATAGCAGTTGGGACGTTGATTTCGTTCTTCGCACGTTAAGTTGGGAAGAGAAGTTCATGTTCAAAGCTCCCAGGTACCATCATGGGGAAGTTGATCCGGAAACCAAGATTCAAGCAAAACGGAGCAGTAATTCAGTGAGTTCAGACTCTTTCCCGTATATCGACTCTCATTACCCCGATTCCCTCGGAGCGGATCCTTTGGCAATTGCGCTGATTGGTCCGGACGAAGAGCGCCGAAAGGCGGCCGCAAGCGCACTCGCCGAATGTCAGGGAGCGGAAGTTCGCGAGTTCTCCGCCTATCCGCCCAGCCTGGACGATTTGCCAAGGCTGCTCGAACAGCGCTACGACGTGATTATCGTCGACCTGGACAGCAACCCCGAATACGCTCTTGAGCTTGTTGAGAGCATGTGCGCAAACGGCGCGGTTACGGTCATGGTCTATTCGGCGAAGACCGACCCGGACCTGCTTGTCCGTTGCATGCGTGCAGGCGCTCGCGAATATTTGACGCTTCCTTTCTCCCATACCATCATGGCCGAGGCGTTGGTTCGCGCCGCTGCGCGCCGCCCCGCCAACCGTCCGTCGCGAAAGGCGGGCGGCAGGCTGCTGGTATTTTTCGGCGCCAAGGGTGGCGCCGGCGTCACCACGATTGCCTGCAATTTCGCGGTTGCTTTGGCCCAGGACACTTCTCAAAGCACCCTGCTGATCGATCTCGATCTCCCCCTCGGAGACGCCGCTCTCAACCTTGGACTGGTCGCCGACTTCTCGACGATTAACGCTCTTCAGGATTCCGGCCGGCTCGATGCCAGTTTTCTTAACAAGCTCCTCATCAAGCACAGCTCGGGCCTGTCCGTGCTTGCGGCTCCGGGCAAGTTTCCCAACTACGTGGCCTCTGACGAATCCATCGACAAGCTGATTTCGGTTGCACGTCAGGACTTCGACAACGTGGTCGTCGATGTGGGTTCCAGGCTTGATCTGACGGCAACTGCCCTGTTTAGGGATGCCGGCACCATCTACCTTGTAACCCAGGCTGGAATTCCCGAACTCCGCAATTCCAATCGCCTGATCAGCCAGTTCTTCCCCGCGAACGGCCCCAAGGTGGAGATCGTGATCAACCGCTATCAGCCTCGCGCGCTGGGGGTCGGCGACGAGCATGTTACGAAAGCCCTCACCAGGCCTCCGCAGTGGAAGATTCCCAATGATTTCGCAGCCGTGCGGCGCATGCAGAATACGGCTACCCCGCTGGTACTCGAAGATTCGGCCATTTCCCGGCAGATCAAGGATATGGCGCGAGCTGTTACGGGCCAGCAAGAGGCTCCGGCAAAGAAAAAAGGTTTTAGTCTGTTTGGATGATGTCCCCTGAACCCTATCTTGCGTTCGACGGAAGGTAAACCTTGGAACTGCTGAATCTGGAAAAATACAAAGCGGAAATTCACCGGACCCTGATCTCCAAGCTGGATCTGGAGAAGTTGTCGCGGGTCAATACCAGCCAGGCCCGGCAGGCGGTATCAGGCATTGTCAAAGAGATCATCGCTGACCAGCGGGTTCCTCTGAACTTCGACGAACAGGAGAAGATCCAGGCCGACCTGCTGGACGAAGTCTTTGGTCTTGGTCCGCTTGAGCCGCTGCTGCGCGACCCGAAGATTTCCGACATCCTGGTCAACGACAAGGATCATGTGTTCGTGGAAAAGGGCGGACTCCTTCAGAAGGTCAACACCACATTTCGCGATGATCGCCATTTGCTGCAAATCATCGACCGCATCGTTTCGCGCGTCGGTCGCAGAGTTGACGAGTCCTCGCCGATGGTCGATGCCCGACTGCCCGACGGCTCGCGTGTGAACGCCATCATTCCTCCGCTGGCGCTTGACGGTCCATCCCTCTCGATTCGCCGCTTCGGCACCGGCCCCATCGCCGCCAACCAGCTGGTGGTCCTCAAGAGCATTTCGGCGGAGATGATGGAGGTGCTTGCCTCCGCAGTGAAGGCCCGCATCAGCATCGTCATCTCCGGCGGCACCGGCTCCGGCAAAACCACCCTCCTCAATATTCTTTCGCAATACATTCCCAACAGCGAACGTCTGGTCACGATTGAGGATGCTGCTGAACTTCGGCTGGCGCAGGAAAATATTGTGCGCCTCGAAACTCGCCCGCCCAATATCGAAGGGCAGGGCGCCATCCGTCAACGGCAGTTGCTGATCAACTGCCTTCGTATGCGCCCCGACCGCATCATCATGGGCGAGATCCGCGGCGAAGAAGCCTTTGATATGTTGCAGGCCATGAACACCGGTCACGAAGGGTCGATGACCACGATTCACGCCAATACGCCGCGCGACGCGATCTCTCGACTGGAGTCGATGGTGGCCATGGGCAATATGAACATGCCGGAGAAATCTGTCCGTCAGCAGATTGCCTCGGCCATCACCATCGTTATTCAGGCCTCGCGCATGAGCGACGGCACCCGCAAGGTCACCAGCGTCTCCGAGATTACGGGCATGGAAGAAAATGTAATCAGCATGCAGGAGATATTTGCATTCAATAAAAAGGGAATCGGCCCCGACGGCAAGGTTATCGGCGCCTTTCAACCCACCCATATCCGTCCCCGGTTCCTCGATCGGCTCCGCGTCGCGGGAATTATCCTGCCCCCGAGCCTGTTCGAGCGCGAAACGCTGGTCAACTAAAAAGAGAGGAGGTCGATCCCGATGACGTTGATTATTGTCCTTGTATTTGTCGGAGTTTTTTCGGTTATTGCGTTGGTGATGGTCGCCTCCATGGGCGGAGACCGGCAGGCTAAGCAGGTCATCGCCACCCTTGACTCGGCTCTGGCTACCGAAAGTCTGGAAGCGCGCAACGAGATTCTCAATCTCCGCAAGAGCGACAAACTCAGCACCATTCCCTGGGTCAATCAGCGGCTGCTTAAACTTCAGATCGCACCGTGGCTCCGCGGCCTGCTCGCCCAGGCCGATCTCAAGTGGACGGTGGGCGGAATGCTGTCGATGTGCGTCCTCTGCTTTATTGTTCCGGGCTACGTGCTCTACTGGCGCACCGGGTCCATTCCACTGGCGCTCCTCGTTGGAGCGGTGCTGGGCTTCATGCCCATCGCCATTGCGCTCATCAAACGCAATAAGCGCTTTGGCAAATTCGAGCAGGGGCTTCCCGAAGCTCTCGATATGATGGTCAGCGCCTTGCGCGCCGGGCACAGCCTCATCGCCGCGATGGGCCTGGTGGCTCGCGAATGCCCCGATCCCATCGGAACCGAGTACAGAATTTGTTTCGAGGAGCAAAACTACGGCCTGGAAATGAAAACTGCCATCGACAACCTGCTCACCCGCGTCCCCATGCAGGATCTTAGAATCGTGGCGACAGCGATCATGATTCAGAAGGAGACCGGCGGCAATCTTGCCGAAGTGCTGGACAAGACTTCCTGGGTGATCCGGGAACGGTTCCGTCTCAAGCGGCAGGTGGCCACACACACCGCGCAGGGCCGCATGACCGGGATCGTCCTCACTCTTCTTCCCGTTATCCTGGGATTCGCTTTGTATTTCGTGAACCCCACATTGATGAGCATTCTGTGGACGCGCCCCATCGGCATCAAGCTGCTTTGGGCAGCCAGCATCATGATCGTGATCGGTGGCCTCATCATCCGGCACATTGTCAATATGGAGGTCTGAAGAGAGCTTATGGGCTACGCGGTCGTTTCATTCATCATCATATTTCTGCTGATCGGCAGCGGCGGGCTGCTCCTGTTCTATCGCGAGGCCATGCTGCAGCGGATTTCCGAAGTGATCAACCCCCAGGCCAAACCGAAAACTCTGTTGGGCACCATTCAGCAAACGGGCTTTTCCATCGGCGGCGTGGTGGAGCACTTCGAGAATGTTCTCCCCAAGAGCCAGGCCGAGGTCGGTGTCGCCATGAAGCGCCTTACTCGAGGCGGCTTCCGCAATGAGTCCGCGGTCAAGGTCTTCTACGGCGCCAAAGTAGTGACGCCCGCCATCCTTTGTATCCTCGCCACCGTCAGCGGACTGGCGCATATCGGCGGGCTGTTCATTTATTTCGGGTGCCTCGGCGTGGGCTTTCTGCTTCCCGATTTCTGGCTTGGCGCGCGCATCAAGGGTCGCCAGCGCAGGATGCGGCGAGGATTGCCGGACGTTCTCGATCTGCTCATCATCTGCATTGAGGCCGGGCTCAGCCTGGACCAGGCAACAGCGCGCACTTCCTTCGAGTTGGTCCTCGCGCAGCCTGAGTTGTGCGACGAGTTGAATGTCGTCGTTCTGGAGCAGCGCGCCGGACGCGCCCGCTCAGAGGCCTGGAAGAACCTCGCCGAGCGCACTGGCGAAGACAGCATTCGCGGCCTGGTCAACATGCTGGTTCAGTCAGAACAGTTTGGAACCAGTATCGCCAAGACATTGCGCGTTCATTCCGATACCCTCAGAACCCAGCGCGTGCAGCAGGTTGAAGAAGCCGCGGCAAAGACCACCATCAAATTGATCTTTCCCCTGGTCTTTTTCATCTTCCCCTCGCTCTTTCTGGTTACTCTGGGACCTGCAGTCATCATCATGGTCGATTCGTTCGGATCCGCGTTCGGGGCCAAGTGAAAGGAGTTTTCGAGATGGACAGTACTACCATTATTCAGATCGTCGCCGGCGTCTTATTCGTCGTCGTGTTGATTATTCTGATTCAGCGCCGTCGCACCCGCGTTAAGTAGCGGGCCTGGCGGATACGGTCTCAGCGGCGCCTTGTATAGGCCAGAAGTTCCGCTGACAAGTTCCGCGTTGAACAGAATCGGGGGCATTGCCGATTTCCTTGGCGTTTGTTGCTTGCGTTCTGTCGTGACTCGGAAGCGGAAATAGCAGCTTTTTGAACGAAAGGGGAGTTTTTATGGATAGCACTACGATTATCCAAATCGTCGCCGGGGTCCTGTTTGTCATCGTACTGATCGTTCTGATTCAGCGCCGCCGAACCAGGGTCAAGTAGTACGGGAAATTGAGAGGCGCCGGAGCAGCCGCGCAGGTGCGTGGTTGCTCCGGCCGTAGTAGATCGTCCCATCTGCTCGAAAGGCCTGCCCGCTGGCATGGATTGCCGCTGGGTGATGCTTTCGATGGAGGGAACAGGCGAGTTATGCCCTTGCGCGGCTGAACGGATCCCCGCATCGCGCCATCAAATGGGTATGCGCTTTTCAACCCGGCGATCGCCGTCTGAAATGCCGGCACGTCTTTTTTACCGGCTGCACCGACGTTGATTTCACAACTGGGATGCACCTACATGGCCCGGTTGCCGGGTAACCGCCGCGGGCGGGAGGCTTTATGGATTCACAAAAGGTTTGTGCTTACAACCAAACTCGCGAGTGCTTTCTCGGCCTGGAGGTCACCCAGGCCGACGTCCCCTACGCGAGCCTCAAAGATATGCTGTTGACGCTGGCGCTGCAGTCCGGCGAGGGTCTCTGGATGAATCCGTTCCGGGGCATCCCGGATTCGGGCGTGACCGCTCCGCTCGACCTTATCTATTTGGATGAAGATTGCCGGGTCACCGACCTGGTCGAATCGTTCCCGACTTTCCGCATCACCCCATTGAGCCCCCAGCCCGCCAGCGTCCTGGCGCTGCCAACCCACTCCATCTATTCGTCCCAGACCCAGTCCGGCGATCAGCTCATGCTCTGCCCCGCGGATGAAATGGAGCGCCGCCTCGAAGGGTTTTCCAGTTCCAGCATCACCGGAACCGTGCAGAGCGCGGTGCTCCTGAGAGAAAAACCGCTCTGGAGCGGTGGTCCGGGGGTCTTGCAATTAAAGCCCCGCGCCGACGAAGTCGAGATCGATCTGAATCCAGAACAGCCGCATGAGATGGGCTTGATCGAGCCGGGTATGACCGACATCAAGCCGCCCAAGCATTGGCTGGAGCGCTGGTGGTCGCCCGATCCCAGGAAGGCGCCCCGGATACCGGCCTCCGGCCTGGCTGCATATTATTGGACCGGCGCCGCTCCCCAGGCGCGCAACGTCAAAGACATCAGCTCCACCGGCTTATATGTTGTTACTGAAGAGCGCTGGTACCCCGGCACCCTCGTCCTGATGACCCTCCAACGCACAGACCTCGGCGATGAAACCTCTGAGCGTTCCATCTCTGTCCATTCCCGTGCCGTTCGCTGGGGAAATGACGGCGTAGGCCTCCAATTTGTGATGAAAAGCTCCCTCACCCCCGAGCAGGGAAGAAACGCTCTGGTTGACGGTGTCAACAGAAAAGAGCTGGAAAGGTTCCTGCGGCTCCTTAAAAAGAGCTGAAATCCCCACATTCCTCAAGACTTGCACCTAAAGTAACCAATATAGTAATCTATGGTAACGTGGTGTTATTACCATTGGCGGGTCAATTTGACGCTAACGAGGGATTGTGGAAGCCGCGATAATCAGTGAATAGTGATTGAAGGGGAACAATATGTTTGCAAGATATGGTTTTGGGCGACAAGCCAGGATGTCCGATCGGGGATGCAGCCTTCCCGCGGACTCCAAAGGTTTGCGTGTTCAGGCCCGGTCGCGAATGGCCCGGGTCGGCGCTTTCCTTCGCTCGGGCGAGGGCGGCCAGGCTTTGGTTGAGATCGCGATTACGATCCCGATTCTCCTGCTTCTGCTGACTGGCATTTACACCTTCGGGATTGCGTACGCCAACAAGCTCGCACTGACCAACGGTGTGGGCGAGGCCGCACAATATCTTCAGGTGAATCGAGCCAACTCGACCACTGCTGATCCCTGCGCGGCAGCGTGGAGTGCGCTCACGGCCGCGGCCCCCACCCTTGCATCGGGGGGCATCACCATGACCGTCACATTCGATACGGGAGCCACTGGCGGGGGAACGGCCAAGACCGGGACCTCGTGCTCAAGCCAGGGGTCGTCTTTCCAGAGCCTCTCGGGCGTCACCAACGAGGTGTCCGCCACATATCCCTGCAATCTTGCGATTTACGGAAGAGCTTTTGCATCGTGCACAATCCAGGCAGCTGTATCGGTTTACGAGTACTAATGTCAGAAACTTCGAGGTCAGAGCAATGAAAGCTGTGAAAACGATCTGTAACTCGTCTCTTTTGAAGAGATTCCATAACGACCAGAGCGGACAGGTTCTTGCCTGGTTCATTTGTGGTTTCTTGTCTTTGATTGTCGTGGCCGGCTTCGTTATGGATGGCGGCCAGGCTTACGCCGATCACGCGGTTCTCCAGAACTCCGCCAATTCCGCGGCCTTGTCCGCCGCTGGCGAAGCCTACGATACCAGCTCAACTGCCAATGCGATTGCGACCGGCAAGACCTACAGCGGTGCGAACGGAGATACAAACCAGCCGACCAACATGCCCGGTGTGGGCGCTGTCTCCACCACCATCACGCCGGTCTGCCTCCAATCGCTGCTGCCCACGGGATCAACCTGCGCCGAGCAGACCACCGGCTTCGTGAACGCCGTCCATGCCTACCAGTCGAATACCATTAACACCTTCTTCATGAGATTCTTCGGCATGCCGCAGATGACCATCAAGGCGGAGGCCACTGCGACCATGAATGGCACGGCGGAGAGCTGGAACGTCGCCATCATCGTGGACGGAACGCAATCCATGAGCTCGTCGGACACCAACTGCGGGAAGTCCGGCAGCAACTTCAGCGAGTTTCAATGCGCCCTGGCCGGCGTGCAGCAATTGCTGGGCGACATCAATCCCTGCCCGGGATTCGGCACCGGCTGCGCCAACGGCAGCACTGCCGGCACCCCCTACTTCCGCGTCGCCATATTCACCTTTCCCAACATCAGTTCCAGCGGCTACAACCCCACAGACGCCAATACAAGCGGTTGCTACAGCTACTCCGGCAAGAATGAGCCGTACACCTTCCCCGGAGCGAGCGCAACGCCAGGGACGGCGAACCTTACTACGTCAGGGCTCACCCCCACCTCGTCAACCGTAACCACCAACTACGACTATCCAGTGGTAGGATCGCCGGCTGCAACTTACCAGATTACGAGCTTTGATTACGAGTACTACAGCTCGTCATCCACCAACGGCAATTTGAATACCTCCGACAACCTGGTGAAGACGATTGGGTATGGCGCAAACCCGGCCAACGGCACCAAGGGCACTTCAGGCTGCCTGCCGAACGTGGGCGGCGAGGGCACGTACTATGCCGGCGCGCTCTACGCGGCAACGGAAGCGCTTCTTTATCAGCAGAGTCTCCACTCAGGTTCGAAGAGCGCGCTGATCCTGCTCTCTGACGGTGATGCCACTCCGACCTCTGGCGATGGCAAACTGGACAGCGGGACCACGGCGGGAAGCAAAGAGTCCACCTCCACCGTCTATCCCTACCCAAGCTACTTCGACCAGTGCCAGCAGGCAATCCAGGCAGGCCAGATCGCGACTAACGCGGGAATCCAGGTCATCACGGTTGCCTACGGCGCTGAAACCAGCGGATGTGGAGTCTCCGGTACTGACTCCACGATTCTTGGGTCGACATCGTTTCCCAACGCTACCAATACCACCTTGTCGCTCAGTACGTTCCTTCCATGCATCAACATGGAGAACATATCGACTCCGACCACGAGCTCGTCGGGCGGCACTGCATTGGGCAACTTCTACGCCGATCCCAACGAGAGCGGCAGCGGTCTGGATACCACCTGCGGCTCGGGTACCACCAATTCAGCCGTTACCAGCATTCAGGGTATCTTCGATGACATTGGCGCTGGATTTACCGCTCCGAAGCTGATCTCCAACTCCGCCACGTAGACTCCGGCATAACTCAAAGTATTACAACCGGCGGGCTCGTTCATCGAGCCCGCCGGTTTCTTTTGTTACTCGATGTCTGGAATAATCAGCAGCACTTCCACACGCTTGGGTTGACCGCTTTGAACCGCGGCCCGAAACTGCCACTCAGCCAGCGAATCGAGCACGAATTTAGACTGCGGAAACTCCGGCGGGAAGACAATCTTAAGTTGCTCGAAACGGCCGTCCGTATTCACAAAGCCGTGAACGATAAGAGCATCTGCATTCAAATCATCTGAACTAATGTTAGGCCGAACGATGTTATACGCCCAGGGCGCTTCAAGGTGCGCCGTGTTACCCGCTGATGCTGCATCCTCGGAGCGGGGAAGCGAGAATTGGAAGATCCAGCTCTTGGCAAGACCTACATGCAGATAAACCGTGTAAGCCATCCTGCCGCCCCAAAGCTGTGTAGTCTCGGGATACTTATCGTCCAGCGAAACTCCCACTACAACCGAACTAAATTGACCGGTCCTCGGCAGAGTAATACGTGTAACTTTCTGCCGCCCGGCCGAGCTTTCGTCCGAGTCTGACTCCTTCGCAGTCTGCGTGTTGCTCCCGCTTCCAGTTCCGCTCGTCTGCGGTGGCCAGATCTTAGCACCGGTTCCAGTGGCCCCGGTGCCGGCAGTGCCGGTCGTACCTTTCGCATTGCCTGCTCCCGCTCCCTCCGAAGTTGTTCCCGCGCTGCCGTTCGGACCGGCCGTGTTAGTGCGTGCAGCTACATTCGATTGTCCTTGCGTCAACCTTCCAGGAGCCGAATCGGGGGAACTCGAATTCGCCGGCGGAAGGATGACTTTTCCTTCCGTCATACGCACGTCGGAGATAGATACCACTGTGGTAGGAGTGGGTTGCGCCGATGACACCGAACTGGTAGTAGGCACTGCCTGCGGAGCCTCAGGTCCCTTCACAACGATAGGGGTTGTTGTGCTGGGCAGAATGGGCACTTTCTGCTGAGACAGATCGGTGGCGGAGATACGAACGTCAGCCAGCCTCTCCTCTCGATTGGGTAGTTGAGTTGAAGCAAGAACCGGAGTAGCAGCTAGCTTTACCGGCGGTGGTGGAATGATGCTCTTCACCGGCACTGGCTCGGGTGACCACAGCACGACTGTTGGCAGCGGAACATCCTTCGGGAGTTTAAGCAGGTTCTTGAGTTTCGGCTGCAGTAATGTCTGTTGCGCAACCGGCGCTTCCGTGGCCTGCCGCAGCACGGCTTCCTGTTGGGCGGAACTCACGCCCTCGGGTATCTTCTTCGCGACAGGATAAGGGCTGGGAGCGTCTGAGCCGCTGTCTGGATGCTGCTTCTCCGGATCGGGCAGATGCAGTTCCAGACTGCGTACTGTCAATCGCTCATCGAGTATGTGACTCTTCAATGGCGGCGGGTGCAGCAGGCCATAAGCTACAACAGCAATTACCGCTCCATGCACCACAATTGATACTGCGAACGAACGCGAGTTCCGGCCCGTATCGGCGCGTTCCGAAAACAGCGTTATCGTTTGCGATGACCTCATGAGCGGGCGAACTCCCTCTGCGGATTCGTCGGGCTTATCTTTGCAGGATTGATCCCATTCTATACACACTCTGCAAAGACGGTATGAATGAAGTTCTATCCCCCGTTAGTAATCAGGAAGTAATCTTGTTTTGCCCTCGTTAGGACTGTGTGCTCATAGCTCTTTAGATACCTGTTGCATTTGGTTAAACCTTCGTGACTTATTTGTGTGGACAGTAAGGAAAAAAGTGTACACTGATCACACGCTAGCCCTTGCTTGACTCTCTGTTGACGGTACCCTCAGGGTCCGGCGCGAACAAATTAACTCGACTCATGGGTTTTGGGTTTGACCCAGGGGCCAGCAAGGATGAACTGGCCAGGTTACCAGTTCAAACAGGCTTTCTATGAACCGAAGACTACTTACGATTCTCCTCCTGGCTTTTGTGATTGCCTCGGCATGCGGCTTCCTCGTATGGCGCCTTGTGGGCAAGCAATTGAACCAGGCGAAACCGGTGCCCGCCACAAAAGTGGTTGCGGCTGCCACGGACATCAAACTCGGAGCAGTTCTTACTGCGGCCAACCTTACCACCATCGAGATCAACGGAGCGCTACCCAAGGGTGTTCTACTCCGGCCTGAGAATGCTATTGGCCGGGGCGTCCTTTCGGACCTCTATGCAGGCGAGCCGATCATCGAAGCCCGTTTAGCAGCAGTCGGCTCGGGCGGCGGATTGGCAGCCACCATTCCTCAGGGGATGCGCGCTACCGCAGTCAAGGTTGACGATATCGTGGGCGTAGCTGGCTTTGTAACTCCGGGAATGCGCGTGGACGTACTCATCTCGGGCAATCCTCCGGGAGACCAGGCGCGCAATGCCGAAACCGGCACATTGACCAAGACGTTGCTGCAAAACCTCCAGGTTTTGTCGGCCGGACAGGATATTCAAAAGGACGCTGAGGGCAAACCGCATCCGGTTCAGGTCGTTAACCTGCTCGTCACGCCTGAGCAGGCTGAAACACTGAGTCTTGCCGGCGCCCAGACCAAAATCCAGTTGGTCTTGCGGAATCCGCTTGATACAGCCATCAACGTGGTCCCCGGTACCGCCATGTCTAACCTCTTCGCGGATCAGATGGCTCCGCCAAAGGTGGTGCATGCCGTGGCCAAGCCAAGAGTCGTGAAGCCCCCACCGGCCTTTTCAATCGAAGTTATCAACGGCAACAAACGGAGTGAAGCAAAATTCGGTACTCCCGGGGGAACGCAGTGAGATCGAAAGCTGGAATCAACATTGCTTATCTCAGCGCATTGTGCCTTTTCCTCTGTGCTGCGTCGGGCCTGCAGGCTCAAACTTCACCGGCATTGGAGCCGGCTGCTCAGGCGGGAGCTTCCCTTCAGGACTCGGCGAATGAGCTTTCCGTTGCCGTCGGTAAAGTCGTGCTCGTCGATACTGCACAGCCAATTTCCCGCGTCGCGCTCGGTCTGGCTGACGTGGCCGAAGTTCAAGCGCTCAACCCCACCGAGGTCATGGTAACCGGCAAGCTTGTTGGAGAGACGAGCCTGATTATCTGGGACGTCAAGGGCGGCCGTCAGTTCTTCAATGTGACGGTGAGGGCCAGTACCGCTGGGTTGGACGACAGCCTGGAGGGTATTCGCCGCGAGCTCAGAGCCGAGCTGCCCGGGCAAAGCCTCAAGGTTACATCCGACAATGGAACTATCTTCCTGCGCGGCACGGTGAAAGATCTTAATAGCTCCTCTCGAGCGGAAAAGATTGCTGCGACGGGCGGCAAGGTCGTCAACCTCCTCAACGTCGATGTGCCACCCGCCGATCCGCAAATTATGCTCAAGGTCCGCTTTGAGAGCGTGGACCGCACCAAAGAAACTCAGCTGGGCATCAACATATTCAGCAGCGGCTTCGGAAACACGATCGCCGCGGTCACGACCGGCCAGTTTTCACCGCCGGGGCTTAACCTTACCACCGCCGGTTCCGCTGCGGTGCCGCCGACCATCTCAAATCAGTTGAATCTGTTCGCGTTCCTGCCCGGCCTGAATCTCGGCGCAACCCTGCAGGCTCTTGAGCAGAGGCAGTTGGCGCAAGTACTTGCGCAGCCCAACATTATTGCCGCCAACGGCAAGGAAGCAAGCTTCCTGGCCGGCGGACAGTTTCCTTATCCGCAGGTCCAGGGCTCTTCGTCCGCTGTCGGCGGAGCAGTTACCATCCAGTTCAAGGAGTATGGCGTTCGGCTCAACTTCATTCCCACCATCACTCCCCGCGGAACCATACGTCTCCAGGTTGCCCCGGAAGTCAGCACGCTCGACTTCACCAACGGCATCGAACTTTCTGGATTTGACGTGCCGGGTATCGACACTCGGAGAGTGAATACCGAAGTCGAGTTGGCCGATGGTCAGAGCTTTGCGATCGGTGGATTGCTCAATGACACCGACAATGAGACCTTTATGAAGATACCTTTCCTGGGAGACATTCCAATCCTGGGCAAGTTCTTCCAAACCATGCAGAAGACCAAGGTCAACACTGAGTTGATCGTGATTGTGACGCCGGAGATTGTTGCTCCCATCCCGGCCGGCGCAACCCTGCCCGAACCAAAGTATCCAGGAAAATTCCTGCCGCCCAACTCAGGCATACCAATGAACAATCCTGACGCAAAAACTGCCGCTAACACCCCGGCGCCCGCACCGCCAACCATGCCGGTTGAAAAGCTGATTGAAAGCTTGAGATCCGGAAAGCCGTTGGTTATTGAATCCGGCTCTGGAACCTTTGGATCCGCCTCGTCATCGGGCGGTGGTGGAGCTTCGTCGAGCGCTCCGCCTCAATAGTCATGACGATTCCGGCTGTCTCAAAGGGCAGCCGGATCATTCCGCATAAGATTCAGAATTCTCGGTTGTCTCTTGAAGGGCGCAATGTTTGCGCCCTTCGGATTGTCTGAAGCTAAATATGAAACTCGCCTGGCATATCTGTTCGAGACAAGCGAGAGGTTTCGAGGCTACCCGATGAATCGGCTGACCAGGATTAAGACGGCATTGCGGGAGCGCCTTTCTCGACATCGCAACCCGCCCCCGGAAGTTCGCCTGCAAGTTTCGAATCTCACCCGCCACACAATTCTTGCTACATGCATGGAAGTGGCCGATAGCAGTGAAAAACGCAACAAGGGCCTCCTGGGGCGCAAGGCTCTCGCTCCCGGAGAAGGCTTGTGGATCATCCCGTGCCAGTCCGTGCACACCTTCTTTATGCAGTTTCCCATCGACCTTGTTTATTTGGATCGCAAGAAGCAAATCAAAAAACTGAGGAGCGCCGTGCCCGCGTGGCGGCTCTCTGCCTGCCTGTCCGCGCACTCCATCCTGGAACTTCCCGCCGGCGCCATCCGCAATTCGCAAACAGAGTACGGCGATGAACTCGAGTTTTCTCCAGTCCCCTGGCCGAATGAAAACTTAAGCAGCCAAACCACTCCAGCCGAATAGATCGGGGATTGCCGTTTGAGCATCGACCTTGCGCGTAACCCTGCTGCTCAAACACCCCTAACTTGTAGCTTGGTGCGGCGGTGTGTGCAATGAATCTGCTTTGAGCGGTAAGTCGGATGCGAAACTCCGTGACGCATAGACCCACAGATAGAAAACTCCCATGATCAAAAGGATGAGCGGAGCAGAAAAGACCTGCACATCGATCAATATCTGACCGCCAATCCCATTCCCCGGTGGAAACAATTTGTTGATTGTCCCGAGGATTGCTAACCACGAAATATCTCCGATCAATACGAATGCCGTCGTATTCAGAAGAAGTGCGAGCCAGCCGGCCATGCCTCTTTCTGCCCACAGCAGCACACAGGCGGGAACCGTGAGAAGCAGGAGCTTGGCGTCATATTGATGATGATAGAAAGGCAGCATGGAGAGAGGCGCAATGGACGCGAGCGCCAACGCCGCCCTTGCATTCGACGGTCGAGTCTTCAGCGTGACGAATACCCATATCAAGATTGGCGGCGCACAGATCAGGTAGGTGACAGGGTTGTAGATGCCCGGGTCGTTCCAGAACGCGCTCACCACCGTTTGCAGGTTGATCATCATGCCCAGGCCGTGCCAGCCTGCTGAAGCATTTCCCGGGTCGGTGAGTCCGCCGCGTTCCGCAAACGCCAGAATATTGGAGTGCAGCTCCTGCATCCAATGAGGCGATACAATCCATGTCCACACTAACCCAGGCAGACTCAGAGCGGCCGTTGCCAAAACGGTTTGCAGTGCGCGCCTCCGGAAGATTCCGCCCGCCAATAGGAAGTAAAGCCAGACCAGGCCCGAATCGTGCGGCTTGATTGCCAGGCTGATCGCAAGGCAGAATATGCCGGCCACCACAAATCGCTCGCGAAAAAAACACCACACGGCAACGATGCAAAGACTGATCGCGATGCCGGCCATATTGCCAAGAACAATCAGTAACTCGCAGTTGGCGAGAAAAAAGCCGATAAGTGCCCCACAGATTACAGGGGACGAGTCAGCCCCAAGATCCCACATGAGAAAAGCGCCAAGAATAAGTCCACCCGCGATAAGTCCCATCCACAACACGTGTGCCAGACCCCACGGCAGCATCGCGAAGGGAACCGTGAGGAAGAATGCGGTCGGCAAATACAGATAACGTGCAAAATGGTTAGCGTGAGTTACATCCCCCGGCCGCGTTCCCCCCTCTGCTTGAGCTACCTTGAGGACCGCGCTTTCGTTATACGGATCGCAGTGTTCAATGAGGCATCGCGCGGGATAGTAGACGACTCGGAAATCGACCATTGCGACAGCAGAGCCGTTCGACAGAACGGAGCCCAGCAAGACAAGTACCAGGCTTCCCAGCAAAAAAAGATACAGCCCATCAAGCCTGGCTTTTTGCATCTTTAGCCTCCCTGCGCGATGCATAAACCCAAAGATAGAAAGCACCCATGATCAGCAGTATGGTTGGGGCAGGGAACACCACGATGGCCGTCAGCACCCACCCTGACAGCCACGGCGTGGTCGGGCGCAGGTGGCTGATGGTTCCGAAGACTATCGCCCACGGCAGATCTCCGGTAAGCACGAACGCCGCGGTATTCACCAGCAGCGCGAGACGTCCAATCAGTCGCCCTTCAGACCACAGCATTGCGCATGCGGGAACCGTCAGCAGCAGAAGCTTCGAATCGTAAATCCGATGATAGACAGGCAGCATGGAGAGCGCTGCGATTGCCGCGAGCGCCAGCCAGGCTCGCTCCAGCGAGAAACGCGACCGCAGCGTGACAACAATCCAAACCAGGACCAGCGCTCCGCCGATAAGGTAAGACATCGGATTGTAGAAGCCGGCATCATCTCTGAAGAGGCTGATCACCGTTTGCAGGCTGATCACCATGCCCAGTGTATGTGCGCCCATCGATGAGGGGCCAGGGTCGTTCAGATCGCCTCGCGCCGAGGTCGCGGCCAAGTTGGAATGCAACTCCTGCATCCAATGCGGCGCAACCTGTGAAACCCAGAGAACAGCCAGCAGACTAATCACAGCGGCGATTCCGAGAGACTGCAGAGCGCGCCGCCGATATGCGCCTCCAACGAGAATAAAATAAAGCCAGACCAGACCTCCGTCATGAGGCTTCATCGCCAGACTGATTGCCAGGCACACCACGCCGATCACAACGAAACGATTCTTGACGAAACACCAGACGGCAATCAGGCAAAGGCTGATCACAATTCCCGCCGCGTTGCCTATGATCACCAGCACTTCGCTGTTGGCCAGAACAAATGCGATCAGGAGGCCTGCGACCGCCGGCGCATAGCTGGCTCCAAGGTCCCACATCAGAAACGCGGCAAACATCAGGCTTCCAGCCATGAGGATCATCCACAACACATAGGCGTGGCCCCACGAAAGAATCGCAAGCGGAGCAATGAGGAAGAGTGCAGTCGGCAGATTGATGCAGACCACGATCGCCCTGCGCGCAGACCGGGCAATGACTGGGTCCGATGGAAATTGCCCTCCGTCGGCCTCATACACGCGGAGGATTTCTCCGTCCTGATAAGGATTGGTATGTTGAAGAACGCAGCGCGCTCCGTAATAAATGGCCTTGAAGTCCGACATCGGCGCCGGATTGCCTCTCTCGAGAATCGCGCCGAGCAAGAGAAAAATCATCCCTCCCAAAATCAGCAGATAAAGACCGTCAAGCCGCGCTTTTGTCATCACGATCCTCTCTGCACACTCACGAGCATGGGTAACCACGTATCAAAGCAATCACAGGCGCAACAACTATAAGACCACCGGTGCTGTAACTGCCGCACTCTTTTCAGGCTCACCCGCACTGGCTTTCTTTAGCCAAATTGCAAGCAGATACCAAGCCAGCCATGTCGCTCCGGTCCATAGAAACTGGACCGAATGTAAGTTGACGCCGCAGATCAGTTCTGCCTCCACCACGATGCTTGAAAGCGCGAGAATTACCAGCAGCGTGCGCGACCGTGTACGATATGCGCCCTCCAGCAGGCCGGGTATGACCAGGCCTTGATCGTAAAGAAAACAATACGGCGCTGCGAAGATCGAAACCACCATCAACATCCCGCCTTCATGCAACCAGTCCCAGTTGTGGCGGCGACGCCAGTAGTAGATCAGAGCCCATGAACAGGCCAAAGCCGGGGCCACGTACTGAATCCACATCGTCTTCTCGCTGATCCAGAAGCGCAGGACAATACTGAGGCAGGGAATGAATTCCGATTCGACTCCCACCGTGTGCATCATCTGCATATATTGGCTGAATGCCATCGGGTCAATGCAATAAACCAATGCGCAACTTGCGGCCATCGCAGTCACAGCGCCCGCCAGCAGCTTGTAGCTCCTGGTCACAACAATCCACACCAGCAGCACAACGCCGAAGGGCAGAAACAGATGAGGCTTCAGCATGCACAGCCACAGCGAGGCGCCGGCCAGAAAAGGGCGTGTGCGATGCAGCCGCAGAAACAGTACGAATCCCAGCAAGGGGAAAAGGGAAGTCTGGCCCATCATCAGGCAAAGAAGCGCCGGCCCGAACGAAAGCCCAAGCCAGTGCAACTGGTTTGCGGGTCGTCCATGCATGAGCCAAAGCAAATGGACCGAATACAGCAACGAGCCGAGCAGAACCAGGGACCAAAGCAGCGTTGCCACGCGCAGAGGCAGGAAGCCAAGCGGCAGGGCGAGTGGCAGGCTCCACGGCGGGTTGCGCATGAAGCCCACCGTGTTTGTATCGGGAAGCCCTGCGCCATGTTCGATCCGCGTCATGGCCGCTTCGTCAAAAGGATTGGCGTGATGAACAAGCTGCTGCCCGGTCGCCCAATACACCACGAAATCGCGTGCTCCTGAAATGTGGTTTGTCAGCGGCGCCGCACAGATAAATATCGAGACCAACGCCAGCGCCACTCCGCTTACCAGGGCGATCGCCATTTCAACAATATCGGGGTTTGCCTTCGCTGCGGGAATCCCTGCTCCGCTTGCCATGAACGACATTCTACCCTGCTGAATGGAGGCTGGCGCGTTTCTTCTTCATGCTTGGGGTCTGGTCACGAAGCCTCGACGATCACTGCTGATCGGTTGGTTCGATACAGCAGATAGATCTGCGCCAATCCAAGCATCGCAAGAGCGATCGACAGCAGTTGAATCCCATGCTTCATCGCGATCCCCAACGTTACCCACGATGCCGCAAGAATCGTGAAGGACACGAGCACTGTCCAGCGTGTGGCCGTGCTCCAATCCATTTGCTCCATTGCGCCAAGAGTCAGCACCACGGCAATTGCAACCAGGATTGAGTCGTACATCGGGACATAGACATTCAAGAGCAGAGTCCAGGTCAGCGTTGCCGCCCAGGCCAGTGATTGCTGAGGCCCGCCGCCTCTGGCAGACTTCCACAGCAGCACAGCGAGCCCTCCTGCAATGATTGCGACCACAGGAATCAGCAAGGCCCAGCCCAACCCGGACCGGCCGCCGTCAACCGCCTGCAAGCATGAACCGATGTCGATGAACTTCCAGAGCTGAACCGTTCTTTGCCCTTCAAGGCCGGCAACCCGACCGAATAAAGCGAGGAACCGCGAGTAGGCGGACCAGATCTGGATCCCTTCGAAACCCGTTGACACCAATGCCAGGGCCACGATGCCGGTCATGAACCCGGCCAATGTGCGAAATCTGCGAGTCAGCAGCAGCATGGGAATAAGCAGCAGCAACAGTGTCGGCTTATACGCCAACATTGAGAGCGCCAAACCGCTCAGCATCAGCCTGGAATGTCTCTCCAGATAAATGGCGATCCCCACCGAACACACTGCGATGGCGCTCAATTGGCCGTTGACAAAGATGCCCCAGAAAAACGGATAGAACGCCAGAGACAGGCAGAGGATCAAGGAGAGCTTGATTCTTTCCCGCGACAAAGCACCTCTTGCCGCCGCGGTAATCCCCACCATGTAGAGCACCAGCGAGCAAGCGGTCCATGCGAAGAAGGCCACGCGAAATGAAACCCGCGCAAAGAGACTGAAGAACAGGCCCACGAATGGCGGATACGGACTAGGCCCGTAAACATAGCCTGGAGCCGAGTAGATCGCGTTGAATGTCTTTTGTTGCAGGCTGTAATCGTAGAGACTCGCAGCTGGATAGTCCCTCACAATATGGCCAATTCCATAGAAGTAAACAAAGTCATTGGGTTGAAGCGGGATTGATATCATTCCGGCTTTGAACTGGAGCCAGACAGGAATGAAAAACCGCAGAAGGAAGATGGCGCCCGCCAGGCTCCAGCAGGCTAAATTAACCTCCTTCAATCCGGGCATGGGGCCGAGAATCCCGCTGGGCCACAGCGCAATTGATTTCGTCCCGCGCCCCGCCTCATAGCCTCGTTCCCCGCTGCCCATTCCACTTCCTCGATCGCGCTTATTCATCTATCGGGCTCCAGTGTTCATAGCAGCGCTCCTGCGCATACAACAGTTGGCGTGTCACTGGTCAACCGCGGCTCGCGGGACAGTTAATAACAGGCGCTAAGTGCAGGGAACTTGTCTATCGACACAATACATCAACAATTGGCCGGGTCAAGGTTGCCACCATATTCTGCCGAGAAATAACTCTGAGTATCTTGAGGCCTCCAAAGGCGGGCCAACGTCAAACAGACATACACATTTTCTGTGTGGTGAAAAGTACCCACACGAGCCGATGGCAGAGTTTCAGGTAACCTGATATCCCACTTTCGCGCCACGGTAATAAACTTTCATGTCATGTATACGAGACCGGTCTTAACGACTCATGGTGTAAACAGGTGTTTACACCTCTTTTGACCTCACTTTATTGTTGCTTCCGCCAAGTTGTTGAGTTATAAACAACTATACCCAGCTCTGAGATTGGCACGCCGCTTGCTCTATTTAGGGTGTTCCGGTCTATAGCCGGAAAAAATCAACCTAGGGAGATTCAAATGAACAATCTGCTTCTCAAGATGTATGTTAAGTTCCAGGACCTGGCGAGCCGTGAAGAAGGCCAGGATCTCGTGGAATATGCGTTGGTCGTTGCCCTCATCGCTTTCGGCGCAGTCGCCGGCATGAATGCTCTGGCCAAGGGCCTCAACACCGCCTTCAACACCATCAGCACCACGCTGTCCACCTCGGTCTAGTCCTTGCCGGGCAACCGGCAAGCCAACTTTGTCCCCAACTTCGCGCCTTGGGGGAGAGCTCGACGTCCATCCAGTAGTCGTGACGTACTCTCCCCAGCAAGGGTCGACTCCGAGCAATTGAATTGTTGAGGCAGCCCGATGCGGCATGAATTCACCAAACTTCTCCTTCGCCTCCGCCGCCTGATTACACTCGACCATGGGCAAGATATGGTCGAGTACGCTCTGGTTGTTGCTTTGATTGCTTTCGCTGCGACCGCCAGCATGAAAGCCCTGGCTTCGGGTATTAGCGACGCGTTCCAAACGCTCAGTACCGAACTTCACAGCAACACTTAGACCCTGGCAAGACAGGCTTTCGCTAACACACTTTAGTTGGTCATCGCGGGAGAGCTAGGCTGGGCAAACCAATTGCCGAAGCGAGTTCTCCCTTTCCTTTTTGTCCGCGTGTTGGGCTATCATTGTTTCCCGCAAGGACATCACTCATTGCCTGCTGATTTTGAATTGCTCCAGCCGGTCTCATCATTGGCAATAAGGCAATTTCTTCAATCTTGAGAACCGCTCTGAAGTGGGGCTCATGTTCTCCGCAATCTGTTGCAGATGGTTTATAGAACCGGTTCCAGGGAATGAAGCCGCGCATGACAAGTACACGCCGCATTGCTCTGTTTTGGATTTTGCTGAGTACCGGGATCTCCATTCTGTGGGGTTCCTACATTGGGCAAACAGGGAATGGCTGGGTCGATTTCAGAGCGGTTTACTACGGCACGCGATGCCTGCTTGAGAACCACAATCCATACAACGTCAAAGAGCTGGAGACCGCCTATCGCGCCGATGGCGGGGAACGCCCATCGGAGACCGTTCAGGCCCACCAGGCCGTCGTGTTGTATGTGAACGTGCCGACAACCTTTCTTGTGATAGCTCCCTTTGCCCTGCTGCCATGGGGCCCCGCACATATCTTGTGGATGATTGCGACGTCCGGTTTTTTCATCCTCGCAGCCTGCATGATGTGGGATATTGGAGCAAAATATTCACCCAGCGTCTCCCTGTTTCTGATTTGCCTCTTGCTGATTGATTGCGAGTCGATCTTTGTCGCCGGCAATACGGCTGGAATCGTTGTCAGCCTCTGCATCGTGGCCGCCTGGTGCTTTCTTGAGAACCGTTTTGTTGCCCTGGGCATTCTGTCGATGGCGATCGCTCTCGCCGTCAAGCCTCATGATTCCGGCCTGGTCTGGCTTTTCTTTCTGTTGTCGCGCGCTCCCTTGCGCAAACGTGCGCTGCAATCCCTGTTGGTCACGGCCGTCCTGGGCATCGCGGCATTTCTCTGGCTTTCGCACGTTGCGCCGCATTGGATCGAAGACTGGCAATCCAACCTGGCAACCATATCGGCGCCGGGCGGCATCAATGAACCGGGCCCTAACTCCCTCACCGGCCACAGCTCCTCCATGGTCATCGATCTGCAGGCAGCCATCAGCATCATCCGCGACGATCCGCGCGTCTACAATCCGCTGAGCTATCTCGTCTGCGGAACACTCTTTCTGCTCTGGGCTGTTCGCACCCTCCAGCCGCGTTTCACCAGGCCAGGAGCCTTGCTCGCGCTCGCCGCCGTTACCGCTCTCACCATGCTGGTGACCTATCATCGTCCATGGGATGCCAAGCTTCTGCTGCTTACCGTTCCCGCCTGCGCCATGCTGTGGGCCGAGGGCGGATGGACGGGGCGAACTGCAATGATTTTGACAACCGCGGGGCTGGTATTGACCGGAGATATTCCGTTGGTAATCCTCGTCGTTCTATGGCGTAAACTGCATGTGAGCACCATGGGGTTTGCCGGACAAGCGCTGACGCTACTCATGCTGCGGCCTGCCTCGCTGATCTTGCTTGCAATGGCCATTTTCTATCTGTGGATATATCTGCGGCGCGCCAATCTCGAAACGGAGACAAGCCCCAATGGAGTCGTGACCTCAGCAGGTGCACACTAGAACTGGTTTCTTCAATCGATGTGTGAAAGGGCACGACTTAAGTCGTGCCGTAAACGCCGCCAAAAGCGCGGGGCTTTAGCCCCTGAGCGACGTCTTTCAATGTGCAAGAGCATTTATGAGGTAGCTTATCGTGAGCAATAGAATCTTCCATTGGTTCCGACCTGGTGAGCCATGCTTCCGCAAACGAATCGATCAAGGGCCGGCGTCGATCATGAGAATCAAACCGCTCTGGAGAATTGAACCATGATCAACGGAAAGCGAATTGCCGTCGTAATGCCCGCGTACAACGCGGAAAAGACCCTGGAAATGACCGTGCGCGAGTTGACCGATGTCGTCGACATCAAAATCCTCGTCGACGATTCGAGCAAGGATCAGACTGCGACCCTATCAAGAAAACTCGGCGTATTGACCTTTGTCCACGACGCCAACTACGGCTATGGACGAAACCAGCAGACTTGCTATCGCGAGGCCCTGGCCGCCGGAGCCGACATCGTCGTGATGGTGCATCCGGATTACCAGTACACGCCTTTGCTGGTTCCAGCCATGGCCGGCATGGTGGCCAGCGGCGTTTATGACATGGTCCTGGGCTCCCGCATCCTCGGAAGAGGCGCGCTGAAAGGCGGAATGCCCCTCTATAAGTACGTGGCCAACCGCCTCCTTACAGCGTTTCAAAACCTGTTTCTCGGCGTAAAACTTTCTGAATACCACACTGGCTTTCGCGCGTTTTCAAGCGAATTGCTCAACACTCTCCCGCTTCTCGAGAACTCCGACGATTTTGTCTTCGATAACCAGATGGTCGCACAGGCCGTGATGTTCGGCTTCAACATCGGTGAGATCTCCTGCCCGACAAAGTACTTTGAAGAAGCATCCTCGATCAACTTCAAGCGAAGCGTGACCTATGGATTGGGAGTATTGGGAACCACCGCCAGCTTTGTCGCACATAAGCTGGGCGTGATCCGCGTTCCCAGGTTTAAAACCACCGGCAAAAAAGTCACACGGCATACAATCTCCGACTGAACTCCAGGCTCATAAAACAAGCAACCGCGTGAATCGGGCACTTGCCGTCTCCGGAAAATCAGGTGGCAGTGCTTGTTGGTTTCAGAGAGTCGCCGCGCTTGATTCGTTCATCTTCGGGATGGCTTGAGCTGCCGTGTGCGACGCCAGTGCCGGCAATGCCGCAACCCCCAGAAACAGCGCTTGTGCGACCAGGAAGAAGTAATTGTCAAATGCCTGCTTGCTGGTCGAAACGAATAGCAGCAGAGAAACTCCATAACAAGCCGCGAACATCGCTGGAGTCCACGCTGCTGTGCGCATCGACCATGCAATAAACGCAATCAGAATAATGGGGCCGACTTTCAGCATGAGAGGGAAGAGGACCGCGAAGCTCACCGCGTCCTGCCTGAAAGGCTGCGCCAGGTGAAAGAGAACCAGGTCATGCCACAATGCCATGAAATTCCAGCAGGCAAACGGCACCACTGTGGCGACGCCCACCGCAACCGACTTCCCGATCAATTTCCAGTACGCCTTCCATTCAAAAGGACGAATCAGAATTCCGGCCAAGGGCAACGCTAGAAAATTGTATTGTTTGGTGGCCAGGAAAAGGCCAAGCGCAATCGGCAACCACCACCGATTCCTGAGTGCCGCAAACACGGTTGCGGTGAGAGCCATCAAAACCATCGGTTCGGTCCACGATCGGTCCTCCACTCCAAAGGTCAGCGGGCTCAGCAACAGAACAGCGGCGATCTGCAATCCCCGCTTGTTGGGGCAAATCGCAAACAACAACATGGCAGACAGCATCACGGCGACGATGTAGCTATACCTGACGTCTCCCAGGATGTACCCCGGAAGGATCCACAGCAGCGTCAGCGGGGGATATTGAAAGCCAACATTGACGCGCCCATTCACAACCACTCCCGGCCCATAAAACAAAGCGGCATTTTGCGGATCGTAAATGAGGTCATGACTTGAACCGAAAGGGTTGGAACCATGCAGCAAGCTCTTGCAGGCATCGTTTTGAAACGTGAAAGTATCAACGTTTCCCGCCGGAATCCGCGTGCAGACAAGGAGCGCCAGCGCAACATGCATCAGAAGCAAGCAGGAAAGGTAGAACCAGAGCGTCCTCATGCTGCTCCCGTCAACATCCCGAACAGGATCAGCCCAACCTTGTTCCCTCGCGGATCGGGCAATAGCGCCAACACTCAGAATGATCGCGATGAACATCATGCACAGCGCCGCATGAGTTGCTTCCCGCCAAATAAATGCAGTCATGCATGCGCCTGCAATAACAGCGCCGCCCGCGCAAACCAACAGAATCGCAGTTAGGTTCCTCGGTTTGGGGCGCTCAATAAAGTCCTGTGGCGCTTCACTAGCTGACATGCGGAGACCATCTCCCGTTCTCAATCTCTCAGTCCCATTCAGGCTCCGAGCCAGTATACTCGGAACCGCCGGATGAACCCTCTCATCCCTTATCTGTGCCCCGTAATCTCTGACTGAGGCGGCCTTATTTCGGCATGGCATCCTGAATCGCGGATAAAATTGAAATCATCCATGAGCCGAGTCTTGATTCCACAGCGAAGCAGCAAGCCGCGTCCGGCAAAGGGACGGGGAGGTCGGGATTAGCATCTTTCATTCGATCACCGCACAGCAGATCGTGGCCACCCTCCTGGCCATTCCGGCATTCCTTCCAGCCTTCTTCTGCACTGGTTATTCTTTCGCCTGGTTCACCAACCTGCTGGGATTTCGGCAACGCTCGCTTGTGGAGCGGATTTTCTGGAGCATTCCACTCTCTCTGGCCATCACCGCCATTGCATCGGTGCTGATCGGCAAAGCTTTGTCCCTGAACGCAGTGGTAGTGTTTCTCGTGGCCAGCGCTTTACTCTTCCTCGTCGCTCTCTCTATGGAGTGGCTCCAGTTGCGCCGCGCCGGCCTGAAGTGGACCATCGGCTGGCATCCGTTAGGGACGACAGCCTTCATCCTGGCCATTGCGTGGGTCGCATTGGCCGTCCTGTCTCTCGTCGATTTCCAGTTCGATCAGAAACTCTGCATCAGCCTCACGTTGTACGACCAGGCTCCCCGTGCTGACTGGATTCAAAGCATTCTCCACACGGGTGTTCCGCCGGTGAATCCTCTCTACTTGTTCAAGCACCCTGCTACCATGCGCTACTACTACTTCTGGTATGTTGTTTGCGCGGCAGTAGCGCATGGGTCGCATCTCTCCGCACGCGCAGCCTTGATGGCAAGTTGTGTATGGTCCGGATTCGCCCTGGCCGCGTTGATCGGGCTCTACCTGAAGCACTTTCTTCATGCCGGCGTCCGCTTGCGCAAGCAGTTTCTTCGAGCCGTCGCCCTGCTTCTCATCCCCGGCGTAGGTCTCTCTGTCGTCTTCTTCAGCCTGTTCAAGCTGCTTCCAGGGTATATCGAAGGAAAAGCTGAGAATCAGATTACCAGTTGGTTCGCCTCCCTCTTTTATGTCCCGCATCATGTTGCCAGCATGGTCTGCTGCATGTTCGCATTTCTCCTGGCATGGATGGCCGGAAGGGATGGTGAGCGCGGAAGAATCATAACCGTGGTCTTGATTGCCTTTGCGCTGGCCAGCGCCTTTGGCCTTTCAATTTATGTCGAGTTTGGGTTCTTAGTAGTAATGGCCCTATGGGCTGCCTGGCAGATTGTCTTTGAACGCAGCTTCCGGCCCGCACTGTTGTTGGCAGCAGGCGGAGCCGGCGCCATCGTTCTCCTTCTGCCCTATCTATGGGAGCTGACGCACGTTTCATCCAACCTGGAGGGCGGCTCTGTCTTTGCATTTGCGGTCCGCGAGATGATACCTCCAGACGGCCTGCTGGCATCGCATTCCCTTCAGCACCTCGCGATCAACCACCCCCTGGCTGCTCTGAACATTGCCAAGCTGATCCTGCTCATACCGGGTTACGGTTTGGAATTGGGTTTCTACTTCGTAGTCCTGCTCATCTACCTGGTACCAGCATGGCGCGGTCGCACACCTCTTGACCCGGCACGGAGGTCGCTGGTCTTCATTGCCGTTGCCACTCTCATCCTCATTTCCCTGGTCCGGTCGGGAGTCCTGACCATCAACGATTTTGGCTTGAGAGCAGCACTTCTCATGCAGTTCCCCCTGCTTCTTCTGGGATCGGAAGTCATCACCGCGGGGAGCCTCAAGAAACAGCAAAGCGTTGAAAATCGAAATGACGGTGCTTCAATTGCGCTGACCGGTTTGCCGCTAAACATTCCGCGCTGGTTGCAATGGACCGCAACCCTGGCTCTTGTTTTCGGGGTAATCGGCACCACCTACCAGGCGCTTCAGCTTCGTTTCGTCCTTCTTCTTGATGAAGCGGTCCACGATCAACAAGCCGCCGGTCTCTCCCACTTCGCTTACATCTCCTCTGTCGGGTATGCCCATCTCGACACGTCCATTCCCTACGACGCAGTGGTGCAATTCGACCCCGTCGCGCACCAGATGCCTTTCTGGAACATCATGGATTTGGCCGGAGTCAACCATCAGGCTGCCATCATCGGAGACCAGAAGGGGTGCGGTTCCGAATTCGGAGGCGACCCCAGCGGCTGCAAGACGATGGGTGCCGACATCGATGCGCTCTACCGCACCGCAACCGCCGAGCAGGCACGAACCGTATGCCGGCAATATGGCATTCAGTACCTCGTCGCTCGCCCTTACGATCCAGCGTGGAACGACAAGAGCAGCTGGGTATGGACTCTCAATCCCGTAGTGGCCGACCAGGAGTTTCGCGCGCTCGACTGTAGATAGTCGGCGCAGTCAGCGTAGCTTGCATTGGGATTCACCGCTCGGATTCGCAAAGGAGCACAGTCAATCCAAGGCTCACTTGCCAAGCCGCTCAAACCTTGCGATCTCCGCCAGCGTCTCTTTCTGCATGTCCGCGCCGTGCTCGCAGCTTTTGTACCACGCGGCTGTCCATTCCAGCGCGGTTTCAATATTCAACCGCGGTTGCCAGCCAAGTTCCTTGCGCGCCTTGCTTGCGTCCAGTCGCAACCACTGGCTCTCATGCGGTCCGGTCTCACTGTCGCGTGTCCAGGCTGCGCCGTTGCCCCATAACTCGACTAACTTCGATGCTATGCGCTCCACAGTCCAAGCGTCCGCTTCGCCAGGGCCAAAATTGAATGCGGAAGCAAAGCGCGCGTCTCCCTGAAGCAGCGCTTCCGCCAGCAGAATGTATCCATGCAGCGGATCGAGCACATGCTGCCACGGGCGAACCGCGTTTGGTCTCCGAATCAACACCGGCCGCCCTGCCTGAAATCCCCGAATCAAGTCCGGAATCAGCCGATCCTCTGACCAGTCGCCTCCGCCGATCACATTCCCGGCGCGCGCAGTTGCCAACCCAACATGGTGTTCATCCAAACAGTCAACAGGGAAGTAGGAACTGCGATAAGCCGCACTCACAATCTCCGCGCACGCCTTGCTCGATGAATACGGATCGTGGCCGCCCAGAGGGTCCGATTCGCTGTAAGGCCGCTCCTGCTCATGGTTCTCGTAACACTTGTCCGTCGTCACGCAAACCACGGCACGCACGCTCGGTGTTTTCCGTACTGCCTCCAGCACCTTCGCCGTTCCCATCACGTTTGTCGAAAAGGTGCCCAGCGGATCAGCATAGGAACGCCGCACCAGAGGCTGCGCGGCCAGATGAAATACCACCTCCGGCGCAAACTCCTTAAGCGCACCTTCAAGCTTCGCGCCGTCGCGAATATCGCCGCGCAGATCCTCAAGCACCGAAGCAACCGAGGCCGCGGTAAACAGATTGGGCGCGGTCTCAGGGGCTAGCGCATAGCCGCGAATCAGCGCCCCGCGCGAAGCCAGCCAGAGCGCCAGCCAGCCGCCCTTGAATCCAGTGTGGCCAGTGAGGAAAGCCCGTCGCCCCTGCCACGGATTTACCACGTCTTCCACGGAGCCCTCCCGCTGGCCCACAGCTCCTCCAGCCTCTGCTTTTCGCGGATTGTGTCCATTGCCTGCCAGAATCCGCTGTGAAGGTACGCTTCAACCTGCTTCTTCGCCGTCAGCGCCTGCATCGGCTCCTTCTCAAACATGGTGGTTTCGCCCGCAATCTCGCTCAGCACCGCCGGGGACAGAACAAAGAATCCGCCGTTGATCCATCCGCCCTCGCCCTTGGGTTTCTCTTCAAACGAGCTCACAGCCGTGCCATCCAGGCTCAAGCCGCCGAAGCGCGCCGCCGGCAGCACAGCCGTCAAAGTCACCAGCTTGCCATGCCCTTTGTGGAAGGCAATCGCCGCCGTAATGTCGACGTCGCTGACTCCGTCACCGTAGGTCATGCAGAAGGCGTCCTCGCCCTCCAGATACGGAGCGATCTTCTTCAGCCGCCCGCCTGTGCCTGCATTGTCGCCGGTATCCACCAATGTCACGCGCCACGGTTCCGCAACGCTCTGGTGTACCTCCATGCGGTTTTCCTGCATGTCAAAGGTCACGTCTGAAGTGTGCAGAAAGTAATTGGCAAAATACTCTTTGATGAGGTAACCCTTGTATCCACAACAGATAACAAAGTCGTTAATGCCATGCTGCGAGTAGATTTTAAGAATGTGCCACAGGATCGGCCGCCCGCCAATCTCCACCATCGGCTTGGGGCGCAGTCCCGTCTCCTCGCTGAGCCGCGTTCCCAGACCGCCCGCCAGAATAACCGCTTTCATATCAGTTTTTTACACCCGCAAACCGGCCGTTGTCGATGAAGTTAACTACGACTTCAGTGGGAGGATTCTTCTCTTACGAATACACTACACTGAAGGCTCCCGGAAAGTTTTCTTGCGCACGGACTCTATATGACAGACAAAGCCGCTCAGCTTCGCCGGCAAATTCTCGAACTCACCGCCGAGTACGTCGCCGAAGCATTTCCCGCGAAGAAATTTGAGCCCGGTCTCTCGCCTGTCCCTGTCTCCGGCAAAGTGATCGACGCCGCAGACATCGGTTCCGTAGTCGATTCGGCGCTCGACAACTGGTTTACAACCGGCCATTTTGCCGAAGAATTCGAGCGCAAGCTGGCTCGTTTTGTCGGCGTCCGCTGCGCTTCGCTGGTCAACTCCGGCTCTTCGGCCAATCTGCTCGCCATCAGCGCGCTGACGTCGCCCAAACTCGGCGAGCGACGCCTCAAGCCCGGCGATGAAGTCATCACCGTGGCCGCCGGCTTTCCCACCACCATCAATCCGATCATTCAGAATCGCCTGGTCCCGGTCTTCGTCGACGTCACCCTGCCCACCTATGAGATCGACGTCAGCCAGCTTGAAGCCGCCCGCAGCGACCGCACCCGCGCCGTCATGATCGCCCACACGCTTGGCAATGTTTTTGATCTCGATGCCGTGACCGCATTCACGCGCAAGCACGACCTCTGGCTCATCGAAGATTGCTGCGATGCGCTCGGTTCAACTTGGCTCGGTTCCACTGGGAACGGCCGCAAAGTCGGCACCTTCGGCGATATCGCAACCGTCAGCTTTTACCCCGCGCACCACATTACTCTGGGCGAAGGCGGCGCGGTGCTCACCGACAAGCCCAACCTCCAGGTGCTGATCGAGTCTTTTCGCGACTGGGGCCGCGACTGCTGGTGCCATACCGGCAAGGAAAATACCTGCGGCAAGCGCTTCGATTGGCAGCTCGGCAGCCTGCCTTGCGGCTACGACCACAAGTACACCTATTCGCACATCGGCTACAACCTCAAAGCCACCGACATGCAGGCCGCACTGGGCGTTTCGCAGATCGAAAAGCTCCCTCACTTCATCGAACGCCGCAAGGCCAATTTCCGCTATCTCCACGCCGCGCTCAAGCCGCTGGCTGACTGCCTGCTGCTTCCTGAAGCGACGCCAGGCTCCGACCCTTCGTGGTTCGGCTTTCCCATCGGCGTTCGTGAGTCCGCGGCGTTTTCGCGGAACGAGCTCATCAAGGCTCTCGAAGCAAAAAAGATCGCGACTCGGCTTCTGTTCGGCGGCAATCTGCTTCGCCAGCCGGCCTATGAGAACTGCGAATACCGCGCCATCGGCAACCTACCCAACACCGACTTCGTGATGAACAACGTGTTCTGGCTCGGCGTCTATCCGGGCCTCACCACAGAGATGCTCGACTTCGTTGCCGGCACGATTCTCAGCTTTGCAGCCGATGCCAGGACGCTGTCCGCCGTATTGCCTCCCGTAATCCGATAAGCGGCCGCAGTCCGAACCGAGCCTCCGCTCTGGTTACATCCGGAACGTATTGAAGCCGCGGCTCACCCTCAACCGCCTTCTGCGCGATCTTCACCTGTAGAGCCGGATTCAGCTCCTCAACCACCATGTTCGCCAAATCGGCAATGCTGATCGCGTCTCCCGAGCCGACATTGAACACCTCCGGATTTGCGTCGGTCGTACTTTCGCCCAGCAGCATCGTCCACAGCCAGATCGCCAGGTCCGCCGCATAAAGATACGACCGCATCGGCGTGCCGTCGCCCTTCACCACAATGTCCCTGCGGGCCAGCGCGTCTCGAATAAAATTTCCGATCGCGAAGTGCTGGTCCATAGGCAAATGCGGCCCCACAAACGCAAAGCATCGTGCAATCGTAAGCCGGATATTCGATTCACGTGCCTGCTGCGTACACATCCGCTCGCTCACCCGCTTGCCCGATGCGTAGGGCGCCTTCGGATCAAGCCACAGCGGCCCGCCGAAGTAATCTTCGGGGATATGGCTGATCGTCGCCGGCTGCGTCCCATAAACCGCGCCTGAACTGGCCAGCAAAAACCTCGTCGCGCCGCACACTTTGGCAAAAGCCAGCATCCGCTCCGTCCCCTGAATCAGCGTGCTCAGCAGCTCGCGCGGTTCCGCTGCCGCGTCCGCCGTCGTCGAAGCCGCGCCATGCAATATGTACTCAAAATCCCCCTCAGGAAATACAAAATCGCGAATATCGCCTTGCAGCCAATTGAGTGCAGGCTCGCTCGCAAGGTGCGGCATCTTGGTGTGAAACTTCTCCGGATCGCGGCTCAGCACCGTGGCCGAAACATTCAGGTCCAGCGCTCGATTGCATACCACCAGGCTCTCCAGCATCCAGGCGCCAAAGAAGCCCGTACACCCGGTCAGGAAGACACGACGTCCGCGCGCCTGCTCCCACACCACGCGCGTGTGCTCAAGAATATGCTCAAGGTCTTCGCTTGCAAGGGGAATCACGCAATCAGCATAAACCCCGACCGGCAGGACATAAAACTGTTCTTTCTGGAGCGCCGGTCTCCGCAGCCAGATCAATGACTCTGGTTTTGCGGAGATGTGCGAAAGGGCACGACTTCACAGCTTGGTGAAAAACTCGAATTCTGCCTCAGTGTGCGAAAGGGCACGACTTCAGTCGTGCCGACTACGCCCATAAGATGACTCGGGCTTTAGCCCCTGAGGTATGCTTTGCGGGCCATCACTCAATGGTCCACTTTCGTGGTACTGTGCAGCGCTCAATCTGCGTAGTAAGCTGTTTGCTTGGAGAGTTCCCCCATGAGTACCATCAAGATCGGCAACAGGCTTGTCGGTGATGATCAGCCTTGTTTCATCATCGCGGAAATCGGCATCAACCACAACGGCAACATCGACCTCGCCAAGCGCCTGATCAGCGTGGCCATCGCGGCCGGATGTGACGCGGTCAAGTTCCAGAAGCGCACCATCGATGTGGTCTACACCGCTGATGAGCTGTCGAAGCCGCGCGAAAATCCATTCGGCCCCACCAACGGCGACCTGAAGTACGGCCTCGAATTCGAACAGGAAGAATACGAAGAAATCGACGCCTTCTGCAAGTCAACCAAGATGACCTGGTTTGCCTCCCCGTGGGATGAGGCTTCGGTCGACTTCCTTGAGCAGTTTTCGACACCCGTCTACAAGATCGCCTCCGCGTCGTTAACCGACGACAACCTGCTTCGTCACATCCGCAAAACCGGCAAGCCCGTCATCCTCTCTACCGGCATGAGCACCTATGCTGAGATCGATCACGCCGTCGAGGTCCTCGGCAAAAACGATCTCATCCTGATGCATGCCACCAGCACCTACCCGGCCAATTACGATGAGCTGAACCTCCGCGCCATCCCCGCCATGGCCGCGCGTTACGGCGTGCCGGTGGGCTACTCCGGACACGAGACCGGCATTCCCACCACCGTCTGCGCCGCCGCCCTGGGCGCCTGCTGCGTTGAACGCCACATCACCACCGACCGCGCCAGTTGGGGTTCCGACCAGGCCGCATCGCTTGAGCCGAACGGCATCTCCCGCGTGGTGCGCGATATTCGCCTCTGGGAGCAGGCCATGGGTGACGGCATCAAGCGCGTCTACGAGCGCGAAGTTCCAGTCATCAAGAAGCTTCGCCGCGTCGGCGCCGCGGTGTAGCCGGGCATGCCCGAAGCAAGCCCCGCAAAACGCAGTCTCATCCAGATCCGAGCCCTCGCGTTCGATGTCGACGGCGTGCTCACCGACGGCGGCCTCTGGTGGGGACCCAATGGTGAAGAGTGGAAGCGCTTCTGCTTCGCTGACATCATGGGCCTGTCGCTGGCCCGCCGCGCCGGCTTTCAACTGGCTCTCATCTCTGGTGAAGATAGCCCTCTCGTTGATCGCCTTGCACAAAAATTGCTTATCCGCCACGTCGTAAAAGGCTGCCGCGACAAGGCCTCCGCTCTGCGCGACTTCGCCGCCACTTCCAGTCTCGAACTAACTGAAATCTGCTTTATGGGCGACGACATCAACGACCTCGGCGCCATGCGCATCGCCGGCTATTCCGCCGCTCCATCCAACGCGTCACCGCAGGTTCTGGACGAAGCCGACTTCATTGCCAAGAACCCCGGCGGAAATGGCGCAGTCCGCGAACTGGTCGAGGCACTGCTCGCCGCTCAGGGCCTACGCGTGCAGGAAGTCTTCGCCCGCCCATGAATCGCAACAGTTATCCTCAAGCTAACTCAGGTTTGAATCCATGAAGCTCTCTGACTATGTTGTGCACTTCATCGCCGAACAAGGCGTAAAACACGTATTCCTCGTAACCGGCGGCGGCGCCATGCATCTCAACCAGTCGCTCGGCGCCAACGCTGCGATTGAGCCCATCTGCAATTCGCACGAACAGGCCAGCGCAATGTGCGCCGAGGCGTATGCCAAGGTCACCAACCATCTCGGCGTTTGCATGGTCACCACCGGCCCCGGCGGCACCAATGCCGTCACTGGCGTTACCGGCGCGTGGCTTGATTCCACGCCAACGCTTTTCATCTCCGGCCAGGTCAAGCGTCCCGACCGCATGTTCGATGCGCAGGGCCAGCCGCTCGGAATGCGCCAGCTCGGTGTACAGGAAGTCGACATCGTCTCCATCGTCAAGCCCATCACCAAGTATGCTGTCACGGTCCTCGAACCAAAAGACATTCGCTACCACCTTGAGCGGGCTGTCTACCTCGCGCTTCACGGCCGTCCCGGTCCGGTGTGGATCGACATTCCGCTCGATGTGCAGGCATCGCCCATTGAAGATCCGGCAGCCCTGCGTTCTTTCGATCCCGCGGAGCTCGAAGATCATTCCGGCAACGCTAACCTCGCTGCGGAAGTCGCCCGTCTCATTGAAAAGCTCAACGCCTCTGACCGCCCGCTGCTCTTCGCCGGCAATGGCATTCGCCTGGCCCATGCGGAACATGAGTTCGAGCAACTTCGCACCTTACTCCACATTCCGACAGTAGCCACCTGGTGCGCGGCCGACCTGGTTCCAAGCAGCGATCCAACCTACGTTGGCCGTCCCGGCTCGGTAGCCGCGCGCGGCGCTAACTTCGCGCTGCAAAACTCAGACTTTCTTCTCGCCATCGGTGTCAGGCTCGATTTTGCCATCACCGGATACGCTCCGCAGAATCTCGCCCGCGAAGCCCACAAGGCCGCCGTCGATATCGATCCCGCCGAGCTTGCCAAGCTGCATCCCCATCTGCAGCAGCCCATCTGTGTCGATGCAAAAGCATTTCTGCAAGAGCTGTTGCGTCAGCAGGACTCTATCATCAAGCGCGATCGCTCCCCATGGAACACGCGTTGTGCCGACTGGAAAACACGCTACCCCATCGTCACGGACGAGCACCGTAACCCCGACAGCAAGGTGAGCATCTTCCATCTCGCCGAAGTCATCGGGACGGAATCCAACCCTGACGATCTGCTTGTCTCCGGCAGCTCGGGCGCGGGAATCGAAATCTTCCTGCTCGCCTGCCCCACCCGTAACGGCCAACGCATTTACCACACGGCGGGCCTCGGAGCCATGGGATACGGCGTGCCCATGTCGCTTGCAGTGTCCATCGGCGGAGGCCGCAGGCGTACCATCCTTGTCGATGGAGACGGCGGCTTCCAATTCAATATTCAGGAACTCGAAACGGCATCGCGGCTCCGTCTTCCTGTCAAGTTCTTCGTGCTCAATAACGATGGATACGCCTCCATTCGCGCCTCGCAAACCGGCTATTTCGGCAAAGCCAGCATCGGTTGCGACAGCCGAACCGGACTTACCGTTCCTGACCTGACCAAAGTGGCCGCGGCCTATAACATTCCGTGCGTAGTCATTCCGGATCAGAAGAACCTGCGTGAGGATGTCCGCCGTGCTCTTGCCATTGAAGGCCCCGTCGTAATCGATGTGCACGTTATCCCCGACGAGATGCGCGCGCCGCGTCTTCAGTCCTACCAGCGGCCGGATGGCTCCATGGTCTCCAAGCCTCTCGAAGACATGTTCCCGTTCCTGCCGCGCGAGGAGTTCCTGGCTAACATGATCGTCAAGCCGTTGCCGGAATGACGCAGCACAGAAACTGTGGAAGCATCGAATCAGAGCGCGCGTTCAATTGAGCCCTGCGGGCCGATCTCGCAATTCAATCCAGTTCCTTAGAGTATCGACTCACCTGGATGATCGCTTGCATCCTTCCGCGCAAGCTTCTGTCTGAACGAGAAATTCTTGTGCCCCACAAAGCTGAATAGAACGGTGATGAGCGTCAGAATCGCCGCCGCGATATACGGCGCCTCTTCCGGCTTGTGCAGGCTTCGCCGGAAAATCGGAACCAGGATCGGCAGCCCAATCAATCCAATGAGAGCGCTGCTTCCGTAGACTCCGAAGCATCGAATCCATTCCATCACATAGTTCCCGCGCGTCCGAAACACAAACCATTTGTATCCAAGAAAGGCCACGCTGATCGCGATGAAATTAGATAGCACCGCCGCGTACATGTAGTTATAAGATCCAAGCCCCCGGAATGACCAATTGAGAAACGCAAAAAGGCCGTAACCGAAAACAGTATTGAATCCGCCCACGAGAACATAGCGCAAAAACTGCCCAACCGACTTGTGTGTGCGCTTTTCCAATAGGCGTAATTCCTCTAAAAGTTGATGCGTTCTCTCTCGGTGACCAGCGGGCGATTTTGCACCATGGTGTGGATCGAGCCCACGTACTCTCCAATGATGCCCAGCGCAATCAGTTGCACCGAGCCCAGAAAAAACAGTCCCAGCACCAGCGGCGCCACGCCCACCGTAAAGCTGTTCCAGAAAACAAGCTTGTAGGCCAGGTAAATCACTCCCAGCACAAAGCTGATTGCAGCCGAGACAAAGCCGCACCCGATCACCAGCCGCAACGGCACTTTGGAGAGATTCGTGATGCCCAGCATCGCAAAATCGTAGAGCGCGTAGAAATTGTTTTTGGTCAGGCCGCGCTCACGGCGCTTCTGGTTATAAAAAACCCTGGCGTAGGGCAATCCAAGTTCGGCAATCATTCCCCGAAAGTAAGGGTAGGGGTCGCGGAAGTTAGCCCGGATGTGTTCCACAATCGACCGGTCGTAAAGCCCGAAGCCCGTAAAATGTTCCAGTACTTCGACGTTGGTCAGCCTGGCCACAAGCCGATAGTATGTCGTGCGCACCCGGTACATCAGGCCGCTCTCGTCGCTCGAATTCTTGATGGCGGCGACAATGGGCGTGCCTTTTTCCCACTCGCGGATCATCTCCACAAATAGTTCAGGCGGATCCTGCAGATCGGCGGCAATCGATCCCACCGCATCTCCCTCCGCCTGCAAAAACGCGTGCATTCCCGAGCGGTCAGGCCCAAAGTTCCGCGCGTTCACAATCACCTTTACACTCGGATCTTCCTGGGCCATCTCACGCAGTATTGCAACCGTTCCGTCCTTTGACGCATTGTCCGCAAACAGATGTATGAAGCGATACTCCGGCAACTCCGCCGCCATCGCCATCACCCGCCGATGAATCTCGCGCACGTTCAGCTCCTCGTTGTAACAGGGAGTCAGGATGGTGATAAGCTTCTTCGACATTCGCCTCTCCCGCAATGCTCGAGCGGAACTCAAACACAAACGCCGCAACAGTTTCAATTACAGAGTCTAGTATAGGCGCGGCCAGCTTTTACCAAACCACAACTCCGGCGTCATTGTCCTCTCAAGGTTGCTATCTTGGTTCCTTCTCTCAGCGGTTTCCGGCACGCTCAAGATCCTTTGAAAGTGGACATCCCTCACACCGCGGATTCCTGCCGCAATGCGCCTTGCCCACGGCAACAGTCAAAGCGTGAAACTCGTTGAACAGGCGCGCATGACTCTCTGGCGGATCGGATTCGAAAGCCTCGCGAGTCAAAGCGCTCAAAACGTCATATCCAATGGAATTTGTTGGAGACGTAACAAGCCGGTGACGCTCCGCAATCCTGCGCAGATACTCATCGGCGACCGGAACCGCACGGCCCAGCGCGTAAAGCAAAATGGCGTCTGCGGTCTCCGGTCCCACTCCCGGCAAGTCCAGCAGGCGGCTTCTGATTTTATCCGTCGGAGCCACCGCAAGCGCCTCAAGCGAGCCGCCGAACTCCTCGTCCAGCATGGCCACAAATGCCTTCAGCGCCGGCGCCTTCCGAGTGTAAAAACCGGAGGGACGAATCAGATTCCGCAATTCTTCGATCGAGATGGAGCGCAATCCGTCAACGGTCAAAGCTCCCGCCAGGCGCAGGTTTTCGAGCGAACGCTCAACCGCCTTCCATCCCGTGTTCTGGGTGAGATAGGCGCCAACAATCACTTCAAATGGAGTCTGAGCAGGCCACCAGTGTTGCGGGCTATATGCCTCGGCAAGCCAATCGTGCATCTGGCGCAGCCTATTCGCCGCCCTTGACCGGCGAGTCTGTTTCACGGCAGGGGATTCTCGTCTGGCCCTGATTGAAGTTCAGGCCCGGACTGAAGTTGCACTTTCCACTCGAGCACTCGGGCACGCGCCGCGGCAGCCTCTGCTTCGGGCACATGTCCGGCATGTTGCAGCGAAATAGAAAGTGCCGTGTGCGCCAACGGGTCCGCCGGACTTAGAGCAATCAACGCCAATGCAGCGGCGACTGATTGATTCAACTGACCCGCGTCCCGCAGCGCCCGCACCAGCCCGTGATGCGCTTCCATCTGGGCATCGCCTTCATCCGCGCCCGCAGCAATGGCGGCTCGAAACGCCATGGCAGCTTCCGCGGCCCGTCCTTCGGCAAGCAGGTCGAGCCCGCGCTGGGAATGCGATTCGGCAGTGGAAGGAATAGTCACGGCTGTCTTTAGGATAATGGTTGAAACTGCCGATTGGTTTCGGCACTTTCCGGGAGAGCACAATGAAAAGCCATACGGAGTATCTGGTTTTTGAGACGAAGAAACGACGTGAGATGGTCCACATCACCGCTCAGGTAGAGCAGATTGTGCAACGCAGCGGCGTCAGGGACGGCCTGTGCTTTGTTTCACCCATGCATATCACGGCCGCCGTCTACGTCAACGATCACGAAAGCGGTTTGATCGAAGACATCGGCAAGTGGCTTGAAGAGCTAGCGCCCGCCAGGCCCGATTACAAGCATCATCAAACCGGAGAAGACAACGGAGACGCGCATCTCAAATCGTTGCTGTTGCACCATGAGACTACTCTGCCTGTAACCAACGGCAAGCTGGATCTAGGAACCTGGCAGCGTGTGTTTTATGCCGAGTTTGACGGCCAGCGCCGCAAGCGAGTCATCGTGAAGGTGCTCGGCGTGGAGTAGCCTCCGCGGAGTTAGCCGCGCTGCGCGCGTGTTAGCGGAGTTAAGCCCTTTGAGCCAGCCGCGCCAGCGCTTTTGCTAACTCCGCCAACCCCGCTAACTCCGCCAACAACGCTAACCCCGCTCAATTGTCATCTGTAACCTTGCGCCAGCCGCCGGAAGGACTAGCAGGAGCCGTAGCAGAGAAGTCCACCTTACTTCGCGGCCGCACCACCAGGTCCACGCGGCGGTTTTCCGCTCGGCCCTCCGTGGAATCATTACTTGCCACTGGATGGAACTCGGCGTAGCCGGCAGCCGAAAGCCGCTCCGGCGCAATGGCTTTCAATTCGATGAACAGCCGCGCAATGCGCGTGGCGCGGGCCGAGGATAACTCCCAGTTGGAAGCGAATTCGTCGTTGTGAATCGGGATGTTGTCGGTGTGTCCCTCAATCCGCAGGTCATAAGGGCTGCGGCCCAGCGTGCCAGCCACCTGTCGCAATGTCGCCAGCGTATCCGGTCGAGGCTCCGCCGATCCAGAGTTGAAAAACCCGGCCTCGCGCAAACTGATCACCAGCCCATCCCGGCCCATCTGAATGGAAACGGTGTGCTGGGCTATCTGGTTTGAGAGTTTCTGTTCCAGCTCTCCTCGAATCTTGTTGAGATCTCCCTGAACCCTGGCGGGAGAAAGCACATCTTCGCCCATCACAATATTCATCGGGATAACCGGCTTGTCGACGCCGTTGGCCGCGCTGTTGGCCCCGTTCGCCATGCGAGAGGAGTTGGCAAAGATGCCCAGCGAACGAAACGCCGTGTCGATTGCCTGCGATACCTGCACCTGCTTCTTCTGATCCGCTTTCGAGGCAGCATAAAGCACAACGAAAAATGCAAAGAGCAATGTAATGAAGTCCGCATACGACACCAGCCAGCGGTCGCGCGAGTCCTGGCGTCTGCGGTTGCGGCGGATCACGCCGCGCTCCTCTTCTTTTCCCGTCCTTTGATGTCCTGCACTTTCTTGTCCCTGTCTGCCTCGTCCAGAAACCCTGCCAGCTTCATTTCAAGCATGCGCGGGTTAATGCCTTCGAGGATTGAGACCACGCCCTCAAGCACCATCTCGCGGCAAAGGTGCTCGTCGTGCAGCCGTATGCGCATCTTGCCGGCAAACGGCAGGAAAAAGAGATTTGCAATCCCTACGCCGTAGATGGTGGCGACAAAGGCAACAGCGATGCCTCTGCCCACCTCTTGAATATTATCCAGGTGCTGCATCACTTGAATCAATCCCAGCACCGCGCCCAATATCCCGACGGTAGGCGAGAATCCTCCCGCCGATTCGAAGACCGCCGGAAGCCGTTCTTCAATCTCCGCTGTGCAGTCCAGGCTCACCCGCATGATGTTGCGCAGTTCTGTCGGCTCGGTGCCGTCAACCGCCAGCATCAATGCCTGCTTCAGAAATGGATTGTCGAGGGACTGAAGATCTGCGTCCAGCGATACAACCCCGTTGCGGCGGGCCTTGTTGGCAAAGGCAACCAGTTGCCGGACGAGCTGTTCATTCTGTTTGCTGGGCGCTGAGAACACATGCGCCAGGCTGCGGAATGCGGCCATTACCGTCCGCAGCGGGAACTGCAGCAACACCGCGCCCATGGTGCCCCCAAACACGATCAGCGCCGCGGTCGGCTGCAGAATCTGGCCCAGGTTCCCGCCCTCGATGAGCAGCCCGGCTACGATGCCGGCAACGGCCAGAAAGACTCCGGCGATACTCCCCTTGTCCATCGACCGCTCCTCTGCAAACAGGGTGCGAAAGCGCCGTTTCGCCGTACCATTCGTGAAACCCCGCCGCTTCACTTTAACAGCAGGCCATCTTCCATCAGTGGCCGAGGTTCGGGTTGCTCCGCGGCTGAATCGGAATAGCATTGGAGACGCCCGCGATATCGAGGCTTGCAATCGAAACCACGCGCTGCAGATCGCTGTATGCGGGCAGATGTTTTGCAACACATGACAGCAGCCGCGCCCGGTAAGTGAGCACGCGCGCCGTAACCTCTTCGCAGCTTTCGCGCACAATCAGCTTCTCCCCGGTGATCAGCGTGAGCATCGTGTCCGGGGATGCCTCGGCGGTCTTGATCAGATCGCTGTTGAGCACAATGGGAGCGCCGTTCAGCCGTGTAAGTTCTATCATCGCCGCCATGACTCCTTTGATGGTGTTATCGGCGATTGACGTGAAACGTTAAAGAATTAGAACAAAAGTGGTATAAGTGTCCTCCGCAGGACACAAAGCATAGCCTCATAAAGTCCATAACTCCCATGCCGAAGAAGGGGCCAGATGCGGCGTTTACTTATTCGGCTGCAGCAACCCAGGGTTAGCCAAAACAATCGGGGGCGCTGCCGGAAGGGAATCGCAAATCCACGCATCCCACAAGGAGAACCCCATGTCCCTGGGTGTCTTGAATAATCTCTCCGCGATGTATGCGGAAAACAACCTGAATAACACCACTAACAGCCTGAACACCGTGCTGCAGCAGTTATCTTCGGGATCGAAGATCAACTCCGGCGCGGACGATGCTGCCGGCCTTTCGCTGGTGGATGGTCTTCAGGCCAACTCCATGGCTCTTGCTCAATCGCAAACCAACGCCCAGGAGGGTGTCGGCTTGCTTCAAGTAGCCGATGGCGCATTATCGCAAGTGACAAGCCTGCTTAACCGGGCCGTGACGCTGGCTACCGAAGCCTCGAACGGCACCCTCAACTCTTCGCAGGATACCGCTGCGAACCAGGAATACCAGTCGATTCTCTCGGAAATCAATAACATCGGCACCACCACCACTTACAACGACACCTCGGTATTCGGCCAGTCCGCCACCAACATCTATACCGGCGACTCTTCGACCGCGGGCGCGTCCATCGACTCCCTCAATATCAGCGCGCTCTCCTCGTCAAATGTGGGCGACACCGGCGGCGTGATGAACTATAGCAACGGCTCCGACAATGTTTTCCTGAACCTGTCGACGTCAACGGCCAACGCCAAGGCCACCGATAACCTGAGCGGCACCACCACCAGCATGACCGTCAACTACCTGGTGCAGGGCGCCAACGGCGCATCCAGCACGGCGACGGACAACATCACCGTGGGTGGGGCAAACTCCAGCTACGCCAACACAGCGCAGGGCCTTATCAGCGCCATCAACAATTCAGGTCTCGGCCTGAGCGCCTCCTTCACCACGCAGGCCGATGCCGGCGTCGCGGGCGGCGGAACGCAGACCGGTATCGAAATCACCGGCGGGCTGGTCTCCGCGGGCATCAACCCCAGTGCCACCAGCACCAGCGGCACCCTCAATCTGGGCGGCCTGGCTGCCGGCGCAACGCTGGCTTTGGGAACTCAATTGACCGTGAGCCAGGGCTCAAACACCCACACCTTCACAATCGACTCCACCAACGACACTCTCCAATCGCTGGCTAATTCCACCGCGAGCGCGGCCGCATGGACGCAACTCGGCGTGAACGCGACCGTTGTGACCAACGGCGACGGCACGCAGAGTCTTTCGCTTTCCGATGCCAACTCAACCGGTGGCGCCTTGACGGTCACCACGCAGGCCAGCTCCACCCCCCAGACGCCGACTTTCAGCTCCGGCGCAGCAGGCACCACGCAGAACGTCCAAACGCAGGGCGCCGACACCCTCGGCACCCAGGCCGTCACAGCACAGAATTCCACGGTTACCGTGGGCACGGCCAGTGGCGCCGAATCCTATTCGGATCAGCTTACCGCGGGCGGCAACATCACCATCCAGAACAGCAATCTCGCCGACCCAACAAGCCTGACGTTCGTGGTGGGCGCGGGTACCAACAACACTCCCGCCAATACCATCTACACGGGCGCCTTTAATCCCTCCGGGGGCGACACCCTGGGTAACCTGGCCGATACCATCAATTCCGAGTCTGGAAATCTGGGCGTCTATGCCACCGTAACCACGAGCGGATTGCAGTTGAACACCGGCACGTGGACTGGCGGCTCGTACGCGACCAGCGGGGCAACCACCAGCATCTCCGCAACCAACACCGATGTGACGGGCGAAAATGTTTCGGTGACCGGCAGTTCGCTGACCTCCGCTACCCCGGGGGCCACGGGTACGGAACTGAGCCTCTATAGTCCGACCATCGGCTCCTCCAGCGGCGGAGGCGTGGCGGAATTCACGGACTTCTCCACCTCCGATTCCACCAACGGCGTCCATGCCGAGTTGGAGGGCGACACAATTAGCGGCTCGACCACATTTACCGGCTCCCAGGGCTCCTACACCTTTACGGCTGCGGCGGGCAACAACACCTGGACGTCCATGGTTCAAGACATCAACAGCGCCAACATCGGCATCTCCGCCGGTTGGAATGCGACGATGGCCGGAGCGGGCGATGGCGGCATCACGCTGACCTCGAATGATTCCACGGATGTGATGTATGTAAACCCAGCTACGAACACAATCATCGACGGTGGCGTTGGCGCGGCTTTGGAGCAGGTCAGCACCCTGTCTGTCGGCGCGAACGGCTCCTTAACCGGAGACGATGTCACCGCAGGCAACATCACATTGACAGGTAGCGGAGGCACCGGCGCGCAGATCACCACCAACGGTTCGACAACCTGGGGAGCCCTGGCTACTTCAATCAACAGTCAGCACGCTACCACCGGCATCAATGCGGTTTACAGCGCGAATCTGAACGGAACCGGGGATGGCGGCATTTTGATGTTCGATACCGCAGGCACCACAAATGACTCCGCCACCATGACAACCATCGGGGATGGCGTTAACTCCGCAAGTATAGTCAACCAGGGCGTCAAAGGCACCGGCATTGAGTCCAACGTGGATGTTTATGACAGCAGCGCCGTCGACAGCGAGACCGACAAACTATCCGGGTCTTTCACGGTCGATGGTTCCCACGGCACCTACACATTCGCGGGGAACGGTACGACAACCAGTTATGCCACCCTGGTCAGCGACATCAACGCCGCCAACATCGGCGTGCAGGCAACATGGACAACAGGTATAAACGGCTCGGCTGATGCCGGCATTGTCCTTAACTCCACAGACACCAGCAGCGTACTGGGAGCCGAGCAAACGTCAGGTACCATGGCCACGGCCGACACCCTCGTGGAAGCGACAGGCGGGAACAGCGTCAGCCATTTCGCTGCGGTTATAACCGGCAACAACGACAGCACGGTTTCGACTCCAAGCACGGCGGTTCTTCAGCTTTCCAACGCTCCCATCAGCGATGCCACCGCGACTTTGGGCGGAGCAATCACAATCGCCTACCATGGCACGAGCCAGACCTTCATCATGGGCAGCCAACCCACGACAGCGTCGGAGCAGGTGGGCAGCGCCATCTACACCAACGGGACCTCGGTCCAAAGCCTGGTGAACGCCATCAACTCTACGCAGACAGGCGGAGTAGCCAACAACCTGAACAACGGTGCTGTCCACATGCTGGCCACTGATCCAGGCACCGGCACAGGAGCCATCTTCCTGCAGGGCGTGGCGGGTTATAACGGCGCCATCACCATGACCGCCGTCAACCCGGACAGCGGAAACGGTATTTCAAGCCCGCTGGCAGTAACCTCCGCGATGACGGCGGGCACGACGACGAAAGGCGTGACCGGCGTTACAGGCGTCAATGCCAGTGACAGCATCACCACTGGCGGAGCCGCCATCTCCACCAGCGACACCGTGGCCGGCAGCATCACGGTAACCAACGGCGGCGACAACGTCGGCCTCGACACGGCAGCCACGGGAGGCCTTGCCTCTGTCACCAACGTGTCCGCAACCGGCTCGTCCTCGGTGAACGATGTGCTGAAATCCGGTACAACGTTTGACTTCACCACCGCTGCGGGCGCGGCCTTCACCTATACGGCGGCCGCGAACGATACGTGGCAAACGCTGGTCAGCGACATCAACAACTCCACAACCGTAGGCTCGGGTGTCGCCACAGGCGTCACAGCGGCCTGGTCGGCGACGGCGGGCGGAGCCGGTAACGGCGGCATCGTTCTCACCAACAACTACAACGGCGCCACCAACGTCACGGTCAATCCAAGCACCCTCGCCGACCAGACGGTGGGCAACGTTCTCTATGCCGATACTCAAAACGCTGGAGAGGCAGTTTCGGCAGGCACCGCCAGCACGCCGCAAGTGACTGGATTCAGCGCGGGAAGCGGCGATCTGGTGGGCGATGATCTGCTTGCGAACTCCTCCGCAACATTCACGGTGGATGGCAAAGCGGATACATTTACTGCCAATTCCCTCGGAACCAGTACCTGGCAGTCGATGATCACCCAGATCAATACCTCGAACATCGGCACCGGCGATCCGTACGGCGTGACCGCATCATTTAACGCCAACGCGGGTGGTACGGGCGTCGCGGGCATGATTCTTACCAACAACTGGAGCGGCCCAGACACGGTTACCGTCGCCCAGGGCGGCATCGCGCTGGAAGATACCACCGCGTCCAACACTCCCATCACGAATACCCATACGGTGGCTGGAACCGGCACGGCGACTGTCTCCGTGCTCGACGCCGGCGCCGCGGCTGCGTCGACCGATGCCCTGACCGGATCGATCGCCATGACCGTTGGAGCAAACGAGTACACCTTCGCAGCCGGGCCGACCAGCAATTGGAATTCGCTGGTCAGCGCCATCAACAGCTCCGCCATCGGCGTCAACGACAACAGCGGCGTAACCGCCAAATGGAACGCCAACGCTGACGGCACAGGCATCGGCGGCATCGTTCTCACCGGCAACGAAGCGGGCATGAACCCTGTCTCAGTCACCAGCAACTCGCTGGTTGACCAGGCCACCGCGGTAACCGACACCTTTACAGTGGGAGCTGGCAACAACTCCCCCTCCACCAACCAGTTCTTCACAGAACCAACCACCGGCGCCAACTACGGAAACTCTCTTACCGGTCTTGCCAACCTGATCTCCGCTCAGACCAACCTGCACGTGTCGGCCCAGGCCAATGCATCCGGTCTGACCCTCACACAGACGATTGCCAACGGCGGTTCCATCGCTACCAGCGGAAACGGGCTGACCGATGTAACGGCCGGAACCTACAACAAGGCAACTTCAACGGCTCTTGCCAGCGAAAACGATGCTCTGACCGGCTCCCTGGTCTTCACGGTGGCCGGCAACACGCAGTCGGTCAACATGAGTACCCTGACCAACCAGACTGCCGCTGGGCTGATCTCCTACATTTCACAGCACAGCTCTACGTTGGGAGTCAGTGCGGCCTGGGTACCGAGCACCAGCGGCAACCCCAACTTCGGCCAGATCCAGTTGACCTCGGGAACGCAAGGGTCAACCGGAGGAGTAGTCGTCAGTCCGCTGACGTCGCTCACTGATACCACCACGGGCGCGGCACTCAACTACACGGCGGGGACGGCATACAACACCGGCATCTCGGCCAACGTAGTCGATTCGAACACCAGTCAGACAAGCGCCGCTCAGTTGTCCTCGCAAAACCTCAAGGGCAGCGGCATTGCTACCATCAGCTACACCGATGGGGCCGGCCAATCCCTGGCGTCAACGAAACTAACCAACCAGACCAATGCGGAAGCAACACTGAACGCCCTCAACACCGCTATTACCGATGTTGCGTCGCAGGACGGCTACATCGGCGCCCAGATCAACACCCTGAACGCGGTCAGCTCCGTGCTCAGCACTCAACAGGAAAACGTCGTCTCGGCGCAGAATGCGGTGCAGGCCACCGACTATGCTTCCGCAACCTCCAACATGTCCAAGTACGAAATCCTCAGCCAGACCGGCATCTCCGCCCTGGCCCAGGCCAACAGCATGTCCCAGGAAGTTACCAAGCTGCTGCAGTAACTTCCATCCACAACGCGTAACCAGGAGGGGCGTCCGAAGGGACGCCCTTTCCTTTTGGCGGAAATGCGGGATGCGAGTGGGCCATGAAGGTTTTCCAATCCTTCCATTCGCAGGCTGGCACGCTTTCTGCTCTACAGGCACTCGGAGGGAGCAATGGGCACAGTCGGGCTGAGTTTCGGGTCGCCAACCAGCGGAGCGGGCTTTGACGTGAGCTCCACGGTAGCGTCGATTGTAGGTAACTTGCAGAATGTTGAAACGCCGTGGAAGACGCAGTTGACGGCGTTGACAGGCCAGGATACTGCGATATCCAGCCTGGGCACCCTGTTTTCGAAGGTCTCCAACGACATGAGCTCCCTGACCGACATGGAGGGGATCCTGTCAGAAAAGGAGGGCTCGAGCTCAGATGAAAATGTGCTGACACTAACAGCTGCCAACTCGACCGCCACTGCGGGAACGCATACGGTGGTGGTAAACAGCCTGGCGGCGACATCGAGCGGGTACCTGGCGGAAGTGACAAATTCGTCCGTCGGTCTATCCGGACAGCTTACGCTGCAACTGGGCAGCGGCACGCCGCAGACCTTTGCCATCGGCGCGGGCACATCGGGGGATGGCACCACTTATACCGGGAGCGGAGCCGATACCCTCTCCGAGCTTGCCTCCACGATCAACTCGTCTGGAGTGGGCATTACGGCGAACGTGGAGAGTGACTCATCGGGGACCTGGCTAAGCTTGACTTCAGGAACATCGGGAGCGGTCGGAAACATCACGGTCAGCGATAATTCAATCGCCGGCACCGGCCAAATCCTGGGTTACTCCGGCGTCGCCGGCGCGGACGCATCCGCTTCAAGCGGCGCGACAACCTCTGCCGGCACGCTGTCCGCAATCGGGAGCGCCGACGACCTCGGAGGCTCACTCTCCATTCAGGTGGGCAGCGGTTCGCCGATATCGGTCACCACCGCCCAGGTGGCGGCACTCACGGGAGGCGAGACCATCGGAGACATCGCCACCTACCTGCAAACCAACTATGCCTCGTCGGTGGATGCCCAGGCTGTGACCAACAGCGACGGCACGGTAAGCCTCTCGCTGACTTCCGCGATTGCCGGAAGCGCCGGGACGCTGGCGGTTAATTCAAACCTCATTTATACGGGGTCCAGCACCCTGGGCTACACCTCCTCGGTGACTGGCGTGGATGCCGATCTGACCATCGATGGCAAGTCCAACATTCACAGCTCCTCCAACACCGTGGCCAATTTCATCCCCGGCGTGACCTTCCAACTGCTGGCTCCGAGCACCAGCGGTGCAGAGGTGCAGGTGGTGATCGGCAATGACAACACTGACGTTGAGAGCACGGTGAACCAGTTCGTGAACGATTACAACTCACTGGTCAGCGCGATGAACGCACAGGTAGGAAACGACAGCTCTGGAAATCCCGAACCGCTGTTCGGCTCTCCCACGCTCTCTTTGCTACAGCAGCAGCTGATGAATGGCGTGAACACGGAGAGTCCAAGCGGGTATCTCGATACGATCGCAAATTCGTCGGACACGCTGACCGGGTCAATCAATGTTTCGCTTGCCGGCGGCATCCCCATGGGTTATTCCGGCACGGACGGTATCGACGCGAACGCGACCACGGGCGCCGTCCAGACAACCTCGACGGGAACCCTGAGCACCATAGCCAACGCCACCGATACGCTGTCCGGCTCGATAACCATCCAGGTGGGCGGCGGCACCGCGCAAACCATCAATATGGGAAACTCATCTACCCCTGACACGCTTGCCGGGCTGGTGCAGGCCATCAACACCGCCAACAATGGAGCGGGAATCGGCGTCGTCGCGTCGATTGTGACCAACAGCGATAACTCGTCGACCCTCTCCCTGCTCTCTGGAACCGCCGGAAGCGCCGGGACGCTGACCATCACTTCAAACATCGCGGACCCCACTACGCAGACCATTCAGGTTCCAACTTCGTCCGGGAACAACACGCTCGCAGGTCTGGCCAGCGCGATCAACTCATCCTATTGCGGAGCCATGGCCACCGTGGTGACCGGCAGCGCCGGATCGCAGCTTCAGCTGATGTCGTACACCGAGGGATCAGCGGGTGTCCTTTCGGTGACCCCCTCAATCACTGACACCACGACAAGCACCGCCATCAACTACAGCAACGGCGGTTCGGACATCAACAGCCTGACCACGCTGGGCATCAACGTGAATAACGACGGCTCGCTGGTTCTTGACGCGACTTCGTTGGATTCAGTACTGAACTCGGACTACAGCGGTGTAGTGGGTTTCTTCCAGAATGCGTACGGCTGGGGCCAGACATTTTCCAGCATGCTGACCAACTCCGGCACGACGGCGGGCACCGGCATTATTGCGCTCGCCTCCAGTTCCAACAGCGATATCGAATCGACGCTGAATGCCGATATATCGAAAGAGAACATGTACATTTCCGCGCAACAGACAAGCCTGACCGCGGAGTTGAACAGCGCCAACGAGATCATGCAGCAGATGCCGTCGCAGCTCCAGGGAGTCAACGAGCTCTACTCGGCAATTACCGGATACGACCAGAATACCAACGGCTAAGGAGCCGTCCCCCAAATGGGAAGTTATCAGGAACACGCATTGGACTCCGCTTCGGCCGTGGATCTGGTCGTTGCCCTCTACGATGGCATCGTCCGCTTCCTCTATGTTGCAAGCGCGGCCGTTGAACGCGGCGACCAGGAAGCCCGGCGGGCCGCCGTCAAACGGGCCCTCGACATCATCATTCACCTCCAGGCGCGGCTGCGCATGGATGTCGGCGGCCGGCCGGCGCAGGCACTTAGTGAGTTCTACGCCACCATCTTTGCCCAGATACTTCAGGCGTCCCAGTCGGCCTCGGTGCAAAAGTTCGACCACGCCATCGATTGCGTGAAAAACGTGCGCGACGCCTGGCGCCAGGTAGCCAGAGATCCCGAGGTCAATCCCGCACCTCTTCAGGTTTCCTCAAACGGCTCGCAAAGAAACCCGTCCGAATTCGGAGCCGACGAATACTCCTCCGCCGGCCACTCCAGTTGGAACGCCTGAACCTGGGCGTGCATGCTTCGACTGCGGACGGTAGTACGGTTGATCCATTTGGCCCGGAGGCGCAGGTGTTTTAAGCCCCAGTCTTGCGCCTTTTCCCTGGCGCAAGGGCACCAAAGCCAGTGCGAGCGAATAGCGAGCGTCCGCCTGCACGGCAAGTGCTAGCCGGCTACTGTCAACTCTTCTTCCAGTTGCTGCTTCTGGTACAGGCTGGCATAGTAGCCGTCGAGCGCCAGCAATTCCTCATGGCGGCCAAGTTCCACAATCCGGCCGTCAACCAGCACGGCAATCTGGTCCGCATTGCGCACTGTCGAGACGCGATGAGAGATCAGAATCGTAGTTGATTCCGCCGTGTAGCTCCGCAACCCGCCAAGAATTCGCTCCTCGGTATAGGTATCCACGCTGGCCAGCGCGTCGTCGAGGATCAGGATTGCCGGCCGACGCAGCAGTGCCCTGGCAATGGCGGCGCGCTGCTTCTGCCCGCCCGACAGTGTCGTTCCGCGTTCCCCCACCATGGTTTCAAAGCCTTTGGGAAACTCCTCGAACTCCTGCCGAATGTGTGCTGCTTCGGCCGCCGCCAGCATCTCGTCCGTGCCGGCCATCGGCGCGCCGAAAGTCAGGTTCTCCCGAATCGTGTCGCTGAACAAAAACGTCTCCTGGGGCACCATTCCTATGTTGTGTCGCAGCACAGCCAGCGGATACTCACGCACCGGCCGCCCATCCAGCAGCAGCGAACCCTCCGGCGCCTCAAAGAGCCGCGGGATCAGATTCACCAATGTGGATTTGCCCGAGCCCGTCGGCCCCACGATGGCCAGGCTCGATCCCGCGGGAACCTTCAGCGAAACGTCGCGCAGTACCGTCGTATCGCCGTAGCTGAAACTCAGATTCCGGAATTCAATTGCGCCATTCAGCACGGCATCGGCCTTGATCGCCGGATCGGCCAGGCTGTCATTAATCGCAGGTTCGGCCTGCAGCAGCTCATCGATGCGCTGGACGGATGCTGTACCGCGTTGAAAGAGATTCACCACCCAGCCCACCGCGATGATCGGCCAGATGAGCAGGATCATGTAGGTGTTGAACTCCACAAAATCGCCTACTGAGATGCGGTGCGCGAGCACCAGGTGTCCGCCCACCAGCAGCGTGATCACCATGGAGACGCCGAGGATGAACTCCAGCGTCGGCCACAGCATTCCCATCAGTTGCACCAGCCGCAGCGACCGTGCAATGTACAGCCGGTTGAGCTTCTCGAACAGGCCGATCTGCGACTCCTCGCGGGCAAAGGCGCGGATCAGTCTCGCGCCGGAGTAGTTTTCCTGCGCCTGCGAAGAGATTTCGGAGAAGCTGGCCTGAATACGCTCGAAGCGGTCGTGAATTCGGTGACCAAGATATTGCACCACGATGCTGGCCAGCGGCATGGGAGCCAGGGCCACCAGCGTCAGCCATGGGCTCAGGTGCAGCAGGAAATACAACGCAAAAATGGTGAAGAAGACGGTATTGGCGCTGTACATCAGCGCCGGGCCCAGCAGCATGCGAACCGCATTCAGGTCGTTGGTCATGCGCGCCATCACGTCGCCGGTGCGATAGTGCTGATAGAAGCCCGAGTCCTGCTTCTCAAGATGCCGGAACAGGTCGTTGCGGATGTCGAACTCAATCTCCCGCGAGATGCCGATCAGAATCCACCGCTGCGCGTAAAGAAAGATTCCTTTGACCACCGAGATCGCCACCAGCAAGCCTGCGAACCAGAGAATCGCCTTGTGATCGGCCAGGTTCTTTTGCAGCCGGTCGACCGCCAGCCCCAGCACGCGCGGAAACTGCACCGACGCCGCATTCGTAGCGATACAGGAGAGCGTCCCCCACACATATCCCCAGCGGTAGCGTCGCATGTAGACGAAGAGGGGCCGCAGTTCGCGAAGCATAGTTTTATTGTACGGGGCCGCGCAGGTGATGGCGCGTTCGACCACAATCCACCTGGCCTACGTCGGTGTCCGTAAAAGCAAATACCCGCCCGTCAGCCCAAACAAAATATCCGGCGACCAGGCAGCCAGCGCCGCAGGCAGATAGTTGTGGTTGCCCATCGCCCCAAACAGGCTATCCGCCACAAAGTAGGTGAGCGCCACAAAAATCGCCACCGCAATCCCGGTCAGCGAGCCGCGCCGCCCCATGGAGAGCGCGAAGGGAATCGCCAGCACCGCCATCACAATCGCGATCAGCGGGTAAGCCAGCTTGTGCCACAGCGCCACGCGCAGCACCATGGTGTCAAAGCCGCTCTGCCGCAGATCGCTGATGTAGTGGTCAAGCTGGCCAAAGTTCATCTCCTGCGATTGCAGGCTCTCCTTTTTGAAGTACCCTGGCTCCTCGTGCAACTCGGAAAAGGAAGTCCGATCGAAGGCGTGATAGCCATTTTCACTCAAATTGACGCCTTCAAAATCCCGCTGCCAGCCGTCCCTGAAAACCCACGAGTTTGAGCTTTCATTCCAAATGGCGCGTGAAGCAAAAATCCGCCGCGAAAGCGCAAACGTCGATGGATCAAATTCGAAAACTGACAGGTTCGCAAACTCATTCCGGACGGGATCGAAAAACTCGTAATAGAAAATGCGCCCCGGCTCACCCGTCCGCGGTTGCCCGAAGATCCAGTTGTGCTCCGGATGCAGTACCGTCTGCGGCGGCCGGCCCTTGATGATGTTGCGCAGCGCCTCCTGTTTCCGGTTCGCCTGCGGCAGATAGTACTCGCCAAAGAGGAACAGGCTGACCGACAGGATGGCGGCAATCGAAACAATGGGAACCACCAGCCGGTAAAGGCTTATTCCGGTGGCCTTCATGGCAATCAGTTCGCTGTTGCGGTTGAGCACGCCAAAGGTGACCAGCACCGCAATCAAGACTGCCAGCGGCGCAATCTGGTAAAGCATGTCGGGCGTCAGGTTGACCAGGTATTCACCGACCGTGGAGAGCCGGGGGTGGTTCTTCAGGATGTCGCTGACCAGGTCGAAGAAAGTGAAGACCAGCATCAGCACCACAAACCCGATCAGCACCAGCAGGAACGTCTTGAGAAATTCAAGAACCACGTACTCGTCGAGAATGCGGGGAAACGTGCTCCGCGCCTTGGCGCGCTGTGCCCGCGGTTGAAACCAGCTCATCCATTGGACAAGCCGGCGGCCATTCGGCTTTGGCGCCTGGGCGGCCTCGGGCTTCGGTGAACGCGACGCCCAGCTCGTGATCGCATTCAGGACCTGTCCGCCGCTGGCCATCTGCCAAAGCAGAAATGCGCCGACTGATGCAAAGAGTATGTTGGCCAGCCAGATCCCCAGGAACACCGGGATCTTGTCCTGCCGCCCCAGTGCTGTCCCAATCAGCGAAAGCGTGTAATAGACCACCACCAGCGCAATGGTGAACACCCACGCCGAGCTTTTTCCGCCGCGCCGCGAAGCAACGCCCAGCGGAACGCCCACCAGCATCAGCACCAGGCACGCAGCGGGGTAGGCAAACCGGTTATTCAATTCAATCAGAAATCCCTTCGGGTCGGGACCATGGGTGCGCGCGATCAACGGGGCCATGCGCAATGCATAGATCGACGTGTCCATGCGTCCCAGTTGAATGGAGCTTTGCTGGCTGAGAGCCAGGGGCAGGTCGGTAGTGTCGAAGATGGAGGGGTTGTACTGGAGAGGCTGACCGGGCACGGTTTCGTGATGTGTACCGTCGCGCAGCCGCATGAGCAGAGTCTGTGAGCCTTCGTTGACCACTGTGGCGGAGGCCGCGGTCGTGATCTGCGGGTTGGCTGGGTCCTCTACATTGGCCATGAAAACCTGGCGCCAATTCGATGCGCCCGATCCGGCGCGCACATCCTGCACATAGAGGACGGTGTTCTTGAAGTCCTCGTAGAAGACGCGGGGCTGGATTTCGTACGAGGCCTGCGAGGTCTCCAGCTCCTGTTGCATCTCCAGGATGGCCTGGTTGGCGCGCGGAGCCACGTAAATCGAATTGCCCAGCCCAATCAGTGTGCCGCCAATCGCCACAATCGAAGACACGCGCACAAAGTAGCCGATCCCCAGCCCGGAAGCGCGCATGGCGATAATCTCGCTGTCTGAGGCCAGCCGGCTCAGCCCCAGCAACACCCCCACCAGCACCGCCATCGGAATAGTGACCTTGAAAGTGTTGGGCAGCGTGAACAGCAGAATCTCCATCACGTTTGAGAACGTGGAACTGTTGCGCACCACCACATCCAGAATGTGCGGCAGGTCGTGCATGAACAGAATGAAGGTGAAGAGCGCGCACCCGATCAGCGTGTGGGAAAGAATCTCACCGAGAATGTAACGGGTCAGGATGCGCACAGAATAGCTCCAGCGTTAGTCTACCGTGCCAGGTGCCAACCGTTGTAAGACTGAGCTGCGGAACAGAGGCCGGGTGCCCCCGAGCCTGCCCTGAGCAAAGTCGAAGGGTCTCGCCTTTGAGACCGGGGAGAGCATGAACTATTTCGCTGTCCATCCCCGCAGCCTCAAACTATTCCCCAGCACGCACACCGAACTAAGCGCCATCGCCGCTGCCGCCAGCCACGGTGTCAACAAAATATGAAACGCCGGGTAAAGCAGCCCCGCCGCCAGCGGAATCCCAAGCACGTTATACCCCACCGCCCAAACCAGGTTCTGCCGCATCACCCGCAGCGTCTCCCGTGCCAGATTCAGCGCCGCTGGTATCGCTGAAGGCTGCGCCCGCAGCAGCAGCACGTCTCCAGCCTCCTGCGCCAGGTCCGCGCCCGTCCCCATCGCGATGCCCGCGTCCGCCTGCGCCAGCGCCGCCGCGTCGTTGATGCCGTCGCCCACCATCGCCACCCGCAGTCCAGTGTTCTGTAACGTGCGAATACGGTCGAGCTTCCCAGCCGGATCAAGCCCAGCCTGCACCTCGTCGATTCCAGCCTGCCGCGCAATCGGTATGGCCGCTACCGCCAGATCCCCGGTCAGCATCAGCACCCGCAGCCCGCCGTACCGCGTCGGAATCCGCTTCAGCGCCGCAACCGCCTCAGCCGCATCGGGCCGCAGTGCATCGCGCGCATCGAAGTAGCCTACCGGCAGATGATTCAGAGCCATCCACAGCCGCGTCACGCCCGGCTCCGCAGCGGCAACGTCCTTCGGAACAGGAATATAAAACTCGTGAAACAGCGCCTCGTTCCCCAGCACGCAATCGTACCCATCAACCTTTGCGGTCAGCCCGCGCCCCGGCAAATTCTGCACATCCTCCGCAGCTTCCCACGTCAGCCCAAGTGCCTGCGCCTGGTCCACAATGGCATGTGCCAAAGGATGATTCGACCGCACCTCCACCGCAGCCGCCATCCGCAACAGGTCATTCTCCTCGTGCCCCATCAGCGGATGAACGCCGCACAGCACCGGCCGTCCCACCGTCAGCGTCCCCGTCTTGTCCATCACCACTACGTCCAGGTGCGCCAGCCGTTCCAACGCCTCGCCGCCCTTGAACAGCACGCCCAACTGCGCCCCTCGACCCACAGCCACAGTCAGCGCCGCGGGCACCGCCAGCCCCATGGCGCAAGGGCAGGCAATCACCAACACCGCGACGGTATTAGCCAGCGCCAGAGGTAGAGAATGCCCGACCACAATCCAGATAACAAAAGTAAGAACCGCAAGCCCCAGCACCACCGGAACAAAAATCGCGCTCGCCCGATCAGCCAGCCGCTCCATCGGCGCCCGCGAGCTTTGCGCCTGCTCAACCATGCGTGTAATCTGCGCCAGCACCGTCGCCTCACCCAGCGACTCGGCCTTGCAAGTCACCGCGCCGTCGTAGTTCAGCGACCCAGCCAGAACCTTCCCGCCCACCTCGCGCGGCAACGGCGTCGGCTCTCCAGTGAGCATCGATTCGTCAACCGTCGTCCGGCCTTCAATAATCGTCGCGTCCACAGGGAACCGCTCGCCCGGCAACACCAGCACACTGTCGCCCGGCTCAATCTCTTCCAGCGGCACAACCGCCTCAACTCCATTTCGAACCCGCCGCGCCGTAGACGGCCGCAGTCGCGAAAGAGAATCAAGCGCAGCCAGAGCCCGCCGCTTGGCCCGAGCCTCAAGCGCCTTGCCCAGTAGCAAGAATCCAATAATCAGCAGCACCGCGTCGAAGTAGACTTGCCGGCCAATCCCCGGCCAGATCGTCGCGTACGCTGAATAGACAAACGCCACGCCAGTTCCCAGGCTCACCAGCGTATTCATGTTGGTGGTTCCATGGCGCAGCCCACGCAGTGCGCTCGCGTATATCCCGCGCCCCGCCCAGCCCATGACGATTGCCGTCAAGATCAGCAAAAAACCGCGTAAAAAATCCTGCGGTATCGCATACAGCCAGGGCAGCACGCGCATCATCCCCTGGTCTAACCAACTCATGCTTCCGGGGCCCATACCCGCGCCCAACGGCATCGCCAGCAGCATCGCCAAAGCGCCCGCACCCAATGTCATCCAGGCCTTGCGCTCCGAGTCACCGTCGTGCTCTTCCACATGCTTTTCTGAAGCGCCCGCTCTCGGCAGCACCGCATCATACCCGGCCCCGCGAATCGCATCCACCAGCGCTTGTGGCGCCGCAATGGACGGGTTGAAAACCACGCTGGCCCGATGCGCCATCAAATCCACGTGCGCCGATTCCACGCCCGCCGTCGCCTTGAGAGCCTCTTCCACGTGATGCTGGCAAGAAGCGCACGTCATCCCCAGCACCGGCAGCGTAAGCGATTCTGTTTCGAGCGATTTCGTTTGAGTGGTAGTCACTTACTCTTCCAACCGTGCCGTATAGCCGGCCTTCGCCAGCGCGGCAATCGCAATATCGACAGGCGCAGGCTTCTCAATGCAGTCATCGCAGCCGATCCGCGCCGCGCCCAACCGCACTTCCTCCACCTTCGCGCCCTCTACTGAAGCCAGCGCCTGGCTGACGCGCCGTATGCAGGAGCCGCAATGCATGCCATCGATTCGTAACGTAAATTCCGCCAATGTTTCACCCAGTCCTTTTAGATGATAGCCCGGTCCAAAGGATGCGCCTGCAGCCTTTTGCTCACGGTCCTACAGATGTAATTCGGAGATCGGGAAAAGAGCATGCAGATTGAATACGGAGGGAGCAGGGTTTCAACCCCCTGAAAGAAACCAAAACAACGCGGCCTTTAGGCCCGGGCACTTGCCCCGCTTGTGCTGAAATACCCTCCACGCATTATCGTAAAGAGGCTCGCCTCCCAGGGAGAATCATGCAACGAGAATATCCAGAAACGCCCCTCGTCGGCGTCGGCGCCGTGGTGGTTGACGCCGGCCGCGTTCTGCTCGTGCGCCGCGGCACCGAACCGCTCCGTGGTGAGTGGTCGCTGCCCGGCGGCCTTCTTGAAGTGGGCGAGGCCCTCACCGCCGGCGTGATCCGCGAGGTGCGTGAAGAGACCGGCCTGATCGTCGAGCCCATCGAGTTGATCGAGCTTCTCGATCGCATTCACCGCGACGGCGACCGTGTCCGCTACCATTACGTCATCGCGGATTATCTCTGCCGCGTCACTGGTGGAGAATTGCTCGCCGCCTCTGACGCCGATGCCGTCCGCTGGGTTGAGCGTGCCGATTGGAACAGCCACAGCGCGCTTAAACTCGATCCCATAGCCGTCCGCGTGATTGAAGCTGCCTGGCAGCGCGCCCAACTGCTGCAACCTGTCCAACCATTGCAACCGGAAAGGAAGGAAGCACGATGAGCCTGGTTCGAAAGCTGCTCTGGATAGGCGGCACGATCGCATGGATTGTGTTCTTTGCCGTTGCCGGTTTCTGGTTTCGTCCCGTCAGCTACTTCAATGAGGGAATGTATCTCCACGAGAACCTGACTGGCGTCGCAAGCCAATCAATCACCGTCGCCGGCCATCGCGTCCACTACCTCGCGGAAGGCCCAGCAAGCGGCCCCGTCGTTGTGCTGGTCCATGGCCTCGGCGGCAGCGCTGAAGACTGGCGCAGCCTTGCGCCGCGGCTCACCAAGGCCGGCTTCCGCGTCTACATTCCTGACCTGCCCGGTTACGGCCGCAGTGAAAAACCTGCGGATTTTTCCTATTCCATCCCCGATCAGGCCGCAGTCGTAGTCGGCTTCCTCGACGCGCTTAGCCTCAAGCAGGTCGACCTCGGCGGCTGGTCCATGGGCGGCTGGATCGTGCAGCGCGTCGCCTTCGATCATCCCGAGCGTATCCGTCATCTCATGTTGTTTGACAGCGCCGGCGTTTACGAGAAACCATCCTGGGATACAAACCTGTTTACGCCCAACACACCGGCCGAACTAGACCAGCTCAATGCGCTGCTGTCGCCTCATCCCCAGCCGATTCCGGCCTTCGTTGCGCGCGACCTTCTGCGCCGCTCCCGCCAGCGCGCCTGGGTCATCCATCGCGCGCTAGCTTCCATGCTCACCGGCCACGACGCCACCGACGCTCTTTTACCGCAATTGAAGATGCCTGTCCTGCTCGTCTGGGGCGCGGAGGATCACGCCACGCCGCTCTCGCAGGGCGAAAAGATTCATAGCCTGGTCCCGCAGTCACAGTTCGACGTCATTCAAGGTTGCGGCCATCTGGCGCCTCTCCAGTGCGCTCCAAACATCGCCCCCGCCGTGATCGGCTTTTTGAACCAATGATCCGAAACAGGTCTCGAAACCTTTGTATCAGTCCTCGAAACCCTTGTATCAGTCCTCGAAACCCTTGTATCAGTCCTCGAAACCTTTGTATCAGTCCTCCAATGCTTTGTATCAGGGCATGACTTTACAGCTTGGTGAAAAACTCGACTTCTGCCTCAGTGTGCGAAAGGGCACGACTTCAGTCGTGCCGTAAATGCCACAAAAATAATGCTCGGGCTTTAGCCCCTGAGGCATGTTCTTCGGCATCCGCGCGAAAATCTGGCCTTTTTCACCAAGCTGTTCAGCCGTGCCGAAAAAAGGCCATAAAAATGAGTTGGGCTTCCGCCCCTGCAGATGAACTTGAGGCTGCGAACGAGGCCCTATCGTACCGCGTGACCCGCCGTCGAATGCTGCGGTATCCGCGTCGATCGCGCAATCCACTCCATAGCCCCAGGAAAAACCGCCAGCCCCAACGGCGCCAGCCCGCGTCCCGCCCCGCTGACCATCATTCGCGAAATCAAAGTCGCCAGTCCCATACCCCGCTTCAATTGTTTCCGCAATTTATCGTGGTAAGCCTCCGCGCTCTTGCCGCCCAGGAACATCTCCGCCGCCATTGCCGCACTATGCAACGCAATCGACATCCCATCCCCAGTGAACGAAGGAATCACCGCTGCCTGATCGCCCACGCACCACAACCCATCGCTTCGCCCTGAAAGGTGTCCATACGGTATCGAAGCAATAGCCAGCGGCCGATCCCACAACGCCGTCGCGCCTTGCAGCCGTTCTTCCAGCCCGCAATTCACCTTGCATATCGCCGCCAGCAGCGCATCCCATCCGGCCACTCTGCGCAACTCGCCGCGCCGCACCACCAGGCACAAGTTGGCCGCATCGCCTTCCACCAGCGACAGCCCGCCATACCCCCCGCGAAACAGAAATAGCTCCATGAACCCGCGCAGCGCCTGCGTCTGTGCCGCCTCCAGCCTCCAGTGCAGTTTGAATCCCACCATGTCGCCCTGCCCGCCCGCCTCGCGATGCATACCGCGCAGGTCGTGCTTCCCGCTGGCAAGAAACACCGTCGCCGCGCACCACGGCTCTCCTTCGCGCACGTCCGCAATCCACCCACCGTCGCGTTTCGTGAGGCTCTCCACCGCAGCCCCTCGCTCAACCTTGCAACCCCGTTCCGCCGCGCGTGCCAACAAAGCTTCATCCAGAACATGCCTCGACAAAGACAGCGCCGCGAAAGGCAACCGCGCTTCCACTTGCCGCCGCTTTACCGAGAGCCGCACCGAGTGAATTGAAGCCGCGCCAAGCTCCACCGGCTCGACGCCAGCTTCTCGCAAATACTCCACGGCCTCGCGACTCAGAAATTCGCCGCACACTTTGTGATGTGCGCAGCGCTCCCGCTCCAGCAGCGTTACTTCGCGCCCCGCTCCCGCAAGCCGCATCGCCAGCATTGAACCCGCAAGGCCGCCGCCCACAATCAGCGCTTCCGTTCTCCTGACACCTGCGCTCACAGCGGCTTTCTCCGCGCCACGCAGAGCCGCGCCGGCCGCACGCTGAGAATCTGCGCAGCTCCATCCTGCAGTCCCGCGGCGCGACAATAGGTTTGCCATTCTTCCCGCACAAACGCCCGTGCAATCGAAATCGGCGCATCCTTTTGCACAAACGGATGCAGCATCGCCAGCTTCGAAAATATCTTGATGAAACGGTACGCAAATTCACTGCGTGAGAGATCGTTGATGAACCATCCAATCTCGGCGTTCTTCTCCATCCATTGCAGGAATCGAACCACATCCAGGTCGCTCAGATGATGCGTGAGCAGGGAACTGATCACCACGTGAATCGGCTTTTGTGGCCGGTAAGCAAAAACATTGCCGTGAAAATAGCGAATCCTGCTCCAGTAAGGGCGCGCCTCTGTCGCCAGCGCCGCCGCATCCAGATTCAAATCGATCCCCACCAGCTCCACCGCAATCCCCTGTTTCATGGCCCATTGCTCGATCCGCCGCAGCGCGTCCCCATCTCCGCAGCCCACGTCGAGAATTGAAAGCGGCTGTCTCAGCAGCGGAAGAGTGCTCCTCACCGCGTTGAGCCAGTTCATGGTCGCCAGATTGGCCAGCGTCCAGCGGTTCAGCTTGCCAATGTCGCGCAGGCAGGCGCGCATCTCATCGCGCGTACATGGCGCATCCATCCGTTCCGTCAGTTGCGCGCGCTTACTGAAATCGATCCCGTCAAGCGGCATGGAACACCATGGTCTCAGCCGTCAGGCCAGGCCCAAATGACATCGCGCAGCCCTGCTGTCCAGCCTGCGCGCGCTCGATAATCTGCTGCAAGACAAACATGACGGTTGCGGAGGACATGTTACCGTATTGTGCCAGAACGCTGCGCGAGGACGAAAGCGCATCCGCAGGCAATTCAAGACCCTTCTCCACTGCGTCCAGAATCGTGCGCCCCCCGGGATGAACCGCCCACAGATCGATTGCCAGCGGATCGCGCCCGCGCGTTACCTGCCTTCCGACCTCTCTCAATGCGCGTCCAATCTCCCCAGGAACCTGGCCCGAAAGCTGCATGTCGAATCCAAGCTCCCCTATCCGCCATGTGATCAGATGGCTTGTCTCTGGAATGCTTACCGCCAGAAAGCTGTCGATGCCCAGCCCTACCGCATCCGCGCTCAGCAGGCTCGCCGCGCAGCCATCCGCGAACACCAGGAACGAGAGCACCTGCTCAAGATTCTCCGTCTCCTGAAAGTGCAGAGAGCAGAGCTCCAGGTTAAGCATCAGGACCTTCGCATCCGGTACCGAGCGAACAATGTGATGCGCCGATTTCAGCGCGTTGATGGCCGCGTAGCAGCCCATGAATCCAATCATCGTCCGCTCCACCGACGGATTCAGCCCCAGGTGATTGACAACTTCAAAGTCCAGGCCCGGCGCGTAAAGCCCTGTGCACGAAGTCACAATCACATGCGTAATGCCGAGCCGTTCATCTTCCGTGAGCCTCAGCCTGTCCAGCGCGCTATGCGCCAGTTGCGGGGCGAAGCGCTCAAAACACTGCATGCGGCGCGCCGTTGCCGGAAAGTCGCCCGGCACATAAATCTGCTCCGCATCCTGCCACATTCCATCCGCCGATTCAACCGGCTGCACAAACGAGTAGCGATGCTCAATTCCAGATAAACGCGCCATGCGGCGAAAGAGATTCCGCGTAGTTCCTTCAGGAAGCAGGTTGGCGGCAAAATCGATAAAGGCACGGTGAACATCGTGCCCGGGAACTGCCGTAGCGATGCGATTGATATGTGCCGTCGTCATTCGGAACCCTTTCGCCGCCGATCGTTTCGAATACACCTATTCGCCCAAGCAGTTTACACTCCGCAATCGCCCCAAGATGTCACGCAAGGTCTGCCACAACCACTGTTATAAGAACACATCGATCTACCGATATCGACGCGTATTCTTGATCACCATTGAGAAGACGCCTGACTCGTCGCGCGCCACGAGCAGCGAAAGATGGCGATTGATTGCCACTTCCGCCTGAATCAACTGTTGTCCGGTAGTATCCACGTCGGTCGCGTAGGTGAGGGTGAGATTCCTGCCCACTTGCTCCTCCACAATAATGCGGGAAGTGGAGTTGCCCAGCGCGCCGATGTAGTTGGGATCCACCTTCACTGACCCGGCGCCAAACAGCTTTTGCACCCGGCTGCTGACGGTGGCGTTCAGCGCCGCGCCAAGCAGCGCGTCGGTCGTAGGGCTTACGGCCGACTGTTCCTGCTGCTGCGTATAAAGCCGCTGCTGATTCTCCGTGCGCCCCAGCGCCAGCAGGGCCACCACGTCGGCCTCCGGAAGCGGAGGATCGCTGCGATAGCTGACCGCCAGCTTTTCCAGGGTCCCATTCAGGCTCAGCGTGATGTCGTAGTCCTCCACGCGGGCCGTTGCGTTCAGGTCGATAGTCGGTTCAATGCGCACCGGGTTATTAAATGAGATTTCACCGCGCTGCAGATCGTAGCGGGTTCCGGCGATGGTTGCGGAGCCCTCCGTAATCGAGATGCGGCCGCGCAGCGATGGAGAAGCCACGGTGCCGCGCAAGGTCAGGTCCACATCGCCGGCCAGCTTGGCGTAAGCATTCTGAAAATTCAACTGCGGCGAAGAGAGAATGTGCACGTCCATCCGTATGTGGTTTGAGGGCGCGTCCAGCGGCGCAATTGTGGGAACTACGTTGGCCTGCGCCGCCAGGGCCGCAATATCCAAATCCGGACTCACCGAAAACCGCGTGATCATCACATTGCCTGAGAGCTGCAGATTGTTCTGCGACCCCTGCAGCCGCAATGTTGCATCAGCCAGCGAACTGACTCCTTGCGGATAGCGAATGCGGATTCCCTTGCCGTTCACGGAGAGATCGGCGTAGATGCCGCGCTGGTATGCCAGATAACCGCCCACGCTCAGCAACCCGCCTCCGCTCATCGCCGTCAGCGACTTCACTTCAAGCCGGTTCTGATTGAACTCCAGCGTCCCATGTAATTGGCTCAGCCCGTTCGGCACATCTTCCAGTGAAAGCGACGCATTCTGGAAGTCGATCCTCCCCTTCAGCCCCGGGTCCTTCAACGGCCCATGCGCTTCCACCTGAAAAGTGGTCGTTCCGTTCGCGGTCAGATCGGGATCGAGCGTCTCCGCCAGTTTCAAATTGATTGACCCGCTCGCGGCCAGATCCAGTTGCTGCTTGTCTCTGAGACTCAGGCTTCCTTTTGCGTGCAGATCGGTCTGATCGCCGGTTACATGCAGCGGGTCCATATCAATGCGGCCATTGGTCAGCGTAGCGTGCACCCCGCCCTGGCTCTCAAGCCTCACACCGGCCACCGTTACCACCAGTTCCTTCAGGCTCGCTTCGCCGCGCATCTCTTCAGGCCTTGCTAATGGACCTGCCAGCGTAACCGTGCCCGCCAATGCTGAATCGCCGTGAATGCTCTCAACGTGGGCCATCTTGAGCAACGCGCCAATATTGAATTGCGAAAAATCGAGCTTCGCCTGTGTCGCGTTGTCCCCATCCAGCGCGGTTTGCCCGTGCAGATTCAGCTCCGCCGTCTCCAGCCGCGTAGTCGCATCGTAGGTTGCCAGCCGGTTTGCCGTATGGGCTACAAAGTCCAGCGTACCCACCGACTCACCACCAAGCGTCAACGAGGTCAGAGTGGCGCGAGCCTCAAGTCGAGGGTCGTCGACGGTGCCCGACCCACTAACCTGGAATCCCAACTTTCCAGTAGCCTCCACGCCCGCCCGGCTCAGCCACCCGATCTTCGATACATCAACGCCCGATCCATGCGTGTCGATCTGGAATTGCCGCGTCCGCACATCGAAGCCTCCCGTGGCAGTAAGAGCGCCGGCAGCCTCATTCACTGTCACTGAAGCCAGCTTCACCACCTGGTTGGCCATCGTTCCCTGGGCCCGTATGCGCGCTATCGGCTCGCCATAAACGCTGCCCTTGTCCAGCTCAACCCAACCTGAGCCACCAAGCGTGTTGATGGGGCCATTCACCTGAACCTGCGCATTGAGCGTGCCGCTCACTGGCAGAGTCCGCCCGGTGAAGGGCAGCAGATCGTCAACTGAAACCTGGTTTGCCTTGAGGTGCATCTGCAGCGCTGAATTCGTATCGAACGTCGGCGTCCGGCTCGCCGCCGCATCCAGCGTTCCGTCCAGTTCAATCTCAGCCTTCCCGCGTTGCAGCTTTCCATGTTCGATCGCGATGCGCTCCGCCGCGTAGCTGCCTGTGACCTCAACCGTGTCCCACTTCACCAACCTCGGTTGTTCAATCTGTGGATGGATTGCTTTCGCATTCGGAGTCGTCTGCACAGGCAGCATCTCAACCGACAACTGTGTCGCCTTCAGCGTGCCTGCAATGCGTGGAGCTAGCAGCGAGCCGCCCCATGTCCCATGAAGAAAATCAAGCTGGCCGCCCAGCGTAATCGGCAACGCCGCGGCTCCCGTCTTTCCATAGCGATTCAATCCCAGATCCCGCAGCACCGAGTCGAATTCGTCCAGGTTATGCGAATGAAAATCGACGCTCAGGGCCGTCGGGGCCGACAATGGGTAAGCACCCAAACGGCCGTGCGCATCCAACTCGCTGGCCGGCGTTTCAACCTCGAGCCTGCGCATATCCACAGTTCCATCGCGTTGCGTATACGTCGCATCGAGTGCGCCGCTCGCCGGTACCTCGCCACTCACGTTCTGCCCTGAAGGGCTCATCTTGAATGTAGTATCAACGGCGACTGTATTCACGTCGCCCTTGGACCAGGTCGCGACCGCGGGCCCGTTCAATCGCGTGTCCAGGCCCAGCCGTTGAAATGGCCTCTGACTGACCATGTCCAGCAGCGAGTCCAACGAAACGTCCTTGAGCTGCGCCGTCACCTTTCCATTCATCGGAATGAAGCTCGGCCCCGGATGCCAGACCGGCTTGTCCCGGTCTGCGATATCGCGCGGCGCTTCGACGGTCGGAATCTTTGGTTGCGGCCCCGGCAGCCACGGGCTCAAATCGACCGTGCCCTCCATCTGTCCGCCCTGCCGCAACCGCGCAACAATCCGCGAGACCAGCAACTCCCTGGGATCGGCATGAACATGCGAATCCACTCGAAGCCCTGTCGCAACCACGCCGGTCCCAATGTACGCCCCACCATCCACATGAACGCTGCCATCGACATGAAACTCCCCGCCCTCACCCGCACTGTCCAGATCCAGCGTGGCCATCCCCGCCGGCGCAAATGGATAGCCGAAGATCGGGTCCAGCATCTTCATATCCAGGTCGCCCGTGACTTTGGCTTGCCACTTTGGATGCGCAAAGTTCTTGAGAATTCCTGAAATCTCCAGCGAATGTTCCTTCGATTCGTGATTGTCCCCATTACCCATTGCGTCCGTCGATTCTGAATTGATCCGCAACGAACGCAGTGCCACTCCATCCCGTGTCAGGTCAACCGTGGCCTGCATAAACCCGTGCGCCGGCTGCGCCTTTCCCCGCGCCAGGTTCAAATCGGTAGCGCCGGCTTCAATGCGATAGCTCTCTTCGCTGGCCGCCGGCGAAATCCCACTCGCATGGGTCAGCGGATTCGCAATCACTGCGGGAATATAGCGCAGAAGCAGCGAAACATCCTTCGCGTCGAAGTCGAGCGAGATGAACCGGTTCTGAAGATCGAACGATGCGGCTCGGTTGTCGTAGTCCAGCTCGCCCTGTTCAACGGAAACACGCCCGGCCTTCAGATCGAACAGCGTATCGATTGCGGATTTGCCGCTGCTGGTCCTTCTCGCCGGCTGTGGCTGGTTCGTTGAGCCGTCCGGGTAAACGATGAAGTGCAATTCCGGCCGTGAAATTTCAAGCTCCCGCAGCAGTATCTGCGGGCTCAGGATGCCCAGCACGCTGAACTTCACCCGCATCCGGTCGACGCGCGCCAGCGGCGCTTCCTCCGGCGATTCCAGTCCGTGCAGCACCAGTCCGCCGGCGTCCGCCTCAAGATCCAGTAGATCCCAGTGAAAAGTAGCAATCTCCGCCCGGCCGCCCGTTGCGGCGTCGAGCCTGGCGATCAGCAGCCGGCGGATGTGTCCCTCGAATGCAGCGGAGCTGGCCCAGAAGTAAAGCCCGACACCCGCAACCGTCAATAAAACCAGCAGACCCGCAATCGAAAGAGGAAGATGGCGCAGAAAGAACCGCCGCAGCCGGCTCGGCTTCCTGGGCTGCGCGGGCTCCAAAGAACCACGCTCCAAAGGATCGGGAAGCTTGGATTCGGATTCGCTCATTCGATTCCTTCTCCTCCCGTTCCGCGCTGCGCATCCGGAGTTGCCAGCGCCGGATCAAGCACCTCCACGTCGCCCTGCTTGCGCAGATTCTGCAGCCATTCGCCGAACAGCACATTCACCTGCTCCTGCAACAGAATCTCTTGAATACGCGGCGACACCGCCTCCAGCGAAGGAATCGCTTCTCCCTGCGCATACTGCGGCAGCAGCGTGTCGTGATAGTACTTCTGAATCTCCAGTGTCGAAATACTGATGCCCTGGCGAAAGCGCTGTTCGATGAAGCGCAATATCTCCAGCCGGTATCGCAAATAGCTATCCACCCGCTCCGCCTTCAGGCCATGCGTTTTGAGAAATGCTTTCCAGCCTTCATCCGTGCCGCAGTTCAGCCGCACGCATGCCGGCAATTCATTGCGAATCTCTTTAAGCCGCGCAGCGACTTCTTCCTGCGACGGTTCTGCCGCCGACTCATCCTCCTGCCGAATCTGCTGCTGGATCAGCGCGCGTGCAATCAGTTGCTCCAGCGCCTGCGGCCGCGTCAACACGCCCATGCCGCCCCTGGCCGGGTCCAGAACTGAAAGCCGTATCTCGTCGTCAATATCGCTCGCCAGAATCGCATGGTTATTCACCACCGCAACCACCCGGTCCAGCACCACCATGGATGATGAAGTCTGCCCCCGCACCACGCCCAGATTTGCCATGAACACTATCGCCAATGCGCATGCGGCAATTCTCAAAAGCTTTGTATCAGGGCACGACTTCAGTCGTGCCGTAATTTGAAAAACTCCGCCTGGAGTCGGATGTGCGAAAGGGCACGACTTCAGTCGTGCCGATAAAGCCCATACCATGAGTCGGGCTTCAGCCCCTGCGGAAAAACTCGCGTCGGAGGGAGGCGGGGGTTTCAACCCCCGCATAATGCCAGCAGAATCAGCGCGGGCTTCAGCCCCGGAGGAACGTTTTTCGGAAACTTTCCTCATAAACAGCCCTTTTTCCGCAGCCTGTTCAGCCCCTGAGGGACGCTCTCGTTCCCACATCGACAAGAATCGCCCGACTGCGGCAACACCCATCCCGCTCAGCCAATTCCGAATTGCCACCCGCCCACTCATCAGAAGCTCTGTCCCAGACTAAAGAAAAAATTGAAATGCCCAGCCTCGCCCACATGCGGGTCCGACGCCGAATTCGCCAGCGAATAGTTGTAAATCACAGGAAATATCGGAGGATTCAGGTTATAGCTGAAATCCAGCCGAAGCGGCCCTACCGGCGTGTGGTAGCGCAGCCCGACACCCGGCGCGTGTGAAAAATAGTTGAAGCTGCATCCCCCCTGCCACCCGGTCGAATTCACCGGCCCCGGCGGCGTAACGGGGTTCGCCGGTGGGGTAATGTCCATGCACTTGTCCCGGTTCGGCTGGCGCGTCCGCAAAAAGCTGGCCCACGCCTCTGACGCGTTGCTGAACACATTCCCCATATCGTGAAACAGCACCACGCTCACCGAATTGCCAAACCATGGCAGCGTCGGCGGCGGCAATCGAATCTCCGTGCTGTTGGCCAGCGCGCCCGCTCCGCCAATCGGGTAGCCGGTCTCCGGATCGCGCGGCCCCGCCGCATTGATTGAAAACCCGCGCAAAGAAGTGGCTCCGCCCGCATAAAGGCGCTCGGGGAGGGGAATCAGCTCTTCGGAGCCGCTCCCGAACGCCCGCTCCTGCCCATACCGCGTATTGCGCGCAATCACCACCCGGCCCTTGTCCAGGCTGTAATAGCTGGAGTTCGTCAGGTCGAGCCGATTGAAGTTCGACTCCGCGCCAAACGCCTTTTGAGAAAGAAACTCCTGAAAGCTGGTGTAGGTCCCATGGTGCGCATCCAGTGGCGAGTCGCGTGTATCACGCAGCCACGTCATCGCCGGGCCGCCCACCCTCACCGCCGTCGACTCCTCCACAATCTCCCCCGGCGAAACCTGAAGACTGTTTGCCTGCACCTTCACGCGGCGAAAGTTGTATTCGTAAATAAACGTGTTTGCCTTCGACAGCAACGATCCCGGCGTATTGAAATGCTCTGACAGCCGCATCCCGCCCTGCAGCCTTGAAGCCACATACGTCGTCACATCCAGGCTGTTGGCGTAGCCCCCTGAAAAGTCGAACCCCAGGTTCTTGCTGCCCGCCAGGTGCGGATCCTGAAACAGCAGGCTGATCTTCTGTTCCAGCAAGCCGTATGTGCCCTGGATCGAAGCCGACAGTTCACGCCCGAAAAGATTGTTGCGGGTCAGGTCGGCAAGCACGCGTGGGCTCACGCCTGTCTTGCCCTGCGAGTTGCATGTGGCTCCGGTGATCGCGATCAGTCCGCAGTTGTAGTGCGGTGTCCCGGTCTGTGCCTCAAATCCTCCGCCGTAGGTCAGCACCCACCGCCGCGCCTCTTGCAACTGCAACAGCACCGTCTTGTAGGTCTCGCCGCCCTTGGGATTCTCTGACGCCGTATTGACCTCGTTGAACAACGCCAGGTCATAGAGGTTTCGTTGCGTATCTGCCAGTGCCGTCTCGTTCAGCGGATCACCCGCATGCAGCGTAATCGCCTTCGCCACCGTATCCGGCCGCGTATAGTGCAAGCCCGTGATCAGTACCTTGCGTACAAAAATCTGCGGCCCCTCCGTGATATGAAAAACCACGTCCATCTTGCTCGCATCCGCCGCCTCAAACTGCTGCTTGACATCCACCTTCACCTGGTCAAAGCCCCTGCTCATGTAGTCGGTCAGCAGCGTGTCGCGGTCCCCGGCAAGGTTCTGCGGAGAAAGCAACTGGCCCTCGGTTGTGTTCAGCAGGGGAGTGAGCCTCGCCGTGTCTACCTGTTCCGTGCCCTCCAGCTTCACTGAGCCCACTCGCATTTGCGGCCCTTCATCAATCCTGTAAACCAGTCTCAAAGGCGCCGTCCCCGTTCGGCTCCCTGCAATCACCGCGTCGTTCCCTTCGCCGCCGCCGGTCTCCGCCGTAACCTTCACCTTGGTAAATCCGTTGTTGTGATAAACCGCCTGCAGCGCGCTGATGTCCGCCGAAACCAGCGCCTGGCTGTAAGCGCCGTGCCGGTCAATCGAATCGGCCGCATGAACGCTCAACAGGTCCTTCAGCGTGGCCGCATCGAAATACTTGTTCCCCGTTACCGACACATGTTCCACCCGCCGCCTCGGACCCAGAGTGACTCTGAAAAGAATCACCACCTGGTCCGCGCTTGTGGTCTGCTGTTCGTGATCCACTTTCGCGTCAAAGTAGCCCAGCCGCTGGTAGTAGTCGCGCACGTTGCGATTGCCTTCGTTCAGCAGGTCATCGTCCACGCTGCCTTCTTCAAATACCGGAACCAGCCGCTTCACTTTCTCCTCGCCCATGCTCGCGCCTTCCACCACCACCTTCACCCGCGGACCGCGATTCGCTGAGAATCCAAAATCCGTTTGCTTCGAAGCCGGCGCGTACTTCTGCGACTCGAGCTTGATCTCAGCCTCCAGCCGCTCGTCTTTCTGATAGTGCTTCAGCACCCGCGACAATGCGCGGTTTCCCGTTTCGTGATCCACCTTCGCGCCCGTCTTCATCCCGGTGTCGCGCTTGAACTGGTCCGCACTCATCCCCGGGTCGCCGGTCACCGCCACCACGCCCACGCGTGCCTGCGGACCGCTCACCACATTGAATGAAATATCCACCAGCTGATCTTCTTTGTGTTCGGTCAGCGTATCCGCAATCGACGGTGCATTGAATCCGTTATCGGCCAGCGTCTTGCGCATCTGCGCCAGTGCCTGGCTCAGCTTTGCCTCGTTAAAACGCGTGCCCGGCGCAAGCTGCGTCGCCCTCTGCAACTGTGCATTGATGGTTCCTCCCCTGGCCCCATCCACGCTGACCGTCCCGATGAACCTTCGCCCCGTGCCATGAAATACCAGATCGACGCCGTCCGCATCGCGCGCCGCCTCCACATCGACCGACTCATACAGTCCCGTCGAGAAAAGCTGTCGCAGGCTCCTCGCCACATTCTCCCGGTTCAGCGGCGCTCCCTCCGCCTGGGCCAAATGTCCAGGCAGCGGCGCAATCCTCTCGGTCGGCACTCCTTCAAAAGAGATGTGCCGCACCGGCAAGCCTTCCCACGTTGTCAGCGAATCGGCCGCAAGCGGATTCGCTCCATCCCCTTTGGGTTCCTGACTCCAGCCGTGGCCTCCGGAAAACCCCGCGAAGACCAGCACGCATACGACTAAACACACGGCTGAAAAACTCGCCCGGGCGGTAGGCCGGGGATTTATCCCCGGCATAACGCCGATCGAATCAACCCGGGCTTTAGCCCCTGAGGTGTGCCTTTTCCGAATTTCGCCGCCAATCGAGCATTCTTCCGCAGCCTGTTTAACCCCTGCGCGATGTCTTCTCGTAGCTTCTTCCCAATTCCGGCCGTTTTCCCCAACCGCGCTCCTTAATCTTTGCAATTCGCCAGCGCGCACCCGTCGCCCGACCCGCTCCATGGAAGCAGTTCCGGGCTCCCGCCCAATTCGTTGCGCGCCCTTGAGATAGCCGCAAATCACAGTCGGCCTTGTCCCCAACATCGTCTCTCACCCAAAAAATCGGAGAACTGCGCCCCGTTTGCGCAAATTGGACTGCCTCAAGCTAAAAATCTGCATCGTATGTGTATTGCGTCCGCGCCGGTCTTTTCTTGGCCGAAGCTCTTCCAACTCAACCGCTTCCCTTATACTAACGAGGAAATATGCACGGCGCAGCAGCACTTGACCGACGGACCGATTCAGTAAAGAACCGCATCCCCCTTTCGAGGTCCTCAATGCAACCCCCCGATCGAACCAAAGGGCCGGTTCCCGCGGAAACGCCGACCCGCGTTGCACCATCCCGCGCCGTCGCCACGGTCGCGCCTGGCCCTGCGGCCGCGCCCGTCGCTGCAATCGCGTCCGGCGGGACGCCGCCTCCGGCTTCCCCCGTGTTTTTGCCCGTCGCCGCACCCAACCCCGTAGAGGCGGAAGCCCTGGCCCGAGCCCAGGCTGGCGACCATCATGCCTTCGCCCAACTCTACTCCCTCCACAAAAGACGCATCTACTCTCTGTGTCTGCGTATGGTGGGCAATATTGCCGAAGCCGAAGACCTCACTCAAGACGCTTTTCTTCAGCTCCATCGCAAAATTGCCACCTTCCGCGGCGACTCGGCCTTTTCCACCTGGTTGCACCGGCTGGCCATCAATGTCGTGCTGATGCATCTGCGCAGAAAAGGTTTGTCGGTGATCTCCCTCGATGAGGCCATGGAGCCCACCCCGGATGACAGCCCCGGACGAAGCTTTGGCGCTACCGACCTCACCCTGGCAGGCTCCATCGACCGGCTCGCATTGGAGCAGGCTATCGCCGACCTTCCGGCTGGCTACCGCCTGATCTTCGTGCTCCACGATATCGAGGGCTATGAGCATAATGAGATTGCCGCCATGCTCGACTGTTCGATCGGAAACAGCAAGTCACAATTGCACAAGGCCCGTCTAAAATTGCGCGATGCCCTGCACAAGTTTCCACGGCAGGAGGCACGGAAATGACCAATGACCCCAGAGTAATGAGTTGTGAGGAATTTCAGGCCCACCTCCCGGAGTTGATCGGCAGCGGCGAAGATGCCGCCAACCACCCGCATGTCCAAAACTGCGAGCTGTGCCGCGCCCTGCTTGCTGACCTGCAAACCATCGCGGATGCCGCCCGCCAGTTGTTCCCCATCGAAGAACCACCGGAAAACCTGTGGGAACAGATCGAATCGGCAATCCTGAAGGAAGATGGCGGCTTCGAGCCTGCATGAGGCCCTGCATAAACCCCTTCACAAACCGGCTGGCGCTGAGAATCCTCCCGCCAGCCCGCGCCTCTCGAAGTCTCTTTCCAGAACGCCGTATGGATTTGGGCAAAGATGGATTCGGGCAAGATCGATTCGGGCAACTTAATGCTGAGAGAGAAGTTTAAGCATAACCATAAGGGTGGTAATTTATGTTCGGCTTTACCCGGCGCGCCTCGCCCGGTTTGGAATAAGGCTGCCCTGACTTCTGCGGCCTCGCGTCGATCAATCATCTGATCGCCGCGAGGCCGCAATCAAATTCTATTTACAGGCCACGCAGCATCCGTCGCCGATATAAGAAGATTGACAACCCAGCCATTCCGCTCAAAACGAGAATCAGCGGGTTCGGCTCTGGCGTTGGGGCCGGGGTGTTTGCGACCGCCGGGGTGACTTCTCCCGTTATGTAATACAAATCCGACCCAAGATAGATCCAGCTTCCCGACCCGAGACTCCCACCCGTGTAGCCAACCGTGTCTCCCAGGATCATATCGCCGTAATGACTGAATCCGCTGTTGTAGAAAAACGCACAATTCGGCGATGAGCAGGTTACACCCAGGATACCCGTGAATGCGCCAGCACTCGGATCGGTGGAAACAGAAAGGTCAATAGCATCGCCTTGACCGGTCGCGGTATTGATAGTGATCGTCCCCGTGATCACATCCGTCCCGGTGTACGGCCCATTCGTAATATTCGCATTTATATCGAAAACCGTGTCCGCTCTTGCCGGTGAAGAAGCAAGGATGACACAGGAGAAGATTAGGAGCGCCGCCCAGCCCAAATTCTTCGCCGCCCGCCGTGAAGTAGAAACAGGATTAGCCAGTTTCATGGTTGTTTTCGATTCCTCCAATCGAGTAGGGAAACATAGGTAGCAGAGCGCCGCTGAAGAACCTTCCGCTTCGCTCAACTAGCGAGCCGCCTCGGCCGTTGCCGGAGTGATGAAACTCGGGTCAACGCACAGCACTGCTTGGCAATGCGGTTGCACTTTCAACGTCATTCCAAACCCCCTGAAGTTGCACGACTTATCCCACTTTCCACGGGCAGTATGCAAAAAATTGCACAGGAAACGTAAAACGATTTGCTCACCCAGCCAGCTGAAGTCGGATCTGCGCCGGCTGCTGCAGGAACTCGCTTCTCACCGAACGAGGCAGGTTATTGTTCGGTCCAAACACGTTCCCGTTTTTTTCGGCACACCACTGAACAGGAACGATTTGCCTCGGCAATGTCTTGCTCGAACCGGCCTTGATTCTCACGTTCCGATGGCGTTCGCCGATACACCTCACGAGCATCCTGCATCAAAAATCCCAGCAGGCGTTAAATTCGCGGGACGTTGGTGCCGATTGTGGTGAGATTGCATAGGCGGTACAGTGCCATGAGGCGGAACTTCGTCTGTTGGCCTGCCGTATTCAGTGATGCGCGCGGTTGTTCAGACAGGGAAACCACGCAGAACCTGGATTTTTGAAACTTTTCAAAGTCTGCGCTGTCTAATGAAGGAAAGTTGATACGAGGACACTCAATGCCAATCCAGACTCCCGTCCCGCCCACTCCCAGGAATCCCTCCGGCACCACCCTCACCGGAATCCGTAGAATCCCTGTTCTTCCCGTTCGGGACACCGTCCTTTTTCCCCATGCCGTTCTGCCCCTGACCGTTGGCCGCGAGAGCTCCATCCAGCTCATTGAATCGCTGGGAGATGAACGATCCATTGTAGTTACAGCCCAATTGGACCCCCGGCTGGACTCCCCGAAACCCGCTGACCTCCATGCTGTGGGTACCCTGGCCACGGTCCACAAAGTTGTGCGCATGCCCAACCAGAGCCGCTTTGTCTTTACTGAGGGAACATCCCGCGTTCGGCTCCTGCGCTACACCCAGACAGAACCCTTCATGATTGCCGAGGTCGAGGTTCTCGCCGACATTGAGCCGCCTGTTTCCTCCAGCGCTGAGTCTTCCGGCCTTGAGGCTCTGGTTCGCAACGTGATCGGACAGTTCCAGCAGATTGTTTCCGAGTCTCCGACCTTGTCCGACGAGCTTCGCACCATTGCCGCCAACATCGATGAGCCCAGCCGCCTGGTCGACTTTGTTGCCTCCTCTCTGCCCTTTCTGACTACCGACGACAAGCAGCAGTTGCTTGAGACGGCCGTCATTGCCGACCGCCTCGAACTGCTCAATAAGCACCTCGCTAAAGAGATTGAAGTGCAGCAGTTGCGCAACAAGATCCAGACCGAGGTCCAGGACCAGGTCCAGCAGTCGCAGCGCGACTACTACCTCCGCGAGCAGCTCAAGGCCATCCAGAAAGAGCTCGGCGATGTGGACGAGGGTCAGCGCGAGACTGAAGAGCTACGCAAAAAAATCGACGAAGCCGGCATGCCTGAAGACGTGAAAAAGGAAGCTCTCAAGGAGCTCGCCCGCCTCTCCCGCATGTCTCCCATGGCCGCCGACTACTCGCTTACCCGCAACTACATCGAGTGGCTTGCCGTCCTGCCCTGGTCCAAGAGCTCGGGCGAGAAGATTGACATCAACAAGGCCCGCGAGATTCTCGACGAAGACCACTACGAGCTCAAAAAGGTCAAGGACCGCATTCTCGACTACCTCAGCGTCCTCGAGCTCAAGCCCGACATGAAGGGACCGATCCTCTGCTTTGTCGGCCCTCCCGGAGTGGGCAAAACCAGCCTGGGCCGCTCCATCGCCCGCGCACTGGGACGCAAGTTCCAGCGCGTCTCGCTGGGCGGGATGCACGATGAAGCAGAGATTCGCGGCCATCGCCGCACTTATATCGGAGCCTTGCCCGGCCAGATTATTCAGAGCATTCGCCGCGCCGACGCCAACGACCCCGTCATCATGCTCGACGAGATCGACAAGCTGGGACGCGACTTCCGCGGAGATCCCGCCTCGGCCCTGCTCGAGACCCTTGACCCGGAGCAGAACAACAGCTTCCGCGACAACTATCTCGACGTGCCGTTCGATCTGTCCAAGGTGCTGTTCATCTGCACCGCCAACATGCTCGATCCCGTTCCCCCGCCGCTGCTTGACCGCATGGAGCTGATCTTCCTCCAGGGCTACAGTGAAGAGGAGAAGGTGCACATCGCCATCCGCTACCTGGTCCCGCGCCAGATCAAGGAGAACGGCATCACCACGGACCAGATTGAATTTCCCATGGATGCGCTGCGCCACATCGTGCGTCATTACACGCGCGAAGCCGGCGTCCGCAAACTCGAGCAGGTGATCGGAACGGTCTGCCGCAAGCAGGCTCGCCGCGTCGTCGAGGGCAACAAGGAAAAACTTGTAGTCAACCGCGAGATTCTCAAGGAATTCCTCGGCGGCATCCAGGTTCGTGTTGAGACTGAAGTAGCCGAGCGCGTCAAGCGCCCCGGCGTCGCTGTCGGTCTCGCATGGACGCCCGCCGGTGGCGACATCCTCTTCATTGAGGCCAACAAGATGAAGGGCAAGGGCGGCTTCACCATGACCGGCCAGATCGGCGAGGTGATGCAGGAATCCATGCAGGCCGCGCTTACCTGGGTGCGTTCCAACGCCGCTTCGCTCGGCCTGTCCGAAGACTTTACCCGTGAGATCGACCTGCACATTCACGTGCCTGCCGGCGCAATTCCCAAGGACGGTCCCTCGGCCGGCGTCACCATGGCCACGGTGCTGGCTTCGCTGCTGACAGATACGCCGGTGCGCAAGCTGACAGCTATGACCGGCGAAATCACGCTCAGCGGCAATGTCCTGCCCGTCGGCGGCATCAAGGAGAAGTTCCTTGCCGCGCGTCGCGCCGGGATTGAAACCATCATCCTGCCCGCAGAAAACCGCCAGGACGTGGAGGAAGACCTCACTCCGGAGCTGATTGGCGGCGTCATCATCCACTACGCCAGCCGCATTGAAGACGTATTGCGCGTAGCGCTCCCGCAGCTCAGGATTCAGCCGGCCGTCCAGTCCGCCGTGACTGAAATCCCGGTAAGCTCCGCGGCATAACCAAACTTCAGCGTATCCAATGTCAAGAAGGCCGGCCAACCGAGTCTGTTACGAAACTCCGGGGTCCTTTTTAAAAGAGCGCTCCCTTCGGGGAGCGTTCTTTGTTTTTGGGGGTTGGATTGGATCAGGCTGGGTTGAGTTGGCGGGTGAACTTCACCG
>JBEKET010000004.1:0-143125 GCA_050013695.1 Occallatibacter sp.
AACTTCTCTGCTCCAAGCACGCTGATCATCCATCCTCAGCTTGCCCGCTCGGACTCCTTCAGGCTCATCTTGAGTTGGAATCAACTTCCTCGCTCAGGCTCATCTTGCGTTGGACAAGAGTATTGGTGTACACGAGGCGGCCGGATGGGGTATCCTGAGCTTTAGCCCATGATTTTTTCACGCGATTACATAGGGTATCTCGCCCGCCGAACGGTCAAGCACCTCATCGACGCCAAGCTCATCACCACCAGTGATTTGAAGGGTGCGGAAGCGCGCGTTGCCGCGGGGCTGGTGGAAGAGCTGTCTCTGGAAGACCGCATCAACGACGAAGTGCGCGTGATTCTCGAGGCGTATTCGGAAGAGATGCGCAAGTCCGGTGCGCAATATGCCGAGATGTTCAAGAAGGTAAAGACCGAGCTGGCGAAGAAATATAAGGCGGTTCTATGAGGATCAACCGCGACAAGCTGAACAAACTGGCCCACACGGTGGCCGACACGCTGGCCGAGATTGACGAGGTCGGATTTCTTGAGGATCGCAACACGATCCGCCAGGAAGCGCGCAAGGCGCTCGAGAACTTGTTGACGGAAGAGGCCAAGATCGACACGGCTGCCCGGCTCAAGATTGCCAACCAGCGCAAGATCATTATGGAAGGCTCGCAGGAGTGGGAGATTCTTTATAGGAAGTACTATAACGACGAAGTGAAGAAGCTGGGGATTTAGTTCGGTGTTCAAGCCTTTACAGTCTTTGGCTTTGATCGCGAATTTTGTTAGAGTAAGAAAGTGGCCGGCGACGGCTCCCCTGCAAGTGTGGCGCTATCGTCTAGGGGTTAGGACGTGAGATTCGACTGTCGCCACCCACTTTAACTTCTCTAAAATCAAATAAATACATCAAAATAATGGACTTGTGCGGCAAATTACTCGGAACCAATTTTTGTCTAAAATGCACTTAAATTGCTGCTTTTTTGCTGTTTTTGCGAGCTGTGCTAGTAAATAGTGCTAGGAAAAATAGCTCTCAAACTCATCGTTGAACCCTTAAAATTCTTGCGCTAGTGCTAGGAAGCAGTTTTAGGAAGCTCAGGGCGGAAACGTATCAGTGCACTCTTATAACTTCGTAGCGCTAGTGACGCAAAACTGGGTTCAGAAAATATCGGGACGGATCTTCGCAAGCGAATAGGACGTGCTCCGCCCCCCGGACGAATCTTTGATCAGGACGCCCGCTTCGATGAGATCCTCAATATCGCGCAGAGCGGTATCTTGCGAACACTTCTCAAGCTTGGCCCATTTCGAAGAAGTCAACTTGCCATCGAAGTCATTCAAGAGCCTGTTGATCATGCTGCGCTGTCGCTCGTTGAACTCCGTTCCGGCAAAGCGATCCCAGAAGCGAGCCTTGTTGAGCACGGCGGCCAGGATGGTCTCCGCATGATCGAATGCGCGCCCCAGACATGCCAGAAACCATTCGAGCCATCGCGTAATGTCGAGATCGCCTTTCTGCGTCGCTTCGAGGATCTCGTAGTAAGCTTTCCGCTCCTGCTGAATCTGAGCCGACATGCTGTAGAAGCGTTGGGGGCTACGTTCTGAACGCGCCAGCAACATATCGGCGATGGCGCGCGCTATACGTCCGTTGCCATCCTCGAAGGGATGAATGGTGACGAACCATAAATGCGCAATGCCTGCCTTGAGCACGAGGTCGGTTGAATTCTCTTTTTCAAACCAGTCCAGGAACTTCTTCATTTCCCCGCGTAGACGGGCGGCAAATGGCGCCTCATAATGAACTCGCTCCTTGCCAATCGGTCCTGAAACTACTTGCATCGGGCCATTTTTATCGTTGCGCCATGCGCCGACGTTGATCCGCGATATTCCGCTTCGGCCGGTCGGGAACAACGCGGCGTGCCAGTCGAACAAGCGCTGCGCCCTCAATGGTTGATCGTAGTGCTGGGTTGCATCCAGCATCATTTCAACAACGCCCTCAACATTACGGTCCGCGGGCGTCAGGCCGCCAATGTCGATTCCAAGCCGACGCGCGATTGAGGAACGAACCTGGTCCCGATCGAGTTTCTCCCCCTCGATCTCGCTCGATTTGAGAACATCCTCGGTTAGGGTGTTCAGTACGGCTTCCTTTCGAAGCTGGAAGCCAAGCCCCTCCATACGGCCAATCAGGCGTCCCTGCCGGTGTCGCAACTCAACCAGACGCTGGGAAATCCTCTCGGAATCCCAGCGAAATTCCGGCCAGTTCGACCGCTCGTGAATGTAGGTATCTCGCTTTATTCTCCGCACCATTTGCAGAGAATATAGCGCCTATTCACCGCAATATCAAGCACTAATCGGCGCATGCGATGCGGCGATTACGCCTCCGAATCGTCGCAGCCCCAATCATCAACTGCGGATCATCCCCATGCAGATCAGCGGACAGTGGCCGACTTCAGGTTACCGATCGAGTTCGGTAACGAGGTAGAATCTCCATCGATGACAACAAGGCGTGGATCGGGCGCTCCTTTGGCTTCGCGAGCGACGGGCACGAATTGCCATTTCCCGCTCACCTTGCGATACTGTTTAAGGTTTACCGGATGACGCTTCGTTTCCATTCCGCCCTCTCCTTGAGCCCTGTCGCTCGTACTAGAACGAGTGCTAGGAAGAGCAGCCCTGCGGGCGTGCTCGATGGAATGGATTTTAGCATTAGTGCTAGTATGAGTGCTAGGAAGCAACTGAAATTCGGTAAGTTGTTGAAAGTAAAGGCGCTATCGTCTAGGGGTTAGGACGTGAGATTCTCAATCTTAAAACACGGGTTCGATTCCCGTTAGCGCTACCAACTACGATTCGATCAAGCCTGCGCAATCAGCAGGCTTTTCTATTGTGCAAATACTGTGTGATGGAAACATGCGGAGCGCCGGCTTTTGGACAGTGCATTCATTCCTCAGTACTATGGGCTTCTCAGTAAATTGCGAATAGAGGCTCAGGGCACGAATGGGCGGAGATCAGATGGGATCGATTCAACCATCAACAGGGGACACTGCGCCGGCTGGGGTTCCAAAGCCAGTCCACAAGCCTGCTTCGAGATTGTCTAATCTCTTGATGGCCTTGGGCGCATTGTTTCTCATCGCAGGCGCGATTTATCTGTTCAGGACCAATCCGGCTACGGGGAGTTGGGCGCAGGTCTACGACCCGACGGGCCGCTGGTGGCTGTCGACCATGCTGGCGGCGCTGCCGGTGGTTGTGCTGCTTGGCGCAATGGCTGGTTTGCGCATCAGGGCGCATGTGGCCGCGGTTATCGGGTTGCTGACTGCGCTGGCAGTGGCTTTCGCTGTCTTTCACATGCCGGTCAGGCTGGCGCTGACGACCACTGCATTCGGCGCGGGCTACGGAATCTTTCCCATCTGCTGGATTATTTTGCCGGTGATTTTTCTCTACCAACTCACCGTCGAGACGGGACGATTCAAGACGCTGCAACAGAGCCTGGCGAACATTACCGACGATGGCCGTTTGCAACTGCTGCTGATTGCCTTTGCGCTGGGCGCATTCATTGAAGGCGCGGGAGGCTTCGGCGCGCCGGTCGCGGTCTGCGGCGCCATCCTCATCAGCCTTGGATTTCGGCCGATTCAGGCTGCGGGCTTATCGCTGATTGCGAACACGGCGCCGGTTGCGTTTGGATCGCTGGGCATTCCGACCATTGCGCTGCACGCTGTGACCGGCCTCGACATTCTGCCGCTCACCAGGATGATCGCAATCATTCTGATTCCGTTTTGCATTCTGGTGCCGTTCTGGCTGGTGTGGCTGTACGCGGGCTTCCGCGGCATGATGGAGGTGTGGCCGGCGCTGCTGGTGGGTGGCGGGACCTTCGCTGTGACGCAAAGTCTGATGGCGATTTATACAGGCCCAGGGCTCGTGGATATCGCGGCCTCGGTGGCAACCATCGTCGCGCTCATTTTGTTCCTACGGTTCTGGAAACCGAAGCGCGTGCTCAACGCGAAAGGAGAGGACATTACCGGCCAGGTGCGAACGCGACACGAGCACAGCGCCGGGGCGATTTTCAAGGCATGGCTGCCGTGGCTCACACTGAGCGTGGTTGTCTTCGCGTGGGGCATTCCGCAATTCGCACAATGGATGGACAGAAAAACTTCGATTGGCATTCCGGTGGCGGGTTTGCATAACTTTGTTCAGCGCATGCCGCCGGTGTCTTTGACCCCGACCGCCGAGCCCGCTGTTTTTAGTTTGAATTGGCTGGCGGCAAGTGGGACGGGAATCCTGGTGGCTGCGTTGCTGGCGGGATTGCTGATGGGGCTGGGGCCGGGATCGCTGGCCAGGGCGCTGGTGAGGACAGCGTTCAGTGTGCGCTACACGGTGATTACGATTGCCGCGATGCTGGCGCTGGGCTACGTGATGCGCTATTGCGGATTGGACGCGACGCTGGGACTGGCCTTCGCGCGCACTGGGGTGCTGTATCCGTTTTTTGGGACGCTGATTGGTTGGGTGGGCACGGCGACCACGGGTTCAGACACGGCTTCCAATGTTGTGTTCGGCAGCTTGCAACAGGTGACTGCGCGGCAGATCGGCGTGTCTCCCATGCTGATGGCCTCTGCTAACGCGGTGGGTGGGGTGATGGGAAAGATGATTGCCGCGCCAAGCATTGTGGTGGCCAGCACTGCCACGGAAAGCTACGGGCAGGAGGGAACGATTTTGCGCTACGTCTTCCTGCACAGCCTGGCGCTGGCTTCGCTGGTTGGGTTGGTGATTTACCTCATGGCCTATGTATATCCGTTCACCGCGCTGCGATAGGGACCCGTTTTGCGCGATGGGTTGATGAATGTCGCGTTATTTTTCTTCCTTGCGCTTTACTGACGCTCGCATTGCGCCGGTGGAGATGCCGCCGTCGACCAGCAGCGTCTGGCCGGTAACGTAGCGGCTTGCTTCCGAGGCCAGGAACACAACGGCTCCGTCCAGATCGCGCGGCTCGCCGGGCCGCTTCACGGGGATGCGGTCTGTAAGGTACGCCACCCATTCCGGATCGTCGTAGAGCACCTTGTTTTGCGCGGTCTGAAACCATCCGGGAGCGAGGCAGTTGACGGTGATGCCGTGCTGTCCCCAGTCGTCCGCGAGGCTCATGGTGAGCTGGCGGATGCCGCCACGGCTGGCGCCATAGGGAGCCAGGCCTGCGTATCCGAAGACGCTGGTGACCGAGCCAATGTTGATGATGCGGCCGTAACCGTGAGGAATCATGTTGCGGGCAATTGCCTGCGCCGTAAAAAAGCTGCCGCGCAGGTTGGTGTCGAGCACCAGGTTCCAGTCGTCCCAGGTCACTTCAAGCGCAGGCTTGCGCACATTGCAGCCCGCGTTGTTGACGAGGATGTGGATTTGACCGTAGGCGTCGACGGCTTGCGTGGCCATTTCGCGGATGCTGTCCTGGTTGCGCACGTCGAGATTGAGGGAGACGACGCGGCGGCCCATGGCGCGGATCTCCGCTTCGAATTCAGCGAGCGACTTGCGGTTGCGGCTGGTGAGCACCAGGTCGGCTCCGGCTTTGGCGAGCGCGCGGGCAAGATACTGGCCGAGGCCGCGGCTTGTGCCGGTGACAATGGCAACCTGGCCGCTGAGATCGAAAAGCGAATCGGACGCAACTGGATTTGTCATGCGAGTGCCTCCAATGCGGCCGGCTGCGTTTCGTCGGTTGTGTGGGACGTCAGCACGACTTTCATCAGGTTGGGTTCACGCGCATAGAGTCGCTCGAACCAGCGCGGACCATCTTCAAGCGGCGCGATGGCGGTAATCAACGGCTTAACCTGGATGCGGCCGCTGACAATATGCTGGATGGCCGCGGGATATTCACCCGCTGAAGCCGCTGTGCCCTGAAGGCGAATCTGCCGCGTAACCACTTTCTGCAATGGCAGGGTGACTTCAGGAGTGATGTTGCCGATGAGCACGACGGTTCCGCCTTTGCGCACGCTGTCGATGGAGGCGGCGACGGTTTCATTGCGGCCTACTGCTTCAAAAACAACATCGACTCCGAGGGCGGCGGTGTGCTGTTGAATGGCCGAGGCGAGTTCAGGGCCGGAACCGAGGATCGTTTCATCGGCTCCCAGCGATTCGGCGAGCTTGAGCCGCGTGGGGTCGATGTCGGTGATGAGGACGCGCGCGAATCCAGATGCTTTTGCGGCCTGAAGGGTCAGCAATCCGATCATTCCTGCGCCAACTACCAATGCCGTTTCGCCTCCCGAGTGTTGGCTCATGCGCACGGCGTGGAGCGCGACGGAGACGGCTTCAAGCATGGCTGCTTCAGGAAAGGACATGCCGGCAGGGAGCCGGTAAAGGATGCGTGCGGGAACGGCGATGTATTCGGCGAATGCGCCGGCCCGGCGATAGTCGCCGCAGGAAACGCCAATGACCTGGCGGTGTTCACAGAGATTGGCATCGCCGCGCATACAGAATGCACACGCGCCGCAGTAGACGGTGGAGTCGAAGGTGACGCGGTCGCCAATTTTGAAATCGAAGACGTCAGCGCCGATGGCGGCAATGACCCCGGCGGCTTCATGGCCCATCACGATGGGAGGAATTCGGCGGCCGGATGAGCCGTCGTAGCCATGGACGTCGCTGCCACAGATGCCACAGGCCGCGACGCGGATGAGGACTTCATGCGCGGCAGGCTGGGGGCGCGGCAGATCGGCGATTTCAAACTTTCGATAGTCGGTGAGAAGAAGTGATTTCATGATTGCTTCGCTTTCCTTTTGATTCCCTCATTGGTTATAGGGTAGTCTTTTTGCCATGCAATGGAAGCGTGGATTGTTGATCGCCGGGATTCACCTGGCGGTGGTTGGGGCGATGTTTGTCCAGGAAGAGTCGGCGGTGTGGCCGATGATCAAAGCAAGCGCAGGCGGGACGGCGGTTCTGCGCCTGGCGGCCTGGCAGGAGGAGCCGATGGCCGACTCTTGCGGTGAAAGCATTGCGGACGTTCCAATGCCGGTTGAGGAGAAGATCGTCGGGTTTGCCAATCTGCCCGTCGCGTTGCTGACGGGGTGGCATCAGCCGTGCGCCACGCCGGGCCGTTTGACGGCAATGATCCAGGGGAAGGCCGGAAAGCCGACGCACGCATCCGAGATCACGACTTCAATCATTCTCTGTGTTCTGGTCTTTGCGCAGTGGTTGGTGGTGGGCGGATTTCCGGTGGTGAAGCCGAAACAGTGGTGGGCGGAGCCCGCGGTTTTCATTACCGCTTGCACCCTGGTGTCCGTTGCGTTGATGCTGGTTCCCTCATTGCACGATGTTGCATACTTTCCGGCGCTGATTTCCGTGATCGTCTGGATTGTTTGGCTCATGATCGTGCTTTGGAAGGCTCTTCAAATTGGATTGCGGAAATGGTTCCCGCAGTTGGATGCCGCCTAGTGGGAGTATCCTCGGTCTGGTGAGCCTGCCTGCATAAGAGGGAGCGAATTGAAACTGGGCTTGGGACTTTATCGGCATATGTTGACGCGCGAGTACTACGACTTTGCGCGGCAGGCGGGGTGTACGCACGTCGTGATTCACCTGGTGGATTACTTCAGGGCGAACGCGGGGAATCCGCGTAACAATCAACCGACGGGCTCGAAGTACGAATTGTGGGGCTTGGCAGGCGAACCGGGAAAACTCTGGACCGTGGACGAGATGGTTGCGATTCGACGCGAGATTGAAGAGGCGGGCCTGGTGCTGGCGGCGATTGAAAATCTCGACCCGGCGATCTGGTACGATGTGCTGCTCGACGGACCCAAACGCGCCGAGCAGATGGAGTATGTGAAGACGACGATCCGGCGCATGGGCGAGGCGGGGATTCCTGTGCTGGGATACAACTTCAGCATTGCCGGCGTGTGTGGGCGTGTCTCCGGCCCCTGGGGACGCGGCGGCGCGGTGACCGTGGGCATGGATGGGCCAGTCGAGGATGTGCCGATTCCGGCTGGGTCTGTCTGGAACATGGTGTATGACCCGGATGCGGCTGAGGGCGTTGTGCCTTCAGTGAGTCACGACGAGCTGTGGCGCAGGCTGGAGGCGTTTTTAGCGGAGGTGGTTCCGGTGGCGGAGCAGGCCGGAGTGCAGTTGGCGCTGCACCCGGACGATCCGCCGATGCCGACCATGCGGCAGCAACCTAGATTGGTTTATCAGCCGCAGATGTATCAGCGGGTGATTGATGCCGTGCCGAGCGCGAGCAACGGGTTGGAGATGTGCGTCGGTACCCTGGCCGAGATGACGGAGGGCGACATTTATGCCGCCGTCGACAGCTACACAAAGCAGAATAAGGTGGCATACATTCATCTGCGGAACGTGCGCGGCAAGGTGCCGCATTATCGTGAGACGTTCATCGACGAAGGCGACGTGGACATGACGCGCATACTGACGATTCTGGATCGCAATGGATTTGACGGCGTGGTGATTCCGGATCACAGCCCGCAGATGACGTGTTCGGCGCCGTGGCACGCGGGGATGGCGCACACGCTGGGGTATATGGCGGGGGTGCTGGCGATGCTGAAGAAAGAGCGTGACGACGAGTTCCGAACCCTTGCATCAAACGTTTGACCATTTCCTATTCACCAGCCCGGTCTTCTATGCTGGACTCGACCGAAGTGGAGAAGGAATGTTGACTCGACGCCGTTTTTCCGCTCTCGCTACCGCCGCAGCCGCCGGGGCTGCCCTTGCCAGGCCGCTTAGCGCACAGCCAGGCACAACTCGGTCCGGTGTTGAGTTTGGGGTGCAGCTCTATACGGTGCGCAACGATATCGCCGACCTGGGCAAAACGCTGCGGCTGATTCACGACATCGGCTATGCCAGCGTGGAGACATTTCCAGCGGTCTATAACCGGCCGGCGCAGGAACTGAAGGCGCTGATCGGCGGAATTGGGCTGAAGGCGCCGAGCGGGCACTTCGACTACGCGACTTTGGAAGAAAAGGTCGACTACGCGGCTGAACTGGGGCTTGAATACATGATCTGCCCGGTGATTCCGCGTGAATATTGGGACTCGCTGGATGGGTTTCACAAGGGCGCGGAGCATCTGAACAAGATTGCGACCAAGGCGCAGGCAGCAGGGATGAAGTTCGGCTATCATCCGCACAATTATGAGTACAAACAACTCGAGGGCGGCCGCGGAATCGACGTGCTGATGCGGGATTTCGATCCGGCAATCCGTCTCGAGCTGGACATTTACTGGGCCGTTGAAGGCGGGCAGAATCCGCTGGAACTGATGAAGAAATACCACGAGCGGCTGGCCCTGATTCATATCAAAGATCGCAAGCCGTTCTCCGGGTTTACCTATGCCCCTGATGAACATGGAGCGCACTTTACCGAAGCCGGTTCAGGTACCATCGACTGGAAAGCCGATCTGGGTGAGGCGCGGCGCCTGGGAGTAACGCAGTACTTTGTTGACCAGGACGGGTCAGACCTGCCCATCGAACAGAGCCTGCGAGTCAACTGGAAGTATTTGTCGCAACTGAACTTCTAGATCAATTGAAGTTTTGGCTTGCCGGTCAACGGTATGGAAGCTGCCCCGTCTAATGGAATGAAAGTGTGCCAGGACCGAAAGCGTGCCCGACCATGATGCGAAACCGAACAATTCTTCCTCTTGCATTTGCGATGATTTCCGTGCTGACCCTGGCTGGAAGCACTCAGCCATCCGCCGCTCAGCAGCCCGCCAACAACCCGCCTGCGGCGACCCTGAAGATCCAGGCGCGCGAGGTGGTGATGCCGGTGACCGTGCGCGACAAAAAGGGTGCGCTGGTGACCACCCTGAAGATGAGCGACTTTACGCTGACCGAGGACGGCCGGCCGCAGACCATCAAGAGCTTTTCGCGGGAGAGCAACCTGCCTTTCCGTGTTGGGCTTCTTGTGGACACCAGCCGCAGCGTTTACACCGCGATGGACAGCGAACGCAAAGCGGCAGGGAAATTTGTCGACCTGATGCTGCCTGCGGATCTCAAGGTTACCCCGGCTCAAGGCGGCCCTTCGCAATCCGACCAGGCGTTTCTCATCCACTTTGATCGCGAGGTCGAGTTGCTGGAGGACTTCACCAACTCGCGCGACAAGCTGCACCACGAGCTGGACGATATGGGGTCAACGCGCGCTGAGCAGAACTCAAGCCGCGGCCCGGAAACGAGCGACGATGATCGCGGCGGCGGGCAGACGCGCAGCCGCGGAGGCACGCAGCTTTACGACGCCATCTATCTCGCCTCGCACGAGCTGATGGAGCCGAAGGACGGGCGCAAGGCGCTGGTCGTCTTCTCCGACGGGGTGGACCGGGGCAGCAAAGAGACGCTGAACGACGCGGTGGATGCGGCGGACCGGGCCAATGTTGCTGTTTACACCATCTACTTCAAGGGTGAAGAGGAGCGCAACTCGAACTTCGCCGGTCCCGGCATGGGTGGTGGACATCACGGCGGCATGGGTGGCGGTATGCCGGGCGGGGGTGGCGGGCCGGGCGGTGGCAATCGGCGCAATGGCGGATCCGGCGAGGCGAATGTGGACGGCAAGAAAATTATGGAGAAGATTGCCACGCGCACCGGAGCCCGCTACTTTGAGGCCAAGAAGAAGGACAATCTGGATGAGATTTACGGGCAGATTGCCGAGGAACTGCGCGGACAATACCTGATGACGTATACGCCGGACAAGGTGGATACGGACGGCGGCTTCCACAAAATCGCGCTGAAGGCCAGCAACGGCGACTTGATTGTGGTTACGCGCGAAGGGTATTACGCGCCGACCGAGGCGTCGCGATAGAGCCAAACCAACATAGGGGCTACGCGCCGGGTGACACCGCATAGGTGTTCGCTGTGGCCGGGGTTTCTTCCTCGGCGACCACGAAAAAGTAGCGCAGGTCCGCCTGTCCGAATGAGGTGGTGATGGCAACGTCGGCTGCGTCACGGCCTGTGGCCATGAGGATGCGGCCAATGCGAGGTTGGTTGTTGCGCGCATCGAATGTCCACCAGCGGCCGTCGAGCCAGGCCTCAAACCAGGCGCTGAAATCCATGGGCAACACAACCGGCACGCCAATATCGCCGAGGTAGCCGGTGGCGTAGCGGGCGGGGATATTGAGCGCGCGGCAGAACGTGATGGCGAGATGCTGGAAATCGCGGCAAACACCGACGCGTTCGGTATACACGTCGAGTGCGGTCTTTGAGGGGCGAGCCATCTGGTAGTTGAACGCGACGTGATTGTGGACCCAGTTGCAGATGGTCTGCACGCGATTCCAGCCCGGCGCCACATCGCCAAACAACTCGACCGCGATGTTTGAGAATCGATCGACTTCGCAGTAGCGGCTGTTGAGCAGGAAGCTGAGAATTTCATGCGGCAGATCGCCCACGCGGGCCTCGCGCGCGTACCAGTTGTAGGGGTCCGGATCGCCGGAGTCCTGAACCAGCGTGGTGCTGCTCAGGCGCAGCGGCCCCCTGGGCGCGACGAAGCGAGAACAGCGATTGCCGAAGCTGTCTATGTAGTGGTCGACCTGAAGCTTCGGTTCAACGTGCAATTCGTCGGGCTCGAGCAGGTCGTGGACACGTGAGGGATGGACGTTGAGAAGCGCGACCATCGCGACCTCGGCGGGAAGCTCGAACTGGATGTCGTAGGCAAGTCGGATCAGCATTCGTTGTTTTAGTCTCTAAAACTCAGCATACGGCACAATTGACGTGCGCGTTGTATTACCGTGAACATCCTGGCTCTGGAATGCGCTGTGCTGCGGCACAGCGCATTCCAGCATGCAGAGACCTTTTTGGGGGCTGCGAGGTCAGGATGGATGAGTTACGCTAGGCCACGATCCTGCGTTGAGCGGGCTCCGAAGAGGATATCTGCAAGAGTTCATCGAAGAGCGCGCGGTAGTGAATGATCGCCGTGCGCAATTCTTCGGTAGTGGCTTCGTTTCGGGACGCGCGCAGTGTGACCTCGTGAGCGCTGCGGTAGGGGCCGACGAGATCGGAATGATCGACCGAGATGTCGGCAGCGCGCTGTTCAAACAATGCCACGGGGTAGCCGCGTGTCTGGAGCAGTGAATTGACCAACTCATCGGCTTGAGTAGCGGCGGCCCTGGGCTGATCGATGAAGCGGGACTGGACGATTTCCCATTCCGCAATGTAGCGCGTGCGCTCTGACGCTGTGAGATCTCGAATGTTGAGGTGCTGGCTGCGCTTGATACGAGCGAGCAGAACCGCCTCGCCTGCGCTCCGTGTCCCTTCGTTGCGAAGCGCCAAATCGTATTCGGTTCCAAACCGTCTGCGAAGTTTCCCGGTTTTCTCCTTGCGCAGTTTCAATGCGATGGCAATGGCAATGATGATCAGGATGGACACAACGAATGCGCCAATGAGCATTGCTGAGCTTGAGTAAGTGGTTGAGTCAAAAGTCATGACGATTTCCTCCGTTTGAGAGCCCTGGGGCTAAAGGTTCTCGCGTCCCTGTGGTGGGATGAGGTTCGCGCGCCTGCTGTTGCTTTGCGGGATGGTTTCGAGGAGGGGTCGCACAACGATCGAATCGCCAGGAATCTCTGCGCCGGACACGGAAAATTTCCGCAAATCTCTGGCGATATTGGGGAATTCTGTGGCGCTGATCTCCGAATTTCGGATCGGGGGTGCTGCTGTGGATGCTATTCTGCTGCCATTCATTGGATGGCGACATGACTGCATCGGCTGATGGTCCCTGGTGGGCGATGTTTGGCGAATTCTGGCTTGTTCTTGCGTTGGTTGGCATTCCGGGAATTCTCGGCGGTCTAACCAACAGCATCACGTTCATCATCAAGCCGGTCGGCGGAGAAATGGGAAAACATTCTTCCCGCAATGGCCTGCAAAAGCATGGTCTCGCCTTTTACCTCGCGCATGGGGTAACGGGGTTGGGAGGGTAGCTGGCTGCACTGCTGGTGACCTTGTGGGCAGGTAAGTTTCCTTCAGGCAATTTCACCCTGGAGAATCTGCTCACATTTGCATGTACTGGATTCGTTTCGGGATACATCGCGATCAGGCTGCTTCCGGCGATTGCCGACAAGTTCCTCAAGGAACTGGTGGAGAAGACCGAAGTCCTGGACAAAAGGACGGACGCGCTGGATAAGAAAACTGAGGATTTGGACAGGAAGACCGATCAGGGGATCGAGAATGCGGTGAGACTGGCGACAGAGTTGACCAGGGCGATCGACTATCTCACCGGAAAAAGCTTCGCAGACATGGATACGCAGAGGCTCATTGCCTCACTGACTTCTCTCGTGTAGGTGTATCCGACCAACAGGCCGCTCAACATACTGCTTTCACACATTTGGTACGAGGCTTTGCATAACCGCAAGAAGGCTCTCGACGTGCTCGGATCGTTCATCCAAGCCAAGCTTCACGCCGGCGATAAGGATGATGACCTTGCAACGGCGTACTGGAATTCAGCCAATTATTACGAATTCGATTACCGGGAGACGAAGCAACCCGATTCGAGGGTGCAAGCGATCCACGCTTTGCGGGAAACCCTGAAGGCCTCTCCTGCGTATCGGTTGGAACTGCTTAAAGATGAGGATTTTGCCGAGCTTTTGAAGTCGGACGAAGGGAAAAAGTTGATTGCTGATTTTCCCGGCAGCGACGGCAGATAAGAATCGACTCGGTTCGACAGCCTGATCTGCCCTCAAGGACAGTTGCCGTCAAGCTCAATGTATTCGAGGTTTAGGTTTACGAGGTCTTGATCTTCCGCATTGTGTCCTCCCAGAAGCTCACAATCGATTTTACCAAGAAGACGACAAGGGCGCGGCCGTGAAAGCCGCGCCCTTGAGGTTGATTGCCGATTTGTAGATCAGCAGGTGCCGCTGTGGATGTCCGGCGACTGCAGTTCCTGAAGCGCGGCTTGCGCGGCAGCCAACCTTGCGGTCAGCAGACGGAAGGGCGAGCAGGAAACGTAGTTGAGGCCGATCTTGTGGCAGAACTTGACGGATTCTGGATCACCGCCATGCTCGCCGCAAATGCCTACTTTCAGATTGGGGCGCGTGTTGCGTCCTTTGGCTGTGGCCATCTTCACCAGCAATCCTACGCCGGTTTGATCGAGGGTGGCGAAGGGATCCTGTTTGAAGATGCCCAGCTTGATGTACGCCGGCAGGAAGTGGTTGATGTCGTCTCGTGAGATGCCGAAGGTGGTTTGAGTGAGATCGTTGGTGCCGAAGCTGAAGAACTCGGCTTCTTCGGCGATCTGGTCGGCGGTGAGGGCTGCGCGGGGCAGTTCGATCATCGTCCCGACCATGTAGTCCACGGTTTCACCCTTCTCCTTGAATACATCCGCGGCCACCCGCTTGACGATTGCAGCCTGGTTGCGCATCTCTTCAATGGAGCCAATGAGCGGGACCATGATTTCAAGATGCGGATCGCCGCCCTTGGACTTCACTGAAACCGCAGCCTCGAAGATAGCGCGCGATTGCATTTCAGTGATCTCGGGGAAGGCGATGCCGAGGCGGCAGCCGCGCAATCCGAGCATGGGGTTGGTCTCGTGCAGCTCCTGAACCCGCGCCAGCAGCGGACGCAGTTCCTTGAGCTTGGGCGAGCGGGGCTTGGTGTCTTCGAGGTGCGAGATTTCGACCAGCAAATCTTCGCGCTGGGGCAGGAACTCGTGCAGCGGCGGATCGAGCAGGCGAATGGTGACCGGCAGCGATTCCATCGCCTTGAACAAGCCCACGAAGTCTGCGCGTTGCATGGGCAGGAGCTTCTTGAGCGCGTCGCGGCGTTCCTTTTCTGTTTCGGAAAGAATCATGGTGCGCATGTGTCCGATGCGGTCTTCAGCAAAGAACATGTGCTCGGTGCGGCAGAGGCCGATGCCTTCCGCGCCGAAGAGCCGTGCCTGCTTGGCGTCGCGAGGGACGTCGGCGTTGGCGCGAATCTTGAGTCGGCGAACCGGATCGACCCAGCTCATGAACTTGACCAGATCGGGATCGTCGGGCTGTGCGGGCAGCGTCTTGAGTTGTCCCGCGATGACGCGGCCAGTGGTGCCGTCCAGCGAAAGCCAATCGCCCTGGTGGAAGGTTTGACCCTTCACGCGCAGTTCCTTGGCGTTTTCGTCGACGGTGCAATCGCCTGCGCCGGCAACGCAGCATTTTCCCATGCCGCGCGTAACAACAGCGGCGTGTGAAGTCATGCCGCCGCGCGAAGTGAGAATGCCCGCCGCAACTTCCATGCCCGCGATGTCTTCCGGAGTGGTCTCGCCGCGCACCAGGATGATGGTGCGATAAGCTCCGTTAGCGTGGAACTTGACGGCGTCCTCAGCGGTAAACACGATCTGTCCAACAGCCGCGCCGGGTGAAGCCGGGAGGCCAGTGGCCAGCACTTCAATCTTCTCGCCCTTTTCAATCAGGCGGGGAACAAGGAAGTCATAAAGCTGATTGGGCTCGACGCGGAAGATGGCTTCTTCCTGAGTAATGAGGCCTTCGCGAACCATGTCAATGGCGATGCGGACTGCGGCCAGGCCGGTGCGCTTGCCGTTGCGGGTCTGGAGCATGTAGAGCTTGCCATCCTGGATGGTGAACTCGAAATCCTGCATGTCGCGATAATGCTTTTCCATCTTCCAGGTAATGGCGCGGAGATGGTCATAGACCTTGGGCATGGCGCGCTCAAGCTCAGAGATCGAGAGCGGCGTGCGAACGCCGGAAACGACGTCTTCGCCCTGCGCGTTCATCAGGTATTCGCCAAAGAACACATGCTCGCCGGTGGCGGGATTGCGCGTGAAGCCGACGCCGGTGCCTGAGTTTTCGCCCAGGTTGCCGAACACCATGGCCTGGACGTTGACCGCTGTTCCCAGCCAGTCGTCGATGTGGTTGATGCGCCGATAGGTCTTGGCGCGGTCATTCTGCCAGCTTCTGAAGACAGCGTCGCGGGCCTGGACCAGTTGATCCAGCGGGCCTTGCGGGAAGTCCTTGCCGGTCTCCTTGCGGACAAGCTTCTTGTATTCGACGATGATCTCCTGCAGCGCGTCGGGCTGCAGTTCGTAATCGAACTTCACCTTTTCCCGGTGCTTGATGGTGTCGAAGATGTGCTCGAACTTCTTCTTGGGAACGTCGAGAACCACGTCGCCAAACATCTGGATCAGGCGGCGATAGGAGTCATAAGCGAAGCGGGGATTGTTGGAGAGAACGGCCAGCGCTTCGACAGCCTTGTCATTGAGGCCGAGGTTGAGGATGGTGTCCATCATGCCGGGCATGGAGAACTTGGCTCCGGAGCGGACTGAGACCAGCAAGGGATTATCGCCGGTGCCGAGCTTTTGTCCCTGCAGCTTTTCCAGCCGATCGAGAGCGGCGTGCATTTCAGTGTCGACCTTGGGGCTGACGGCGCCGCGCATGTATTCGCGACAAGCCTCGGTCTGAATGGTGAATCCGGGAGGTACGGGAAGGCCGGCGTTGGTCATTTCCGCCAGGCCGGCGCCCTTGCCGCCCAGCACATCCTTCATGCGGCCGTTGCCGTCCGCTTTGCCGCCGCCGAACGAAAAGACATACTTGGTTGGGGTTGAAGTCGAGTCTGCTTTTCCAGCAGACGCCTGATCCACCACGCCCTGCGCCATGGGGTATTGCCTCCGTATGAATAAAGATTTCACCACCCCAGCGACGAAGACCTGTCGCAGGGGACCCCGAATTCCGCGTCGGCGGCGCCTATGGGAGGGTGGCAGGGACGTTGGCTCAGCACTCTAACAGGAAAAAGGCGGTTAACAGGGCTGAGCGCGTGCGAGTCAACCAGACATGCGACTACGCTTTGCGGCGTTCTGAGTCGTTAGTACTAATAACGCCGCAAGTATACTCTTGCATGTGCCACTCGTCACAGACGGTTCTTTTGGCAGGTTTGGTTCGTACTATTTCAGGGCGTAATTTTTCGCATTTTGAGACGCAATCAAGCGCCGCGCGGGATTCCCGAGACGGATTGGGGAGGTTCAGGCCGCGGGGCGCTCGATGCACTGTCTGGAATGTGAAACGCGGTCCACATTCTGAGACACGAGAATGCGGTCCAGGCCAACGACGGTAAGAATTTCCGCCACGTGCTGCGATGGATTGAAGATGGCGAAACGGTACCCCGCGTCGGTGGCGCAGCGGTAGAGCGAAATGAGCGCGGCAATGCCGGCGGCGTCGATGCGCTCGACCAATTCGAGATCGAGGAGCAGGCTTTGGCGGCGTACGACGGGCGCAAGACGAGCGAACAGGTCCTGATCGTGGCCCCGGACGAGCTCGGTCAGGTTGATGCGCTCGGTCGCTTCAGCGGGAGCAGACCATTCTGCTGGGATTGAGCTTACGATTGCCGGATTGCATAGGACACTGCACATAAAAACCCCCTTGAGGAAACTGACTCAGGCCTGGATCGCCTTGAAACGCAAAGAACGAAAGGCCTACGCTTGTTGTTAATGCACTCGGACGGCCAAAGCCGGGCCGAGAGAATATGCTGAAAGCACTGGAGATACGAGCGCTCCAGCATTGTCCTGCGCACGCCTGGGTGTTCAGTTTTCGATCCCGGCGTCCGCATTCGGACACACTCACCCATACGCAAACAGGAGGGTCTCCGGTTCCATGCCTGATCGCGAATCCACTGCGGCACCAGGTCCCACACCGACCCCGGCACCAACTTTGACACGGGAGTTGGTGCGCGCCGCTGCTCTTGAGGCTGGGTTTGCCGAGGCGGGCCTGGTGTCGATTCCCCATTGGAATGAGGACCGGAACGCGCAGCGATTTGAGGAGTGGGTGCAGGCGGGTCGAGCGGGGACGATGGGGTATCTGGAACGTACAGATGAGGATGGGCGCCTGCTGCGGGCGCGGGTGGGAGTTCCGTTTCCGTGGGCGCGTTCGGTGGTGGCTTGCTTTGCCAGTTATGAAAATGGGCATCCGCGCTCGACAGAGCCTGCACCGGAGGACGCGGGTTGGATTGCGCGCTATGCCTGGAGCAGCCGCGTGGATGCGGATGGAGTGCGACGGCCGAGCGATTATCACAAGGTGCTGCTGAAGCGCCTCAGGGCGCTTGAAGCGCGGTTGCGGGAGCAATTTGGCGAGTTCGAGGCGCGAGTGTATGTGGACACCGGCCCGGTGGTGGAGCGGGCGCTGGCCACGGCGGCCGGCCTGGGCTGGACGGGGAAGAATACCTGCCTGATCCATCCGAAGCTGGGGTCGTTTGGATTTCTGGCGGTATTGGTGACTTCGCTGGAGGTTGGGCCGGAACAACAGTCGCTGACGGTGCCGGATCGCTGCGGAGGCTGCACGCGGTGTCTGGATGCCTGTCCCACCGATGCGCTGATTGCGCCCTACCAGATGGATGCGACCAAGTGTATCGCCTACCTGACCATCGAGCATCGCGGAGAGATTGCGCCGGAGTTCATGGAGGGCATGGGGCGGCAGGTTTTTGGCTGCGACATCTGCCAGGATGTCTGCCCGTGGAACCGGAAGGCTCCCTTGCGTGTAGCTGAACTGGGCGCGGACCGGGAACTGGAGGCGCGTGCGGAACTGGTGAATCCGCTGCTCGAGTGGCTGGCCGCGATGGATGAAGCCGAGTTTGAGCGCCGCTTCAATGGGTCGCCAGTGCGCCGCGCGGGATACGAAGGGATGCGACGGAACGTGGCCATTGCGATGGGAAACAGCGGACAGGCACGGTTTGCGCCGTGGCTCGTCCGGTGGGCTGAGGCTGCGGACGTGGGACTTCGAACCGCGGCGCGATGGGCGGTGGGGAAATGCAGATGACAGGTTACAGGTTACAGATGACAGCAGCCTGTGCACTGCGGGTTGTTTGACTGTAATCTGTCATCTGCAACCTGCCTTCAAGACACCCGCGTCACGTCGACGGCGCTCAGTCCCTTGGGCCCCTGCTGGCACTCGAACTCGACGGATTCGCCTTCATTCAGCGTCTTATACCCGTCTACCTGAATGGCCGAGAAATGGACGAAAACGTCCTCTCCGCTTGAACGTTGAATGAATCCGTAACCTTTGGATCCATTGAACCATTTCACGACACCTTGCTCCTTCATCCGCTTTCTCCTTATGTTGTGATTGACCTGGTCTCTTCGTTTCCCTCACTTCGTCCGTATCTTTGACGCCGGCCGAAAGTGTGAGAAGACGCCTTAGAAATGCCGCGAGCCGCCTGCGCGCACCGGAGAGGTGCGTGCAGGCGGCTCGATAGGACGCCTGAGTTGAGGCTGGGCGCGAATTCGAAATCTTGCAAAGCTTGCGGCCTTCCGAAATTTTCTGACGACCCGCCTCCGGCGCGCCGTGCTCCAGTTATGGCAGGAATTGAATGAGGATGCAAGAGGAAAATAAGGATCGGCAGAGCGATGCGGGCTGGCGCAGCGGATTGCGGATTGGGCGCGGAATGGGCCTGCGAAAACGATTGAGGCCAATAGGCGCACCCACAGAAGTCCCTGGATGTGCCAATAGGATTGAAAGCAGTGGTTATGCCGAACAGGCTCTGCGCGCGCATTTGCGCTACATTCGCCGTCACGGCGCAGATCGCTTTGCAGGGGCTATTCTTGAGGAAACACCTATTCGGCCGCCATGCGTCAGCTACACTCGGTGCGCGCAGCTACGGCGGAAATTCTGTAAGTGCGGCAAAGGAGTTTGCATTGGCTCAAGTCTCAGATTCCGGTACTGACGAAGCGTCCCTCCAGACAACAACCGACCCAGACGCGGTGGTACCGGCTACAAAATCAAAGTGGTATATCTTGCGCAGGGAAGGCACCGCGCTGGTGACTTATCTGCTGGACAGCGAAGTGCACACGTTTGCGTTCAGCGTGGCGGCCAATGCGATCCTTTCGTTTATCCCGTTTATCGTGCTGCTGTATACGCTGGCGCACTCGGTGTTCCACTCGCAAACCATGGTGAGCGTGGTGACCGACATGGTGAACTACTTTTTGCCCACGCACACAGTTCAGCCAAACTGGGTGGCGAATACGATTTTAGAGGCGGTCATCAAGTCATCGCGTCACGGCGTGCAAACATTTTCGCTGATCATGATCCTGGTGGCCTGTACTGGAATCTTCTTGCCGCTTGAGGTCGCACTCAACCAGGCTTGGGGCGTGACCAAGAGCCGCAACTACATCATGAATCAGACCCTGGCCCTGGGGCTGGCGCTGATCATGGTTGCTCTGGCGGTGGTCAGCATGTTCCTGAATGCTGGCGCGCAAATGGTGCTGACGTTCGCCTTGTTTCACAACGTGGATAATGTCGTTTTCAAAGGCCTCAGCTACATGTGGCTGGCTTTATCCACCGGGGTGGCTTCGATTGCGTTCTTCTTCTGCATTTATTGGCTGCTGCCTAATTGCGAAGTGCCGTGGAGGCCGATTCTGCGCACTTCGATCTACACCGGCATTGTATGGCTGGTCTCGAAGCTGATCTTCGTCGCGGCCCTGCCGCATCTTGACCTGGAGTCGCTCTATGGACCGTTTTATGTATCGGTGGGTTTGTTGCTCTGGGCTTATGTGTCGGGGCTGATTCTGTTTGCCGGCGCGCAGTTCAGCGTATCGCGGCTGGGGCAGAAGCAGGGGACTGGCGGGCAAGGATAAGCGTGTTGAACTGGCTCCTTGGGCGAACGCAAAACTGACACCAGATTTCCATGTTGAAGTTGGCGTGAGTGACCGTATGATGGCATCAACTCTCATGCTCATGCGGCAGTTTTGCCGAACCGACTGCGAAGTTTGATTCGCAATTTCAAAAGGAGCGCAGATGAACTATCTAAGTCTCTTGCTGGCGGCGCTTGGTGGCACGGTCGCGTCCTTTGTGGTTGGCGCCTTAATGTTCTGGCTGGCGCCGGGTCTGATCAAAGAAGCGCACAAGTACCCGGCCGTATTCCGGCCTGCGGAAGAGATGAAGAATGTCATGCCAGTTGGACTCGGCGCAACTTTCATGGCGATCCTGGTTGCCGCGATACTTTTCTCGATGATCCATCAGACCGGTCCGGGCATTATGGCGGGTGCGCATTTCGGCGTTCTCCTTGGCATTTTTGTGGTTTGCGCATTTGTGCTGCACAACTATGTGAACCTGAAGATCGGGCTGAAACTCGCACTGGGGCAGGCTGCGGCTTACTTCGTGCAGTGGACGATCGTCGGAATCGTCATCGGGCTTATTTATAAACCCCTCGGTACGCATTGATTGTGAAAATAGATACTGCTGTTTTGCGCCTGGCTCCGGAGCCGGAGGAGATTGGCCCTGAGGGGATAGATTAGTTCTTATGCGAATTGGGACTCTCAGGAAAATAGCTATTGCGGTTGTCGTCGCAATTGTGGTGGCGACTGGAGCGCTGCGGGCGGGAGCGCTTGAGACGCAGGACGCGGCTGCGCACGCTGCGCATGTTCTGCGCGCCAATGGCGATCATTTCGAGTTGGATGGAAAACCGTTTCAGATCATCTCCGGGGCGATTCATTATGCGCGCGTGCCGCGAGCTTATTGGCGTGATCGGTTGCGCAAGGCGCGGGCCATGGGACTGAACACGGTGGAGACGTACGTCTTCTGGAACGTGCACGAAACTGCGCCGGGGAAGTTTGATTTTTCAGGACAGAACGACGTCGCCGAGTTCATCCGCGAGGCGCAGCAGGAAGGGCTGTATGTGATTTTGCGGCCCGGGCCGTACGTCTGCGCGGAGTGGGAGTTTGGCGGATTTCCGGCGTGGCTGTTGCGGGAGCCGGGGATGGTGGTGCGCAGTAAAAATCCGCAGTTCATGGCCGACGCCACACGGTGGTTTCATCGTCTTGGCAAGGAATTGGCGCCACTGCAAAGCGCCTATGGCGGGCCGATTATCGCGGTGCAGGTTGAGAACGAGTATGGTTCCTATGGCGCGGACCACGACTATATGGAGCAGATTCATCATCTGCTGATCGACTCGGGATTTGACCGGGCGATGCTGTACACGGCGGACGGCGCCGACGAACTGCCGAATGGATCGCTCGCGGAACTGCCGGCGGTGATTAACTTCGGGAGCGGGGACGCGAAAACCGAGTTTCCCAAGCTCGCAAAGGTGCGGCCCAATGGTCCGCGCATGAACGGCGAATACTGGGACGGGTGGTTCGATCACTGGGGCGACAAGCATCATACGACCGACGCGGCCGCCGACGCCGAGGAGCTGAAATGGATGCTGGAGCAGGGCTACTCAGTGAACTTGTATATGTTTCATGGCGGCACAAGTTTTGGCTGGATGAACGGCGCCAACATGGATGGCGGCAAGTATGAGCCGACTGTGACCAGCTATGACTACGATGTGCCGGTGAGTGAGAGCGGGGAACTGACAAAGAAGTTCTTTCTAATGCGCGATGCGATTCACGAGGTGACCGGCGTGACGCCTCCCGCACCGCCTGCGCCGCTTCCGGTGAGAGCGCTGCCTGCGGTGAAATTGGAACGAGCGGCCTCGATCTGGAGTGAGTTGCCGAAGCCGATTGAGTCCGAGAAGATTCTTTCGATGGAAGATGTGGGGCAGAGCTACGGCTACATTCTCTACCGGACCATGATTGAGAGGCCGCAGGCGATTGAACGTACACAGAGCGCTGACTTGCATATCGACGAGCTGCACAGCTACGCGAAGGTCTATGTCGATGGCGTGCTGGCGGGGACGCTCGATCGCCGCCTGGAGCAGTCTTCGTTACCGATTACGACTACGCACCAGAACACGCGCCTCGACATCCTGGTAGAGAACACGGGGCGGGTCAACTACGGGCACACTGTTCCTTACGAGCGAGCTGGGATTACCAAGCGCGTGACGCTGGGAGATGCGACGCTGACAGGCTGGCAGATTTATTCATTGCCCATGGAGAAGGTCGATGCGCTGAAATATGGGGACGGCGCGTGTGCTGGCGCTTGTTTCTTCCAGGCAAGCTTCAATGTGGATGAGCCGGCGGATACGTTTGTGGATACGCGAGGGCTGGGAAAAGGCGAAGTGTGGATCAACGGACAGCCGCTGGGAAGGTTTTGGAATATCGGGCCGCAGAGGACGCTGTACCTGCCGGCGCCGTGGCTGAAGAAGGGCCGCAACGAAATTGTGGTGTTCGATCTGGATGGAGCGAGCGGGCGATCGGTGGGGTTCTTGGATCACGCGATTCTGGGTGGGACCGAGTAAGGGATTGGCCGGTGGGCTCCGCAAAAGGCAACCGCAGGTCCTTCGACTCGCTGCGCTCGCTCAGGATGACAGCATTATTTTATGGCGTCGAAATCTCAGCCAGACGAAGCTATCTTAATGCGGAGCCGACGATGCTACGGCTGCTTAAACGCCTTGACGGCGATGGCGTTGGGGTCTTTGCCCGTCGACCACAGCGTAAACAGCGAATTCGAGCTGGTGCGAACCACGGCAACATCTCCCGAGCGTGTATCGACGACAAACAGCAGGTGGCCATCGCCTGAAAGCGCCAGCGCGGCCGGGCCGTCGCCCACGTGGATTGAAGCCACACGCTTGCCGTCGTCGATGGAGTAGACCGTGACCCACTGGGATCGAAAATTCGCAATATAGAGCATTGCGTTGTCGCTCGAGACCAGGCCGCGCACCGGATCGTCGCCCATGGGATACACGCCGCCAACTTCGTCGGTGGTTGCATAGATTTCAGAGATTGATCCGGAGAGCGAGTTGGAGGCAAACAGCTCGCCGCCGTCGGGCTTGAGGGCCAGGTGAACGGGATCGCGGCCCACGTCCATGAGGGTTTCCAGGCGATCGGGCTGGTTTGGATTGGCTTTGGAGTGAGCCAGGGCGATCACCATCACCTGGTGGCCGGCGGCGCAGGCGACAAAGGCTTTGGCTGAATCAGGAAGCAGAGCGATATCGCCAGCGCCGGGGCAACCATCAAAAGCCGCGCGAATGTTGCCGGTGGCTGGATCAATGATGCTGACGCTGCCACTGCGGCTGTTTGCGACGATCAGGGTCTTGCGGTCAGGCGCGATGCGCACGGAAACGGGCTCTTCACCGGTGCCAAACTCGGCGATTACGCGGCGAGCTTTCAGATCGAGAACGGAGATGCTGTTGGAGCCGGAATTGGCGACGTACGCCAGAGCGCCGGTAGCGTCGACGTCGATCGAAAGCGGCTGGCGCTTGACCGGAATGGTTGCGGCGACGGTGTTGTTTTCGGCGTTGATGACGGAAACTGATCCCTGCGCGCCCTGCGAGCCGGAGTTGACGATGTAGACCTCGTTGCGCGTGGGGCTGACGGCAATGGCAATGGGATTCTGGCCGACGGCGAGTTCGCGGTCGAGGCGCACGTTGACCACATCGACCACGCTCACGGTTCCGCTGCCGCCGTTGGTGATGTAGGCGTATTCGCGATAATTGGGCGGGTATTGGGAAAAGTCGTGGGAGCGGCAGCCGGTGAGGGGGAGAGCGAGCAGGGCGGCAAACCCGGAGAGCGCGAATCGAGTTTTGCGGCTTCCCACCCATGCAACAAAGAGAAGTCGCATGGATGGGGCACCAAGGTTTTGTGGACGATTCACGGCGTTAGACCGCGGGCGCTTCGACGTGGATGCCGCGGGCGAGATGGCGGCCGACAACCGGCGCAATCCGCTCGATTTCGTCCATCATGCGCGCGAACTGGGCGGGATAGATGGATTGCGGGCCGTCGGAGAGCGCTTTTTCAGGCTGGTGGTGGACCTCGACCAGGATACCGTCAGCGCCGGTGGCGACGGCCGCGCGGGCCATGGGCAACACGCTGTCGCGCTTGCCGGTGCCGTGGCTGGGGTCGACCAGGATGGGTAGATGGCTGAGGCGCTGGACCGCGGGAACAATGCTCAAGTCGAGGGTGTTCCGGGTGTGGTCGGCGAAGGTGCGCACGCCGCGTTCGCAGAGGATGACCTCGTAATTGCCTTCGCTCATGATGTACTCGGCGGCCATCAGGAACTCGTCGAGCGTAGCGGACAATCCGCGCTTGAGCAGGACCGGCTTGCGCAGCCGTCCGGCGTGCTTGAGCAGCGAGAAGTTCTGCATATTGCGCGCGCCGATCTGGATCACGTCAGCCCACTCGGCGACCAGCTCAAGGGTTTCATTGTCGATGGCTTCAGTAATGATTCGCAGGCCAAACCGGTCGCGGATTTCAGCCATGATGCGAAGAGCTTCAACGCCCAGGCCCTGAAAGGCATACGGCGAAGTGCGGGGCTTGTAGGCGCCGCCGCGGAAAAACTGTGCGCCGGCAGCGGCGACTTGTTCGGCGATGGCGAAAGCCTGTTCCGGACTTTCGATGGAACAGGGTCCGGCAACGATGGCCAGGTCGCGTCCGCCGATGGTGGCGTTGGTCCCAGGAAACCGGATGATGGTGTCTTCTTCCTTGACGTCGCGGCTGGCCAGCTTATAGGGCTTGGAGACGCGGATGACCTCGGCCACTCCGGAAAGCTCTTCAAGATTGCCGCGGTCGACTTCGCCCTGGTTGCCGGTGATGCCGATGGCGGTGCGCTGTGCGCCGGGCAGGGGGTGGGCGCGGAAGCCCAACTGTTCAATATGATCGCAGACGGCCTGGATCTGTTCCGGCGTGGCCTGCGCTTTCATGACAACTAACATGACGGACCCTCAAACCACCAGTCTAATGAGTTCGATGGCGAAGGGCAATCGCTTTAGCGTGCGGGCGGGTTTTTGCTGTGTCTGCTTATTTGCGTGTGAACTTGCTGTCGGCCCGCACCGCGTAGACTGCGGGGGCAATGACAACAACACCAAGGAAAGCTAAGACAATCAATACATCAAGCATGGTTCAACACTCCAACTGCGCTAGACTCTTCCAATTTCTTGAGAGTTGTATGTATTGGAATGATCACCCGAATTTTAAAAAAGTGAAATACAACTAATATCCCGGTGGTGTGGGGAATAAGTGTTAGGTAAATGTTACTTAGGTACTGCGCGTTGGGAGACTGCGAAACAGAAAATGCCGCGCCTGCAGCGGGTGAAATGAATGCGGTTGCCAGGGTGAATGTCCCACAGCGGTTCGCTGAAAACAATGGGTGTTAGCGGAGGGGATTACGCTTTTGGCCGCTCCACTTCGCCGCAAGCCAGGACACATAGCCGAGTTGCACGGCCCAGGTGATGGCGTATGCGGCCACAACGAATTGGTGGTCGAGAACAGCCTTTTCGTCGGTTCCGGGGGCGAGATAGAAGGCCCAATAGTAGAACCAGGCAAATAAAGCGGTGCTGGCGATGGCATAGAGAGCAATTACGGTCTTTTTCATCTTTTCAATCCTTCATCTGCGCTTGCGGCCTGGATTTGGTTTTCGATCCGGCCTGGGTTCTACGAAATCAGTTGGTTGCATCGAGCGCGTCCTGGGCTTCAACGGCGGTGATTTTCTGCTGCTCACGCTCAACATGGAAGCGGAGGCCGAGGATCAGAATGCCCCAGAAAAACCATGCCAGCATGTTCCATAAAAGCGCATGCACCATCGATGGGTCCATGCCGGAGCCTTCACTACCTCCAAAGACCGGAGCAGGATGCTGGGTGCGCCACCAACGGTTGGACATGTAGACGATGGGCACATCGAGCGCGCCGAAGATGCCGAGTACCGCGGCAAGTGTTTGCACCTGGGGGCCGGCGGCGAACCGGCGCAGCAGCAGGTAGCTGACGTAGATCAGCCACAGCACCAGTGTGGTTGTAAGCCGCGCGTCCCATGTCCACCAGATGCCCCATGCGCGGCGTCCCCAGAGCGGCCCGGTGAGGAGCACAACTGTGCAGAAGACGACGCCGACTTCAGCACCGGCCAGAGCCCATGCGTCAGAGATCTGAGCATATGTGGGGTTGCCGCGGCGGAAGGAAAGATAGCCGATGGAGCCGGCAAGCGAGACGGCGAAGAACAGGAACGCGACACTGGCCGATGGCACGTGGTAGTAGATGATGCGAAACAGTTCGCCCTGCATGGCATCATTGGGGGCAACGTAAATTGCCTGGTAGTAGCCCCAGCCCATGAGGGCCAGCGTGAGGACGATGAAGAAACCGATTGCTGCTTTTTTCATGGAGAATCCTGGCTGAACGCTTTTAGTTTACGAGATATGGGGCAGGGAGATGTGATCCAAATCACTCGGTGTGCAACGCATAATGCGCAGCAAAAAGGCTCCGGGAGTCACTCCAGAGCCTTTTGCAATTTCTTTGGTACGCCAGCATGCACTGGACGCCGCCTGATATGAAGTGAATCTATTCCACTGCATACCATCTGTCAAGGTGAGCCGGTCGTAGACGAGCGGAGAGCAGGAGAGTTGAACTCCCAGAGCTGACTAGGCCCTGCGACCGATTATCAGGCGGCGTCCAGTATCTACTGGAGATACCCTCCAGACGCTGATGCCTGAGATTAGGTGACTCTAACAAGTGCGAGGGATATTCAATCGTGACGTGAGACACGGATGTCGAGAATGACTTCACAGGTTATTCAGCGTGAAAAATCACGTCGAACAGCAGCAAACTCACCGTGGTGAAGATGATGTCGTATCCGGTGAGCAGCTTGATCCAGAGGGTTGGGTCGCCGTCGCCGGTGAGGATGGAGGTGGTGGCGCGCACCATGGCCAGCAGCGCTGGAATAAAGATGGGAAAAAGGATGAGCGAAAGGAGCAGTTCGCGGTTGCGGGAGCGGATGGAGAGCGCGGCAAAGAAAATGCCGTTGCCGACCAGCGCCCACGTTCCCAGGGGGAGAACGATGGCCAGCAGCCAGGCCTGCCCTTCGATGTGCAGGTTATAGAAGATCAAAAAGAACGGCGCCAGAATTGCCTGAACAATTGTGACAAACAGAAAATTCGCAATCACTTTGGCCAGGTAAAGCTCAGCGCCGGGCGCGGGCGCCATGCGTTGCGCGTCCATGACCTGGTGGCGGATTTCGCGGGCCCACGCCTGGTTGAGTGCGCTAACCGAGGCGAACATGGTGGCCACTGAAAGGACGCCGCCGGCTATCTCACGGGAAAAGTCTCCGCGCGGGTCGAAGGCAAGAGAGAACAGCACCACCACCAACAGCGAGAAGAAGAGCATGGAGACAAACGCGTCGAGGGAACGCAGCTCGATGCGAAGGTCTTTGACGAGATGGGTCCAGAGGGCGCGGGGCATCAGCGGTGCCCCTTTGGGGAGCTTGGATTGCGAGAAGCAGGTCCTTCGACTCGCTGCGCTTGCTCAGGATGACAGTCTGAGTTTTGAGGAGTTGTTTCTTTGGTCAAATCGGCGAGTTGGACTTCGACTTCGAGGGCTTGCGCGGCACGGAGGTAGTCGCCGGGGGCGAGGATGAGCTGAGTTCCTCGTGCGCCTGCGGAAACGCTGATCTGGTCGAAGAGAATGGCTGTCTCATCGATGTAAACGGGGTAGGGCTTGCGTGCGCCGAATAGCGTCACGCCGCCGCGAATGTAACCGGTGAGAGGCTGCACATCCTTGAGGGGCGCCATCTCGGCCTTGCGCAGCCCGGCTGCACGGGCCAGCTTCTTGAAGTCGAGTTCGGCGTCGCCTGGAATCACGGCGAAGCGATAGATGTTGGGGCCGCCAGTGATGAGGAGGGTCTTGAAGACTTGCTCGGCGGGCATGCCGATTTTTTTCGCGACCGTAATCGCCGATAGATCTTCAGGATCGACTTCGTACTCGCGAAGTTCGAAGGGGATGTTGAGGGATTCGAGGAAGCGTGCGCCGTTGGTCTTCATAGGGTGGGGCTCCCGGGTTCAAAGGAAGCTACGCGGCCGGCTTTGAGGGCCAGCACCCAGTCGGCGATGGGCGCGGCATGTTCCCGCTGGTGGGTGGTGATAACGATGGTGCGGTTGCCCTGGCGGAATTTGGCGAGGAGCGCGACCATCTGGCTGACGGATTCAACGTCCATGTTGGAAAATGGCTCGTCGAGCAGGAGCAATTCGGGGACGGCGAGCAGAACGCGTGCGAGCGAGGTGCGCTGGCGCATTCCTTGCGAATACTGGCCGAAGGTGCGGGTCAGCTCGGGATCGAGGCCTACCTGGCGCAGGGCTTCAGCGGGCGAAAGGCAGGGACGGCCTGTGTAGAGCTTGGAGAAATAGGCCAGGTTTTCCTGGGCGGTCAGCTCGTCGTAGAGCATGGGCGCGTGAGACATGTAGCCGATGCGGTCGCGGGCGTCATGGGGTTCAAGATCGCCGAAGACCTTTACGGTTCCGAAGCTGGGGCGAAGGAGGCCGGCCAGAATGCGGAGCAAGGTCGATTTGCCCGCGCCGTTTTCCCCAATCAGGACGTAGCAGCGGCCGGGTTCCAGATTGACGCTGACCTGGCGAAGAGCGGCGAAGGAGCCGAAGAGCTTGGAAACCTGGTTGAGACTCGCTGAAAACGGATTCGCCGAAACCGTGCTGGGCGTGACGGGGCGAGCGCCGAGGGGGGATTGCGCGGCCTCGGGTGCGGGGGCGGTCATTCGATCAATTTGCTGCCGTTGTGTTGGCGGCTAAAGCGGCGGGCTGCGCGCTGGGTTGCGAGGCCGTTGCCGTAGCCGGCTTTGCGGGTGCGCCGCCTGGCGTGGCCGGCGCATACTTGCTGGCGCATTTGGCCTGGAGCACCGAAGCATGGAAGACGCCGTCGCGACCGTAAGAGCCGGCAGCCAGCGCCTGCGAATCGTCCTTGAATGTATCCGGTGGCGGCTCAGAGCCCTTGTAGCTGACCTTGAGCAGGCGGCCCGAAGGCGCCTTGGGATTGTGGCTCTCAAACTCGTTCAGCGTGAAATTGACGTGCGGTCCGTTGTGCTCGATCGATCCAGGCACGACGAAGCCCTCGACGCGGAGCTGGCTGTGGTAAGCCTTGTCGCCCATTCCGCCGAGCTCGGCGATGGTGACGTAGTAGCTCTTGTTGGCCCCGTAGCCGGAGAAGGCAAGCCACACGATGGTGCCGACAATGACGGCAGCCGCAATCCCGATCCGCAAAGTGTTTCCAGAGTTCTTCATAGCCATCTCTAACGATACGAGCGTAGAGGGGTGGGGTCAACCGTGGGAGGCAACTTGAGTGATTTAGGTCACACAAACAGGTTCTGGTACGACCTCCCCGGTCCCCAAGTGCGAGGGACCGGGGCACCCAGTCTCACTGCGCGGAAGCGAGGGTTTGGGCTGCACGGTCCAGCGCCTGGGTCAGCACGGTCAACTGCTGCGCGGCGCGGGTGGAGTCTTTCGCTTCGATGGCTTCATTGACGCCGGGAATTACGACGGCTGCGTAGCCGGTGTATTCACCGGGCGCGTAGATGGTGTGCCGGAACCAGGGACGATTGGGGAGACCGGCATCGGTAATCAGCGCGGCTTCCGTTGCACGCAGGGTCTGATTCAGCTTTGCCAGGTCGCCGGACGGAGCCGATTCAATCGTGTGCGCCCGCTGCGCGGCTGCGGCCAGGCGTCCTGCGGCGGCTTCTGCGGGTCCAAAGTCCAGCCCGCCGACGTGCAGGTCGCCGGCCTTGTGTTTTGCGGATTCAATATAGGCCGAAATCTCCTTTGCGTAGATCACGTAGTCGTAGGGCAGGACATCGGTGTCGGCCATTCGAATGGCCTCAAGGCCAAGCACGCGAGCCATTTCTTGGAGATAGAGGAAGTGTGGGTCAGCGTTTTGGACATACCAGGCGTAATTGTCGAAAACGGAGTGATACACGCCGTAGGAGCCATTGGAGCCTATGTCGGTTGACGGCACACCCACGTGCTGGAGGAAGGGCGTGAAGTCGGAGCCGGAGCCAAGGTCGCCCACATGCACCTCATTAGCGTCCTCGGGCGGAGCGTTGGAGCCACGATGTTCGTTCCCTTCGCTGTGCTCATTCCTCCACTGCTCATAAACGGTTCCTCCCAGCGGGCTGGGAACTGACCGCGTGAGTTCGCGGACAAACTGTTTCAGCGAAGGAACAGCGGAGGCGCCGAACTCTGGCCCTGAGACGGCCACGTCCACGTTGAAATAGGCAACGGCGTGTTCGAGGGTTTTGGCGTGCTGCTCCACCCACTCGGTTGAGCCGATCAGACCTTCCTCCTCGGCATCCCAACTGCAAAAGACGATGGTGCGTTTGGGGCGCCAGCCCTGCTTGAGCAATGCGCCGACGCCATGGACCGATTCCAGCATCGAGGCGGTGCCGCTGTTGGGATCGACCGCGCCATAGACCCACGCGTCGCGATGATTGCCGAGTACCACCCAGTTGTCCTGATCCTGCGAGCCTTTGACCGTGCCAATTACGTCCCAGATGATGCGCCGCTGATAGTCCTGCACTGAGACAAGGTGCACGGTCACGCCGCCGGGCCCCTCGTGATAGCGATAGCCGAGAGCGCCCTGCCAGCCCTGCGGTACGCCTGCGCCCTTCAGCGCCTGGAGGATCGGCGAGGCGTCGTGATAGCTGATGGGAATGGAGATGATGTGCGGCTGGTTGCCCTCTGGCGACACGCGCGCCGAATCGGGCAGATCGAGCGTAGAGGCAACGCCGGGAGTCTCCGGGTCGCCGGGATACTTGAAGAGATATTGCACGGAGCCGCGCTGCACGCCGGTTTCAGGCCGCCATGGGCCCATGGGGTAGGCGTCGCCCTTGTAGAAGCCGTCGTCCTGGGGGTCTGAGTATATGAGCACACCCACTGCGCCGCGCTGCTCCGCGATGTAGACCTTGACACCACGGAAGTTGGCGCCGTAACGCACCAGCACGATTTTGCCGTGGAGGTCGATGTGCTGCTCGGCGAGCTTGTCAAAATCTTCGAGGCGACCATAGTTGGCGTAGACCACCTCGCCGGTCACGTCTCCGGAACCGGAAGAGCCGTTGAAGGGCATGACCACGCGCGGATCGTCCTGGAAGGGATCGTTGTCAACGTGCTCGCGGGTGGGACCGCTCATCAGCAGCTTGCCGGCGGGGTCATAGGCCTCGACTTTCACTACTTTGGGCTGGTTCATCAGCACACGGTAGGGAACGATCTCGGTCTCCAGGCCGGCAGCACGGAACTTGACTGCGACATACTCAGCGGTCTTGTGATCTTCCGGCGAAGAAGCCAGGTGGGGCTCGGCGGTCAGGGTCTTGAGGTGTTCTCCGGCCAGCTTGGCGTCGGGTACGGCGAGGAACTTCGCCTCGATCTGAGCCTGTGTGGTGAAGTCGGCGTAACCGAAGACGGTCGGCGTGGACTGGGCCGGCAGCGGCGCTGAAGTAGCTGTTAAGAGCAGGGTGACGAGGAACAGGCATCCAAGCGGGAGGCGGGATTTCATCATGGGGTCCTATAGGAAGGATTGGGTTGAGATTAACTGCGGAAGCGAGAAGAACGACGCAAGGCAAGCTTAGTGATTAAGCCACAGATTACACCAACGCCTTAGACTGGAGTCAGAGGTGAAGATTCTCTGAGCGCCGGACCACCATTGCAGGAGGAACCTCGCGGCGCTTCCCCGGAAGAGACCGCGGCGGTTGCACAGGCAATCGTCGAAGTGGAGACTGGCCGGTTTCCGCAGGTTATTCGCGCCCTGCGCAACCCCAACTTCCGCCTGTTCTGGAGCGGCAACTTCCTCTCCAACATCGGTACATGGATGCAGAATGTGGCCCAGGGCTGGCTGGTGCTGCTGCTGACCGCCAACTCGGCCTTCTGGCTGGGCGTGGTGGGATTCGCGGGGTCGATTCCATTTCTTTTCTTCACGCTTTTTGGCGGGGTGATCGCGGATCGCGTCAACAAGCGCAGGCTGCTTCTAGTTACTCAATCGGTAATGATGCTGCTTGCTTTTTTGCTGGCGGCCCTGGCCTATCTGCACAGCATCAACGTGTGGGGTGTGGCAATCATCGCCTTTCTCAACGGCACGGCCATGTCGGTGAATGCGCCCAGCTACCAGGCGCTGGTGCCGCGGCTGGTGAAGCGCGAAGACCTGACCAATGCCATCGCACTCAACTCAGCGCAGTTCAACCTGTCCAGAATTATCGGGCCGACGCTGGGTGGCTACGCCATGGCGCTGATGGGCGTGGCCGGCAACTTCTTTCTCAATGGCGTGAGCTTTCTGGCCGTGCTGGGTGCGCTCGTTCGGATTCGTTACCCGCAGGAGCAGGAGGCACGGCGCGAGAGCATGTGGGCAAGCCTGCGAGGCGGATTCAGCTATGTGCGAGGCAATCCCCAGATGCTGGTCCTGGTGTGGTTGACGGCGGTCGTCAGCTTTCTCGGGGTCCCGTTCATCACCTTCATTCCGTTCTTCGCGAAAGCCCAGTTGCATGCCGGCGCCAGCGGTCTTGGATGGCTGCTGGCCTGCTCTGGAGCCGGCGCCGTGCTGGCCGCGGTGGTAGTGGCGTCCAAGGGCGTGTTGCGGCATCGCGGCGTGGTCATCACCGTTGGCGGAGTGGTCTTCTTTGTCGTGATCATCTGCTTCTGCTACTCGGAGAGTTTTCTGTGGTCGGAGTGCCTCGGATTCGTCGAGGGATTCAGCGCCATCCTCATGATTTCTTCGTTCAATATTTCCATCCAACACCTGTCTTCCGACGAGATGCGGGGCCGCGTCATGAGCATCTACGCGACCAGCTTTCTGGGCCTGCCGCCGGTGGGCGCGCTGATGGCCGGCGAGCTTTCGCGCCACATCCCTACGAGCCACGCGTTGGCACTGATGGCCGGGACGGCGGGATTGATCTTCCTGGGGACCTTCGCGTTCTCGCGGTCGTTGCGGGAGTTGGATTGAATAGCGAGTCAGCGTGGAGCGACCAGGGTCCTCACGGTTGCCAGAGCCTTCCAATGGGAACGCCATGGAGATTGCTGGCGAAGGGAATCACTTCACTACCCGTGTAGAGCACCACGCCGCGCACCCAATGCTTGCCGGCCGCACTTGCCAGAGCCAGCAGACCGCGAACATCGTTGCCGCCCAGGGTTGCGGATGCTTTGATCTCGATTCCCACTACCCTCCCTGCGCGGTCTTCCAGAACAATGTCCACCTCCTGGCCGTTGGCAGTACGCCAGAAGAAAAGATCCGGCTGAGTCTTGCTCCATGTGGACTGCTTGCGCAATTCCATGACCGCGAAGTTCTCAAGGAGCGACCCGGCAAGATTGCTCTCCGTTTTCATGCGCTCCAAGGTTACACCTTGCAGATATCCCAGCAGGCCCGAATCATTCACATATACCTTTGGAGTTTGGATGACTCGTTTACCCAGGTTTCTGGCCCATGGGCGCAGCAGTTGCACAAGGAATGTCGTTTCCAGCAAGGCGAAGTAGCGCTTCAACGTAGTCTGCGGCAGAGCCACGGTTCGAGACAGATCGGCGAAGTTGAGCAGACCTCCAGCGCGCGCAGCGACGACCGCGAGCAGTCGAGGCACATCCGCCGCATCCGCCAGGTTCGCCATGCTCCTGATGTCCCGCTGCAGGATGGTCATGACGTACGACTGGAACCATGCGGTGCGCCGCGCGGCGCTCTTGCGTGCAACGGCAGGGGGATAGCCACCGGCCAGGACGGTTTCAAATAATTCCTCCCGCGGCAGGGATGCAATCTTGCCGCCCCACCCTACAGGTTTGCGAGAAAAGAGTGTATCGACGAAGGTCTCATTTACGCCGCGCATTTCTCCCTGGGAGAACGGCCAGAGAGTCAGCACCTCCATGCGTCCCGCCAGGGATTCCGACAATTTAGGCAGAAGCAGGACATTGGTCGAACCAGTGAGCAGGAACTGCCCAGGCTTACGTTTCCGGTCGATCGCAGCCTTGATTACGGGAAAGATTTCCGGGACATGTTGGACCTCATCGAGCGTCACCGGAGTGTTCAGTCCGGCGATGAAACCGTTTGGATCGAGCTTTGCTGCCGACAAAACGCCGGGATCGTCGAAGGTCAGGGACTGGCGGTTATTGGCCGCCACATCTTCCGATTGCACGAGTGTGCTCTTGCCGGTCTGACGGGCGCCGTTGACCAGAACGGCCGGTGTGTCGGCCAGCGCTTCGAGCAGGTTATCGGTAAGGTGACGACGAATCATGATCAGATTATCGTCTATTGTGTGGCAGATAATCAACCATTAAGTGGACGATTATCGACCACAAACATCGCCATTCACCACCTGCAACTGCTCGAAGAGAATCAATTCTCCGCAACAGCCTGGCCGGTAAATTCCCCACCCGTGCCCAAATTGGACCAACGCGGGCTCTAAGCCACCGGCTGCGCACAGTGGGCGCACCGCCTCGCCGCCAGCGGAATATCGCTCAGGCACTCCGGGCACGGCTTGGTGGCTGGAGGCGCCGGAGGGGGTGGCGGTGCGAATCTCCTGAGCATGTACCGCGTGGGCATCAAGATGGCGAAGTAGATTGCCGCTGCCACCAGCACAAAATTGATCAAGGCATTCAGGAGCTTGCCGATATGAATGTCGCCCGGCGTCACATAGTTGGCCGGCAGCGGATTGGGCGGCGCCGGAACATGGTGCAGGACCGGCACGTGAATCACGAGCGAAGAGAAGTCGGGCGCACCCACCACGGCGGAGATCAACGGTGTGATCACGTCGGCGGTGACTGAGGCAGTAATGGCTCCGAATGCCGCGCCGATAATCACGGCCACCGCAAGGTCCACAACGTTTCCGCGCAGAATAAAATCCCTGAATCCCTTGAGCATCTGTCCCTCCAGTTTGTTGCCCGGTGCGATTCGCTTCCTCATGATCGCCTCGAAGGCCATGCGGCGATTTGCCTCATCCTACACGGACGCGGCTGGTTGTTGGAACCCCGGGAAGACGTCATACGGACCTGCATTCTATGGATAAATCGACAGGAACACGACCAGTGCCAGAATCATCAGTTCCGAATAGAGCAGGATGAGGACGCCCGCGTGGTAGAGGCTCCATTTCCTGCGCAGGCAGCGCGCGGTATCGACCATGCCCCATGCTGCGAAGAGCGCCACCAGCATCTGCCACGGCGAGCCATGCAGCGCGTGAATGTCGGGAAATCCGGCCAGGCGCAGGCTGCATGCGAATGCGCCGAGGGACAACAGAACTCCGCGGACGAGCGACCGTTTGCGCAGGCGAAAGACGTTGGTGCGGGGAAGCGCCACGCTTTTGAGTGTAGACGGCAAGCCGGAATCCACATGTGCGCGGGTGCGGATTGGCTTTACGATTGCCGGCGATGGTTCTTGGTGTTCCAATGGGGCTCGAGGGAGAATCCAGCGCATGACTGAGAATGAGTTCATTGGGCGTTATCCGGGACCGACAGTCGAACTCTCGGACGAAGATTCTCTCACTCTCAACAATCCGCGTTTCCGTGAAGGATTGCTCAGCCTGATTCACCAGGACCCAGGCCCTGATGCCTCCGGGCTGCTGAGAGCAATTCTCCAACGGGAAATCATCTACCGGCAAGGCAAAGGCGCCGACGACGGGGAAGATGAAAAAGGGCAGTACTTCGAGAACATATATTGGTGCGCCTTTCTGTTGTGGCGGGTTGGCGACCTTGAGGATGTTATCGAATTATGGCGTGCGAAACACATAGACTTTGATACGGGGTGCGGTTTCGATATCCAATTCCTCGTCGGAGCAGGAGTGGAGGCGACGATTCTTTACCTGCGTGTGCGCACCGACTCAGAATCCAGGGAAGCACTGGAATATATTCAGGACTGCATTCGCGCCGGGAACTTCGACGACATGGAAGGATGGGCTTCCTTCCGAGAGCAGTATTTTCGGGGAGTAAAGCCTGTTTGATTTGTTTGTTCGCAGCACGATAAGCACGAGCCTGGATGTCCGCTAGCTCCGGTACTCTTCAGCCTAGCTCGCCACCAACTCCATCTCCCGCAGCGACTCGGCATAGGGCGCTCGCAACACGCCGCGCTCCGTGATGATCGCGCTCACATACTTCGCCGGCGTCACATCGAATGCGGGGTTGCAGATGCCTACGCCGTTGGGAGTGAGTTGCTTGCCGCCGTGGTGGGTCACTTCCATCGCGGATCGCTCTTCGATGGGGATGGCTTCGCCGGTTGCGGTGGCCAGGTCGATGGTGGACCAGGGCGCGGCAACGTAGAACGGAATGCCGTGCTCCTTCGCGAGGATGGCGACGTTGTAGGTCCCGATTTTGTTGGCCACATCGCCGTTGGCCGCGATGCGGTCCGCGCCCACTACGACGGCTTGAATTCGGCCGGCGCGCATCAGGCTGGCGGCCATGTTGTCGCAGATCACGGTGGTCGGGATGCCGTCGGCCATCAACTCCCATGCCGTCAAGCGAGCGCCTTGCAGGAAGGGCCGCGTCTCGTCGGCGAAAACCTGAATCCGCTTGCCCTGCTCGACGGCGGAGCGAATCACGCCGAGCGCCGTTCCATAGCCGCAAGTGGCCAATGCGCCAGCGTTGCAGTGGGTCAGCACACCGCCTTCGTCCGGCAGCAGTGAACCGCCGAATGCGCCCATGGTTTTGCAGGCGGCAATGTCTTCGTGGTACATGGCGTGCGCTTCGGCGAGGATCTTGTCCTGAATCTGCGCCAGGGTGTCGCCTTCCTCAAGCAGCGTAGCGAACAGCCGCTTCATGCGGTCGATGGCCCAGAATAAATTGACGGCGGTAGGACGCGTTCCAGCCAGGCGCGCGCAGATTTTTTCGAACTCGGGTGCGAATTCGTTCGGCGTGACTGCGGTGGTGTGGAGAACGCCGAGGGCGATGCCATAAGCTGCCGAGACGCCGATGGCCGGTGCGCCGCGCACAACCATGGTGACAATGACGTCGGCTACCTGTTCGTAGGTGGTTGCAAGCACATAGCTCTCCTCAAGGGGGAGCTTGGTCTGATCGATGAAGCGGACGCCTTCAGGGGTCCATGCGAGGGTGGGAATCATGCTCTTACAGTGTAAATGCAGGGAACAGGGGCAATGGTATGGCTCAAGGCCACTCCTGCCAGCGCTCCGGATCGCGGCTGCCGTGGAAACAGGCAATAACGGTCAACGTATCATCGAACTCGACGACGAACATGAGAGCATAAGGAAAACGGCGAAGCAACGAGCGGGGAATGTTCTTGTAGACCAATGGAAATTGTCCGGGATTGGAGCTGATTCGCTCGACCGCCGCATCGACCGCCGCGCGGAAAAGTTGGCCCAGGCCGGGGGATTCATGCTCATACCAGTCCTGCGCGCTAATCAAATCAGCACGGGCCGGCTCGGTGAAGATAACCGGATGAACTACAGGCAGCGTTGCTCAAGTTCAGCTTTCAAAGCCGCCCAGGTCATGCCTCCGCGCCGGTCATCTTCAAGAGAAGCAAGGCGGCTGTCTAGCTCCGCACGCTGCGCGGCCTTCAAGGGTAGGTGATCGTCTTCCAAGCTGTCCCAAAGCTGCGAAATCAGCTCAAGGCGTTCCGGGGGAGTCAGACGCACAAGTTCGTCACGGATGAGCAGTTCCATTCATCGAGCATAGAAGCGAACGAGGGCAAATGCAACCGGACATCGTGAAAACCTTTTCATTTTTTGCTGGACTCACCTCCGCTCCCCTCAGTAGAGTGGTTTGCATGCTTCTCCGCGCACCGGATCATCGATTTAATTCAAGGAGCCGTTGGTGACCGAACTTCACAGGGTTGATTGGCTGATCATGCTGCTGTACTTCGTGTTTGTGCTGGGCATCGGCTTTGCCCTCAAGCGCTATATGAAGACCAGCAAGGACTTCTTTCAGGCCGGGCGCGCCCTGCCTGCGTGGATCTGCGGCCTGGCATTTATCAGCGCCAACCTGGGCGCGCAGGAAGTCATCGGCATGGGCGCGTCGGGCGCCAAGTACGGCCTGGAGACGGCGCACTTCTACGGCATCGGCGCCATTCCGGCCATGATTTTTGTGGGCATCTTCATGATGCCGTTTTACTACGGGTCAAAGGCGCGCAGCGTGCCGGAGTTTCTGCGCATGCGCTTCGACGAGAAGACCCGCGCTCTCAACGCATGTTCGTTTGCGGTGATGACGGTTTTCAGCTCGGGAATCTCGATGTACGCAATGGCGCGGCTCATCCAGGCGCTGCATGTCTTCGATGGTCTGTTCAATTCCATGGGCTGGAATCGGGATGGAATTTTTACGTTCTCGATCTTCCTCTCAGCGGTGATTGTGCTGGGATATATTTTCCTGGGCGGCCTCACCAGCGCCATCTATAACGAGGTGTTGCAATTCTTTTTGATCATTGCCGGATTTTTACCGCTGGTGCTCATTGGATTGCGCAGCATTGGCGGTTGGAGCGGGCTCAAGGCTTCTGTTCCCCTGCAATACATGCACGAATGGAAGGGCGTGGCGCACGCAAGCACCAACCCGATGGGCATTGAGATTATCGGCCTGGGGATGGGCCTGGGATTTGTGTTGGGGTCGGGTTACTGGTGCACGGACTTCCTCGTTATTCAAACGGCCATGGCTTCGAAGAATATGGAGTCGGCGCGCCGCGTGCCGCTGATTGCCGCCGTGCCTAAGATGCTGTTTCCGTTTTTGGTGATCTTGCCGGGCCTGTTGGCAATTGGTTTGCCCACGCCGCACACCACAACAGTCGTCACCCGCACCGCGGATGGCGCGATCATTCACAACACCACCGTAGTGCGGCCCGAGGTTGAACAGGGCAGGGGATTGGTTCCAGCGAAGATTGACCCGAGGGACGGCAAGCCGATGCTCGACACCAATGGAAATCCGCTGCTGGACTACGACATGGCCACGCCCAATATGCTGCTGCATTTTTTCCCAACCGGCATTCTCGGCCTTGGATTGACCGCGCTGCTTGCCAGTTTCATGAGCGGAATGGCGGGAAATGTGACGGCGTTCAATACCGTGTTCACGTATGACCTCTACCAGAGCTACATTCACAAGGGCGGAAGCGATCGGCACTACATGGCGGTGGGCCGATGGGCGACGGTGGGCGGTATTCTGCTGTCAATTGCGACGGCCTACGCGGCCATCAACTTCAACAACATCATGGACACGCTGCAACTGGTTTTCAGTTTTGTGAATGCTCCGCTGTTTGCGACTTTCCTGTTGGGAATGTTTTGGAAACGGGCGACGGGGCACGCTGCATTTTCAGGCTTGATTGCGGGCACGGCGACGGCCATGCTGCACCACGGGCTTACTCTGCCGATGCTGGCGCGTCCCGGCATTCACGGCGGATGGATCGCGGTGCTGCATACCTATCACAGCGACATGGCGCAAAATTTCTGGACGGCGATCTGGGCTTTCAGCGCCAACTTTGTGGTGACGGTGATAGTGAGTTATTGCACCAAGGCCAGGCCGGAGTCGGAACTTGTGGGGCTGGTGCATTCGCTTACGCCCAAGCCGAAGCGCCCAGAGAATGAACCGTGGTGGGAGCGGCCGGAGGCATTGGCGTTGGCCGTGCTGGTGGGCGCAATTGCGCTGAATATTTTCTTCTACTGATGGGAGACGAGCATGAGTCTTGATTTGCGCATTCCGATGGGATTGATGTTCACGCTGGTCGGTATCATCCTCGGCGCGTTTGGGCTCAAGACCGAGGGCAGCCCCATCTACGCGGCCAGCGGTGGGATCAACGTGAATCTGTGGTGGGGCATTGTGCTGCTGGTGTTTGGTCTGACCATGTTCCTGCTTGGACAACGTAGCCAGAAGCGGCTGGCGAAGCTGCCGCCGGAAAAAGTGAAAGATGGGGAAGTGCGGCGCGGACATTGAAATTCGATTGCCGCCTATCCTTGAATGATGGTATGATGGCTACATCATGATGGTGCGCACTCAAATTACGCTTGAGACTGAATTGCAGCGGCAGGCCCGCCAGCGTGCCAGTCAGATCGGTGTCTCACTGGCGGAATACGTACGCCGTCTGGTAGCCCGCGATCTCGCCCGTCCTGAAGCGAAGACCGATGTGAGCTGCATCTTCGATCTCGGTTCTTCCGGCGGTTCTAACGTCGCCAGGGACAAGGATTCGATGATTGCCGAAGCTTTCGAATCCATGCGCAGCAGAAACCGGCGTTCGAGTCGCTCTGCCCGGTGAGTCTGTTCGTCGACACATCTATCTGGTTTGCTGCGGCAGATTCCGCCGATATGGATAACGCTCGTGCCAAGGCCATCCTCAAGGCAGGCGAGGCATTGGTCACGACGGATCATGTGTTGGTGGAAACATGGACATTGCTCCACCATCGGCTCACGCGAAATGTGGCGGAGCGTTTTTGGGAAGGATTGCGAAGCTGTGTGGGGGCTATAGAATCGGTCTCTCTGGCCGACCTGGAAACGGCCTGGCAGATTGGACTTTCCTGGCGCGACCAGGATTTTTCGATCGTCGATCGCACGAGTTTTGCGGTGATGCAGCGCCTGGGAATTGAGCGCGCGGCCTCTTTGGATGACCATTTTGCAGTCTTCCGCTTCGGATCAAACCGGCGTCGTTTCTTCACCGTCATTCGGTAGCTTCTCGTTGCCTGCTGGAGCCAGACGGTCCGATGGAACAATCCTATTCACGCATATTTTCGATTGAGACGCTCTGAACAGCCCGCCCGGTACACTTATAGATAGATGGCACGCAGAACGATTGAACATTACGAGATTCTTCGCCGGCTGGGGGCTGGCGGCAGCGGGGTGGTGTACCTGGCCACCGATACGCTGCTGCAACGCCCCGTGGTGCTGAAGATCTTGCGCTCGGGATTGCTTTCGGCCGAGCAATTGCGCACCACAGTCTTACGCGAGGCGCGCCTGGCTTCGGCGATTGAGCACCCCAATGTCTGCGCCATTTACGAAGTCGGCGAGAGCGGCGATGAAGGCTACATCGTGATGCAGTATGTGCCGGGCCAGTCGCTTGACCGGCTCATTGCGCGCGGTCCAGCGAGCTTGCAGCTTGTCCTTTCTGTCGGAATACAAATTGCGGATGGCTTGCAGGCAGCGCACACTCTGGGCATCTTTCATCGTGACCTGAAACCGCAGAACGTGATGCTCACCGACGGCGGCCTGGTGAAAATTCTCGACTTCGGGCTGGCGCGCCGGCTGCGGCCCGAGGATGCAAACTTCGATCCCTCGAAGCCGGGGCTGGCCAGGGGCGCATCGATCGCAGCCACCTACACCGCGCGCGGCGGGACCATTCGCTACATGGCGCCGGAGCAGTTTGTTACCGGCCAGTCCAGCGTGCAGTCAGACGTGTGGGCGTTGGGTCTGATTTTGTATGAACTCGTCAGTGGACGCCATCCGTTTTCGCGTCCGGAGAACGAAGATTTTCAAGTCATCCGCGCCATCCAGTTTTCCGATCCGCCGGATTTGAGTGATAGCGTTCCGGGTCTGTCCGTTGAATTGAAAAGCGTGATCGCAGCGTGCCTGGAAAAGAATCCTGCCGCTCGTTATACGTCGGCAGCCGAGGTGCGTGAGGCGCTCAAGACCATCATGAAGGCAATGCAGATTGAGACCGGAGTCATTCCCGGTGAGGCTGCAGCCAATCTGCCCACAACGGCCGCCGAGGCCGAGAAACGCAACACCGGATTTCTGTCGTTGCTCGCGGAGCGTTTTCGCGAGTCGGCGGTCGACCGCACCCCGCAGAATTCGCTTGTGGTGTTGCCGTTCAGCAATCTTGGCGCCACCGAGGTCGCCCCGCTGTATGGATTTGCGCTAGCCGATGCGATTGCCGCGCGCCTGGCGCGGATTCCGGCGCTCGTGGTGCGGCCATCGAGCACCCTGATGACGCTGCCGATTGCGCAGATGGATCCGCTTTCGGTTGGACAGAAATTGCTGGTTTCGTTTGTGCTCGCGGGAAATTTTCTGCGCTCCGAGCAGGGATTTGATTTGAACTGGCAACTGCTCGACGTGAGTTCGCAGAGCGTACGTTCGGGCGGCGCGATCCGCGTGGCCTCGCTTGACCTGATTGCCGTGCAGACAGAAATCTCGAATGAGGTTTTTGCCGCGCTGCATGGCCTGAGCGCGGGCGATCAGATGGACGCGCCGCGTTCCGGGCCGAGAGAAACTTCACTCCCCGGTCCGGTGAGTGAAGAGTATCTGCAGGCGCGGGCGCTGCTCAGTTCGTTCATGGTGCGCACTGGGTCACGCAGCGATCTGGACCGCGCTCATATGTTGTTTACTGGCGTCACCACCAAGGATCCGGAGTTTGCGGCGGGATGGTGCGGGCTTGGCATTGCAGAGCTGCAGTACGTGCGCCACGGATTCGGCGGGCAGATTCACGTGATGCATGCGCGCCGTTCGTTTGATGAGGCGCTCAAGCTGGACCCAGGTTCTACCGAGGCGAATCTGTATCGCATTTACATGCTGCTGTCGCGCGGGGAAAAGGAGTCGGCGCGGCACGGCGTCGCCAACCTGCTGTCCTCCGCGGCCAACGACTGGAATGTTCACATGGTTGCTGGTATGGCGCTGCGGGGTGACGGAATGTATGAGGAGGCGCTGCAACAGTTTAGCCGCGCGCTCAAACTGAACCCGGCGAACGCGCCCATTCTCTATAACCATCGTGCGCGTGTGTATCACTATGAAAACCAGATTGAGCTGGCCGGCGACGAGTTGGAAAAAGGCCTTGCGTTGGAACCGCGCCATCCGTTGCTGCGGACCTCAGCAGGCTATCAGCAGATGCGTATGGGCAATCTGAATGCGGCCATTGAGATCTTGGAGGGCGTGATTCGCGATGATGATTCGCTGCGCATCGCAGTGCCCACACTGGCGCTGTGCTATGTGCAGGCAGGCCAGCGGGAACGCGCGGCGGCACTGTTGAAAGACGATACGCTGGCTGCGGCGGAGGCTGACAGCGAGATGGCTTACCGGCTGGCAACTTACTTTGCAGTCGAGGGCGATTCCAGCGAAGCGCTGCATTGGCTGCGCCGCGCAATTTATTTAGGCAATGAAAACTATCCGTGGTTCCAGAAGAACCCCGCTTGGAATCGTCTGCGGACCAACACCGATTTCGAGCGGATTCTCGAAGATATGAAGAAGGGCTTTCGCAAAAATCAGAAAACCTGGAAGCGGCTGCTGGAACAGGTTCCACCGGATGGTGAATAAGCACCTGCGGTGCGGCAGACGCTCGCGGGAGGCTCGCACTGGCTTCGTTGCAAGAGGAGACAAGCATGAAGGTGATTATGGTTTGGGCGGCCGCACTCGCGCTGCCCTGCGGGATGGCTCAAGCGCAGGCGAATGGCACAAATCAGCTAGCGACTTCGCGCGCGTTTGTGTATGAACAAATGCCTGTTACGACAAATCCCAATGGATCGGAAGGACGAAAAGTTGTAACCGGCACATTGGCCACAGGCGAGGCGGTCGGGATTCACGAATCGATGCAGCCAGTTGGTATGGCGCCCAACCCTGCGCATGCGATTCAGCACTCTGAATTCATTGTGGTCGAGCAGGGGACGCTTGAGTATCAACACGACGGCAAAACTGAACGTGTCGGCCCGGGCGGAGTCATTTATGTGGCATTCGGGACAATGCATGCGGTGAAGAATGTGGGAGATGTTCCAGCGAAATACGTGGTGATCCAGATCGGCGGGGATACAAAGAAATAATGAAAAACCCGCATGGCTGTAGATCGAATGAAGCCACGTTCGTGCAAGTTCGGCATTTGCATCGGCTATTTGTCGTCCAGGATTGGCAAGATGCGCAACCGGCTGCCATGGTCGTTGATCGTAACGATCATCCCGCTCTCTACTCTAGCGGCAAGCGCGTTGCAAGCCGCAATCACCTGGCTTCCGGGTCCTATTGGGTTTCGCTCGCTCGTTCGCAGGTAAATGACACTGGGGCGGCTCAAGCGGCGCAATGCCAGCATCTGCGAGAAGTCGGCGTCGCCAGTGAGAATTGCCGCGTTTCGCTCGGAAGCCCAATCAAGCAACTCTGAATCGGGAGCGTCGCCTTTGCCTATTCCCCACCAATGCACTGCATCAATTCCCGCGGATTGAAGAAAGGCGACCCAGGAAGGAGGGAGATTGGCGTCCACAAGAATCTTCATGAACCCAGCTGCTTACGCACTGAGTTCCACTTCCTCTTCCTGTGCGCGCCATGCGGCGAACTGCAGCGCAGCCAAAATATCCTCTCGCTGTATATAGGGATAATCCTGGAGAACTTCATCGAAGGCGTGCCCCGCGGCAAGCTGGCCGAGGATCGCGCCTACTGTCACGCGCGTCCCCTTGATACGCGGCTTTCCGCCAACCACTCCAGGAGTCGAAACAATGCGGTCCAATGTGTACATATGGCTCCTCCTGTCAGCAGCCCGCCCTTATCCCCTATTGTGCCACAAATCGGGAGCCAATCCGCGCAGCTAGACGACGACCGGCAGGACGGGGCTGCAAGAAGCGAAGGAAGTTCACTTGAGGCTCACGGTTGCTTTCAGCGGAAGATCCTGCGACGAACCACCGACCATGATGGTGTAATCGCCGGGAAGAAGCTTCCAGGCTTGCGCGCCTTCGTCGAAGATGGAAAGATACTTGGGATCGATGTCGACCGTAACTGTCTGCTGACCACCCGCATCGATCTTGACCTTGCTCCATCCCACCATGCGCTTGGGTGGTTCTTGTGCGCTTGCCGGGAGAGATGCGTAGACTTCCGCGATCTCCGCTCCGCTGCGCGCGCCAGTGTTTGCCACGGTGAAAGTTACCTTGATGGTCTTGGCATCACTGGTGGGCGCAGGAGTTACTGACAGTCCCGAGTAGCGATAACTCGTGTAAGACAGTCCATAACCAAACGGAAACAGAACGGCTTTCTTCTCCGCGTCATACCACTTATAGCCAACCTTAACGCCCTCGTTGTAGTCGCGATCGAACGGCGGCAGGCCTTTGCCTCGATTCACCGCCACAGTCGGATCGGAAAAGTGGCGCGATTCAGGAGGTGGCTGCACGATGATCGGATGGGGCAGATCGGCGTCGCTCTTTGGGAACGTGTTGGGAAGCTTGCCGCTGGGGTTGACGGAGCCGAACAGTACATTGCCGAGCGCGTTTGCGCCGTCCGAACCCGCGTACCACGCTTCCAAAATGGCCGCGGGCGCATCGACCCAGGGCATGGTGACCGGGCTGCCTGTCTCCAGCACGACAATGGTGTGCGGATTGGCCGCTGCAACCGCTGCGACCAACTCATCCTGGTGCAGAGGAAGTGAAAGGGTGGTGAGATCCATCCCTTCGCTCTCCCACTGATAGGCGAAGACGATTGCGACATCGGCGCCCTTGGCCGCTGCCGCAGCCGTTGCTGGATCGGTTCCCGGATCGTAGCTCACAGCCGCCTGCGGCGCACGGGCTTTGATCGCTTTAAGTGGCGAGGTTGGAAACCAGATCTGATCCTGCCAGTGCGTTGCGCCTTTGCCCGGAGGCATAATGGCGTTGCCTCCCGGAGGATCGACCTGTGCCGAGCCGCCACCCGAGATCATGCCCACGTCCGAATGAGCGCCAATGACCGCAATCGTGTGTATCTGCGCAGCATTCAGCGGCAATGCGGAGTGTTCGTTCTTAAGCAGAACGATGCCGCACTCTTCGATCTTCCGCGCAACCTCAAGCCCAGCAAATGGATCGATCACGCTGCGCTGCCGTGGGTGATCGATCACGCCTGCCGCAAACATGGAGCGCAGGATGCGGTGCACATGCTCGTCCAGTTCAGCCGTCGAAATCCTGCCTGCCTGAACCGCGGCTTTGTAAAGCTCGCCGTAGAAAACCGAGCCCGGCTGCTCATTGTCGAGTCCGGCCGCCGACGCCTTCTCCGTGCTGTGGGTGCCACCCCAGTCTGAGACAACGAAGCCAGGGAACTTCCAGTCTTTCTTCAGCACCTGGTTGAGCAGGTAATTGTTTTCGCAGGCAAAAACGCCGTTCAGCCGGTTATAAGAGCACATCACCGCGGCGGGATGCCCCTTCTCTACGCCGATTTCAAAGGCCAGCAGATCGCTTTCGCGGGCGGCACGATCGCCAATGATCGCATTCACCGAGTTACGGCCACTTTCCTGGTCGTTGAACGCGTAGTGCTTGATGTCGCCGATGACATGTTCGGATTGTGTGCCTTCAATGAGCCTGGCAACAAGAGTTCCGGCCAGGATGGGATCTTCGCCAAGATATTCGAAGGTGCGGCCGTTGCGGGGCTCGCGGGTAATATCCACGCCGCCGCCAAGGGTCATGTTGAAGCCCTGTGCGCGCAGTTCGCGGCCAATCAACGCCCCGTATTCAAAGGCCGCGTCGGTGTCCCAGCTTGCCGCCGCCGCAACGTTGGCCGGCAGTGCGGTTGAGTATCGCCCGTTTACGCCGCTGGAGCGAACACCGTACGCGGCGTCACTCATATCAATCCCCGGAATTCCGAGCCGGGGAACGCCGGCGTCGTAACCAACGCCACGGTTCGAAGCTACATTTTCAGGAGTGATGGGGTCGTCCGTCGGCATGCCAACACCATGCAGAAGCGCGATCTTTTCGTCCAGGGTGAGCTCTTTCAGCAGCAGGTCGGCGCGCTCGTCCGGCGAAAGGCTCGCATTCATCCAAGGGCCCGTCGGCGGAGGTGGTAGCGCGCGCCGTTGGGCGAGACTCGGAACGGCTAACGACAGAAGGGACAAAACTGCCAGCGCCTGAATGCCGAACGCGGCGCGGCCGAGAAAAGAATTCATGCAACCCCCGAAGTGAATCGATTTTTTCAATTGAATTCATCATATCAATGAACGGACTTCCTGCGAGGAGACTTCTTTGCCCCCAGGCGGGGATAACTGCTCGCGGGAGAGAGTTCATTAGTCCATCTTCGAGTTAGTTTTCTTCGATAATCGCCAGGTCCCAAGGCGCGAGGGTCAAAACGGCAGTTTTTGCCACGGGCGCCTGGTCGAGCAGGTTGACACCGGCGCCGTAGGGGTAAGTTATTTTCACCGCGGCGCTCGAATAGTTGAAGTAGAAGTGGAGACGCTTGCCGAGGCGGTTGATGCCGTGCGTGGCATGAACCGAAGGCGGGAGTTGCTGGTCCGGACCGGTCAGGCCGGCTTTCTCCATCACGCCGCGCAGCACGTCAGTCTGGAGCGGTTCGGAAAGGAAGGTCCCCTCGTAGAGCAGCGTTCCGGAGCCGTAGTCATTTTCGGTAATGGCGGGCCAGCGGCCGAAAAACGGGTGGTCGTAGAAGGCGATGGGCTTGGCGTGTTCCGTCATCAGGAACTCGGCCCAGTACTTGACCTGGTTGTCGGAACCGGCGTGGAACGGATCATCTTTGAGCGTCAGCGGGTGTTCGAGATTGGAGAACTCCTGGTAGCTGAATCCAGCCGCTTCACGCAGCGGTCCGGGTGCACGAATCCAACGGACGGCGGAGTTCTCATTGGCGAATCCGCTCTTGAAGGTCATGACCACGTGGCCGCCGTTCTTCACGTAATCGGAGATGCGCTTCAGCAACGCGTCGTCAGAAATGTAAAGCGCGGGAACGATCAGAACCTTATACGCGGAGAAATCCTGCGTCTCGGGAAAAACGAAGTCGGAGTCGATGTTGAGCTCATAGAGCGAGTGATGAATTTCCTGGACCAGCGAGAGATAGCCGTCGGTAGAGTGCGTCCACGATCTCGCGGGAACGTCGCCGCCGAACGGCATGAAGCTGATTGCGTTGGCCGAGTCGCGGCTCCACAGAATGGCGACGTCGCTGTGCTTCTTCATGCCCACGATGTGGGGGCCGACGCGCTGCAACTCATGAGCGGTGCGCGCCACCTCGGCGTAGGCGCGGTTTGGCTCAAGGTCGTGCGATAGAACGCCCTTCCAGTAGGTTTCCTGGTTGGCTGCGATCGAGGCCCAGTGCCAGTACTCCACCATGCTGGCGCCGTTCGAGATATGCGTATAGACATCCTCACGCATCTGGCCGTCATAGGGCGGATACTGGCTGGCTGAGTCCCAGCCGATGGTCTGCCCATTCGTTTCGGTGACAAGAAAGTTGGTGTGCTTAAGCGAGCGCGAAAAATCCCCTTGCAGCGCCTGGAAGGAGCCGTCGAAGTGGTCCTGCGTGCCGTGGTAAATGTTATCGGCAATGATGTCGAGCGAGTTGGCAACCGCCTCTTCATTCACGTCGCGGCGCATCATGCCGCCGTAGTCGGTGGTGACAAACTGGCTTGGCGACGCACATTCACGAACCAGCGCGGCTTGCCATTGCAGAAAATCCGTGACGCGCATCTGGCTCCAGCGGCTCCATTCCAGCTTGTAGCCGGTGCTTTGGGCGGCATCGCGTGTGGGCAGGTCTTCCCACGTGTGCAGATTCTCTCCCCAGTAGTTGAGGAACCAGGCCTTGCTCAGCGCTTCAGGCGTGCCGAATTTCTTTTCGAGGTAATGCTGAAAGCCGATGAAGACGTCTGGGTTGGCGGCGTCGTAGCTGGAGGTTTCATTGTCGAGCTGCCAGCCGATGACGTTGGGGTTGTCTTTGTAGTGGGCCGCGATGTGGCGGATGAGGCGCTCGGCATAGAAGCGGTAGGCAGGCGAATCGGTATCCATGTTCTGCCGCATGCCGTAGGTGTTTTGGTGGCCGCCAAGATTTCGGGCCAGAATTTCCGGGTGCTGATGGGCCATCCAGGCGGGGATGGAATACGTCGGCGTTCCGAGAATGACCTTGATTCCGGCCTTGCCCATCGCGTCGACGATGTGGTCCATCCATGCGTATTCAAAGCGGCCGTCCTCGGGCTCCCAAAGGCTCCAGGTCGACTCGCCCATGCGGACGACGTTGAGGCCGGCGTCCTTCATGAGGGTGACGTCTTTGGCGAGGCGGACATCCTGTGCGTTGGGCGTGTCCTGGGGCGTGTACTCGTTGTAGTAAGCGGCACCGTAAAGAATGGTGGGGAAGTCGAGATTGGGAGCTGATGCGGACTGTTGGGCAGTTGTCGGCAGGCCAGTGAATACAGTGGCGATGAGAAATCCAAGAAAGCGTTTGCCCGAAAACAGCATGATTCTTCCCCTTTTCAATCGAAGGGCAAGTTTATATCAACGACCATTGGGTGGCCATTATTCGAAAGTGATCAAGACCATCTCTGAACTTGTCCCGACTCGCATGGGAGGGCCCCAGGTTCCCGCGCCGTAAGAGGTGTAGACCTGGAGGGCGCCGAAATGCTGCAAGCCATGAGTGAACTTGCCGAAGGCGCGGCGAGTGAACCATGTGAACGGAAAAAGCTGCCCGCCGTGGGTGTGTCCCGAGAGTTGCAGGCTGATGCCCGCCTGCTCCACGATTGGCAGGCGATTGGGCACGTGGTTGAGCAGGATGCTGGGCTGGCCGGGCTCAGGGCGCAGGCTCTCCAGCGTGGCGCGCATCTGCAGCAAGTGCGTCGATTTCGAGTAGGACACCGCAAGAATGGCGAGACCATCAACGACGACTTTTTCGTTGGCCAGGACACGGATGCCATTTTTCCTGAGAGCGTCAATGTCATGGGCCGTGTCGCCGTATTCGTCGTGGTTGCCGGTGGAGAAGAAGATGCCGAGCGGCGGTTCGAACTCGCGAAATGGCGCTGCTACGCGATTGGGGTCGAGCCGGGTGCCGTCAAAGAAATCGCCGGGGATGAAAACAATATCCGGACGAAGCCGGGCAGCCATGCGCGCGATGCGAAGACTGTATCGGATGCCGTTGATGTTGCCCAGGTGAAGGTCGCTGATTAAGAGAGCCGTCCGGCCACGCCACGATGCAGGCAGGTTGGGTAGATGGATGGCAACGCGCCGGACACGAATCCAAAGGGCATTGAGCAGGCCATAGACACCGGCAAGAAAGGCGATTGTAAAAAGCGCGGTAAAGATGAAAGGCCGGTCATGGATGCGACTTGAAGCGAGAGGAGAAAGCAGCAATGCAAGGTTTGCAATCCAGCAGAGGCATGCCGCATAAAAGAAGAAGTTGAGAAATCCGAGCCAGATTGCGGCGACTCTGTAGATTGATGAGATCAGAGGGCTGGCGAAGCGGAAACTCAGAAGGGCGGCGAAGATGAAACTGAACGCCAACACGAAGAGCGTGGCACGCAATCCCTCGACTGCAGCCGGGCTCCGATCGCCCCAGAAGGCGACAATGGTATGAAAGATGAACCAATGAGCGAGAAACAGAAGGGCTTGCATCAAACTGATGGCTAAAACAGGCCAAGCCTTCAAACCGGGTCTCCTTGATTCAATGATTGCATGAGAAAAGCAGGGAATAGGGAATAGGGAATAGGGAACAGGGAACAGGGAATAGGGAATAGGGAATAGGGAACAGGGAACAGGGAACAGGGAACAGGGATTAGAAAGCCCAGCCTCGATCCGCCGCCTCGTACATGAAAGAATGGATTCGATGGCTATTCGCAACGCCGACGCGCTCGGCATCTACATTTCGATTCCGTTTTGCCGGTCAAAGTGCACGTATTGCAACTTTGCGTCGGGAGTTTACCCGGCCAGCGAGCATGCGGGCTACGTGGAGCGTTTGATTCAGGACCTGGCCGCGGCCGGAGATTGGGCCACGCGGATGGGCGTCGAGTTGCCGCGCCGCGTGGACACGGTTTATCTTGGCGGCGGGACTCCCAGCTTGGTTGCGCCTGAATTGCTGGCGCGGCTTTTTGCGGCGATCCGCGCGGAGTTCGATCTGGAGCCGGATGCCGAAATCACCGTCGAGTGCGCACCGGGGCAAATCCCGAATGAGACGCTCACTGCGATGGCGGATATCGGCGTGAATCGCGTGAGCATGGGCGTGCAGTCATTCATCGATCGTGAGGCGCAGGTGAGTGGACGTCTGCACAACCGTACGGTGGTCGAGGAAGATGTCCGGCGGCTGCGCGCGGCGGGGATCGCCAATCTTAATCTGGATCTGATAGCCGGGCTGGCCGGGCAGACGCCGGCTTCGTGGGATGAATCGCTCACGGGGTTGATTGAGAGCGGCGTGCCGCACGCGAGTATCTACATGCTTGAGGTGGATGAGGACTCGCGCCTGGGACGCGAGATGCTCTCCGGTGGGTTGAGATACTACGCGGAAAAAGTCCCGTCTGACGACGCGATCGCGGAGATGTACGGGCGAGCCATTGAAAGGCTTGGACGGTCCGGTCTGGAGCAGTATGAGATTTCGAATTTCAGCCGGCCCGGATTTGCTTCGCGCCACAATCTGCGCTATTGGCAGCGGCGTCCCTATTGGGGATTAGGCCTGGATTCGTCGTCGATGCTGCGGGAAGCGCCGCCTGCGGCCAATTGTGCAGCGTCGGGTTACGTGCTCCGCTCCACCACCACCGATGACCTTGGCGCATTTCTTGATGGATCAGAACTCGCGGAGACGGCGTGGCTTTCGCCGGCGCGACAGCATGAGGAGGCCTGGTTCCTCGGCTTGCGCCTCAACGCTGGTGTCGATGTGGAGGCTTTGAAGCGCGAGTTTGGCGCGGAGGCTGTGGAGCAGGCGATGGAGGTTGTTGAGCGCCTGGCGGATGATGGGCTACTGACTTCAGACGGCACGCGAGTTTGCTTGACGGCGCGCGGCAGGCTGCTCTCGAACGATGTCTTTCAGGAGTTCCTGGGGGTGGGTTCAGAGCAGACCGCGATGACGACCGCGACGCATGCTGTCTGATCGAGTTTATATTCCAGGTCGATAAAGCGGGCCTCTGTCGGCAACGATTATCCGCTGCAAAGCGCTGCGCTACCATGCCAGCAATTCATCTCCGGAGCTTGGCAAAAGATAAGTGACCCGGGCGCCGGAAGCGTCCGAGCAGCCGTTGAAGCACTGGATTGACTCTGGTCCAGCAGCCCTGGCGTCAATCAGGGCCTGCTCGGCTTCGCGCAGAACCACAACCGGGGAGCGACCATTGCTGACCGCGATGCCAAAGCACGCGGAGAGCCGGATGGATTCCCCCGCAAGGTGGAAGGGCAAGCTGAAGACGTCGACGCGGAGACGCTCAGCCATCAGCACGGCGTTGGCTGGTACGCATCCGGGCAGCACGATGAGGAACTCGTCCTTGCCGGGACGGCCGAGCAGATCGTAGCTGCGCAGCAGACGGTTGGTGCGCGCCACCACCTGGCAGAGAAGCTGGTCGCAGATTTCCGAGCCCAGCCGCGAGTTCCAATGGCCGAAGTCGTCGATGTCAAGAAGGATCAAGGACAAGGAGCTTTGCATGCGCTGCACGCGATCGGTTTCGCGAAACAGCATGGTGAGCAGGGTTTCGCGGTTGTAGACGCCGGTCAGGCGATCCGTCTGCGTGCGAAGCACCGCTTCTTCGCGAAGGGTTTCGAGTTCGCGATTCGTAGCGGCGCTGCGCATCACCATATTGAGCCGCAGGCGCCAGTAACACGGTTCAGAGCAGCGCAGGAGGAGGTCGTCGACAACTCCCTCGGCCAGGCGGTCGGACCATTCCGGGGCGACCGCGGGGGCAATCAGAACGATTGGAAGGCGCCTGGCGCTGATGTTGGCGCGCGCGGAAGCCAGCAACTCGTCTATATTCATATCCCGGTCCGGGCTGGGCAGCTCAACGTCGAGCAGCGCGAGCGCCGGCGGATTGTACGCAATCATGGAGGCCAGGGCTGATTCGGCGGTGAGGACAATTTCAACGCTTGCTCCCATTGCAAGAAGGACCGGCTCCATGGCGCCGAGAAGAGGTGGGTCTGGGGAAGCGAGCAGGAAGGTGGGCTGTAGATCGGAGAGCATGCTTGAAATCCTCAATAGAGGATGCATCGGCACGGATTAGAGAAAACTTAGGATATTCGAGCAGAAATGTGAACGGATTCCAATGACTTTAGGATTGAGATCTGGTCCCAAAGGTAATGGGCTTGTCTCGGTCGTTGTCATTCTTCCCAGCGCCCATCTTTCAACGGAAGCTCGTTGGGAGGATGGGCGCTCAGACGCTTGAAATTGAGAGGCCGAATCAGTCGACGAATTCAACCTGCGGGGCGATGGGAATGATGCCGCGCTCGTGGCCCAGCTCAAGCAGTTTGACAATGGCCTGGCGGCCGTCGGGGCCGTAGTCGAGGGTGCGGTCGTTCACATACATTCCGACAAAACGATCGGCCAGGTTGGCGTCCAGGTCACGGGCAAATTGCATGGCGTATTCGAGCGCCTCTTCCCGGTTGTCGAGAGCGTGCTGAATGCTATCCTTGACCGCCTTGGTGACGATGCGCATGGAGGCTTTGCCCAGCGAACGGCGAATGGCGTTGCCACCGAGCGGCAGCACCAGGCCTGTGGTTTCGCGCCACCAGACTCCGAGATCGAGCACCTTATGGAGACCGCTGGAGGAGTAAGTCAGCTGCCCTTCGTGAATGATCAGCCCGGCGTCGAAGTTGCCGGCCAGAATCTCCGGGATGATGCGATCGAAGGGCACGGTGACGGTTTCGAGGGCGGGATTAAAGATTTTCAGGGCGAGATAAGCCGTGGTGAGGGTACCGGGTACGGCAATCTTGATCTTCCCGATGTCCTCGGCTGCAAGCGGCTTGCTGGAGACGATCATGGGACCGTAGCCCTCGCCCACGCTGCCGCCGCAGCCCATCAGTGCATAGTTCTGTTGCAGGTAGGGGTAGGCGTGGAAGCTGATCGCCGTCACGTCATAGAAAGCCTCATTGAGGGCGCGCTGGTTGAGGGTCTCGATGTCGCACAGGGTGTGAGTGAAGCGATAGCCGGGGACGCGAATCTTGTTGGTGGCCAGCCCGTAGAACATGAAGGCGTCGTCGGAGTCGGGACTATGGGCGATGGAAATATCGATAAGAGCGGGGCTCGCTACTTCGGATTGAGAACTCACCAGGGTACTTCCTTTCAAGGCAACAGACGGCAATAAAGTTCGATGCAGTACTGCGGTTGCAGTTACTTGTGAGCCGGGCGCAGGCGGCGAAATCCTGTGGCAAGCGCGGCGGCGGCGATGATTTTGAGTGCGTCGCCGGCCAGGAAGGGCAGCACAGCGAGCATGAGGACGGATTGCGCCGAGGCGTGGGTTTCGACTGCCAGCCAGAGGGCTCCGCAGAGGAGGATGGCGAGGTCGCCGGCGGCGGCGCTGAAAGCTGCGGTCGCAAAAGTGCGGCCGGTCAAGGTTCGTCCCGTTTGGCGCCAGAGGGTGGAGATCAGGAATGCAGCCAGCGGATAGGCGAGCAGGTAGCCGCCGGTTGGTCCGAAGAGATGGGCCAGGCCGGCCATGGCGGGGGTTGGCGTAAAGACCGGCAATCCCGCTGCGCCTTCTGCGAGGTAGGCGACCAGGGTGGTCAAAGCCAGGCGGGGCGAGAGCATCAGTCCCAGGAGCAGCACGGCGAAGGGTTGGACCGTAAGCGGGACCGGCGTGAAGTAGAGGGGAATGGAGATGTGGGCGCATGCAGCGACAAAGGCGCTGCCGGCCAGCACGATTCCGGTGTTGCGCAGCCACGCGGGGGTGCGCGCGCTTGATACGGCGATCTGGTTCAGCGGTGCGGAGAGTGGGTTGCTCATGGCGTTTCCTCAATCGTTTCCAGGGATGAGCTTCAGTCCAAGGTTGGCGTTCCGGCAGGGCGGTTCAGGGTTCAAGCTCCAGATCGATGTCATCCACGGGGTCAACGACCGGGCCCGCGGAGGGATTCTTTATGCCTGGCGGTTTGGCGCGTAACCTGTCACGCCGGAGCCAGATGTGACGTGCTACGCCCGCGGCCACAAAAAGCAGCCCGCCGAGCGAGACGAGAAGGCCAATCATTAACCAGCGCATGGCAGCAAAGAGCGGTTTTCCAATTCATGCGGTCCGGTTTGGTCGAGCATGGGTCAAACAGGAATTGGAAAACCGCTGAAGCCAAGAATATCAGACGGCGTCGTCTTCACCGGGGGCTTTCAGACTGCTGTTTAGCCAGTCGAGGTAGCCCGGGCTTCCGGATTCGACGGGCAGGACGAGGAATTCCGGCGTCTGGTAGCTGTGCAGCGAGTGGAGGCGGGCCTGGAGCGCGGGGATTTGAGCCGCGCCGGTCTTCAAGAGCAGCAGGGTCTCGGTGGCCGATTCAACCTGGCCCTGCCAGCGGTAAATGGACTGGGCGGCGGGGATCATCGTGGCGCAGGCGGCGAGGCGCTCTTCGACCAGGGTGCGGCCGAGGCGGCCGGCTTCGTCGGGTGTGGCGCAGGTGGTCAGAATGATGCGTGCTTCGAATTCGGCTTGCGGCTCGGTCTCCGGCATCAGGGTCTCCATGGGACAGTGTACGAGCATCGACCTTCCTTAACAGCCCTTTGCTTTCGGCCCCGTGGTTCGTTATGCTTTCGTTCACCGATTCGGCAAATCTCAGGAGACGCCATGGAACGCCGTTCGTTTATCAAAGCTGTCGCCGCGGCTGCTCCAGCCGCCGGACTGCAGGCCTTTCTCGTTGACCGGGCGCTTGGCCAGACGCCTGCGCCGTCCCAGGGTCAACTGCACGTGGTTGGAGCCGGGGAGGACCGCTTCGGCCATCCACACTCGCTGGGGATCAGCTCCATCCTTTTCAAAGTGCCCACCAGGGAGACCGCCGGCGGCCTTTTTGTCATGGAACATACTCACCTGATGCCCGGCGGGCCGGCGTTACACCTGCACCTGAACCAGGAGGAATGGTTTTACGTGATGGAGGGGGAGGTGGCCTTCCAGGTGGGCGATCAAAGGCTGCAACTGCGAGCCGGAGAATCGGTGCTTGCTCCGCGCCGCGTGCCGCATACGTTTTCCTCTGTGGGAACGACGCCCGGCCGCTTGCTGATCGCGTTTTGCCCCGCCGGGAAAATGGAGCAGTACTTCCGCGACGCAGAGAACGATAAGGCTTCCGCTGGGGATGCGGAATTCATGCGGCGGTATGAGATGGAACTGGTTGGGCCTTCGCCGTTTTGGAAAACGACAAGCTAGCTTTTAGCTTTTAGCTTCTAGCTTCTAGCTTCTAGCCTCTAGCCTCTAGCTTCTAGCTTTCCGCGTTCTAAGAGGCGCAATCTGGCGTGCACGGCAGTTTTCCAATGCTCTTCGCATTGATCTCCGCGGGGAGGTTGACCTTGTAGCGCGCCGTCTCGCCGGCCAGAAAGGCATCCACTTCATCCAGTCCGGTCATCAGGTCTTCAAACATGTTTGCCATCGCTACTTCCAAGCTTGTACTCCATTGGACACTTTCGTCACGCCTTCCGGCCTCTCAAATTCCGGTTGGGGAGCGAACGAACGCGAGTGTGAAAGTGACGGTGTTCCGCGTCGTTCAACCGAGACGCAGGTCCTTCGACTCCCTACGCTTCGCTTCGGTCGCTCTGGATGACAGCATTTTGGGAAAGAGAGGTAGGTGGTCGCGCAAAGTGCATCTGAGTAAAGCGATAGTATGGTCATTGCGGCTTGCTGTCTGAGTCGCATGCGGAGAGAGAAGACGATGAGCGGGAAAATCAGGTTTGGCACTTCCGGTTGGCGGTCGATTGTGGCCGAGGATTTTACCTTTGCCAATATTCGGCTGGCGGTGGCGGGGATTGCCGCTTATGTGAAGACGCAGCCGGAGCCGCATCGGGTGCTGGTGGGGCGCGATCCGCGTTTTCTGGGCGAGGCGTTTGTGGCCGAGGCGGCGCGGGTGCTGGCCGGCGCAGGCGTGACACCGATCGTGATTCCCGATGCCGCGCCGACGCCGGCGATTGCCTACGCGGTGCGCACGCTGAAGACCTCAGGGGCCATCAACTTCACAGCTTCGCACAATCCACCGGAGTACAACGGGATTAAATTTTCAACGCACGACGGCGCTCCCGCGCTGCCGGAGGTCACGAAGCAAGTTGAAGCGGCGATTGCGGGCCTCAGCGACGATTTCAAGATTGCCGATACCAGCACCGACACCTTCGACACGACAGACGTCAAGCCGGCGTTTCTGAAACGGCTGGCGGAGTTAGTGGATCTGAAAGCGATTGCCAAGTCGGGCATCAAGGTGGTCTACGATCCGTTTTGGGGCGCGGGGCGCGGGTATCCATGCCACCTGCTGCGTGAGGCCGGCGTGACGGTGGAAGTGGTTCACGACTACCGGGATGTGCTGTTTGGCGGGCATGCGCCGGAGCCGGACGACCACCTGCTGGGCGACTGCAAGGCGAAGATGAAGGAGATTGGCGCGGCGCTGGGCATTGCGACGGACGGGGATGCGGATAGATTCGGCATTGTGGATGGCGATGGGACGTTCATTCAGCCGAACTACATTATCGCGCTGCTGTTCGACTACCTGGTGGAGACGCGGGGATGGAAGAACGGCGTGGCCAAGAGCGTGGCGACAACCAACCTGATCAATGCGCTGGCGGAGTTTCACAAAGTCCCGTTGTTTGAGACGCCGGTGGGGTTCAAATATATTGGCGAGCTGATTATCGACGACAAGATTGCGATTGGCGGCGAAGAGAGTGCGGGGATGACGATCCGCGGGCATGTTCCGGAGAAGGACGGCGTGATTGCAGGGCTGCTGGTGGCGGAGATGGCGGCGGTGCGCGGCAAGAGCCTGGGTGTGCAGTTGAAAGAGCTGTTTGGCAAGGTTGGTTCCTTCTATCCGGTTCGCGAGAACTTCCACTTGACCCCGGAGGTCAAGGCCGCGTTCACTGAAAAGATGAAGGCCGATCCCACGGAGCTGGGCGGCCGCAAAGTTACAGGCGTGGTGCGGACGGACGGGCTCAAGCTGATTTTGGATGACGGCTCGTGGGTCTGCTATCGGCTGTCGGGGACGGAGCCGGTGGTGCGCGCCTATACAGAAGCGCGCAATGAACAGGACATGGAAGCATTGAAGGCGGCGGCGGAGAAGTTTGTGGTGGGGTAAAGCAGTGAAATAGTGAAGCAGTGAAATAGTGAAGCAGTGAAATAGTGAACAGTGGGCAGTGGGGCGGAATGGCGGACGAACAGAGACAGACGGAGAAGCGTGCGGTGGTTAAAGCGCCGGTGCCGCTGGGCGAGCGTGTGGCGGCGTGGACTGCGCGCGCGTGGCGGCCGGCGGGGACCGCGGTAGCTGTGGTGCTGGCGCTGCTGCTTACATGGCACGTGGTCAACGGCAAAAACGGGTTGCAGGTTTGGCACAAGAAGCGCGCGGAAGATCAGCAACTGCAGAAGGACATCCAGAATCTTCAGCAGGAAAACGCGCGCCTGCGCGACCGGATTGAGAAGCTGAAGTCCGACCCCGATGCCATCGAGCACGAGGCGCGCGAGAAGCTTCACTACGCCAAGCCGGGCGAAGTGATTTATACGCTGCCGGCGGAAAACAAGTAAAAACAGCTTCCAGCTGCTAGCCTCTAGCTTCCCGTTTCCGAGAGACGAGACCCTTCGACTCCTCACATGGCGGGCTACGGAGCAATCCCGGTGAAAAGCTGAAAGCTAGAAGCTAGAGGCTGTCCTTAGAAATCAATATGCGCCCGCAACGACCCAACCCACACCGGGCCGCGGTCGCGGTTGTATCCGGGATCGCTAATGTGCTGAATATCCAGTGCATAAAACATGCCGCGCCATGCGTGGAAGTTGTAGTAGACCTCGACAATGTTTTCGCGACCGTAGTTGAGCTTGCCGTCGCCAAGCAAGAAGCCAAGCCCGCCTAACCTCAGATAGTTTTGATGATCGGCTTTGATGGCGTTGGATACGACGGCGAGGCCGACCTTGTCGACGGGGCGATGCCAGCGTGAGCCCGCGTAGTCGACGGCCAGCTCGACCGTTTGATCGACTTCGGTGTAGGCGAAAGACTCGTGCTGGCCTTCGTTCCAGCCGAAGCGGCCGGCGAGGCGCAGGTTCTCAGTGAGTTCCTGTTCCGTGTTGTAGCCAACACCGTATTTGAGCGCGCCAAAGTGCTCGTGCAGCGTGATGGTGGGCACGGTGACACCGTATTTCAAAGTGTCGGAGCCGTTGAGGAAATCTTCGACAGCCTCGCGGTAAGTGCCCATGTGCGCAGTGTTCCCGTAGAACAGAATGCGCGTTGTGCCCTTACGATTAGGCACCCAGCTATGCCGCAATTCGAATTCGCCGTTCTGTCCATGGGCGCGGCTAAAGGCCCAGTCGAGGTCAATGCCGTTGGCAACCACAGGCATGGCGAAGATGCCGTAGCGAAGACTCCAAACGCGATCATCGTACTCGGCGAGCCCGCCGACGGTGTAGCCGCGGGTGTCGGCTGCGTAGTCCCACGCGCCGTTGTTGTCGACTGTCCAGTTCAAGAACTGGAGATGTGAGTCGGAGCCGACCTCGTTCAGATCAATGAAATCGTTCGAACCCATTTTGCCGATGCGCAATTCGAGGCGGCGCAAGGGGACGCTGGGCGCCAGAGCAAACGGGCCCGGTTCCTGGCTGGTGGTCTTGTTGGTGAAGCCGATGACCTGGTGGATCTGATACCGGGAGATGTAGGGCAGCTTGCCCAGGTTCGGGTTGCGAACCACGTCAAGATTGGTGAAGCCGGCCAGTCCGAATGCCTCACTGAGACCGCGGCCTTCGGCGGCTTCAACGTCGAAGATCAGGTCGGTGTTGTAACGAACGGAATGAGTGGGGCGCAAGGCGGTGTAGAGCGTGCCGACCATTGAGGTTTTGTATTCTCCACGGCCGATGAAGCTGTTTTTGCCTTCGTAGGGGGAGTGGAAGGGCAAGTCGCCTTGAAGGATGATATTGGCCTGGCCGGAGATCCACCAGGACTGGTTGTCGGGATGCGGGGCCATGGCGACAATAGGCGCATCATTTGGCTCCTGACCGACGGGGCTCATGTCGCCTGCCTTGCGGCCGATGCCGTCCGGTGATTGCGGCGGCACGGGCTGGGTGGTGTTGGTAAGCAGGAATTGCCGCGGGAGGCTGGGCTGCGGCGCCGGCTGCGGGGCGCTGGGAAGAGTGACGGGAGCCTGGGCGCAGGCCATCGTAGCCGCCAGGGTCAGGGCCAGGGCCAGGGCTAAAGCGCGGGTTGGATGAAAGAGCGCGAGCATGAGGAAGCCTGTGTGGTGCGGAATGGGGCTACAATGGGAGCGCATGCATACCCCCACCTAGTATGTACCATACCGGGGGTGGGTATAGTCAACAGGAGGATACCAGCGATGTCGCACCAGGAGCGGGAGAAGATCAAGTTGTTGCAACGATTGAGAAAGCTCCGTGGGCAGTTGGATGCAGTGGAGCGGTCTTTGGCTGCCGACGAGGACTGCGGCGGCCAGCTTATGCTGTTGGCAGCGGTGCGCGGAGGCGTCAACGGACTGATGGGCGAGGTGCTGGAGACGCATATACGGTTCCATCTTGTGGATGGAGTCAAGGAGCAGATTGCCCCGGAGTTGGCCGAGGACCTGATCGACCTGGTGCGCGCCTACTTGAAGTAACGGTGTCTGGAGTGAGTCCATCGCCAGCCTGAATTCGTGCGTCATGGGAGTTATCGCTGCTGCCCATGGTAGCGGGCGGACGGAGCGGGAATTGTTAAGGTGCAGTGAAAGAGTGAAATGGTGAAGCAGCGAAGAAGTGAAGCAACGAAAAAGTGAAGCTTGGACTCAGGGACTTCGGATTGGGAGCAGGTTCAACATCAACTGAGAAGGACGGAGTTATAACTACCATCACGCGCATTGCTGATCGTGCGGGCATATACTTCATGGCATAAGTTGAAGTTTGCGGTGACTGTTCCCCGAGTTTTTCCGTCAAACTCAAGGGGCAATTATGCTTGCGTGCGTTCCAGCTGCATACGTTCGGGCCCTGCTCATCACAGGACTCGTTGCGGCAACGTCGTTTACTTCTGCTTCGGCAGGCCAAGTTTCGCAATCTCAAAACACCTCATCGCCACCAAGGGCGCAGTTCGCCGAAAACTACGGAAGACTTCCGCTGAGCTTTGAAGCGAATGCGGGGCAGGCGGACAGGGGCGTCAGGTTTCTTTCGCGCGGCAGGGGCTATGGGCTCTATCTGATCGGCAACGAAGCCGTGCTCACGTTGCGGCCGGGCGCGGCAGATTCGTCTGTTTCCTTCGATCAACTGCGCATGCAGTTGGTTGGAGCGAGCACCGTGACAAGGCCGCTCGGCGAAGAGCGGTTGCCGGGGGTCGCCAACTACTTCATCGGAAACGATACGGCAAAGTGGCACACCAATATCCCCACCTACGCCAAGGTGCGCTACGCCGGAGTTTATCCAGGCATAGACCTGGTCTACTACGGCAACCAGCGACAACTTGAGTATGATTTTGCGATCGCTCCTGGTGCCGACCCGGATGCGATTCGTTTGCGGTTGACCGGAGCGAAGCAACTGCATATCGCGAAGAATGGCGGCCTGGTGGTCGAACTTGGTAACGGGGCGCTGGCCTTCCAGAAGCCGTTGATCTACCAGGTCGTGGATGGACGGCGCCAACCGATGGCGGGAACGTTTGCGCTGCTCAGGAAACATACCGTCGGATTCCGGCTGGGAAGTTATGACCATGCCAGGTCGCTGGTTATCGATCCGGTTCTCCAATACTCGACTTATCTTGGCGGGAGCGCCGGAGTTCAGGCCAATGCCATCGCCATCGATAGCGCCGGCAACGCATACGTGACCGGCGGCACGGGCTCGACCGATTTTCCGGTCACGCCAGGGGTGTTCCAGTCGACAAACAACGGCACTGCGAGCGGACTCGGCACGGCGTTTGTCACCAAGCTGAATCCCACCGGCACGGCGCTTGTATATTCCACATACCTTGGCGGAAGTGGCCAGAGCATCAATGGCGGCGACGTTGCCAACGGGATTGCTGTCGATAGCTTCGGCAACGCCTATGTGACCGGATCGACTTACTCAGCCGATTTTCCGGTAACTCAAGGCGCTTTTCAGACAACCAATAAGGAGGCCGCGGCAAACGGGAATGCCAACGGATTTGATTCCACAGGATTTGTAACCAAGCTGAATGCTACGGGCACTGCGCTGGTGTATTCCACCTACCTGGGCGGAAGCGGCGGCACGGTGGGCTCGGTTTTGTGGGGGGACCGGGGAAACGGTCTCACCATAGATAGCTCGGGAGATGCTTATGTGACCGGCGTAACTTACTCACCTGACTTTCCTGTAACTCAGGGAGCATTTCAGACAACGAACAGCGGAGGATCCGTTTATGTGAGCAAGGTGAATCCGACGGGGACGTCGCTGGTCTATTCCACCTTCCTGGGGTCGATCGGCAAAGGTCAGGGTTTTGGCAGCTTGACTGCGGTGGCCGTCGACAGCACCGGCGATGTTTACGTTACAGGAGGGACAGCCGCAACTGATTTTCCCGTTACTCCGGGAGCCTTTCAGTCGACAAATCACAATGTTCCCGACAACGGGTATACGGAAGCCAACGCGTTTGTCAGCGAATTGAATCCGACGGGAACGGCGCTGATTTACTCGACCTACCTGGGCGGGAGCGGCGGCGATGCGGGCGACGTGATTGCCGTGGACTCGGCCGGCAATGCCTATATCGGCGGCTCGGCGAGTTCGACTGATTTTCCAGTTACTTCAGGGGTCTTTCAAACCACGAATCGGTATGGCTTCAATACGGGAGGCGGGCCTTACTCAACGACCGGCGCCAACGGATTCATCGCCAAGATGAATCCGACGGGGACGGCACTGGTTTATTCCACCTACCTTGGAGGCAGCGGAGGACAAGTAAACCTTTCGCCAACGCTCGCAATGGCGGCTGGAGACCAGGTGAAGGGCATCGCGATCGACAAGTTCGGCAATGCCTATGTTACCGGGAGTACGGCGTCACCGAATTTTCCAGTAACCGCGGGCGCTTATCAGTCGACGAATAACGATCAGAGTGCCAATAGCATTGGTGGCTTAAACGCATTTGTCACCGAAATCAATCCAACGGGCACAGCGCTGATCTACTCCACCTATCTGGGCGGAAACGGAATCAACCAGTCAAGCTTCTACGGTCCCACTGTCTTTGGCTCCGGTGATTGGGCGAACGCGCTGGCTCTCGACAGCGCCGGCAACGTGTATTTAACGGGCATTGCATCATCGGCTGATTTTCCGGTCACCGGCGGAGCGTTTCAGACGTCGATTTCGAGCCACGCAAGCGCATTCATCACCAAGATGCAGCTTGGCGTCGCATCCACAACCACCACTCCCACTGTAACTGTGACGCCGACGCCAACGACCACGACATCGAACAAGTCGCTGACAGTTACGATCGCGGTTAGCGGAGGGAGCGGTGATCCAACGCCAACTGGCACCGTGACGCTGGCCAGCGGCACTTATAGCTCAGGGGCGATCACCCTGAGCGGAGGCGCCGCGACTGTCGATATTCCGGCCGGGTTGCTTGCTGCATTCTCCTGCTATCCGGGGCCAGTGCCGGACATTCTGTCCGTCAATTATGTCCCGGACTCGGGGAGCGCACCCACATATAACTTTTCATCCGGCGTTGGATTGGTATATGTGGTGGGTGCTTGCCTGACGGTGACGCCGGCTGCGACAAATCTCACCTGGGCGCAGTCCCAGTCGCAGGCTCTTTCAGTAGCTATCACGAATGCAACCGGTGGACCAGTTAATCCAACTCCTACAGGCACGGTAACTCTGACTACCGGGAGTTACACATCGGGAGCGCTCGCACTGGCGGGCGGGAACGCAAGCGTCAGCATTCCCGCTGGAACTCTGACAACGGGCTTCAACATCCTCAACGTGAGTTACTCGGGGGACACTAACTACTTCGCACTGCCGTTAGCAAGCAGCGCACTGGTCACGGTGGGGCCGGCGGGAGGAGTCACGGTGACGGTGACGCCATCGTCGCTCAACGTCACGACGTCACAGACGCTTCCGGTTGCAGTTACAGTTAGCGCCGGCGCCAACAGCCCGATGCCAACTGGATTCGTGACGATGACTACCTCCGGCAATTACTTATCACCGACGGTTCCGCTTTCAGGTGGAGCCGCGACTATCACGCTGCCTTCCGGAGCGCTCTACCCGGGTGTAAATGACCTGGTGGTGCAATACGGCTCCGGTAACTACGCTAGCGCCAGCGGTGAGGCAATGGTGACGGCGACGGGAGCAGTGTTGCCCTACATAACGATTGCGCCGGTCGGAACCACGATCGAATCCACGCAGTCTCTGCAAGTATCGATATGGGTGCATACGGCGGTGGTTGGGGGAACCCTGGCTACGGGCACCGTGACGCTTTCCAGCGGCAACTGGACTTCTGCGGCAACGGCGCTCACCAATGCGATTGCGCAAATCACCATCCCGGCCGGAACGCTGGCTCCCGGAGTTGACACCTTGCAGGCTGTCTACGCGGACGGCAACTTCCCTGGAACCACTGGCCAGGGTTCGGTGACCGTGACCGCTGCTCCGCCGACTCCCAGTTTCACGATTGCGGCGACGGCGCTCACAATCACAGCGGGCGCAACGACGGGAAATACATCCACGATCACCGTGACGCCGGCCGGAGGTTTTACGGGTAGCGTTGCGTTGACGGCTACAGTCAGCCCCATCCCCGCGATGCCACCCACATTCAGCTTCGGCACGACCACGCCGGTGAGCATTACCGGCACTGCTGCGGGAACCGCGACGCTGACCGTAAGCACAGTTGGCGCGTATACGGGAGGAGGATGTACCGCGATGAACGAGCAGCAGCGCGGATTTCCATGGCACACAGGGGGGTACGCAGATGGTGGCGCGGTGCTGGCCTGCTTGTTCCTGTGCGGGATTCCAGCGCGGCGGCGCAGGTTGCGGATGGTGCTTGGCATGATGACGCTGCTGGTGGTGCTTGCGGGGGGAGTATTGGCATGCGGTTCGGGTGGGCACTCATGTCCCGTTGTCCCGGTGGGCACTGCGCCTGGAACCTACACCGTAACCGTGACCGGGACCTCGGGAACGGAAACTGCGGCGGGTACTTTCACGCTCACCGTGCAGTGATTTGCGGATCATCAGGCCTGCCGCGTTGCTTTGAGCGGTGCGGCAGGCTTGATGAGCGGTATGAAGCTTTGCTGCTTTTCTGACGAAAAGCATCTATTCCTCTGGCAGCGGGACTTTCATGCCTTCTTTTCTCGCTTCTGAGAGTCCGATGGCGATTGCCTGTTTGGGATTGGTGACAGTTTTGCCGCTGCGACCGCTTTTGAGCTTGCCTTTCTTCATCGCCTTCATCTCTTTTTCAACTATTTTTCCAGCGGCGGGCGAATATTTCCGCGCGGACTTCTTCCCGACGGTGTGATTCTTTGTCGTAGTTGCTTTAGTGGCCATGCCATCCTCCTTGAGACTCATCCTCTTCGGACGTCAGATGGCCGGGCCGCCCTGCGTGGTTGCATGGCTGCTTTCAAGTTGCGCAAGCAGGCGTGCGCGCGTTGGCTCATCGAGAAAGGCCGCGCGGAGCGATTCGCGGTTGCATGCGAGGAACTCATCGTCGCCCCAGGCGAAGTGCTCGCGGAGACGCGCATACTCCTGCTCCAGGGTTACGTTGGTGATGGTGCGTGCATCGGTGTTGATGCCCACGGAGACGCCTGTGCGAAACAAATGGTCGACGGCATGCTCCTTGTAAGTGCGCGTGGTGCGGGTTTGCACGTTGCTGGATGGACAGACCTCAAGATGGATGCGGTGGCGCTTCAGGTACTCCACCAGCGACGGGTCTTCGATGCTGCGCACGCCGTGCCCGATGCGGGTTGGCTCAAATGCGCGCAGCGTCTCCCACACGCTGGCCGCTCCGCAGGCTTCTCCAGCGTGGGCGGTGCAATGAAGGCCATGGGCATGAGCATATTGAAAAGCCGGGACGTGCGCATCAATGGCGAAACCGGCTTCGTCTCCGGCGATGTCGAGGGCGACGACGCGTGAGTCTTTGAATCGCTCGACAAGCCCGGCGGTCTCGAGGCTTTGTGATTGGTTGTAATGGCGCAGTGTGCACAGGATCAGGCGGGCCTCAATGCCAGTGGCCTTGATGCATTCTTCGGTGGCGCGATCGATTGTGGCGACCACTGCTTCCGGCGTTAGGCCTTCAAGAAGATGGAGCAGCGGCGCGAAGCGGATTTCCGCATAGATGACGTTGTCGCGGGCGAGCTGCTGAAACAAGTCTTCCGTGACGATGCGCAGCGCGTTTTCCGACTGCATGAGCTGAAAGCCGCGCGGGGCACGGGTGAGAAAATCCGCAAGGCTGGCGCACTGCGGCGGGGCTACGAACTCGGCGTCGTACTCGTGACGCGTGATGGACGGCGCGAGGCGCGCGACGGCTTCGTAACTCAAAGAGCAGTCGAGATGGAGATGAAGTTCAACCTTGCGCAGTGAGGACATAACGGGAATTATCGCTGAATGATCGCGCTTATTGCGCGGTATGAACCGGGCGCAGCGCGGGTTTTTCTGGAATCACTTTGATCTCGAAAAGCTTGGGCCAAAGCTTGCCGGTGACGAAGAGACGGTCGTGAACCGAGTCGTAGGCGATACCGTTCAGCACAGCTTCGGGATCGGTGCGCTGGCTGGCCGGAAGCAGGCCGCTGAGGTCGATCCAACCGAGGACCTTGCCGGTCGCGGTGGAAATGCGTGCGATGCGGTCGGTGTGCCAGATGTTGGCGTAAACCTGGCCGTGAATGTATTCGAGCTCGTTGATCTGAGTAACAGGTGCGCCGTGATCGGTGACGGTGACTTGACGCACGAGATGAAATGTCTGCGGATCGAGAAAACGAAGATTGGCGGTGCCGTCGGAGAGGATCAGGTTCTTGCCGTCCTGAGTTAGTCCCCAGCCTTCGCCGGTATAGGGGAGCGTGCGCAGGAAATGAAAGGTGGCGCGGTCATACACCAGCGCGATGTGATTTTGCCATGTGAGTTGCACCAGCGTGTTGCCCCAGTTGGTCAGACCTTCAGCGAAGTACTGGCTGGAGACATCCTTGAATTGAAGAATGCGTCCGGTGTCGAGATCCTCCTCGCGCAAGGAAGAGCGGCCTTCGAGGCCGGTGCTTTCGTAGAGATGGCCATCCAGATAAATGAGGCCCTGCGTGTAGGCCTGCGCGTCGTGAGGATAGGTGTGGATGACTTGATACGTGTCGGCGGCATGGGCGGGCGCGACGACCAGCATGCAGAGCGCGAGCAGGGCTGCGATTTTGAAAGGGTGGAGTAGAGATGGGATGAGGGAGTTCAGGGTTGATTTCCTCCGTGGAAGCGTCCGAATGCGCGGGCCATCATGACGGACATGAGAACAAATCCTGCGCCGAGTGTCAGCACCTGGCAAGTATTGTGCAGACTGAAGTTTCCGATGCGATAAATGAGCAGGTAAGCGATGGCGAGGTTGAAGAGTCCCCAGAGCACATTGACGGTGGAAGAAGACAGGCCTTCACCGGGCGGCTTGGCGAATGGGCTTTGAAACGGGCGGCCGGAGATGCCATTGACGAGATGAGGCAGTGTGTTGGAAAGAAATGCGCCACCGAAAAAGTATGAAACGTAGTGATACCAGGGCATGATTCAGTCCTCGTGCTTGCCAAGCTGATGTTAGCTGGCTTCCCACCCATTCCGCAAAAGGCACGGAATGGATGGGGCACACAAATTTTGTCCAGGCTAGTTTGCGCCGAGGTAGATGAAGCGGGCGAGGAAGAGCGCGGCGAGGATGTAGAGCAGCCAGTCCTGTTTGCGGAAGCGGCCGGTGGCGAGATGGAGGACTGCCCAGGCGATGATGCCGAAGCCGAGTCCGTTGGCGATGGAATACGTGAGCGGAATCAGGATGAGCGTGAGGAATGAAGGGACGGCGACCAGCGGGTCGGCCCAGCGAATCTCCGTGATGGTGGCCAGCATGAGCGATCCAACCAGAATCAGCGCGGGCGCAGTGGCCGCGGGTGGCACGATGCCGACAAACGGCGCCGCGCCGATGGCTCCCAGAAACAGCAGACCGGTGACAATGGCGGTGACGCCGCTGCGTCCGCCCGCAGCCACGCCTGCAGTCGATTCAACGTAGCTGGTGACGGTGGAAGTGCCAGTGAGGGAGCCGAAGATAGTGGCTGTTGCGTCGGCGAACAGGATTCGGTTGAGGCGTGGGATGGAGTGATCTTGGGCGATGAGGCCGGCGCGCTTGGTGACCGCGACCAGCGTGCCGAGATTGTCAAAGAGATCGACGAAAAAGAAGACGAAGACGATCTCGAGCAGTCCCTTGTTGAGCGCGCCGCGAATATCGAGCTGAAAGGCGGTTGCGGTCAGCGCGCGAAATCCGCCGGGCGCGGGCGTCCAGTGGACCAGGCTCTGGGCCCAAGCGAGCGGTGAGCTTGGGTCGATTGCGGCGGATGGGCTGGCGGTGTGAAGTATGGTGAAGGCCAATGCCCAGGCGAATGCGGTGGTGGTGAGCACGCCCAGCAGAATCGCACCTTTCACTTTTTTAACTTCAAGGGCCACCATGAGGATGAGCCCGAAGAGGGCGAGAAACGTGGTGGGGTAGCGAAGGTTTCCGAGGCCGACGAGGGTGGCCGGATCGCTAATCACCAGGCCCGCATTGCGAAAACCGATGAAGGCGATGAACAGGCCGATGCCGCTGGCCACGGCGGCGTATAACTCGTGCGGAATGGCATGGAGAATCATCTGGCGGATGCCCGCGGCGGTGAGCGCAAGGAAGATGACGCCGGAAAGAAAAACCGCGCCAAGAGCCGTCTGCCACGGTATGTGCATCTTGATGCAGACGGTGTAGGTGAAGTAGGCGTTGAGGCCCATGCCGGGCGCGAGAGCTATGGGATAACGCGCGACCACGCCCATCAGGATGGAGCCGAATGCGGCGGAAAGGCAGGTGGCCGCGGTGACGGCTGCGAGCGGCATGCCGGATGCGGAAAGAATGGCGGGATTGACCAGGACAATGTACGCCATGGTCAGAAACGTTGTGACGCCGGCAAGGAATTCCGTGCGCCAGTTGGTTCCCAGGCGGGCGAATTCAAAATAAGTTTCAAGGCGTTTAAGCATGGCGGGTGCTTTTAGAAGACCACATGCTGGCGGGATCGCAAAGCGATTTGTCTTTTGATTACGAAGTTGCCGGCATTACACGGCGCATGAATTCGTCAAACAATGGAACTGTGAACGCGGTCTCGCCATAGATGGGACTGTAAATCATGCCTTTCCGGATGAGGGCGTTGCGCAGCGGGGCGACTGACTGAATCTTGGCTCCCATGTGCGCTGCGATTTCGCCTGAACGCTGTGCGGTCGGGCCCATCTCTGCGAGAGTGCGGAGATAGTCCTTCTCCTTTGGGGTGAGCCGGTCAAAGCGCACTCGGAAAAAGCTCTCATCGAGGCGTTTGATGGCCAGTTTTGTTGCGCGGTGAATGTCCCCGATTTCAATGGTCGGGCCGGCCGCGGTATTCCAGGCTTCATATCCCCATTGCTGAAGGAAGTACGGATAGCCCTGAGTGACCTGAAGAATGTTGGCCAGCGCATTGCGCGAGAATGCCACGCCCTGATTCCTCACCGGAATCTGCAACGCTTCAGCCGCATCCGATGGCTGGAGCGGGCCAATTTCCGGGTATTCGAACAGACGTTCAGAGTAGGATTTGGAACGGCCGGCCAGCCCTCGAACCTGTGGCAGGCCCGCGCCGATCAGTGCCAGCGGAAGTCGCCGCTGAGACACGCGGTGCAGCGCCATAATGAGTGCGCCAAACTCCTTTTCGTGCAGGTATTGAATCTCGTCGATGCACAGAGCAATGGCACGCTTGCGGTCCGCTGCTGCTTCGCCGACGGCTTGCAGCAGTTCAGAGAGATCGGCCTCAAAGTCGCCGCTATCCGCAAGGCCACGCTCGGGATCGATCGCGAGTTCCAGTTCCATATCGCCGAGACCGGCCTTTGCCTTGAGCCCGAGGCTGCCGAGAAAACTTCGCAGTGCCCGAAGCGCTCGCCTGGTCTTATCACTGACGTTTTCCTTGAGATTGAGGGTGTAGAGGATTTGACGCAGCGCAGGCACCAGCAGCTCGGCGAGCGTTTTGCCCTCGTGAGCCTCAATATAGGCGGCCTGGTATCCCGCTTCCTGGGCGAGGATGTAGATCCGGTTGAGCACCACGGTCTTGCCCACGCCGCGCAATCCGACAAGAATGATGCTCTTGGCGTGAAGACCGTCACGCAGCCGATGGAGCGAAATGGTTGCATAGTCGAGGATGGGCGAGCGGCCAGCCAGTTCCGGCGGAGGGGAGCCGGCTCCGGGAGAAAACGGGTTGGTTCGGGCGTCGATATGGGAAGTTTAGCAGGTTATAGAGAAAATTTGATATAAGTAGATAAAGTTTGTATAAGTTGGGGGAGGCAGTGTGGTTATGCCAGCAGTTTTGCCGCGTCCTTCGCGAAGTACGTCACGATGAATCCGGCGCCGGAGCGACGGATGCCGAGCAGCGATTCGAGAATGGCGCGGTCGCGGTCAAGCCAGCCTTTTTCAAACGCGGCCTGGAGCATGGAGTACTCGCCGGAGACCTGGTACGCGCCGATGGGCACGTCGACACGCTCGCGTGCGGCGCGGATGACATCGAGGTAGGGCATGGCCGGTTTCATCAGGATCATGTCCGCACCTTCTTCGAGATCAAGATCGATCTCGCGCATGGCTTCGCGGATATTTGCGCCATCCATCTGATAGGTCTTGCGGTCGCCGAACTGCGGAGCGGAGTCGGCGGCTTCGCGGAATGGTCCATAAAACGCGGACGCGAATTTCGAGGCGTAGCTGAGGATGGGGGTGTCTGAGCAGCCTTCGCTGTCGAGGGCGCGGCGAATGGCTGCAACGCGGCCGTCCATCATGTCGCTGGGTGCGACGATATCGGCGCCGGCCTGGGCCAGGCTGAGGCCGGTGCGGGCCAGCAAATCGAGCGAAGAATCGTTCTCGACTTTGAAGCCGTCCTTGGATTTCGCGACAATGCCGCAGTGGCCGTGGCTGGTGTATTCGCAGAGACAGACGTCGGCGATGAGGACGAGCTTCTTCGAAGCGCTGGAATTCTTGATAGCGCGCAGACCTTGCTGCACGATGCCGTTTTCATCGTATGCGCCCGTGGCCTGTTCGTCCTTTGTCGCGGGCAGGCCGAAGAGCAGCAGGCCGCCAATGCCGAGGCTGGCGGCTTCTTCTGCTTCGCGCACGGCTTGGTCGACGGAGAGGTTGAAGACGCCGGGCATAGAGCCAATTGCGCGGCGTACGCCTTCGCCGGGGCAGAGAAAGAGCGGGTAGATCAGGTCGCCGGGCTCAATGGTGGTTTCACGCACCAGGGCTCGCATCGATTCACTGCGCCGAAGGCGGCGCATCCGTGTTTCAGGAAAACTCATGCTGACGATTGTAATTGAACCCTGAAGCGGCGATTTGTGCCGAACCTCACACGGCGCGAAGGACACGCCCAGAATGCGCGTTCACGGGAATGCTTCGACTGCTAGTATCTCAATGATTATGAATCCTGAAGAGAATACGGCCGTTGAGTTACCGGCTGCGCGGCATCACGCATGGGCTCAGGCGTTCATCCTGACCGCGTTGTTCGCCGCACCGGCGCTGCTTTGCATGCACTCCGCGGTGGTTATGGACCCGGATGTCTGGTGGCATATGCGCAGCGGCGAGTGGGTCATGCAACATGGGGCTTTTCCCCACGCGGAGCCCTTCGCCAGGGATGCGGCAGGAGAACACTGGGAAGCTTATAGCTGGCTTTTCGAAGTGCTGCTGCTGCGGCTCTATCAGGGTATGGGGCTGGCCGGGTTTGTTGTCTACAGCGCTGGAATGGTGCTGGCAATCACGGCGGCTCTCTACAGATTGATCAGCCGTTTGCAGGGCGATTTCACTATTTCGCTGCTGCTAACCTATGCGGCCAGCCTCTGCTTGATGAACCTTTGGACGCCGCGTTCCTGGATGTTTACGATCCTGTTTTTTGTGCTGGAAGTGGACATTCTGATGCATGCCCGCAGGACGGGAAAGACGGGTGAACTTTTCTGGCTGCCATTAATCTTTTGCTTATGGGCCAATACGCATATTCAATTTGTGATTGGCTTGCTGGTGCTGGCCCTGGTGCTCGGCGAAGCGTGTGCGGCTGATTGGTGGAGCGGGGTTGAGACCCGCATCGGGTTCCTCAGGCTTGGTGGTTTTTCCGTCGCTTGCGTTCTGGCTACGCTGCTCAATCCTTATGGATGGAAGATCTATCTTGTGGCCCATAGCCTGACATCGCTGCATGGGATTCTCGACCAGGTTGGTGAATTTCGGGCCATGTCGTTTCGGAGTATGACCGACTTCGGCGTGCTTTTCTTCGCCATCGCGGCGGTGGCAGTGCTGGCAAGAGCCCGCCGTCTGCCGGCATTCGAGATTGCCCTGCTGGGATTTGCGGTGATGGTCTCCTTCCGTTCGCAACGCGATGTGTGGGTGGTGGTGACTGTGGCTAGCGCGATTCTGGCATCGCGCATCAAAAAGAACGACGCCAACTCGTCGCGGGTTCCGGCCATGGCCGCACCGCTGGTGCTGGTTGCCGCGGGGCTGGTATTGTTCGCGGGATTTCGACTGGAGCATTTCGACAACAACTCGCTCAAGGATCAACTCGCTGAACGATTCCCGGTGCGCGCGGTTGAATTTATCAAGCAGCGGGGATTGAGCGGGCCACTCTATAACGACTTCAACTGGGGCGGGTATTTGATGTGGGAGCTTCGCCTGCCGGTGACCATGGATGGCCGGATAAGCGTTTACGGCGACGAGCGAATTGCACGCTCCATTGCGACGTGGGGCGGGGCGAAGGACTGGGCTTCCGATCCTGAACTCACGACGGCAAACGTGGTGATCGGTCCCGTCAATCAGCCGTTGACCCAGTTGCTGCGCACCAGTCCCCGATTCGAATTGGTCTACGAAGACAACATTGCGGACGTCTTTGTGGCGCGGAATGGACTTTTGCCGGTGAGCCCAAAAGTGATCAGCTTGAGCAGCGGAGAACAGATTCAGGGAACCGGCAAGTAACTGAGCCGGGCCTGTCGCGTTACTGCGGCCCAGTCATAATTGCAGCCAGATCATCATTGCGGCCGGATCATAGTTGCTCGTAGAGCGTGGTGTTGCGGTAGCCGAGCAGCATGACCAGGGTCCAGATGCCGAGGGCGGTGCCGAACGGTATCTTCAACATGCAGAAGATAGCGGCAACGATGGCCAGGACGCGTCCCCATTTGGAGCGCTCCATCAGCGCCCACCCGGCGGCAATGGCAAGCGCTGTGCGGAAGAGGACCGCGATCCAGATCAGATGGATGAAGGCGGGTCCAAACCACTGCGGATCGCCTCCGGGCCCCCATGGCCCATTCCAGTTGCCGAAGTGATGAGAGAAAAATGCCTTGGCAATGGTCAGCCCGAGGACTCCCGTCAGCAGACTGAAGACACCATAGACGAACCAGAAGATGCTGAGCATCCTTATTTTTCCGGCGTAGTTTTCCAGTTCGAATTGGAGGCCGGGCACAGGAGGAACCACGGGGGCGGCGGGACGGCCGCATTGTGGGCAGAAGGGCTGCCCGGGCACTAACGCTTGACCACATCCGCTGCAATACATTGGGCCTCCTGATGAATCACACTGAGATTACTACGCAGAAGTGGGGCAATGGGTTCCGGGAAGAGCAGCTTCCAGCTTCTAGCTTTTAGCTCGAACCGCACTCCGAGACACCGGCGGGGATCCCATCGAGGCCGAAGAGCAAGGAGCTAGAGGCTGAAGGCTAGAAGCTAGAGGCTGCATTCACTTTGTCCCAGGCAATGCATGCCGTTCCCAGCGCTCTTCGTGGCGGTCGTCGTGGAGAACGAGGCCGTTGACGTGGCCCAGCGCGTCGTGCTCAAACGTGAGGCGAGTGAAAGTTGGACCGTTGGGATAGAAGAAGACGGTTGGGGACTCCGGCGCCATTTCCTCAATCTCGCCCGATGAATTCTTCCTGTAAAGCTGGTCTCCCTGGCGGAAGATGGTGGCCGTGGGGTGATCGCGCTTGTCTGTGTATTCCCCGACGAAGGCATCGAGCTGTGCCGGAGTGAGCTTGATGACCGGCGGATGAAGCGGGATGACAAGGCGCTCGGCCAGGGCAGGCGGTTCCGCGCCGCCGGAGCGGTGAGAGAGCAGCCAGCGCGGCAGCTCCGGCTCGTCAAAAGCGCGGGTCCACGAGTCATGTTTGAGCCCCTGGTAGAGCCACAGGCGGATATGGCCGTCGGAGGCTTTGAAGGCGTCGAACATCAATTCACTCTCGCGCGGCGGCACCACGTTGTCTTCACTGCCGTGGAAGAGCCAGATGGGTGTTCGTCCCAACGCGCGGGCGTACTCCGCCGGCAGGGTTGGCATCTCCTTCCAGCGCTCCGGGGCATAGCTCCAGAAAATGCCGCTGGCAGCAATCGCCAGTGCGGCCCAGCGCTGCGGATGCAGGCGTGCCAGCTCCCAGGCGCCGTATCCGCCGAGCGAGATGCCGGAAAGATAAGTCCGCTCCGGGTCGCCGTGGAACTCCGCCGTTTCCTGTTCGAGCGCGGCCATGGCCATGGCTTCCATGTCCTGGTCGGTCCAGTAGTGGTCCAGCGGGCACTGGGGCATTACGATCACGAATGGCCAGCGTTCGGGGTGGTCGCGCACCGCCTGGGGAAGGCCGATCTGCGTCTGCCACATGCCTTCAGAGCCGCGCTCGCCGCGTCCGTGCAGAAACAGGATGACGGGCCACAGACGGTGGTCGTCGCGACGCCACTCCTCAGGCAAATAGACCTGGAAGCGGTAAGCGATTCCGTGCGACTCAACCGTGCGGTTCAGAAAGCCTGTATCCTGCGGAGGCTCGGGATGGACAGGATGGGGCTTGGATTCCCTGGGATTTACGGCGTAGGCCGTTCCGGGCAAAACAGCCGCAAAAGTCCCCGCAGTCAAAAGGCAGGCGGCCAGGAATCCTCGGAAACGGGGCATATAGGAATAGAAACACAGAATTCCGGGCATTGAAATGGCCCGTTTGGTACGATGAGGTTCCTTCGCGCCTGGTGGAGCCTCAATTGGAACAGGTTATAACGCAACCTTTCGATGTTCCTTTCGGATTTCTTACGATCTCCGTGAAAGGATTAGATTGAAATGCAGTACCTCTTGATGACTACACTCGAAGCCGGAGACACGCTGGATCACTACCGCCTGGATGCGCTGGTTGCGCACAGCGGCATGTCTACGCTCTATAAAGCGACAGACCTGATCAGCGGCCGGTTGGTGGCCATCAAGATTCCCCATGCGGAGATGGAAGCCGACCCGATTCTGGTGGCGCGGTTTGAGCGTGAACAGGAGATCGGACAGGAGATTGACCATCCCGGCGTGGTGAAGACATTTGACGGGGAAGTGCGCAGCCGCCTCTACATGGTCATGGAGTGGGTGGATGGGCGCCTGCTCCGCTCAATCCTGAATCAGGAGGGGAAGCTGCCTGTGGAGCGGGCCGTTGATTTTGCGCTGCAGATTTGCGATGCGCTCGACACTATGCACAAGCACGGCGTGGTGCACCGGGACCTGAAGCCGGAAAACGTGATGGTGGACGACAACGAGCGCATCAAGCTGATCGATTTCGGCATCGCGATGAAGGAAGACGCGCGCCGGATCACACACGTGAACATCTCGCCGATGCTGGGAACGCCGGATTATATTTCGCCGGAGCAGGTGAAAGGCCAGGGCGGCGACCAGCGCAGCGACATCTACTCGCTGGGCATCATGCTTTACGAGATGCTCACCGGCGAGGTGCCCTTCAGCGGCCCCAATCCGCTGGCGGTTATGAACGAGCGCGTGCTCAACGATCCCCGACCCGCGCGCAAGCTGCGTGCTGACATTTCAGCCGAATTGCAGGAGATCCTCGACCGCGCCCTGGAACGCGACCCCCGCCGCCGCTACGCAACCGCCAGCGAAATGGCTTTGGACTTGGAACACCAGGAGCGCGTCGCTGTTGAAGACGGCGCGCGGCGGCCGGTGTTGCGCGCACGGTTCTCACTCGACAAGCGCCGCGCAATGCTCTACGCGGGGCTGGCGCTGTTGCCCGTCCTGATCTTCGGCCTGATGGTGGCTATGGCGGGGAAGTAAGCGTCGAAGTTGAGGTCGATGTACCGCAGGCCCACTCAGTCACCTGTTGGGAGTCGCTTGTAAAGGAAAGTGCCAATCATCATGATAGAAAAAGATGCCCACACGCTGTAGATATGCCACCTGCTGTATTCGAAGACCGACCGGCTCACTTCGGAGAACCCTTTGAATCCGTCGCTGTACCGATAGCCCCACACATAATACTTCCCGTTCGCCACTTTGCCGTTGACGGCATCGCCACCGATGTAGAACGTGCCAGCCAGGAACAGGAGAAAGTTCAATAGACCCACAATTACCACAACAAGATAGAGCCTTGATAGCAACGGGTACATCTTCCTTCGTTTCGAATCTCGGAGGCCATTTTGAAGGATATCCCCGGACCTTGTGTGATCAGCGCCGCTTGGCATGGTCGCATTTTCTCCGCATTTGTTTCGACGATGCGACAAACGATTACGGGTTGAGATGCTTGGACGCATCAGGGACCACGCAAAGTCCATCAAGCATGCGGTCGAGCGGCTCGACAATGTCGCAGTCGATGTCTGAGTAGTACACCGATTCGCTGAATAACCCAACCTCGCGCGAGCACTTGCCATTGGGCAGCCACCATTTTGCGTCTGTGAGCAGTCGGTCTCCCAGTTCATACGTTCGCTCGCTGTAGCGAATGGACCGCCAGACCGACTCGTCTTGCGGATCCCCGCCGCCCCACATGAAACCTCGCCCCTGTAGGGCTTGAATCGTCGCGGTTCCAGACTGCAATTGAATCATTCGACGCCAATAATCGACATCCATGACCTCCCGGCTCACCTTGGCCCCAGGGGTCTGTGGAATCTGAAAGATGCCGCCCCATCCGGGTGTTCTATCGGAAAGACTGGCGTCAGAACAAACAGGAAATGAAGTCAAGCCAGCTATCTTTCGGAGCACGATCTGGAGATTTTGGGCGTCATTTGTGCGTATAAAAGCACTCTGGAATCCCGGCCTCTGAGCCACAAATGCCGGCGCAACTGTATCAAAGGAGAATCGTCCGTTTGAGTCTGTTACCAAATCGGCCGGACCCTTGATGTGGAAGAGCCGAACCTTCGCAACCGGGTTCCCGTCTTCCCCAATGACTTGCCCTTCGACGTGCTGCGGTTGCGGTAACAGGAGGGGCGGAGAGTTCTGCTCGGAGCCGCTCGCCGACTGTGAAAATCCGACGGCTCCGACGAGCGCAAACACCATGAGCAATTGAATGAAAGTACGGATTGAGAAACGCATCGAGAACCGCCTCCCTGCGAAACTCTTACGCCGGTATCCGCTTGAGGATTTTGTTGGCGCTGCGGAACCAGGGCCGCTCGCGCCGGCGCAGGTAGCCAGGCATCGTCGGCCGCTTGTCCAGCACCTTCTGCGCCCATTGCCGGGCTTCGGCATTCTTGCCCTCCGAGGCCAGCAAATCCGCGAAATTCAAATACGTCTCAGACAATGTTGACGCGATGGTCACGTGGCGAAACAGCGCCTCTGCCTTGTCCTTTTGCCCGGTCTGCGCGTAGGCGTGGGCAAGCAATCCTGCGGCGCGGCGGAAATCGAAATCAGAATCCTTGAGCACCACTCGTTCCAGATCAGGCAGGGATCCGGCGGCATCACCCAGTTGCAGTGCGCAGACGCCGCGACGGTAATACGTGTCCAGCGTGTCGGCGCGGGCGGCGATGGCCTTGTTGAAGGCGTCCCGGGCCAACTGGAGCTGGCCGTCGTCCATGTACAGGTTGCCGAGCTCCTCGTAATTTCCCGCCGAAGGATTGTCGCGAATCGCAATGACCAGCTGGTTGATGCGCTTGCGGCGGGGAAAAACCTTGAACGACTCACGCGCCAGGCCGAAGTCCGGCACCATTTCGACAAAGATGTAGACGAGCGCGCCCAGGGGCCCAAGAAAAATGATGAGGTAGAGCCAATACATGTTGGGCCGTCGCCGAATGAAGTGGATCAGCGCCACGGCCTGGAGCAAGATGCCCCAAGGATAAAAAAGATGGCTGAACATTCCCATGCTGTTTAGGCTCTCACCCAGCTTACACACATAGGCCGGATCGAGAAAGCAGGTTTGCCTGGGTTAGCGGGTGAGCGCCGGCACTGTCCCAAATCTGGACACCGTTTCACGTTCCGACTGGAAGCAACGATAACCCTTGAAGAGGGTATTCATGTCTACGCAAACGTTACCGCCAAGTCTCCACGACGGCTCTCCTCAGAATCTGGTTCGAAATTCCCTTCAGGGACCAGGAGGTGAAGTTTGCTATGTGGCGCGCCAGCCGATTCTGGATGTGCGCAGCAAAGTGCATGGATACGAGCTGCTGTGCTGGAACGGGCAGAGCCGGGCCGTTGGCGCCGACAAGGAGTTGGTGGCGCGCGCGTTGCTGGGCAGCGCGGTTGTCTTCGGCGTGGGAGAGTTGACGTCGGGACTGCCGGCGTTTGTGCAATGCACGGCCGACTCGCTGACCGAGGAGTGGGTGCGGGGCTTGCCGCCCGGACTCACGGTGATTGAACTCGACGAAGATGTGGAACCAACCCGTGGTGCGCTTGCGGCGTGGCGCGCGCTCAAGCAGTTGGGCTTTCGGCTGGCGATCGACAGCTTTGCGGGGAAGGCGGAGGTCAGGCCCTGGGTTGAAATGGCCGATTTTGTGAAGATGGACTTCGCCAAAACCAGTCCCAGAGAGCGAACCCGCTTGCTTGGCCGCATTGAGGGCCTTGCGATTCGCGCCATCGCGAAGAACGTGGAGACCCAGGAAGACTGGAAGCATGCGCGCGAGGAAGGCTTCGAACTCTTTCAGGGTTACTACTTCTGCCGTCCTGAGCTGGTCCGGAATCCCAAAATGCCCGCCAATCGCCTGGTCCATCTTGAGATTCTTGAGGTCCTGCAAAAAGACCCCATCGACCTGGACCGCCTGAGCCAGTTGGTAATGTGCGACGCATCGCTCACCTATGGGCTGCTGCGGCTGGTGAACAGCCCGGTCTGCGCCATGCGCAAGGAGGTTGATTCCATTCATACGGCGCTGATGCTGCTGGGCGAGGCGACATCACGGCGCATGACCATGCTGGCCATTGCGAGTGACTTCAATGGCGACCAGCCGGCGGAGCTTCTACGCATGGCCTTCGAGCGCGGACGTTTCTGCGAATTGACCGCCGAGCTGCTGGGACTGGTTCCCGCCGAGCAGTACCTGATTGGCATGGTCAGCATGTTCCCGGCCATGCTGCGCATTTCCATGCAGGACCTTGTTGGCATGCTGCCCCTGCGCGAGGCGGCGAGCAAAGCGCTGCTCGGCTCGGGAAACAAGGAGGGCGCTTTGCTTGAGCTGCTGGTTTCGCAGGATCGCCGGGATTGGGAGCGCTACGACGCGATCCTCCAGGACAACGGGCTGCGCTTCGACCAACTGATGTGGCGGCTTGGCGAAGCAATTTCCTGGGCAAAGGATGCGCTGCAAAACGCGGCTTGATGTAACGGTCATCGGTACGATTCGTCGCGGTGGATGACGAACTCGGGGTAAGCGCCACCGCCGAGTTCGTGCAGGTCCATGCCGATGCGTTCGCCGTCCGGGTCTACGCGGAAAGGAATGAGGCGGTTCAGGATCCAGAAGAGCAGGTAGACCAGCGGCAGCACCACGCCGAGCAGCGTGGCGACGCCGATCAGCTGGGCCAGGAATTGGCCAGGCTGGCCCGCGAGAACTCCGGCAGCGATGAGGCCCAACAGGCCGCCGACGGCGTGAACCGAGATGGCGCCCGAAGGATCGTCGATGGAAACGGCGAGCTCAAACAGCTCGACCAGCAGGGGCGTGGCGATGCCCGCGACGATGCCGACAGCCAGCGCCTGAATGGGTGTAATCAGCGCGGCACAGGCGCTGGACGCGACCAGGCCCGTAAGCCATCCGTTGGCGCAGAGGCTGGCGTCGGGCTTGCCGAAACGGATGCGGGTCACTGTAAACGTTGCCGCGAGCGCACCGGAGGCGGAGAGCAGCGTGCCCAGCGCAGTTGCGGGCAGCGCGGCAAAAGGAGCGTGCAGCCAGAGGATTGCGCCGGCCACGTTCCATGCCAGCCAGCCTACGAGAGCCACAAAGCAGCCGAAGAGCACATAAACCGCATTGTGACCGGGCAGCGCGGTAGAAAAGCCTTCTTTGGGGAATTTGCCTTTGCGCGGGCCTGTGATCCATATGACGGCAAGGGCGCTGAGCCCGCCCAGAACATGAACAGTGGACGCGCCGCCGGGATCGAGAAAGCCGGAGCCGAGCGAAAAGTTCACGCCAAGCTCAGAGAGCCAGCCGCCGTTCCAGACCCAATTTGCGAGCAACGGAAACACGAATGCAGCGGTTACGGCAGCGGCTGCGCAGCCTGCTGTAAGGCGCCAGCGATCCGCGCCCGAGCCCCAGGGAATAAGAGCGGCGAGGGCAACGGCCAGGAACTCAAAGAGCAGGGTTAGTAGCGACTGGGGTGCGGCATCACTGAGTCCGCCAAGAAAAAGCGGACCGGCGCCCAGCCAGTTCCATGTCTTGCCGGCAAGTTGAAAGGTGTGACCAGCACCCCCGATAGAGCCAGAAAGCGTCGCTCCCGCCAGGGCAAAAACGATGGCGGTGACGGCCAGGATGGCCAGGTTGCCAAGCAGCGCCTGGGCGGCCGAACGTGAGCGCCCCAGACCGGTGTTGATCAGCGCTACTCCAGCAATTGCCAAGGGGGCAAGCAGCAGCAGAACCAGGCAAAGCCCGCAAGCCGTCTCAGAAAGTGGGGTCGAGGCAGGAGTCATGAGCGGGAATCTCCTCCCGCGTTCAAAGAGCCGCGAGACTGCATGTGTCCGCGGAATGCGACAACAAGCCCGAGGGCTTCGACGGCCAGGCCGCAAAGGATGAATGCCACTCTGCTGGCATTGGAATAGGCGGGGAAGAGCACGATGGCCGCGATGGAGAGAAAGAATCCAGCGGGCATGACGAGCAATCCGGCGAATTTCATGCGCTCACCCTTTTTGAAATGAATAGACTGTCGCTGCCCGAACCATGTAATGGGTTCGCACTGTTCGATGCTTTTTCGAGGTCGACTGTAAGGTCTTTATGAATTCTAAAGCATTCGGTTGTTACGATAACCACGCAGTCACCAACAATGCGTATTTCAGGCGCGCGAATCGTGTCAACCGAATTTCCTGCGCGCGTTCCCAATTTCATGCTCAATTCTCCGGAGGTTGTGGGCGATGAATTTTCTTGACCGTGTGGTTCAAAACCCGTTGGGCGCGTTCGGAGTCCTGACGCTGGCAGCCTTTCTTGAGGCGTATGGCGACTCGTTCTTTCAGGTCAGCTTCTACCGCTCGTCTGGAATTGGCCGCGTGCTGGCGTTTGTGGCCGGTGCGGCCGTACTGGCCGCCTATGGGTCGGTGGTCAACGTGCCGCGATGGGATTTTGGCAAGCTGCTTGGCGTTTACGTGGTGTTGTTCTTTCTGATGGCGCAGCTGCTCAACCGGATCCGGTTTGGGCAGTCGCCGACATTGCCGATTTACGCGGGCGGGGCGCTGATTGTGACTGGTGGGCTGGTGATCGCCTTTTGGAAGGGGTAATTCGGAAGTTCTTCGCTGGCGTGAGGGGAATTCCGCATGGTAATTTAGGGGCAACATCCCAATCTCTGGTACGCAATGCGCCAGGGGCACGCGGGTGTTTCCCTCCGATCGCCAGTAATCACAAGGGGTTTTCTTTTCAGTGGATTACCGGACTGTTCCAGAATGAACATTTTTTATAAATTTGTCGGTATAAACTCTCCGCGAGCCTGCTCCGGCTGCTATATTAATTTTTCAGGGTGCTCCGCTTCCCGGGAGAGTTTTGCCCAGCATTGAATTTTGTACACAACAGTTGTGACCATCAGCACATCACGTACATCAAAGGCATGAACCTCGAACCCCTGAGTGTTTCTAGCTCATGGAAAATCTTGCAGATACGCTGTGCGGCCGCCAGCAGAGCGCGCACTTCCTCAGAACAACAACGAAGCAGGGAAAGCATTCATGGCGCAGATATTTGAACGCAGCTCCAATGCCCTGGCTCGCGCGAGCCTGGTATTGACGGGGCTGATCGTGATCGCCCTGGGGGTCACGCTGGATGAACTGCAGAGGTCTCCGTGGGTGACGCGTCAGGGTCAGCGTCCGGACCAGCCGGTACCCTTCAGTCACAAGCATCATGTGCAGGGACTCGGACTGCAGTGTCAGTATTGCCACACCACGGTTGAGAAGTCGAGCTACGCCGGAATCCCTCCCACCAAGACCTGCATCAACTGCCACGCACAAATCTGGACCAACGCGCAGCTGCTGGAGCCGGTGCGCAACAGCTGGGCTACCGGCCAGTCAATCGTGTGGACCAAGGTGCACGACCTGCCTGACTTCGCCTACTTCAGCCACGAGATTCACGTGAATAAGGGGCTGGGCTGCGCGAGTTGTCATGGGCGCGTGGACCAGATGCCGCTGATGTATATGCAGAACACGCTGCAGATGGAGTGGTGTTTGAACTGCCATCGCAATCCCGCGAAGAATCTTCGCCCCACCAGCCAGATTTACAACATGGCCTGGGAGACGCCGGCGAGCGATCGGCCGGTTTGGTGTTCGGTTGGCGATGAGAAAACCGGTGTGCCGACGGCCGATAGCGTGAACTGCGTAACAAAAGATCCAAGCGGCGCGGGGCCTGAAGTTGCTTCATTGCAATTGCCAACTGGAGCCTCGCATGGACTGGCCGGGGATGTGGCCGCAGCGGTGCCGGTTGCGCCGTCGTATACCAAATTCACCAGCCAGGAGGATCTTGGGAAATTCCTGGTGCAGCATTACAAGATTCGAACCCCGAGAGAGCTGACCAGCTGCGAGGTCTGCCACAGATGAGCGGACGCGAGATGAACGAAAACACGAACGGAGCGACGGGCGGCGTGAAGCAGGGAACAACTATGTCGCTGGAAGCAGTGCGTCAGGAATTGAAGGGCGTGAAGGGGAAAAAGTACTGGCGCTCGGTGGACGAGCTGGCCAATACGGCGGAGTTTCAAGCGGCGGTGGAGAAAGAGTTCCCATCCGCGGCGCAGGAATGGATCGATCCCGTCAGTCGCCGGGGCTTCATGAAGCTGATGGGCGCATCGCTGGCGCTGGCTGGATTGGCCGGTTGCGCCAAGCAGCCCGACGAGCCGATTTATCCTTATGTGAAGGCCCCGGAAGATCTGATTCTTGGCAAGCCGATGTACTTTGCTTCGGCGCATCCGTTTGTAACCGGCGCGGTGCCGCTGCTGGTGAAGAGCGATCAGTTCCGCCCCATCAAGGTGGACGGAAATCCGGAGCATCCTTATAACAGCGGCGCGTCTGATCCGTTTACGCAAGGCACGCTGCTGGACCTTTACGATCCGGATCGCTCGCAGCATGTCATCTATCGCGGAGAGAATCGCGAGTGGGCTGAGTTTGCCCAGGCGCTGCGCGAAAAGCTGGTTGAGAGCAAGGATGGCACCGGCGTTTATTTCCTGAGCGCGACCGTGACTTCGCCAACTCTGGCGCGGCAATGGAAGGCGGCGCAGGCGGCGTGGCCGAAGGCGAAGTTTGTGCAGTACGATCCGGCGATTGCTGGAACCGCGCTCGCGAATGGGTCAAGCGCTCAATACAACCTGGCCGATGCCGACGTGATTGTTTCGCTCGATGCGGACTTTCTTTCCGGTGCGTCGTATCCGGGCTTCCATAAGCTGGTTGGCGATTACGCGAAGCGTCGCAAGGATCCGAATAAGCTGAACCGACTTTACGCGATCGAATCCACGCCGACCACCACTGGTTTGAAGGCTGAGCACCGCCTGGGTCTGCGTGCGAGCGAGATTCCGGCGTTTGCTGCTGAATTGGCCAAGGCCGTGGGCGCCGCGGGTGTTGATGCTCCGGCTTACAACTGGACGGACGAGCAGAAGAAGTTTCTCGCCGCGCTGGCCAAGGACTTGAAGGCAAGCGCGGGCAAGAGCGTCGTGATCCCCGGCCTCTATCAGGATTTATCGGTTACTGCGCTTGCTCTGGCCATCAATAATGCTTTGGGAAATGTCGGCAAGACGGTTCTTGGTTCCAGTGAGTCTGCCGTTCCGGTGCCGAGCGATCAAATCGGCGATCTCAAAGCGCTGGTTGCCGATCTGAATGCGGGCAAAGTGGATTGGCTTGTGATCCTCAATGCCAATCCCGTCTACTCCGCTCCCGCCGATCTTGGATTTGCCACAGCCTTCGACAAGGCTAAAATTGTCGCTCACCTCGGCTCGCATGTCGACGAGACGGGCGAGATTGCGCACTGGCATATTCCCGCGGCGCACTTCCTTGAGTCGTGGTCCGATGCGCGTGCGTATGACGGAACCGTTTCAATTGTGCAGCCGCTGATCGATCCGCTCTATGGCGGCAAGTCGGCGCACGATGTGTTGGAACTGGTGCTGAATAGACCCGGACCGGGAAATTATTCATCGGGCCTGACCGCGTATGATGCGGTGCGCGAGACGTGGCGCCCTGTGATTAAGGGTGATTTTGAAACGGGCTGGCGCAAGGCGCTGCACCAGGGCTGGATTGACGATACGGCATACAGCAACGGCGCAAAATCAGCCACTGCGCCAACATCGCAGGCAAAGGTTCCAACTCCTGCATCGAAAGATGCGATCGAAATCATCTTCCGTCCCGACGCGAATGTCTACGACGGACGCTGGTCGAATGTGGGCTGGCTGCAAGAACTGCCGAAGCCGGTAACCAACCTGAGCTGGGACAACGCCGCCATCGTCTCCGGCGCCACCCTGACAAAGCATGGTCTTGAAGAAGACGACATCGTCGAGCTGACCGTGAATGGCTACAAGGTCAACGCGCCAGTGATTGTTGCGCCGGGCCATCCCGATAATTCCGTCACCGTGCATCTTGGCTATGGTCGTCAGGCTGCGGGCCGCGTAGGCTCCGGCGCAGGTTTCAATGCATATCTGATCCGCACCACGACCGCTCCGTTTTACGCGACGGGTTCAATTAAGAAGGTCGACGGTAAGTGGGGCCTGGCAATTACCAAGAGCCACTACCAGGATCATCGCGGCAAGACATTCGGGCAGCAGGGCAACGGCAACAACTCTCTTGAAGCCGATGAGGCAATTGGCGAGCGCGGCATCATTCGCTACGCGACGCTGGATGAATACAAGGCCGATCCCGGGTTTGCGAACGAAGGCGAGACGCGCCCCAAGACAGACAAGGATGTCACGCTCTTTCCCAACTGGGATTACTCCACCGGCAATGCCTGGGGCATGTCGATCGACATGAACAGCTGCACCGGATGCAATGCGTGCATCGTGAGCTGTTATGCCGAGAACAACATCGCTGTCGTCGGCAAGCAGCAGGTGCGCATCGGCCGCAACATGCAGTGGCTGCGCATCGATACATACTTTGAAGGCGATCTAGCCGCGCCGCGAGCGCACTTCCAGCCCATGGCCTGCCAGCACTGCGAGAACGCGCCCTGCGAGCAGGTTTGCCCGGTAGGCGCAACGGTGCACACGCCGGAAGGCCTGAACACCATGGTTTACAACCGCTGCGTGGGCACGCGCTACTGCTCCAACAACTGCCCATACAAGGTGCGCCGCTTCAACTTCCTGCTCTTTTCCGACTACGAGACCGAGAGCCTGAAGCTGTCGCGCAATCCCGACGTATCGGTCCGTTCGCGCGGCGTGATGGAGAAGTGCAGCTACTGCATTCAGCGCATCACCGCAGCGCGAATCGAAGCTGACAAAGAGAATCGTCCAATTGCAGACGGCGACGTTGTGACGGCTTGCCAGCAGGCATGCCCTGCTTCGGCGATCACTTTTGGCAATCTCAATGACAAAGGCAGCCGCGTGGCGAAGTTGCGCGAAGACGAGCGCAGTTACCAGGTGCTCGCCGATCAGAATACCCGTCCGCGGACGACGTATGTGGCCGCGGTGTTGAATCTGAATTCCGAACTTGAAGACACGCCGGTGGAACACGCGCCGGTGAAGGGTTGAGGCCACGATGGCGACGACGGACCTGAAACCGAAGAATCCAAAAGATCCCATCCGCGACGCGGGCGTCGATCCCGCAACCGGCGAATTCCGTGTGCTTGCGCAGGGGCAGACCTTCAAGTCGGTCACGCTGAAGATTGCGGGGATCGTGCTCACGCCTCACACGCCGCTGGGCTGGTTTGCGCTCTTCAGCCTGGCCGGCGCCGGCGCAACCGGGCTGCTGGTGGCGGTGACGTGGTTGCTCCTCAAGGGCACGGGCATCTGGGCAATTACGCAGCCGGTGGCGTGGGGATTCGCCATCATCAATTTTGTCTGGTGGATCGGCATCGGCCACGCCGGTACGCTGATCTCCGCGATTCTGCTGCTGTTCAAGCAGCAATGGCGCAACTCGATCAGCCGTTTCGCCGAGGCCATGACCATCTTTGCCGTGGTCTGCGCGGGCATGTTTCCCCTGATTCACACAGGGCGTCCCTGGCTGGCTTACTGGATGCTGCCGTATCCCAACTCGATGAACGTGTGGCCGCAGTTCCGTTCACCGCTGTTGTGGGACGTCTTCGCGGTTTCGACATACGCGACGATCTCGGTGGTCTTCTGGTATGTCGGCATGGTGCCCGATTTCGGAACCTTCCGCGACCATTCGAAGTCCAAAATCGGCCAGTATTTTTACGGCATGCTTTCCCTTGGCTGGAGAGGCTCGACACGCCATTGGATGCGGTACGAAACATCCGCACTGCTCTTGTCGGGGTTAGCCACGCCGCTGGTGCTCTCAGTGCATACGGTCATCAGCTTCGACTTCGCTGTGGCCGTGTTGCCGGGTTGGCACACCACTATCTTTCCGCCGTACTTTGTTGCGGGCGCTATTTATTCCGGATTCGCAATGGTGTTGACGCTGGCCATTCCGCTGCGCAAGTTCTATCACCTTGAGGGCCTGGTCACCGAGCGCCACATCGACAATATGGGCAAGGTGATGCTGGCCACGGGATTCATTGTGGCGTACGGGTATGGCATGGAAGCATTCATGGCCTGGTACTCGGCCTCGCACTGGGAAGCGTTCATGTTCTGGAATCGCATGTTCGGGCCCATGGGCTTGGCGTATTGGGTGCTGATCATGTGCAACCTGGCGATTCCGTTGACGACGCTGTGGGTTCGCAAGTGGCGCACCAACGTGGCCTTCATGTTCTTCATTTCCATCGTGGTCAACATCGGGATGTGGTTTGAGCGCTTCGTCATTGTTGTGACGAGTCTCTATCGCGATTTTCTGCCCTCGTCATGGGGAACGTATCGCGCTACCAAGTGGGACTATATGACCTTTGCGGGTACGCTGGGACTGTTTACGGCGCTGTTCCTGCTGTTTGTGCGCTTCCTGCCCATGATCCCGATGAATGAGATCCGCATATTGCTGCCGGGGGCGAAGATTACGCCCAAGAAGGTAGCGGAGGCTGGTGACTAATATGCCCCCTCGCGAAGGAACTTACTGTTTGCTCGCTGAATTCGATACGCCCAGCGACCTGGTGCGCGCGGCGCGGCAGGCGCGGCACGACGGATGGCGCCGCATGGAATGCTATACGCCGTACCCGGTGGAGGAAGCGGCTGAGGCTATCGGCTTCCACCGCAACAAGGTGCCGCTGGTTACGCTGGTCGGCGGCTTGATGGGACTGGCCGCGATGTTTGGAATGGAGACGTGGGTCTCAGTGATTGCGTACCCGTTAAACATCGGTGGGCGTCCGTTGTATTCATGGCCGGCATTTATTATTCCTGCCTACGAGTGGACGATTCTATGGGCCGGCCTTTCTGCGGCATTCGGAATGTTTGCGCTGAACGGGCTGCCTTCGCTCTATCATCCGCTGTTCAACGCGCCGAATTTCCGCGATGGCGCTTCGACAGACAAGTTCTTCCTGTGCCTTGAGGCGCTGGATCCGAAGTTCGACCTGGTTGAGACGCGCGCCTATCTCACCAGCTTTGCGCCGGTCTCGGTGGTGGAGGTGGAGTACTGATGCGCAGAGATCAGGGAAGAGGGATCAGGGAACAGGGAACACGGATCAGGAAGCAGCGCTTTGTTGCGGCCGCGGGCTTTGCTGCGCTGCTGCTCCTCGCCGGTTGCCGCCAGGATATGCAGAACCAGCCCAAGCTCATTCCGCAGCGCGGGTCGGAGATGTTTGCCGATCATCGCGGCGCCCGTCCGCAGGTCCTGAATACCGTTGCCCGCGGCCAGTTGCGCGAGGACAGCTACTTCTATACCGGCGTTATCCAGGGCGCGAACGGCTATCGCGAAGAGCAGAACCTGATGCCGTTCCCTGTAACCATGGATGTGCTTAAACGTGGCCAGGAGCGGTTCAACATCTATTGCACGCCGTGCCACTCGCGCGTCGGCAATGGCCTCGGCGAGATTGTCGATCGCGGCTACAAACCTGCCGCCAACTTGCATGACCAGGTGCGGCTGGCGCAGCCGGTTTCGCACTACTTCTATGTGATGACGAATGGCTACGGCGCCATGCCTGACTACTCGGCGCAATTGACGCCGACCGATCGCTGGGCGGTCGCGGCCTACATTCGCGCATTGCAGTTGAGCCAGGCGGCGAGCGCGAAAGATGTGCCGTCGGGCGTGCAGGTAAGGGACCTCAAGGACGTTGCCAAAGAAAAGAATCTGCCCGAGGGATTTGCCGCTCCATGGATTCTTCCTCCCACGGCGGTTCAGGCATATCCAGCGATAACCAAGGAAGGAACACCGGGTATGGCTCCGGCCAATCCGGCGGACCCGACCATCAAGATTCCCGTAAGCAAACCGGCCCCCGCGGCCCAGAAGTAAGGATTCAGGACGAACGGAATGGCTCACGAATCGCATGCCAAGACGCTGCCCGCTAATCTGGACGCCCCGGCTTTTGTCGACGTCTGGAAGACGCGCGCGGTAATTATCGGAGTGGTCTTTTCGGTCATCGCGGCCGGGCTGGCCTTTGCCGACGGCCCCAATGGATTGGGATTTGATCACGTCCTGCGCGGCTGGGTGCTCGGATTGATGCTGACCTTTGGCTGGACGGTCGGCGGGCTGGCGCTGCTTATGGTGCAGTATTGCTCGGGCGGCAAGTGGGGCCTGTTGTTGCGCCGGCCTCTGGAAGCGATGACCCGCACCCTGCCGCTGGTTTTTGTCTACTGGCTGGGCGTTGTCATATTCATGAAGAAGCTCTACCTGTGGGCGCAGGTGGATGGATCGAAGAGAGACCAAATTGACGCGGCGCTGAAGTCGGGTTTCATCAATGAAATGCAAGCGCACTGTATTGAGTTCAAGCGCGCCATGCTGAATCCTGAGATGTTCATCATGGTGGGCGTCTTCTGCTTTGCTGTCTGGGCCTACTATATGTGGCGGCTGAATCGCCTGGGCCTGCTGCGCGATTCGGATTCGCCCGCCAACACGCCGATGTGGATCAAGAAGCTTGAGAACATCAGCGGCCCCGGCATTGTGGTGTATTCGCTGACCATGACCGCGGCGGTAATCTACTGGGTCATGTCGATGGACGTGACCTGGTATTCGTCGGTCTACGGGTTGTTGTTCCTGGTGGGGCAGGGCTACTCCGTGCTCGCGCTGAGCATCATCACTACGATTTCACTGTCGAAGGCCGAGCCATTCAAGACCATCCTTCGCCAGACCGAACAGCACGACCTGGGCAAGTTTACATTCGCCTTTGTGATGCTCAATATTTACCTGGCCTTCGCACAATTCCTGATCATCTGGTCGGGAAATCTGCCGGAAGAAATTCCCTGGTATCTCGACCGCATTCGCGGCCACTGGGGCATCATCATCACGCTGGATTTTATCTTCCACTGGCTGATTCCGTTTACGCTGCTGCTGTCGCGCGACATCAAGCGGAACAAGAGGCGGCTGATCAGAGTTTGCCAATGGATGGTGTTTGCCAAGGCCTTCGATTTGTTCTGGCTGATTGAGCCGAACTTCAAGGATGCGGCGCGCAATCTCCATTTCAGCTGGGGAATTCTTGAGTATGTGGCTGTACCGGTGGCGATGGTTTCCTTCTGGGTTGCCGTCTATTGCACGCGCTTGAAGCAGCGGCCGCTGGTGCAGGTCAACGATCCGCACACCGCGGAGATTCTGGAGCCTGAACATGCCCACGCATAACGATGAAAACCCGGGTCGCAGCATCTGGCAGCAGCCCGAAGATCATTCGCCGGAAGAGATCGACGTAGCCGCGGGCTATGAGAAGACCGACGTCGGCGTCAAGGGGATCGTGGTGTTTCTGGTCTCGCTGGGCATCTTTGTCGCGGTCACGGGCATTCTTTGCTACGGCATCGGCTATGTTTTCAACGCGGAGTTGAACAGGGAAGACGGGCCCAATAGCAAGTGGACCAAGACTGCTGATATTCGCGAGTTGGGCAATCTGCCGAACAACCCCGACATGCAGAAAAAGGTAGCCGAGATCGCGCAGCAATTCCCGTCTCCTCGCGTACAGCTTGATGACGGCAATCAGGATGTGGCCGATCTGCATTTGCGTGAAGATTTGCTCCTGGACAACTACACGTGGGTCGATCATTCGCAGGGCAAGGTCAGGATTCCGATTGAGCGCGCAATGGAGTTGATTGTTGAACAGAATGCATTGAAGACGGTAACTCCTGCACAGACCTCGACTCTACTGACTGGAGACACGAGGCAGGGTGTGGTGACAACACCACTGACCGATGGTTTTGCGCGCACCGGTTATGAGCAGGATCTGGCAGCGGCGGAAGCGACAAAGAAGCCGGAGTAACACTCGCATCAAGTTTTTGAAGGCATCGAGAAAAAGGGAATGATGAACAGGGCAGAGACAATGCGGAAGGGTTGGCAACGCGCGGCGAGATTCTTCGCGATTGCGGCTGTGCTTTGTTCGGCGTTGACGATTCCTTCATTGAATGCGCAAGTCTCCGGTTACGGCGATAAGGCAACCGGCCCAGCCAATGACAAGCCTCCCGCGCTTCTGAATGGAGTGGGCATTGCGCAGCGGCTCAATGAGCAGTTGCCGCTTTCACTCAACTTCATCGACGATGCGGGCCAGCAGGTGCAGTTATCGAGTTACTTCGGCAAGAAGCCCGCGATTCTGGCGCTGGTCTATTACCAATGCCCGATGCTTTGCTCTGAAGAATTGAACGGCCTCACCGGCGCACTGCAAATGGTCGACGAGGTTCCGGGCCGTGACTTCAACGTGATCGTGGTGAGCATCGATCCTAGTGAAGGCACCGACCTGGCCGCCGCAAAGAAACGCAGCTACCTCAAGCGCTACGGACATCCGGAGACAGCATCGGGCTGGCATTTCATGACAGGCACGCAAGCCAACATCGACGCGCTCACCAAGGCAGTCGGTTTTGGATACGTGAAGATTCCCGGGCCGGATGGAAAGCTGACTCAGTTCGCGCACGCAAGCTCGATTCAGATTGTTACGCCGGAGGGTAAGCTGGCGCAGTACTACATGGGCGTGGAGTATTCGCCCAAGGATCTCAGGCTGGGACTGGCGGAAGCTTCCGCCAATCGCATTGGATCGCCGGTGGATAACATTTTGACTTACTGCTACCACTACGATCCGCAGACCAACAGGCACTCGCTGATTGTTGCCCGCGTGGTTCAACTGGGCGGCCTCGTGACAATGTGTTCGCTGGGCGGATTCATGCTGGCGATGTTCCGCAAGGACGCCCGCCAGAGCATCGTCGACGGTCAAGGAAAAACGGGAACAGGGACAAAGGTGAACGGATAACGGAATGGATCACATCAGTCCAGTAATCTGGCAGTTTCTCGTCAAGTGGATGACGAACTTCGCGCTGTTTCCGCCGGAGGCGTCGAAGATCGCGCCGCAGATGGACGCGCTGTACTTCTTCATCACGCTGGTGAGCCTGATCGGGCTGACCCTCGTGGTTCTGCTGGTGACGAGTTTTTCAATTCTCTACAGCAAGGGCCGCCATCCCAAGGCAGTGCAGATCGAGGGATCGACGCTGCTTGAGGCTACGTGGACCATCATTCCGCTGGGCCTGTTCCTCATCATGTTTGTGTGGGGCTCGCTGATTTATTTCCGCGTGTACACACCGCCGGCCAACGCGATGAACATCTATGTCGTCGGCAAGCAGTGGATGTGGAAGGCCGAGCATCCGGGCGGGCAGCACGAAATCAATTCGCTGCATGTGCCCACCGGCCGCGCCGTGCAGTTGACGCTGATTTCGCAAGACGTGTTTCACAGCTTTTCGATTCCCGCTTTCCGCGTCAAGCGCGAAGCAATTCCGGGCCGGTATACATCGGTTTGGTTTGAGGCCACGACGCCGGGAACGTATCACCTTTTCTGCACACAGTATTGCGGAACCAACCACTCGGCCATGATCGGCGACATTGTGGTGATGACGCCCGATGACTTCAAGAAGTGGCTCGACAGCTCCACCAGCGGCAATTCACTGGCGCAGAATGGTGAGCGGCTTTTCGCGAGCTTAAGCTGCAACGCTTGCCACAATGCGCGGCCCGATGCACGCGGCCCGAGCCTGGCCAACGTATATGGCTCGAAGCTGCCGCTGGCAAGCGGAGGATCGATTATTGCCGACGATGCTTACCTGCGCGAATCGATTTTGAATCCATCGCAGCATGTGACCCAGGGTTATGCGCCAATCATGCCCACGTACCAAGGTCAGATCAGCGAAGAAGGCGTGATTGCGCTGGTTGAATTCATCAAGAATCTCAACTCCGACTACCGGATCCAGCAGACGACCAACACCGTCGATCTGCTGCCCGAGAGTGAGGGCAACGGGTCGAATGCAGGAGCGAAACCGGCTGTGCAGGCGCAGCCCAAGCCCGCCAACCAAGGGACGGTGAAGCAATGAGTACCAACACAATTGTCAGTCTTCCCGACCAGTCGACGGCCAGAATTCCGAAGGTGAACTTTCTCACGAAAGAGAACGGCCTTCTGAGCTGGCTGCTGACCGGCGACCACAAGCGGATTGCAATTCTCTATCTGATCTCGATCACGTTTTTCTTCTTTATCGGCGGTGCGCTGGCGGGACTAATCCGGCTTGAACTGCTGACGCCGCAAAGCGACCTGATGGCCACAGACACCTATAACAAGGTGTTCACCATGCACGGCGTGGTGATGATCTTCCTGTTCCTGGTGCCCAGTGTGCCGGCCACGCTGGGCAACTTCCTCATCCCGATCATGCTGGGCGCGAAGGACCTGGCGCTCCCGAAAATCAACCTGCTGAGCTGGTACCTCTATGTAGTCGGCGGCATCCTCGTCCTCTACACCATGATCAGCGGCGGCGTTGATACGGGCTGGACATTCACCACTCCGCTGTCAACCCACTACGTGAACACCAACGTGATGAGTACCGGGCTGGCCGTGTTCATTGCCGGATTCAGTTCCATCTTTACCGGCCTGAATTTCATCGTGACCATCCACAAGATGCGGTGCCCTGGAATGACCTGGTTCCGCATGCCGCTGTTTGTGTGGTCGCACTACGCGGCAAGCATCTTGATGGTGCTGGGCACGCCGGTTCTGGCCATCGCAATCGTGCTTGTCGCTCTTGAGCGCTCCGTCGGCATCGGCATCTTCGATCCCACCAAGGGTGGCGACCCGCTGCTCTTCCAGCACTTGTTCTGGTTCTACTCGCACCCTGCGGTCTACATCATGATCTTGCCGGGCATGGGCGTCATCTCTGAAGTGATTTCAACCTTCAGCCGAAAGCGCGTGTTTGGCTACACGGCCGTTGCGTTTTCTTCGGTGGCAATCGCTGTCTTCGGATTCTTTGTCTGGGCGCACCACATGTTCATCATGGGCATCTCGAACTACGCGATGCTGGTGTTCAGCCTGCTGACCATGCTGGTCGCGGTGCCTTCGGCCATCAAGATTTTCAATTGGACCTTTACGCTCTACAAAGGGTCCATCACTTTTGAAACGCCGATGCTGTATGCGTTCGGATTCATGGGATTGTTTACCATCGGCGGGTTGACCGGCGTCTTCCTCGGTACATCGGGAACCGACATCCATCTAACCGAGACCTACTTCATCGTGGCGCACTTCCACTTCGTCATGGTGGGCGGCATGCTGATGGCGTTCCTTTCCGGCATCCACTTCTGGTGGCCCAAGATGACCGGCCGCATGTATCCGGAAAAACTCTCGCAGTTGGCCGCGGTGGTCACGTTTATCGGGTTCAACTTCACATTCTTCCCGCAATTCATCCTGGGCACGCTGGGCATGCCGCGGCGCTATGCGGCGTACCCGCCGGAGTTCCAGGTGCTGAACGTATTCTCGACCGCGGGCGCAACAATTCTTGGTGTGGGCTACCTGCTCCCGGTGCTTTATCTCACCTGGTCGTTAAAGTACGGCGAGATTGCAGGCAGCAATCCCTGGCAGGCGACCGGGCTGGAATGGCAGATTCAGTCGCCGCCGCTGACAGAGAACTTTACGGTTACGCCCATCATGGATCACGAAGCCTACGACTATGAGTGGCTCGAAAATCAGAAAGCTAAAGAGGTAGCCAGTGTCGGATAGCACAGCGATTGCACACGGCGCCCCTGAGGCGCATGGCACCACCCACGGGCACGGGGAGCACCCGGCGTACCTGCGCCACCACTTTGAATCGGTGGAGCAGCAGGCGGACACGACCAACTTCGCCATGTGGCTCTTCCTGCTGACGGAAATCATGTTCTTTGGCGGGCTGTTTACCGCCTATCTGATTTACCGCAACTGGTATTATCCGGCGTTCGTCGCAGCATCGCATCAATTGAATATTTTCTGGGGCACGGCCAACACGGCGGTGCTGATCAGTTCAAGCTTCACCATGGCCATGGGCGTGTGGTGCGCGGAGACACGGCGCAAGAGCGGGCTGGTGCTATGCCTGGTGCTCACGTTTGTTCTCGGCCTCATCTTCCTCGGCATCAAGACGATCGAGTACTCGGAGAAGATTGAAAAGCATCACGTGCCGGGCTTCCACTACAGCGTGAAGAATTTCACCGATCCGGCGTCCGATCCGGAGACCTACAAGGAATACAAAGACAAGCCGATGCCGCTGGATATGGCGCGCCATACGGAGATTTACTTCTTCCTCTACTTCGCCATGACCGGCATGCACGCGCTGCACATGATCATCGGTATCGCGATTCTCGGATTCATGATCTTCAGGGCGCGAGCCGGTGCGTATACCGCCGGTCATGTGACATTCGTTGAGAATTTCGGCCTGTACTGGCACTTTGTCGACATCGTCTGGATCTTCCTGTTCCCGCTCCTCTACCTGATCAGCAGGCACCAATAGCACGCACCAATACCATGCACCGATAAAGGACCGGCCATGAGCGAAATTACTCACCAACCCGCGCCAGAGCACACCGCGCACGAGCACCACGTGACGCCGCCCATCGTCTATATGGTCATCTTCGGGTGTTTGCTGGTGTTTACGGCGCTGACCGTGGGCGCGTCGTACATTGAAATGGGCGTGTTCAACCCCATCGTCGCGCTGGCCATTGGCGTAGTCAAAGCAACGCTGGTGGTGCTGTTCTTCATGGGCGTGAAGTACAGCAGCAGGCTGACCTGGTTAACGGTTTTCGCCGGGTTGTTTACGTTTCTGGCGCTGATCGGCATGACGCTGTCGGACTATTTCAGCCGAGCCTGGGGACGGTGGTGAAAAGAGCAGTGAAGAAGTGAATCAGTGAAAGAGTGAATGAGTGAAGAAGTGAATGAGTGAAAAGCTCATCGCTGCGCGAGTTTGCAAAATGGGCTACCCTATGGGTGGCCCTTTTTGACAGGTGGACGGTGCGTATCGATTGCTTTGGAGGCTCTCCATGGGACGCGAAGCAACCTGCACTTGCGACTGGGCTGGGAATACTGTCGAGGTCAAGGCGCTGCTTGAGACCGGCGAAATTATTTTGCGCGGAGGAATTCGTAAGCGGCTTCCATTCAGCGCGCTCAAGAGCGTGAAGGCAATCGGTAACAGGCTTTGCTTTAACGTTGACGGCGAATCGATCGAGCTGGTTCTCGGACCCGCGGCAGCGAAGTGGGCCGCGACAATGACGGCGCCGCCGCCCACGCTGGCGCGCAAGCTGGGGATTACAGACAAGACGGTTGTGCGAACCGCCGGAGAGATTTCTGACGAAACTCTGCGCGAGGCAATATCCGAGGCAGCGCGGATTTCAAGCAAAGACGCGAATCTGATTGTGGCGTGCGTCGATTCGCCCGAGTCGCTGCACGGAGCGTTGCGTGAGGCAAAGGCGCAGCTTGTGAAGGGCATCCCGATCTGGATGGTGTATGCCAAGGGACCTGGCCACGCGATCAATGAGACGGCGATCCGTTCGCTGCTGCGTGATAACGGCATGATCGATACGAAAGTCGCTTCGGTATCGTCAAAATATACCGCGCTACGTTTTATCTATCGCAAAACGGAATAGAGACTCGCATAGGCGGGCTGTGAAACCATCCGAATGGATGAACCAACACCACCCCGGAATTCCCGAAGAACTTGCGCAACTATCCAATCAGCCTCGCGTCTTTGTGCGCCGCGGTGGACCACTGCGTGCAGGTGCCCAGTGCGTCGTTTACTGGATGCAGCGTTCCGTCCGCATCGTCGACAATCCTGCTCTCGACATCGCAATCGAGGCGGGGAACCTGCTGGGGTTGCCGGTTGTTGTGTACTTCTCCGTGATTCCGAATTACCCTAACGCCAATTTGCGGCATTATTACTTTTTGCAACAGGGACTCAGAGACGTCGAGGAGGATGCGGCGGAGCGCGGTGTAGGCTTCGTCGTCCGCCGGCATCCTGACAACTCTCTTGAGGCGTTTTTGGAGGAGGCGAAGGCAGCGCTGCTGATTGGCGATGAGAATCCCCTTCGCGAGCCCGAGCGCTGGCGGAGGGTGCTGGCCAGGCGGCTCAGATTGCCTTACTGGACGGTCGATGCCGACGTGGTTGTGCCGTCCCGCGTATTCAACCGCAGCTTTGTGCTGCTGCATCATTTCCGTCCGCACCTCAAGAAGGAACTGCCGAAGTATTTGATCGCGCCAGAGAAAATCTCGCCGATTCGCGCTTGGAAACCACGGAGACCTCTGCCCAGCTTCAACCTTTCCAACGACATCACGGCCGGCTTCACGAAGCTCGATCGCAGCGTTGGGCCGGTCGACACTTTCACGGGCGGGACGCGCGCGGGGCTCAAGCGACTAAGGGAGTTTGTGAATCTGGAACTGAAGGATTACGAGCAGACGCGCAATCACCCCGAACTGCGCGGCACCAGCCGTCTCTCGCCGTATTTGCATTTTGGCAACATTGGGCCAATGACCATTGCCCTGGCGGTCGAGGAGGCGGTACGCAAGGGCATTGCGCCGTCTGGTGCGGATGAAAAGTATCTCGACGAGCTGATTGGATGGCGGGAGCTGGCGGTGCTTTTTGTCCGCCACGAACCGAATTACGATAACTGGGAGTGTGCTGCGCCGTGGGCTCGCAAAACGCTGATTGAGCACGCCGGCGACCTGCGGCCGCACCGCTATACGCTGAAGCAGTTGGAGCGCGCCGAAACCGGAGACGAGCTATGGAATGCGGCCCGGCGCCAGATGGTAGATACCGGATGGATGCATGGCTACATGCGCATGTACTGGGCGAAGAAGATTCTTGAGTGGGCGCCGGACCCGGCGCGAGCCTTTGAGTGGGCAGTGCTGCTGAACGACAAATATGAGCTCGACGGGCGCGATCCAAACGGCTACGCGGGAATTGCGTGGGCGATTGTGGGCCGACACGACCGCCCGTGGTTCAACAAGCCTGTCTTTGGGCTGGTGCGGCCCATGTCGGGTAATGCGGCGGTGAAAAAATTCGACGCTCAATCCTATATCCGCCAGCACGCTGCGCATTCAGGCAAACTGGATTTCCAATAACCGAGCGGAGCCCTTCAGCCTGTACCCGCCGTCACAGTCTGATGTATTCCCGACTGTCCTATAATGGGCCACAATTCCATACCCGGAAACTGTTTGTTTCACACCAGGCAATCCATTGGATTTCGACTCAATCTCCCTCGGAAGATAAGAGAGGAGAGGCCGGAATCGGATTCCGGACGTGTGCGCATATGCAGTCTTTTGAGCGGGTATCGATTGAGCCGGCTTTTCGGAGCGGGATTGGGCTGCATCCTCCTTCGGGTTGGAAGCGCCGGTTGCGCACATGGTTAGGGCTTGCGGGGCTGATGTTTTTTGCAGCCGCCATGGGTTGGGCACAGCAGATCACTGCCGGCTCAATTCCAAGGACGCCACTTGAACCTGTGAACCCGCGTGCGCGAGCGTTGCCTGCAACGGTGATTCAGGCGCAGAGATTTCTTGCGCAGCGTGGATGGACGCCCGGCCGAAGGATTGTGGGTCGAGCGCGCCGCTCGAGCGGTGCACCGCGGTCAACAGCCCAGGCACAATCAGGATCATCGGCAGCCGCGACCTGGCATCCGCTGGGCCCTGCCGCTGTCCTGACGCCGGGCTACGGACTGGTGACAGGCCGCATCTCGTCGATCGCGTTAGATCCCTCAGACACGACCGGCAACAGGGTCTATCTTGGGACAACCGGCGGCGGCGTCTGGCTGGCGCAGAATGCGGCGACATCCAGCCCGTCGAACGTGGCATTCACGCCGCTGACAGACAATCTGGCTGCCCTGATCGACATTACCGACGCATCCATCAGCATTGGGGCATTGACCGTGCAGCCGGGTGGAACAGGTGTGATCCTGGCCGGGACCGGCGACCCCAATGACGCGCTGGACTCTTATTATGGGGCCGGGATTCTGCGTTCAGTCGATGGCGGCAACAGTTGGAGCCTGATCCAGTTGACCGTGGACGAGAAATGGGGCTTTTTGGGAAACGGATTTGCGGGGTTTGCGTGGAGCACTGTGAATCCGCAACTGGTGGTGGCTGCTGTTTCTCAGGCCTATGAAGGCGCGGTGGTGAGTGCAAACCGTCCGAAGCTGAGCTCCGAGGGGCTTTATGTCTCTCAGGACAGCGGCGTTACCTGGAACCTGGCAACCATCACGGACGGAAACGGCGCCGATGTGCAGGGGCCGGCCGATCCCGTCGCCGGGCTGTTTGGCAATGCTGCAACTTCGGTGGTTTGGAACCCGTTGCGCCAGGTGTTTGTGGCTGCGGTCCAATTCCACGGCTACTACCAATCGGCGGATGGCGTGACGTGGACGCGCATGGCCGCACAGCCCGGCGTTGGTCTGACCCCGCTGTTCTGCCCGACCAATTCAGGGGCTGTCGGCTCAATCGACTGTCCCATCTTTCGCGGGGCCCTGGCGGTGAATCCGCAGACCGGGGACACATTCGCCTGGACGGTGGACATCAATAATCAGGATCAGGGACTGTGGCAGGATCAGTGCGCTTTGAGCGCGGGCGCGTGCACTAACCCGACCATCACATTTCAGCAGCAGTGGAATACAGCGGCACTTCAAACGAGCACCCTCGAAGGGGCGGCGACGATTGTGGACGGGGACTACACCCTGGCGCTGGCCTCGATCCCCGCTGGGCCGGGTCTGGCAAAGGACACACTGCTGTTTGCGGGAGCCAACGACCTGTGGAAGTGCAGCCTGGCCATGGGCTGCCTGTGGCGCAACACGACCAACGCGAACACCTGCATGAGCGCGCAGGTGGCCGGCTATCAGCATGCACTGGGCTGGAACCTGGCCAATCCGCTCGAACTGTTTGTGGGCAACGACAGCGGTCTCTGGCGTTCGCTGGATGCGATCGGCGAGACGGGTCCGGCGTGCGCGCCGACCGACGCAAGCCACTTCCAAAACCTGAATGGGAGCCTGGGGTCACTTGCGGAGGTGGTGAGCCTGTCGGAGGCCACTTCAGCGCCCAACGCGATCCTTGCCGGTCTTGGCGTGAACGGGACAACAGGCGTGGGCAGCGATACCGGGACAATTATGGATTGGCCGCAGATGCTGAGCGGCAACGGCGGTCCGGTCGCGATCGACCCGGTCGACAACGCAAATTGGTATGTAAACGCCGAAGAGGGAGTTTCGATCTACCTCTGTCCCAGTGGCCCGTCTTGCACTCCGGCGGCGTTTGGAACCAGTCCCGTGGTCACGGATGTGGATGTCGGAGGGGACGGTCTGACCATGACTACGGCGGCGCCGTTCCTTGTCGACCCCCTGGACTCGACCCAGTTGCTGGTCGGGACCTGCCGCGTGTGGCGCGGTCCGGCGAATGGGATCGGCTGGAACGCAAGCAACGCGATGAGCCCCATTCTCGATACCGGGGCAACCAGCGGCTCCTGCAACGGGGATGAGTTGATTCGTTCGATGGCCGCAATGTCTCTCGCAGGCGGCGGTGAAGTAGTCTACGTGGGCATGTTCGGCTCCGCGGATGAAGGGGCGATTCTGCCTGGGCACATTCTGTCCGCGACATTCAATCCGGCCAGCGGTGTTCCGCCGGTGTGGCGGGACCTTGCCTTGAACCCGATGAGCAATGACAGCTACGCGATGAATGCGTTCGGCTTTGACATTTCGAGCATATATATAGATCCCCACGACCCGAGCGGGAACACCGTGTATGTGACCGTGGAGGGTGCACCAAGCCTGTCTGTCGAGGTGAGAGTTTTGTACGGTTCAACCGATGGCGGCGCCCATTGGACGAGCCTGATCTCCAACCTGCCCTGGGCTCCGGCCAGCAGCGTAATTGTCGATCCGCAAAATGCCGGCACCATCTATATTGCGACGGACGTGGGTGTCTTCTTCACTACTCAAATAGGGAATTGCACGGGTTCGCAGAGTTCCTGCTGGTCCCAATTCGGTTCAGGACTACCTGAGGCGCCGGTGGTCGGCCTGAGCGCGGCCGCATCAACGCAGGCGCTGGTGGCTGCCACGTATGGCAGGGGCGTGTGGCAATCCCCGTTGTGGACTTCAACCACGGGACTGACCATAGCGGCGGCGAGTCCGGCATCGCTCCAGTTTGGCAGCCAGCCCTTCTCATCGGCCAGCGCCGCGCAGACAGTGACCGTGACCAACACTGGAAGTCTCACATTGATGCCCACCGCGATTACCATGATCGGGGATTTCAGCGAGACGGATAACTGCCAGAATGTATCCGTTGCCGTGGGACAAAGCTGCACCATCGAGGTGACTTTTACGCCCACGGAAACTGGAAGCCGAGCCGGCCAGATGGTCCTCAGCGCCAATGTTTACGGTGGCCAGCTTACGGTGGCTCTGAGCGGGGCTGGAACCCCCGCGGGCGTGGTTACCCTGAGTCCTGCCCTGTTGAGCTTTGGCCGGGTGGAGATGAACACCGCCTCAGCCGCGTTGCAAGTGGAGGCCGCCAACAGCAGCGGAGTGGCAATCCCCGTCACCAGCGTAACCATTACTGGGCCGTTTTCCATCGCAAGCAACAGTTGCGGATCGAGCACCCTCGCTTCGAATTCTGATTGCCAGGTAGCGGTCGAATTTGCGCCGATGCAGACGGGAGCGGCGACCGGAACACTAACTTTTACCGATGAGGCCGGGACGCAGACCGCCGCATTGACCGGGACTGGTGTTTCGCCGCCGACGGACGCCCTGGGAGCCACGTCGATCAACTTTCCCGCGACGGTAGCGGGAGTGCTTTCGACCGCACAGACAGTGAGCCTGACCAATTCCGGAGGCGTGCCGCTCACTTCAATTGCTGTTTCGGTGAGCGGCCCTTTTCAGGTCACAAGCGGTTGCGGTACCGAACTCGCGCCCGGGCCGGCTTGCGAAATCAGTGTGATATTCGCGCCTGTCGCAGCGGGACCTGCGTCCGGAACACTGACAGTTATCGATGCGCTCAGGACGCAAAGTGTGGGTCTTTCGGGAACAAGTGTTGGGGTAGCGGCGTTGAGTGTGAGCCCGTCGAGCCTGGTCTTTTCGGCACAGACGGTAGGCCAGGCGAGCACTCCTGCGACGCTGACTGTGACCAACAGCGGCGGGTCTTCGATGGCCAATATTGGGCTGCAGTTCACAGGTCCCGGATCGGCGAGCTTCACTGTCGGAAGCAACACCTGTGGGGCGGTGCTCAACAACGGGAGCAACTGCACTGCGCAGATCATTTTCACGCCGGTCACAGCGGGCGGGATCGCAGCAGCGCTGGTGGTGTCGTCCGCGACTACGGGTGTAGCGCCGGTAAATGTGTCTTTGAGCGGAACGGGCCAGGTGCTGGCAGGGTTGAGCGTCAGTCCGGCGCAATTGACGTTCCCCCCGGTAGCTCCGGGACAGTCCAGCCCAGTGCAGACCGTAACGGTTGGCAATTCGGCATCCGTAGCAGCCAGCGCGCTCACGCTGACCGCCAGCGCACAGTTCAGCCTGGCGCAAAATACCTGCTCCAGCAGCCTTTCCGCCGGCGCAAGCTGCACCGTCGGCGTGGTCTTTCAACCCGCGGCGAGCGGCACGGTTACGGGGACGTTGACGGTCACCTCCTCAACCGTGATCACGCCCGCCGTCGTCTCCCTGAGCGGCACGGGAGGCGGATTGGGCGCGATACTGGCCACGCCGGCGGTAATCCCTTTCGGAACGGTTGGAGTCGGGCTGGTCAGCGCGTCCACCACCCTCACCATAACCAACCCGGGAATGACGGTCGTCAACAACCTCACCTGGGCGGTTCCAGCCGGGTTTCAACTAGCGGCGAATACATGCGCGGCGACACTAGGCGCGGGAGCCACCTGCACGGTGAGTGTGGAGTATGCTCCCTCCACCGCGGGACCGCAAACTGGAAGTCTCTCCATCACCAGCAGTACCGCGTCGGCGCAAGCGCTGGTCTCTCTTTCGGGCACAGGTTTCGATTTCACGGTCACGGCAAGCGGCGCAACAACCCAGTCTGTCAGCAGCGGCCAGGCGGCCAGCTATGCGCTGGTGATCACGCCTCTCGCGGGAGGGCAGGGATCTTTCACATTCCAGTGCGGCACGCTGCCGGCGAACGCGTTGTGCCTGTTAACTCCCAATGGCGAAACGATTGCTGCCGGTTCCATCGGAAATGTAACGGTGCAGATATCGACTGGGCAGGGCACTTCCGCGCAGTCGGTTACACCAGGACTTTGGCAAGCGATTCCGCTACTCTGCGGGTTGGCGATGCTTCCGTTGGGAATCAAGCGAAGGCGCCGCGCCCTGTTTCTTGCCGTTTTGTTGGCGGTGCTGGCGGTCGGTGTGTCCAGTTGCACAAGCTCGGGTGGTGGGGGCGGTTGCACCACTTGCGGAACCGGTGGCGGAAACTCAACACCGGCGGGGACCTACACGATTCCAATCACTGTAGTCTCAACCGGTGTGCAGCATAGCGTTAGCCTGACGCTTACTGTGGAGTGAGGTGCTGATGCGCTGGAACGGGATGGTCGGTGCGCAAGCTGGAACGGGCTATACTTTACCTTCCGGCTATGCTGGACAGAGACCGAATTGGAACGCAGAAGCGCCGGCAATTCGCCGTCAGGAGATGGAGAAAAGCACCGAATGACCGCCAAAGTTACTGTGGAAGACGTGGAACGCGTGGCCGAGCTGGCTCATCTGGAACTGGCGCAGGAAGAGACCGCGCACATGCTCGGCGATCTGAATGCGATTCTCGACTACGTGGCCGAATTGAATGAGCTGGATACCACCGGAGTTGTGCCATTGGCCCAGGTCAATGAATTGTTCAGTGCGGAGACGACAGGCTTGCGCGCCGACCTCCAATTGCCGTCACTGGACCGGGCGACGGTACTGGCCGAGGCGCCGGAGACCGACCAGGTCTTCTTCAAGGTGCCCAAGGTGATTGAGCGGTAGATATGATTCGTTGAGCGCCGATCGATCAGCGCCCGTCGAGCCAGATTTTGCAGAAGAATTTAGTGCAGGGGGCATGAGAGGCCCAACAGAAGAGGAAGATTCGATTGCCGAACGAACCAAAAGAAATGGAATCCTTCGTCGCAAAGCCAAAGACTTTGTCCCAGCTGCGCACGGAAATCGAAGCGGGCTCGACCAAGGCCACCGACCTGGCTGCCGGCTACTATGACCGGATTGCCGCCGTAAACCCGCGGCTGAACGTTTACCTTAGCCTGACCAAAGAGCGCGCGCTCGCGCAAGCCGAGCGTGTGGACGCGCTTGCTGCCAAAGGTGATCCGCTGCCGCCGCTGGCCGGGATTCCTGTGGGCATCAAGGATGTAGTGGTGATGCAGGGGGCACCGGCCACGGCAGGATCAAAGATTCTTCAGGGGTACAGGCCACCCTATGACGCGACGGCCGTGGCGCGGCTCGAGGCGGCCGGTGCGGTGATGCTGGGCAAGCTGAATTGCGACGAGTTCGCCATGGGCTCCTCCAATGAGAATTCCGCCTATGGGCCGGTACGCAATCCTGTTGATACGGAACGGGTTCCAGGTGGTTCGAGCGGCGGTTCCGCGGCGGCTGTAGCGGCCAACGTGGCCGTTGGTACCCTGGGTTCGGACACCGGTGGTTCCATCCGTCAGCCGGCCAGTTTTTGCGGCGTTGTTGGCGTGCTGCCGACCTACGGACGCGTCTCGCGCTACGGGCTGATCGCGTTCGCATCTTCTCTCGACCGGATCGGTCCGTTCGCTGGAAATGTGCGTGACGCGGCAACGCTGCTGGGTGTCATTGCCGGACACGACCCGAGGGATGCGACCAGTTCCACGGCGCCGGTTCCGGATTACGCCGCGGAGAGCGACAAGCCAGTTGAGGGCTTGCGCATCGGCGTTCCGCATGAATACTTCGCCGAGGGGCTTGACCCCGAGGTGCGCGCGGCGATCGAAGAGGGCATCGATGCGCTCAAAGCCGCCAGATGCACCGTGAAGCCGGTTTCGCTGCCCCATACGCGCTACGCCATTCCGACCTATTATCTTGTTGCCACGGCCGAGGCCAGCGCCAATCTCGCGCGGTTTGACGGGGTGCGCTACGGGTATCGCTCGGCGGCCTCTGAAAACCTGTCCGCGATGTACAGCCACTCGCGCGATGAGGGCTTCGGCGCCGAGGTGAAGCGGCGGATTCTGCTCGGCACCTATGCGCTCAGCGCCGGCTACTACGACGCCTATTATCTGAAAGCCCAGCAGGTCCGTCGTCTTCTGGCCGAGGAATTCCTGCGGGCCTTTACGGAAGTCGACGCGATTGTGACTCCGACAGCGCCCACCGCGGCCTTCAAACTGGGTGAAAAGACGGGCGATCCGCTGGCAATGTACCTTGCGGATATTTACACCGTAACGGCCAGCCTGGCCGGTATTTGCGGGGTGACCGTGCCTTGCGGAAAAACGCAAGCCGGGTTGCCCGTCGGCATGCAGGTTCTGGCTACGCACTTGAACGAGGGAACGGCCTTTCGCGTTGCACGGGCCGTAGAAGCGGCAAAAGGTGCAGCACTGAGTTAGGAGTCGTCATGCACGATCGGCGGCAGTTTTTTATGACGGCGATGATTCTTGTTGCTGTCCTGTTGGTTCCGGTATCAATCTCGGCCGCACCGCGCAAGCCGCACACGGTTTTTCTGGGCGCGGTCAAGCGGGTTCCATACTCAAAGACCGGCGATCCGGCGGGCGCAGGCCCAGCAGAGGATGCACTGAAGATTCGTGCACTGCTGGTTGATGGTGTGCTCAAGGAGTGGACCACTGGAGATGCTCACGACGTGACCGACCGCAGCTTTGTGGTCCGCCGCGTCATCAAGCTCAACGACTCGCTGCCTGGCGACAAGCCGGCTTCAGGCGATAAGCCGGCTTCGTCTTCCAGCCATTGGGTTTGGCAGCGGGGTCCGTGGCTGCTGGTCGACCGGGTCACCGGCCATATCATTGCCCTCAAGTTGCCCGACTACGATCCCGGGGTGAGCCAGGTGAGCTGGTTTCGGGACTATGGCGCCTATTGCGGTGTGACAGCGAGCGCCAGGAACCTCTATGCCGTGGTGGCGCAGGTGGCCGCGCGCAAGCCGGTGCTGGCAAAAAAACTATCCGGATTCGATGCCGCTGCCAGCCATCCAGACCCTGTCTGCGCCCTTGCGGAGTGGCAAAGAGAGCCGCTGCGGATTACGTTTCACCCTGCTGGTTCTGGTGTTGTGAGCTTTGACGTTGTTCCTGGCTCGGCGGTGCTGGTGGAAGATGCAAGCGAAGACTCGGATACTCCCGCACCTGCTGCGCCAGCCAAACCGAATTAGCCGGATCGGAAATTGATCCTCGAATCGCCTTGCAAAATGGCCTTTTGCGGACTCGATCAGGCCCTTACCGGTGATGGTTCGCCTTGACACACAACCGGGCGCGCGTATCTTATCTTTCTAGGCATTCTTTTGGAATCCGGGCGGGTACCTTGTCTCGAGTTGGGCGGGTTTTCGGGCCGGGTTTGAGGGAAGGCTGTGTCGAACAGGAAGTAAACGGCGGTTGGGTGACAGGTGGGTATGCGAATCCGGAACTGATGTGGAGTTCACGGTGTCCAGCAGCCGCCCAGTCCATTCCCGAGCCAGGCCAGAGTCTCGGCCGGGCGCAAGCAGCGGCCAGGACCATTCCCGGAGACAAATTTCTTCAGGTAACCGGCACATGGCCGGGTGTGCCTGTGCCCTGAGCGGCCGAGGCCGGGGGTGAGTAAAGGATGAACGTGGCAACGAGTTTTGCATTGTTGGCGGCAGCGCCCGCCACGACTGGTGGAGGCATTATCGGGTTTCTGCCCATATTCCTCCTCATTCCGGTGATGTACCTGGTGATGATCCGGCCGCAGCAGAAGCGGCAGAAGCAGTGGCAGGAGATGCTTGGCGCGATCAAGGCCGGTGACCGGGTAACCACCGCCGGTGGGATTCGCGGGATTATCCTTTCCATCAAGGACGATGCGATCGTGATTCGCGTGGCGCCGGACAATATCAAAATGGAAGTGGTCAAGACCGCGATTGCCTCGGTCATTCCCCAGGACGGAGCTTCGGGCTCGTGAGAATTTGGGCTTCAAAGTTTTGGGCGCTTCGCGCTGTTACTCTTTGGAATAGAGAATTGGGACAATGAAGAAGAATTTGAACAATAAGATCGCCTTTATCATTGGCGTGGTGCTCCTCTGCATCTACGGCATCATCGGAATTCCTTCGGGATTCTCCGGCGCGGCTCTCAAACAGGCCCTTACCAACCGGATTCACCTTGGATTGGATCTTCAGGGCGGCGTGCACCTCATTCTGCAGGTCAAGGTTGGGGAAGCGCTCAACGCCGAGACCGATAATGCGGTTCAGACCATCCAGCAGGACCTCAAGACGGCGAGCATCGGTTTTGGCACCGTGATCAAGCCTGATCCCGCGACCCCCCAGCTCATTCATGTGTCGGGCGTCAGCACGGCTCAGTTCAGCGCCGCCAAGTCGCTTCTGGATCAGAAGTATTCCAATGAATACGATCTCTCAGGGACCAACGCCGACAGTGGTCTGACCCTGAAGATGAAGCCGAACCAGATCCTCGCCCTCAACGACGCGACGGTGCAGAAGGCGATCGACGCCATCGGTGAGAGAGTGAATGCGCTGGGCGTCAGCGAGCCAGTGGTGCAAAAGTATGGCCTGGGCGACAACCAGATCCTCGTCGAGTTGCCGGGTATTTCCGACATGGATAAGGTCATAGGAATCATGCAGGACACGGCGCGCCTTGAGATTCATCCGGTGGTCGGCGACCATGGCTTCGACTCCGAACAGGAGGCCCTGGCCAGCGTGGGCGGCGCCTTGCCCCCTGACGATATGCTCCTCAAAGGCAGCGGCACCATGGCTACCGGTTCCGATTCCGAAAAAGTTTATGTGTTGCAGCGCGCCTCGGTTGTGGCCGGAAACGATTTTCGTTCCGCCTCGCCGGGCACGAACTCCAATACCGGCCAGCGCGAAGTGCAGTTCACGCTCACCAATGAAGCGGGCGAAAAGTTTTACGACTATACCAAGGCCAACGTCGGCAACTACATGGCCGTGATCATGGGCGGCGCGGTCCGCGAAGTGGCTGTCATCAAGAACCCCATCCACGACACGGGCTTGATTGAAGGATCGTTCAGCCAGGACGAAGTGCTGCGCCTCTCCAAGCTGCTCGAAACCGGAGCACTGCCGGCGTCACTTCAGTTTCTCGAGAATCGGATCGTGGGCGCTTCGCTGGGCGCCGATTCGATTCGCGCCGGCGTTTACGCGGCCATTGCGGGCATCGCCGTGGTCATGGTCTTCATGCTGATTTACTACCGCGGTGCGGGCATCAACGCCGACCTGGCCTTGTTCCTCAACCTGGTGATTCTTCTCGGCGTGATGGGGCTCTCGAGCGTTTTGGCGCAAGGGTCGGGCAACGGGGGCATGTCGTTTACGCTCACCCTTCCCGGTATTGCCGGCGTCATTCTCACCATCGGTATGGGCGTCGACTCAAACGTGCTGATCTTCGAGCGCATTCGTGAAGAAATCAGGGCGGGTAAAGCCGCGTCGGCCGCGGTCGACCAGGGATTTGCTCATGCCTGGGTCACCATCGTTGACACCCACGTGACGACCATCGTTTCCGCGGCCATCCTGTTCATGTTCGGGACCGGCCCGGTAAAAGGATTCGCCGTCACGCTGACCATAGGCCTGCTGGCAAACCTGTTCACGGCCGTGTTCGTCTCCCGCGTGATCTTCGATGCTCATATCAACAAGTTGAAGCCGGGCGAGATGGTCTCGATCTAGGTTGGCAGGGTTTTAAGCAAGCATCGCAGTCTCCGGGCTCAACCAGAGAGACAGCGGGACGAAACAGATTTGGATGCCGGGAGCCGTGGGCGTCCCGGACGCAGGAAGGCGGAGATTTAAGTGGAATTTTTTCGCACAGTAAGTATCGACTGGCTGGGGAAGAAGTGGTATTTCCTGGCATTCAGCATGATTTTCAGCGTGGCCGGAATCATTTCCATGGGTTGGCACTGGGAGCATCCCGTTGGCGGGGTTCGCAGCCCGGTGCCGCTGGGAGTTGATTTTCGCGGTGGCACGCAGGTTGAGGTGCAGTTCAAACAGGCGGTGGACGTGGACCAGATCCGCAAGGCCACCGATGCGGCAGGCATTCATGACGCGAGCATCTCTACCTATGATGAGGCCGCCAAGCATGAGGTGCTGATCAGCTTGCCGGAACAGGTCAACGAAGGCGCGCTCGATACGGGCCGCCAACAGATTGAAAACGCGCTGCGCGCGCGTTTCGCTGACGGGTTTGATATTCGCAATGTTCAGGTGGTTGGGCCCACCGTCGGTCAGCAATTGCAGAAGAAGGCCGCGCTGGCCACCCTCTATTCGCTGCTGGGAATGCTCATCTATCTCTGGTTCCGCTTCCAGCTCATCTATGGCGTCGCCGCCGTGGTTGCCTGCTTCCACGACACGCTGATCACCGTGGGCGCGTTTGCCCTCACTGGCCAGGAGATCAGCCTCACCGTCATCGCGGCCATCCTGACGCTGGTGGGCTATTCAATGAACGACACTATCGTCGTTTTCGACCGCATTCGCGAGAATCTTCGCCTCAGCCGCCGCGAATCCCTGCCGGACGTGGTGAACCGCAGCATCAACCAGACACTGAGCCGGACAGTACTGACTTCTGGCCTTACCTTCCTGACCGTTCTTTCGCTGTACATCTTCGGCGGCCAGGTTCTGAAAGGCTTCTCCTTTGCCCTGGTGATCGGTATTCTCATCGGGACTTATTCTTCAATTGCGGTTGCCGCGCCGATGCTGGTTGCGTACCAGCAGTGGCGTGCATCCAAGGGTCAGACGGTCGTTTTGCCCGCAGCCAGGCGGCCACGCACGTAGAATCGTCATCTAAACAGATTGCACATTTTTTGCAGCAGGTTTTGTAATTGAGGGGCTGTTCTGATAAAAGTGGAGCACGCCGTGAGTTGCCAATTTGGCGCGTGGGAACATTAAACGTTTCCGCGGTGTCTAATTAGAAGTAACCCACACCCGATTCGAGGCTGGCCATGTTTGAAGATTCCACATTTGAATCCGCGGGCAAGATCAAGAGCAAGAGCGGACGCTGGATGCTGTTGACAGGCATCATCAACGGTTCCATTCTCGTCCTGCTCATCCTGATCCCGCTGATCTATCCTGAGAAGTTGCCTGCGGCCATGCAGCAAGCCATGCTGTTGGCGCCGCCACCTCCGCCACCACCGCCACCGCCGCCACCACCGCCGGAGGTAGTCCACGTGGTTCACGTGCAGTCGGAGATGATGAACAACCAGTTGACGGCTCCCACCAAGATTCCCAAGGACATCAAGATGGTGAAGGAAGCGGAAGCTCCGCCATCGTCTGGCTTCTCTGGCGTTGCGGGCATGGAAGGCCTGGGCGGTCCGGGTGGGGTTCCTGGAGGCTTTGGCAGCATGGCGCCGGCCGCTCCCCAGGTTAAGGCTGCTCCTCCCAAGAAAATCAACATTTCAGGCGGTGTCGCGACGGGCTTGCTGCTGCAGAAGACGCAGCCTCAGTATCCTCCCATCGCCAAGGCTGCCCGCGTCTCTGGAACCGTGATTCTGCAAGCCACGATTTCCAAGACCGGAACCATTACCAATCTGCGCGTCCTCAGTGGACCGGAGATGCTGCGGCAGGCGGCGCTTGATGCGGTGAAGACCTGGCGTTACAGGCCCTACCTGCTCAACAACGAACCTGTTGAAGTTGACACCACGGTGAACGTGATCTTCACCCTGGGCGGATGATAAATTCTTCTGGCTCCTTCCCCGGTTAAAGGGAAGGAGCTTCGCTTTTGACCTGAATGCGAATCGTGAAAGTGCCGCATTCCCAGCAACCGCAAGGTAGTCGTAATTCACAAGAAACTCCTTAGGAGGAACGATTCAGTGATTCTCGCTCAGCTTTCACATTTTGCTTCGCACACGGTCAGCAGCCTGGCTATGTTCCAGGATGAGCAGACGGTCAGCTTCAGCCCGATCGGGCTGTGGGAACACATGGCATGGATGGCTCGCAGCGTGGCCATCATTCTTTTCATCGAGTCGATCTGGTCGCTGGCCGTGATGATCGATCGCTACCTGTATTTCTCCGCTGCCCGCAAGCAGTCGCGCGAGTTTGCGCCCAAGGTTGCCGGCGCCCTGAAAGACAGCAAGCTTGAAGAAGCGATCAAGATCGCCGATCGCAACAAGAAGTCCCACCTGGCCGAAGTTGTGACCGCCGGCCTGCAGGAGTTCCGCGCTTCGGCCGGTCAGCCAACTGAGGAGACCATCGAGAGCTCGGGCCGTGCATTGGAACGTGCCGAAGCCATCGTTCACGCCAAGCTCAAGAGGGGCCTCAGCGTTCTGGCCACCATCGGCGCAACGGCTCCCTTCGTCGGACTGTTTGGTACGGTCGTAGGCATTCTGCACGCCTTTGACGCAATCGCCACGCAGAAGACCTCGGGCATCGGCGCGGTCGCGGGCGGCATCTCGGAAGCGCTGGTTACCACGGCCTTCGGCCTGCTGGTCGCCATCCCCGCCGTGATGGCGTTCAACTACTTCACAGGGCGTGTCGAAGCATTCGACGTGGAGATGGATAACTCCTCCAGCGAATTGATCGACTACTTCATCAAGCAGAGCCACAAGCGCTAAGCGAAGCGGCTGTCAGTGTGAGCGAGAAGCTGCGGAGGGTGGGAGACTTTCAACTCGGGTCTCCTGCCCGCCGGTTTCAACCTCCACGATGGTCCAACGGCTCTACAAGAAACCCGGATTGAATCCGGACAAAATTTCAGAAGCACGGAGCCCTCACAATGGGAATCGCGGTTCGTAACGAAGGCAGTAAGGTCAGCTCCAACATCAACGTGACCCCGATGGTGGATGTGATGCTGGTGCTGCTGATCATCTTTATGGTCATCACCCCCATGCTCCAGAACAAGGTGTCCGTCGACATGGCCAAAGTGGATAATCCCACCTCCATGCCGGATGCCGACAAGGAAGACGCCATCGTGGTAGCTATTACCAGGGATGGAGGCGTGTTCCTGGGACAGGACAAGATTGCGGTGAGCGAGCTCGGCGCCAAGGTTCGCGACAAGCTGGCAGACAAGCCTGGCAAGACGATTTTTGTTCGCGCCGATGCCCGCGCCCAGTACCGCGCCGTTGAAGATGCAATCGACGCAGTGCGCACGGCAGGCGTTGAAGATGTGGGCCTGTTGACGCAGAAGAAGGAAGGCAACCTGGCTGGCGGCGAGTAGATCGCTCGGGCTTGTGTCGTCCCTTTAACGATTTTTTGGAACATGAGGAGCTTTAAGCCATGGCAATGACAACTGGAGGCGGGGGAGGCTACTCGTCCGACATCAACGTTACGCCCATGATCGACGTGCTTCTGGTGCTGTTGATCATCTTCATGGTGATCGTGCCGGTGGTGCCCAAGGGCCTGGATGCGCTGGTGCCCCAGCCGCCCAAGAATCCGCAGCAGCAACAGCAAAACGACCGCACCATCGTGGTGCAGGTCCTGTATGTTCAGGGCGGCCCGCCGCAATACAAAATCAACGAGACTCCTGTGAACAAGGTTGAACTGCTGCCCAAGTTGACCGAGATTTATTCCAACCGGGCCGAGCGCGTCATGTTCGTCAGGGGCGACGACAATCTGAACTTCCAGTACATCGCAGAAGTTATCGACATTGGCCGCGCTGCCAACGTGGATCACATCGGATTGATGACACCCAAGATTCTCGAAGGCCAGTAGCGGCTGAGCCGAACCACTCTCTCAACCGGGAAGAAAGGGGAACCTTGCCATGACCATGAGCAACGGCAAATTCGGTAGCATGACTTCCGAAATCAACGTGACGCCGATGATCGATGTGTTGCTGGTTCTGTTGATCATTTTTATGGTGATCGTCCCCGCCTTGCCCAGGGGAGAAGCGGCATCGGTTCCCAAAGCATCGTCCGGCAAGTCGCAAACGCCCGACTCGGTAGTTCTCGAGGTTCTCAAGGGCAGCGGCGGGGATCCCAGTTTCAGAATCAACCAGCAGGTTGTTGCACGGCAGGATTTGCCGGCACGGCTTGCCGCAATCTATGCCAATCGTGCCCGGAGAGTTTTGTTTGTGAAGGGCGATGATACGTTGAGTTTCACTCAGGTTGCGCAAGCGATCGACATCGGTCATGCGGCAGGTGTTGATCAAATCGGCCTGATTACACCCAAAGGGATGGCTGGCAATTAGGCAGACGCCGCGGCTTCTTAAGCGCGCCATGCAGATTTTTTTACCGGCCCTGTTCTTGTGATGCATATCGCATCATCCGGACAGTAACAGGAGTACAATTTTCAAGCTTGGTTCCGGTATCTCCCGTCCGTTGCCAGGTGCATGAATTTTTGAGGCGCTCGATCCATAGGCGCCACCTGAAGGAGAAGGATACGAAGATGAATGGACCCGCACGAAATACGGCGCTCGCGGTTGCATTGGCCGGCATGGTGCTTTCCATGAGCGGGTGCGACCGCCTTGCAGCCCGTGACCAGTTGAACAAGGGAGTGGATGCTTACAAGAGCGCCAAGTACGAAGAGGCGATCGGGCACTTCCAGAAGGCCACTCAACTCGACCCGAGCTTGCCCATGGCCAAGAGCTACCTGGCCACGGCGCTGGCCCAGAATGTGGTTCCCGGTTCAGACTCGCCGGACAACATCAAGACCGCGCAACAGGCGATCAGCATTTTCCAGGAGGTTCTCGATAAGAACCCGACGGATGTAAACAGCCTGAAGCAAATCGGCGCCATTTATTACAGTATCAAGAAACTGGACGAAGCCAAGACGTGGCAGAAGAAGGTTCTTGCCGTCGACCCCAAGGATCCTGAGGCCGCTTACTGGATCGGTCAAATCGACTGGGGCATTGCGCACGACAACGTTCTCAAGGCGTTCGCGCCGTCGGGGCTAAACGATGACGGCGAGGGCAATGTCAAGGTACCCAAGAAGATCATGGATACCATCAAGGATGAGAATGCTCCTTTGGTCGAAGAGGGTCTGCAGTACCTTAACCTGGCGGTTGCCAACCGGGCAAACTACGACGCGGCAATGGCCTACTTGAACCTGACCTACCGGCGCAAGGCGGATGTGGATTATGGCAATCCCGCCGCCGTCAAGGCGGACATGACCGCAGCCGATGAATGGCGCACCAAGGCGATGGGCACCCGCAAGGCAAATGAAGAAAAGAAGAATGCCGGCCCCGGCGGCATCACCATGGATAACAACGGCAACATGAAGTAGCCCCACGAGTCATCCGCACACAAACGGCCTCCGCGCATGCGCGGAGGCCGTTTCTTTTTGGCCATGATCCAGTACGCCTGACGATGTGCAGAGAAGAATCGCAAGGCGAGACTTGGAATTGTTGCAGCAAGAACGTGGCCTTGAGGCGGATCACTTTGCTGTGAGAATGGGTTGCCGCAAGCCTGGCCGCGGCATATTGCAGGATGTCTGGAAGGGTCGCAGCTACCGGAGACAACTCAACTCAGTTCGCTCGTGGACGGTATGCGGAGACCATGAGAAACCCTCGTTACTTTGCGCCCGCTTTGAGAATCTGGTCGGCCAGGTAGTTGTGCACTTTGGCGTCGTTGTGGAGCGTCTCGAAGTAGGCGTTTCTGAGCAGTTGCGCGTGCCCATCACGAAGCGTCTGGCGGATGAGCGCCTGAACACGCGGGTCATTCAATTCGCGCTGCCCTGCCACTTCCTTCGAGATCAGCTTGTAGATCGCGTAGCCGGCGGTCCGGTGCGAGCCGGGGTCGACGATGGGTAGAACCTCGGTGAACTGTCCTGGCTTGAGCTTGCTGATGGCGCCATACACTTCCGGGTGGGTCTGCAGAGCCGATTCCGCAACAAAACCCATGTCGCCACCGTTGGACGCGGTATCGGCGTCCTCTGACAAATTCATCGCCAGGTTGCCGAAGTCGTCGCCGCCTTCCAGCCTGGAATGCAATTCCTGAATCTTCTTTTTTGCGTCGGCGTCGTTCGCGGCCTTGTTGTTCTGCAGGTTGCCGGTCTGCTGCGAGGGGGCGCCGGTGACCACGATCCGCGCGATATGGTATTGCGGCTCAATCAGGTTGAACTCCGCCTTGTGCGCCGAGTAATAGCCGCTGATCTCGCTGTCGGTGATATTGATCTTCGACTCGATTTCCTTATTCAGCAGCTTGGTCGTGGTCAGTTGCCGGCGCAGGTCGCGCTTGTAGTCGTCCAGCGTCGTATTGTTCTGTTTGAGCAGTCCGTCGAACTCCTCTTGCGTATGCAGCGCCTTAATCTCAGTCAACTTGGCGTTCACATCCTCGTCGGAGGCGGTCAGGTTCAGCTTGGCGGCGCGCTGCTGCAGAATCTCGTCCTCAATCATCTTGTCCAGGATCGTCAGCCGCCCGATATCCTTCTGTTCCGGGGAGGGTTGCTGCGGATTGTTGCGCAGGTTCGCCTGGTAGTACCGATCCAGGTCAGAGCCCAGAATCGACTTGCCGTTCACTGTGGCCACCACGTCGGCAGTGGGATGCGGCTGGCATCCGGTAGCAGCCACGAGAGCGCCACTCAATAGAACGAGGCCTACAAAACGCGAACGGGCCTGGAAAACGGATTCGACTTGCAACCTGGTTTCTCCTATCGGGTTCAAAAAGCCCCAACCTTCCACAAAAGCCCCAATCAAGCGCCCAAAGCTCCAGCCTACAAGGATAAACCCCTAACCAGCGCCTTGGTACCGAGGCCGGATTCTATTTGGCGCCCTCGCCCGGTTTCGTTGCGCTTGCCGGTGTTGCCGGAGCAGCCGGTGCCGGTGGAGGCTCAACGCCTGCGGCGCGGAGAGCACGATCGATGACGGCCCAGACCATATCCTCCTGGATCGCTCCGTCAATCCGCTCGCCATTCACGAACAGCGCCGGCGTCCCATCGATCTTGAGTTTTTCCGCTTCCTCCGCTGAGGCCTTCACCGAGGATTCGTCCTGTTTTGCCAGGCATGCATCGAGCTTTGCTGAATCGAGTTTGCCCAGCGTAGCTTCCTGGCGAGCGATGCGATCAAGAGCGGCAAAGCTCTTGGTCGGGTTACGATCTTCTCCGCTCACTTCCTGTCCGTGGGAGTGAAGGTAGTCGACGTAGGTCCAGTACACATCGCTGCTTTGCGCGGCCAGGCAATTGGCGTCCACCGAGGCATGCATCGCCCAGGGGTGAACCTCGTTAAGCGGGTCGTCCTTGTAAATGAACCGAACCTTGTCCTTGTAGCGCTCCATCGTGCTTGGAAACAGCGCCTGGTGCATCCGTGCGCAGTAGGGGCACTCAAGGTCGTCAAAATTGATGACCGTGACTTTCGCGTTGGGATTGCCGCGGATGGGGCGGCCGGTGACATCGATCGAGAAGACGGGGTCCGCAGCCAGGTCAAAGGTCTCCAGTCGCGCCAGTGTCTGCCCGTCCTTCGAGATCAAAAAGTTCTCCACCTTGACATGGGCGCCGCGGATGAAAGTGATGGGTAGCGTCTCAAAGCCGGCAACCACGCTCGGGCCCCGCGTGCCCAGGGCGATGGTGTAATCCTGAGGGACGTTAAACTGGGAGCGAACCAATACCTCGATGTGACGGTTCAGGGTGGCCGGGTCCAGCGGCGCATTTGATGCGTTGGGCGCCGAGGTAGATTGGGCTTTGCAGCCCGCGGTCATGCAAATGGCCAGCAGGCCGGCCAATAAATAAGTAGTACGCGACAAGTTGAATCCCTCTCAGAAAAGGATACTCCAGCGAGGCACGATCAGGCGTCCTCTGAGGGTCGTTCAGATCGGTCAATACTGAGTGGACGCAACGGAAAGCAAAAGGCCAACGCCACGGCCGAGGAACTGTTGCTAGTACACAGGCGGCAGCGCGGGATCGCGAAAAACGGAGTTGGACCGGCGAATATCACCCGGCGAACCGAAGTTGGCCAGCGTGAAGCTATAGAGCCACTGCGTCTCATCGCGGCTGGTGGTCCCCACCGTGCCCAGTTGGAACCGCCGGTAACCAAAAGTCAGGCCGCAACAATCCCAGTTGTACACCGCCTGGACACCGGCGTACTGAATCGAGTGCTGGACGAAGTCGTAACCCCCGTTCGCGGCCAGGTTGAAACCGTTCCCATTCTGCTTGCCGATGGTGAGGAAGGGCTGCACCTGCTGGCTCTGCAGAGTCGAGGCCGCTCCGCTCTTTTCATCGACAGCGTTCAGCATGGAGTGGCCAACGCCTACCGTGGTGCGGCCAAAGCTGTATCCGGCAAAGATGTTGTCCGCATCCAGTCGCCCGTCCTTGGGATCGAAGTCCAGATCCCACTCCACGCGCAGGTTGTCGATGGCCTCAAAGCGCACGCGCGAGATCACCGGGGACAGGTTGCGCGGATTGGTGAGGAAGGCGATGGGAGTCAGGTCGAGCGTGGAATCGAATACGTTGCGCCGATTGGGAATGATCGCGCCGCCGAAGTAGGGATCGAAAAAGAACTCTTCGCCAACCTGCCAACTGGCCCATTCGCGCGGCTTGGCGGGGCAACTGCTCGATGTCTGCACTCCATCGGTGGTGCAGGGCTGGTCACTCGTTGAGCGCAGATAAAAGCGCTGGTTGAGGAAGAAGCCCGCTTCATTGGTGTTGGTGGCGATGTCGGTTGTGTCAATCAGCAGAACGTCGCGTGCCTGTTCTCCAATGCCTCCTACAAATCGATAGGTCAATTCGGGCTCAATGACGTGGCGAAGAATCCGATTGAAGCGGGGGAGCGCGAAGTCCCGTTCAATTGCCGGAGGCCGAATGTCCACTGAAGCTTCAACGTCGGCGCGGTTGAGTGCCGCATGGCTGATGGAAGGGGTGCCGTTGTTATTGCCGGTCAGATCGGGCGTTTGGCTCCCGGAATAAAACGTCTCGCGCAGCGCGCCTTCAGGCACAAAGCTCCATCCGCCCATTGAGAAGGGAAGCGAGATATGGGGATGAAAGTCGAAGCGGCCCACGTTGCGCGCGTGGAACTGCGGCTCGGAGCGGGAAAGGTAATCGAGCGACGAGGAGAGCCCCCAATAGAGCGGCGAGGTCCTCAGCGGGCGATCGAGAACATCGTAGCGCAGGCTTGGCAGGTGAATGATGCGCGCCTCGTCGCCGTTGGTGGCGCTGGCAAAGGTTTGAAAGCGGTCCAGCGAGAAGGACGGAATGAATCCGTTGTGTGCGTGCGTCATTGCCACTACGCTTGACACCTCGGAACTGACCGCCTGGGTGTAGTTGTCATCGAAGACCAGGCGGTATACGTAGTTGGAAAGAAACTCGACATTGCTGACAAGGTAGGTCTGGCCTGAAAAATCCTTCCGGGCGAGAGCGCCAATGTCGACGCCTCCCTGGTTCACATATTCGTACCCGACCGGTCCCGCCAGAAGATTGGACCGCTGACCAGCCACCTTGTTTGCCGCGGTGGGAATTGTCGTCCCCACCTGCTCTTCGAAGCCGCGGTCGATCAGGGCATTCCAGCGCACCGTCACGTGGTCGATCCCCGGCCCTTTGTAGCGGAAATCTCCGTTGGGCGCCCAACCCCGCTTGCTGTAGTACTCCGTGCCGACAATCATGTCCATGCTGCGGCTGATGGCCCAGTAAAACTGCTCTCCCAGCGTGTATCCCCTGACCGAAGAGTAGTTGCTGGGGAAGACGGGAATCAGGAACCCGCTCTGCCGGCCCGTCTCGTCGGTCGGATGGCGCAGGTAAGGCAAGAAGAACAGAGGCACACCAAGAAACTTGAATACAGAATTCGTAGTCGACGCTTTGCCATTCACAAGGTCGATGCTGCGCGAGATCAGCTGCCAGTCCGGTTTCGGGAGGCGGCAGTTGGTCATCGAGCCGTCAACGATCCGGTACTTGCCCTCGCCCGTCTGGATCAAAACCCTTCCCGTGAAGTAGAACGGATTGGCGGTGGTGTAGACGACGCTGTGGCTGCCGGTGTGCACACCTATGGTCCCGGTTACGTTGTAGTAGCGCGCGGTGTGCACGTCGAGGCGCATCTGGCCGTGGTCGGCGTTGATGATCACGTCGTCGGGGCCGCCCTTGACCTGTACATGGCCTTCGGCTTCCAATTCGGTGGTGGACTCGTCGTACACCGCCTTGTCTGCGGTCAGGACGTAATCGCGGTAGTGCACTTCAACCCCGCCCGTGCCGGTCCAGATTTTTCCCAGCAGCGTTTGCGGCCCGGCGGACAGATGAACTGGAACTCCCGTTTGCGGCGCTGGCTCAGGCTGGGCGATGGGCAGCAGTTCCTGGCTGGGGTCGTTGGGCAGTTCGTCGCGAAGCTGTGCCGGGGGCGCGTCGGAAGTGGGCCTGGGGCTGGAACTTGGATTAGGCGCGGTGGTCGCCGGGGGCGTCTGCCCGCCGAGATGTGCGGGACAAAGAGCCAGCGGCAACGCCAGCAGCGCGATCATCACTCCGTTGCAAGAATGCATCCCAGGGCCAAGGCTCAGCATAACAAAATCGGGCTCTCCCAAGTGGCGCGTCTGAGCTGAGACGCGCGCCGGCATCTCCGGCAGCAGACAGTATTCAAGAAGAACGAAGCGGTGAACCGGAGCGCGAGCAGGTGATTCCCCGTGTGCTCCCGGTACTGTGTATTCTTCCGATACCCCCTCTTCATTTTGGGACCATTCATTTTCATGCTGCGTTTACGATTGGGCATGCGGGCCGCGTGTGACGGCAAGAAGGTCTGCGTGCGCAATAACCGCCTGTGCCAGAAGGGACTTTGGAGCTTTGAGTACATCCCCGATCGAAGCTAACCTTGCAGCGTCCTGGAAGAAGGAAGTCAACCGTCGCCTCGAAGAACACAAGAACCGCAAGGGCGGTTCAGTCGCCGCCCCTGCGGCGCATGAAGCCAGGCACACCGCGGCCAGCCGTGCGGCACAGTCGGCAGCCGAGCGCGTAGCGGCACGTTACGCCAATGCCCCCAGCTATAGCCAGATGCTCGCCGAAGAGGCTCGCAGCGCGGTGCGTGCCGCTGAGGCTGCGTCGCGGGCTGCGCTCGACCTGCAGGCGGCTGCTGAATCGGTGCTGGCGGGACTTGAAGCTGCATCCGCTGCCGATCATGCTCGCGCCCCAGAGACCTTTCGCGTAACGCCGTCCCGCGTTGTCTCTTCCGAGCGGGCCTTTGAAATGGCCTGGGAGGCAGAAGCCGAGCCTGCGCGTCCGACTGCGGCTTTATCGTCAGCACCTTTATCATCCGTCCCAGCCGAGGTTGAGCCGCAGGAACCGCGGAGCTACGGAATTCGTTGGGATGCAGATCTGCCGTCGCGGCCTGCGCAGCCGGTGATAGCCCGCGCGTTCCACGGGCCGGCAGACTTCGACCAGGCTGCCGAGGGCTGGTGGGAGCCCGAGTTGCAGCCACCAGGCCACTTAGCTGGGGAAGCTATTGAATCTGTAGAACCAATGCATCCGTTGCAGCCGATGCACGCGAACCTGATCGAATTTCCACGCGAACTGGTAGCCACGCGCAAGATGCGGCCGCGGCGTGCCGAGGGGCCGTATGCAACGGGGACCGAAGATGCGCAGTTGAGCATCTTCGAGGTTGATCCCGGCAGCATTTCAATTGAGCCGGAAGCTGCCGATGGAGTGTCGGAAGCAGCCGCGCCGTCATGGCAAGGAGCCGAGTGGTCCGACATTCGCTTGGGCGAACAGCCAATGTCGCAACCCCGGGTCGAAGTCGAATTGGAAGAGGATGCATCGCCCGCGCCTCCCGTGCTCGAACTCGCGCCCTTCGGCTTGCGAGTCATGGCTGCGGTGGTCGATGGGGCGCTCATTACTGGAGCTTTCCTGGCAGCCGCCATGGTTGCCGCTACCCATGTGACCCAGCTGCCCGCGCTGAAAGGGATCGCAATAGGCTCGGCTCTGGCGCTGGTAGCCATAGGCGCTCTCTACAATGCGCTCTTCCTCACGCTGGCCGAGGGAACACCGGGAATGAAGTACGCGCACATTGCGCTATGCACCTTCGGCGATGAAGACCCGTCCGCGGAGCAGAGGCGCAAACGGCTGGTGGCTTTGATGTTGTCGCTGCTGCCGGTTGGGCTCGGGTTGGCCTGGGCAATCTTCGACGAAGACCATCTCACCTGGCACGACCGCCTCTCTGGAACCTATCTGCGGCGGTACTGAAAAACAGTTGTCAGTTGTCAGTGGTCAGTGATCAGCCGCCAGTTTCCCTGTTCCACCAGCATCGTTGATTCAAGGATGAAATGGGGTGCTCCTCCGTCGCCACGTCCTTGTTTTTTTTGCCGATAAGGTGGGAAAGGCGCCCAATGTTGTGTCGCGCCGCTTCCAGGCATATACCTCTGTATAGACCAATTGTCCGCGAGGGCCAGATGAGCCATACACCCAAAATCTTCTCGAACAATCCGAGTCAGGTCGTTCGAATGCCCAACGAACCCCAATCTTCGACCGCCGCGCTCTTGGTTCGCAAGCAAGGGGACGAAGTGATCCCGGCAGCACAGCCCAGCGAATGGACTACGTACGTGGCCACCGCCCCCATGGCTTCCGAGCAGTTCACAGAGAGTGTTGAGGATTTACCCGTGCAAGAGCGCACGATGCTGGAGTAATTCGCAGATGAAGACCATTGAACTTCCCAAACAGACACGAGCCGACGCAATCGCCTCTCTGCAACGCTACTTCGAAGAAAACATGTCTGAACCCATCGGCGACCTGCCGGCGGGACTGCTCCTGAATTTCTTCATGGAGGAGATTGGCCCCGTCCTTTACAACCAGGCCATCGCCGACGCACAGGCGCGATTGCAGCAACGCGTGATGGATCTTAGCGGGGAGCTTTATGCGGATGAATTTCCCTACTGGCCAAAGGTTGACGCCAAGCGCAAGACCCGGCGCTGACCGGGCCAGCAACCCTCACTCATTGGTTCCCGGCGCCGGAATCGCCAATGGATGCTTCGGCTGATAGAGGCCAACCATGCTGCCGCCGGGAAGCCGGAATTTGGTGATCGAACCCCATCGCGCCACCTGCACCTCTGAACACACAACGCCTTTCTTTCCCAACGCCTCAATCTCCGCCCGCAGATCGTCGCACATCAGGTAGAGTTCGTGCTTCAAGTCTTCTTGCACGCCGGCGCCATCCGAGGGATGGACGGCCAGTTCCGCAGGGGGCAGGGCGAAAATTAGCCAGCCGTGGCCGGCGTCAACCGATTCCAGGGCCAGGGTGTCGCGGAAAAAGGCGCGATCCGCCTCAGCGTCGCTGCTGTAAAGGACTACGTGGGCGCCGAAAATCATAAACTCAACTCCTTATCACACTGCTCCAGCCTACGCGGGTCCGGCTCCATGCGCCATCCAAAAGGCGCAATATACTGGCGCGGTGGGCTTAGTTACCGATGCCCCTTTGCAACACATGTTGCGTGTTTGCGATGCAGGAAATGACGTCTTGTACGACCGGAAGACGCATTTTGCACCAAAACTGCCCCAAAACAGACCCATAATGGTTACCAGGTAACCCAAAATGGTCATTGCAAAAGTTACACCGGTGGTCAACCCTTGTAACAAAAGTAGTCATTCTGTGGGATTTCTGTTGGTAACCCTCGACAGCCATTTCTTCTATGAACAATGCCCGCAGGCAGCGTGCCCTGATTGCACGAGCTGCTCCACTGACGATCGCCATAGTTGGGATGGCCGCGGGCTGTCTGATGGGCTACGCCCTCGCGATCTTCCTGTCTGAAAGCTGGCTCAACGACTACTCAACGCTCGTTGCATTGCAGCAGGATGCGGCCTCTGAAGAAGCGACGAAGGTGCTGGCTTCCATCAAGAACTCTCCGCATCCCTCCTGCTCAGACGCCGAACTGTCCTACTTCCGCGAGCTGGTTTTTCGCTCCACTTACCTCAAAGATGCCGGACGGATTCACGGAGGCAAGATCGACTGCTCCGCAACCTCGGATCGACCGGTTCGAGCGATCGGGCAATTCACTCCTGAGTTCTCCCAGCAGAACGGCTCGATAGCCTACAGCAATCTTTTGCCGATACGGGACGCGGGCTTGAAGAGGGCCGGTCTTCAGATGGGCAACGCGTACGTGGTGTTTTCTCCGCAGGCGCCGGTTTCGCTGGGACCCATTCCCATGCGCCTCGCGTTTACCATGAACCCGCCTGCCAGCCAGGCCGTCGCTTCACAGGCAGGCACAACCGCGCCTGTCCATGAACCGGACCTTACAGTTGAAGGGACATTCCGCCAGGGAGACACGCTCTATGCCACCCGATGCTCGAGCGCCTTCTTTAAATGTGTGACGGCCACCACCACGGTGCCAGAGGCAATCCGCGGGGAGGCTGAGAAGCTGGTGGGAGGAACGGTTCTGGGCGGCCTGGCAGGCGGACTGCTTGGCATACTGGTGTCCTTCACGTTCAGCCGCAGCCTGGACCTGGAGCAGCAGCTCCGCCGGGCGATTACCAAGGAGACGCTGGAAGTCAACTATCAGCCCATCGTGAGCATGGACAATGAAAAAATCGTCGGCGCCGAGGCCCTGGCGCGGTGGACCGATGAAGACGGCGGTACCGTCGGTCCCGACGTATTCATCAAAATAGCCGAAGCGCGCGGCTTCGTCACATCGATTACCAGGCTGATCATCAAGCGCGCGTTGAGAGACTTCGGCGAGACGCTGCGCACGCGCTCCGACTTTCGCCTCAGCGTGAATGTGACCGCGCAGGACCTTTGCGACCCCGGGTTTCTGCCCATGCTGGATGAGGCGGTGAAGAAGGCCAAGGTCAAGCCCAAGAGCCTGATTATCGAGATCACGGAAAGCTCAACCGCCAATCGCGTCGAGGCAATGGAGACCATTCGCGAGCTGCGCTGGAGAGGCCACAGCATCCACATCGACGACTTCGGCACCGGCTATTCGAGCCTCTCCTACCTGCTTTACCTCAACGTCGATTCCATCAAGGTGGACCAGGCCTTCACCAAGGCAATCGGCACGGAATCGGTGACCGTGGCCATTCTTCCGCAGATCCTTGCGATGGCCGAAGCCCTCAAGATGGGAGTGGTCGCGGAAGGCGTGGAAACCGAACAGCAGGCCAACTATTTCTCCGGCTCCGGCCGCGAGATTCACGGTCAGGGTTACTTCTTTGGACGCCCGGTGACGGCCGCTGAGTTTCATGACCTGCTGGAGAATCAGCGCCTGAAAGAACGCATGGCCGTGGCCGCAATCCCGCATCCCGCGTTGCAGCCCATGCAGCCCATGCCTGAGCCCATCCAGATGCAGCGCCGCAGCATCGCCTGACGGCCGCTTTGAGGCGACGCCCACCTTGAATGGGCACGACCTTACAGCTTGGTAAAAGAGGCCAGATATTCGCGCGGATGCCGAAGGACATGCCTCAGGGGCTAAAGCCCGAGCTTTATTTTTGTGGCGTTTACGGCACGACTGAAGTCGTGCCCTTTCGCACGCTGAGGCAGAATTCGAGTTTTTCACCAAGCTGCTTAGTCATGCCGGGTGAGATATTGAAAAACGCAACCCTCGGCACGTTCCGTCCTGTCTCTGATCACGATGCCAGCGCGCGAACCGCCGACACACCTGCACCCAGCAGTGCCGTCGAGTCGTCCGGCGGCAGCACTTCCAGCGAGAAGCTCTGCAGCGTGCTCATCTTGACCATGGACTCCAGATGAGCGCGAAGCACGGGGAGATCGAGAAAGTGTGCGTTGTGGCCGGTGAAGTAGAAACGCCCCGGCCCTGCCAGGTGAATGAAGGAAGCGGTCGCCGCTGCGAGGGCGCGATGCCATAGATCGACAAACTCGCGGCAGCGCTGGTCGCCGTCTTTGGCGTGAGCAAAAACTTCTTCTGGCTCGAGGTCGAGGAAGCGCATGCGCATGGCGCGGTATCCCATGATCCCTTCAAGATGGCCGACGCCGCCGCAGCCGCAGAATCTTTCCTTCGGATCAAGGCTGACCGTAACGTGGCCACCCTCCCACACACCCTCAACGTAGGGCCAGCGGCCATAGCCGATGCCGTTTCCGAGGGTCCACACACGCGTCAGCTTGTTCAGTTGACCGCGGGTTGCGGCCACTCCCGCGGCAATGGCATCCGCATCGTTGGCAATGTGGACGGGCGCCATGATCCCGCGCCCAACCAGCGCCTTGGTCAGCTCTTCGGCCAGATGAATTCCCTTGAGCTGGGTCAGGTTTGGCGAGTCCTCAACAACCCCCGAGCGCACGATGCCAGGAACAGCAACACCCACCGCATCGACAGCGCCCTGGGCCGCGAGGCTCGACACCTGGATGGCAAGCAAATCGACCAACTCACTTGCCGGAAGCGCGATCAAGGCATCCAATTCGTCGGTTTCACTGGGATAGCGCAACAGCGGGCCATTGAGCCGCTGGTCTTCAAGCCTTCCGGCCACGATGTGTTCCGTCATTACGACGCCGATGGCGGTGGTCATGCTAGTCCTCCCCGCTGGCTTTCAGTTTCCAGTCTGAAGCTCTCAGCTCGTTCATTGCCGCCGGCAGGAGTTTCAACTCCGCCTGAATTTCTTCTTGTTTGGATGCGTTTATCCGGCATATCAACCCACCTGATATTTGTTGAGCCTGCCGATGCCGTTGAAAGCTGCCACCTTGTAACACTCGGCGAGCGTAGGGTAGTTGAACACCGTTTCGATGAAGTAGTCCACCGTGCCGCCAAACACCATGACGGCCTGCCCAATGTGAATCAGTTCGGCGGCGCCTTCGCCGATAATGTGCACGCCCAGCACCTTGCGGGTGTCGCGGTGAAACACCAGCTTCAATCTTCCCGCTGTGTCGCCACGAATCTGCCCTCGAGCGGTTTCACGGTAGTAGGCCATCCCCACTTCGTAGGGAACATCTTCATCGGTCAACTGTTCTTCCGTCTTGCCGATAAAGCTGATCTCGGGGATGGTGTAGATGCCGTATGGATAAAAGCTGGGATTCGATGTCGTGGAGTGGTCGTCAAAGGCGCGCGCCGCCGCGATTCGTCCCTGCTCCATCGAGACTGAAGCCAGCGAAGGGAAGCCAACCACGTCGCCGACAGCAAAAATATTAGGGACGTTCGTCTGGAAATGTTCATCCACCGGGATGCGGCCACGATTGTCGGCCTGCAATCCGGCGGCGGCCAGGTTGAGGTCGTCAACCGCGCCCTGACGGCCAATGGCGTATAGCAGAGCGTCGCCCGAGACTTTTTTCTTGCTCTGCAGATTAGCCACCACGGTGCCGTCCGGCAACTCCTCGACGCTTTCCACTTCTTCGCCCAGCCGCAGCGTCACGCGCGCATCGCGCAGGTGGTAGCTCAGCGCCTCGACGATCTCGCGGTCGGCAAACTCCAGCAGGCGATCGCGCTTTTCAATCAGAGTGACGCGAACCCCGAGCACGGCGAACATGCAGGCGTATTCAACGCCAATTACGCCGCCGCCCACCACGATGAGCGTCCGGGGCAGCGTAGGCAAATCGAGCACCTGGTCGCTGTTGACAATGGTGCGCCCGTTGATGGGTACCTTGGATGAAGATGCGGGCTTGGTGCCCACAGCCAGGATGATTCGGTCAGCATCCAACGTGGTGTCGGTCTGAAAGCCCTCGGCACGGACCTGAGTCGGACTGACAAAGCGCGCGATGCCATGCACTACGTCGATGCCGTTACGCGAAAGCTGCGCCTCGGTGACGTCGACTTCGGTCTTGATCACCGCCTGCACCCGGAAGGCAAGATCAGCCATCGTGATCTTTTCCTTCACCCGGTAGTTCATGCCGTAAACCGACTTGTAGTTGTAGCCGGACAGATGCATCACGGCTTCCCGCATGGTCTTCGACGGGATGGTGCCGGTGTTCACACAGACTCCGCCGACCACGGATCGAGCCTCGACCACGGCAACCCGCTTTTTCATTTTGGAGGCGGCGACGGCGGCCCGCTGCCCCGAAGGCCCGGAACCGACCACGATCAAGTCATATTTCACGGCGCTCATGCTTTGACACTCCAGTTTTGATGCGCGAGGTCGCTGCGGGTTCCACAGGCTACGGAGACAAGTCCTCAACCGGAGGCTACCATAGCACGGGGCTGCCGGAGATAGGCAAGTTGTGTGAATTGTGAGGATGATAAGGGGATAACGCAGGAATTGTATATGCAAGTGAGTAAGGCCGGCGGCAGGCCAGGTCCCAGCATCCGAAGGGGGAGGCTGGGGCGCAGACCCAGGGAGGTTCGGGCCTGCCGCCATCTTTAATCCCCGGCGATGACCATCACGGCGAGGCACACTTCTCGCTGAGGCCGGGGGTGAGCGATGAGCCCGCTCTAAGAGTGTGCAGGGCGCAGACCGGACCGGAAGGCCGGTTGTGCCTTGCCCGAAAAGCTTCCGCCCGGCTGCTCATCTTCCCCCAGGCGGAATTGCCGGATCATGCCGTCGAGTTCGTGGGCCAGTGAGGAAAGGTTTTTCAGCGCTTCCACGGCTTGCTCGGCGCCCTGCGCGTTTTCAACCGACAGTTGCGAGATATGGCCGGCGGACTCTGAGATTTCCCCGGATGCGGCGGTCTGCTCCGTGGCAGCCGTTGCGATGAGATGAATCTGCTGCTCAACCTCTCTTGAAGACTCGATGATGGCTTCCAGGCTGGTGCGGGCGCGGGCAGTCTCGCCCATTCCCGTTTCAACGGCGGTCCCGCTGCTCTGCATCAATTCCAGGGTGGACTTTGTTTCTTCCTGAATGCTGCGAATCGTCCCGGCGATCTCTTCCGTGGCTCCCTTGGTCCGCTCGGCCAGGCGGCGAACCTCGCCGGCAACGACGGCAAAACCGCGGCCGTGTTCCCCTGCGCGCGCAGCTTCAATCGCGGCATTCAGGGCCAGCAGGTTGGTCTGCTCGCTGATCTCCTGAATCACGTTGACCACCTTGCCAATCTCCTCGGAACTGCGCGCAAGCGACTTCATTTTCTCCGAGACAGAACTGGTGGCGGCTGCGATCTTCTCCATGGTGGCGGCTGCGGCGTGCATCACGGCGCCGCCCTGGTTGGCGGTTTCTGCGGAAGTTCGGCTGGCGGCAGCAGCGTTTTCCGCGTTGTGGCTTATCTCCCCAATGGTGGCCGTCATCTCCTGCGCTGCCGCGGCAATCTGGTTCGTCTTTGCGGATTGTGTATGTGCGTTTCCGGCACTCTGAACAGCCGCGGTGCTGATCTCGGTGCTCGCCGCGGAGAGCGTGTCCGCGCCCTGCGCCACCGATTTGAGCACAGCGCGCATTGAGACGATTGTCGTGTTAATAGCCTCGCCCAGGCGCCCGATCTCATCCGTTCCTGTAATGATGATGCTCGCCGTCAGGTCCTTCGCGGCCATTGCTTCCATCGCGTTCTTCAGGTGAGCCAGCCGCGGCGCGATTTCGCGGGTGAGGAACATGCCCACAACTGCGCACAGCACAACGATCGTCAGAGTGATCGCGCTGCTGATCCATGTGGAGCGGTTGCTGGTGCTCGTGACATCTGCTGCTTCCGCCATTCCTTTCTTCGAGTATTCTTCAGAAGCTTGATAAGCGAGCGTGATTGCTGCGTTGATCTTGGCGCCCGTTTCATCGGATTGCATAAGGTCAACCGCATCGCTTTTCTTGCCCGCTGCGATCATTCCCGTGGCCCGGTCGCTATCCTCCTCGTACTTTGAGAACGATTCCTTCAGTTCTTGAAAAGAAGCCTGGTCCTGCGGCGTGCGGATCAGCGGCTCGTAGTCTGCGACAGCCTGCTTGAAGAGATCGAGCTGCTTTTGGCGCTTCGCGGCGTGCTTTGCCGTACAGTCCGCCGAAGGACAAAGCAGGATATTCAGCTCTTCCCGCCGCACCTGCAGCATGGCGCCCCGCATATTGGTTACCTGCACAATGGCGGGAAAGCTGGTTTCGCTCACTTCGGTGTTCTGTTGTGCGATGCCCCGAAACGTGAAAAACGTGTAGATTCCCAGAGCAATGCAGAGGCAGCAGACAATGCCGAAAGCAAAGGTGAACTTGCGGGCGACAGGGAGATTACGAACCATTGACATGCGGGCAGCCTCTTCTGAAGCGATTCTCCAGTTCTCATCGGCAATGTGGGGCTGAACTTGAATACGTCGGTGTCAAAACCGAAAGCTGACCAGCGTGTCGTTTAATGATTGTGCCGCCCGATGGCAACGTCCGATGCCGGTTCCTCAATTTGAAGTGAGTCAATACTCCTGGACCGCTCGTCTCTACCCTAGACAGATTTTCAGAAAAGAGATCGGTCCTTCCGGAGACGAGGTTCTTCATGTCTGAATTGCGGCAGCCTTCGCGCTGGCGGTTTGCGCCTATAGTCCTTATTGTTCTCGCACGCTCGCCTTTGGGTTTCCTATTGGCCCAAACGCCACCAGCCGCAACAACTCCGCCTGCTGCTCCGGCAGCGCCGGCCCCACCACCTTCGCGCCCCGCGCCTACACCCGAGCAGATTGCGATCCAGGCCGCATCTGAAAAAGACCACCAGCGCATGATGGACCTGCTGGGTATCAAGGAACTCCGCCGCGGTGCGGACGGAGACCCCAAATCGCCCAACGCGGCCAACTACGACGAGTCCAAGGCCGACGTCTATCCGCATCTGCCCGACCCGCTGGTGTTCAACGACCGCAAGCCTGTGACCTCCGCCAAGGAGTGGTGGAAGAAGCGCCGTCCCGAGATAGTCGAACTCTTCGACCGCGAAATCTACGGCCGCGTTCCCGCTAATCTGCCCAACGTCACCTGGGAAGTGGTCAGCACCACCGCCGAAAAAAACGGCGACATCCCCGTGATCACCAAGCGGCTCTTGGGTCACGTAGACAACTCCATTGATCCCGCGATTAAAGTGGACATCGACCTGACACTGACCACGCCCGCCAACGCAACCGGCCCGGTTCCCGTCATCATGGAGTTTGGATTCAGCCGCGAATTCATGGCCCAGATGGCAAAGCGCTTCCCGCAATTCGCCGCCTCCCAGGGTCAGAGCCCGACATGGCAGCAGCAGGTCCTCGCCAAAGGCTGGGGCTATGCCGAACTCGTTCCCACAAGCTACCAGGCCGACAACGGCGCAGGCCTCACCCAGGGCATCATCGGCCTCATGAACAAGGGTCAGCCGCGCAAGCCGGACGACTGGGGCACCCTGCGCGCCTGGGCCTGGGGCGCGAGCCGCGCTCTGGATTACTTTGAAACCGACAAATCCGTCGACGCAAAGCAGGTCGGCCTCGAAGGCCATTCCCGCTACGGCAAAGCCACGCTGGTCACCATGGCCTACGAACCGCGCCTCGCCATCGCCTACGTCAGCTCTTCCGGCGAGGGCGGCGCCAAGCTCTACCGGCACATCTTCGGTGAGCAGGTTGGCAACGTAGCCGGCACGCAGGAGTACCACTGGATGGCCGGCAATTTCCTGAAATACGCTGGCCCGCTGACCCCCGCCGACCTGCCGGTTGACGCGAATGAACTGATCGCCCTCTGTGCCCCGCGCCCCGTCTTCATCTCCGGCGGTGCCACGCAAGGCGACGGCTGGGTCGATGCCAAAGGCATGTTCCTGGCTGCGGCAGGCGCTGGCCCGGTCTACCGCCTGTTAGGAAAAAAAGACCTCGGAACAACCGTGTTTCCGCCCATCGAAACTCCACTCATTGACGGCGACATCACCTTCCGCCAGCACTCCGGCGGCCACACGCCCGGCCCCAACTGGCCCACCTTCATCACCTTCGCCAGCCGCTATCTGCATGCGCCGGGGGCTCGGCGTCGTCAGATCGTGAACCGTAGCAACGCTGAATTCGCGATTCGCTCCAATCAGGCACCATGTCCTATTGAATTTGAGCCGCCCATTGTGTCAAAGTTCCAGTATGGACAAGGGCTACGTGATCGAGGTTCTGCGGAAACACGAACCGGAGCTGAAGGCCGCCGGTATCGAGCATCTGCGCCTGTTCGGTTCGGTTGCGCGCGGCGAGGCATCCGCCCAGTCCGATGTCGACCTCATGGCCGATCTCGATCGGTCTAAGCGCCTTTCGCTAGTAGGCATGGCGCGGCTGGAGAATCGGCTAAGCGACCTGCTCGGAGTGAGAGTCGATCTGTCCTTGGCGAACTCAATGAAAGAGGCTGTGCGCACTCGGGCTGTGCGCGAGGCCGTTCATGCCTTTTGAGGATGCGAGATCGCATCTCGAGGACATTCTTGACAGCATCGTGCTGATCGAGGAATTTGTGTTCGGGATGGATTTGGAAGCTTATCGCCTTGATGCCAAGACTCAGGCTGCGGTTGAGCGCAAGATGCTCATCATCAGCGAGGCTGCCATCCGAATGAAGGGCGATGCAGAGGTCGTTTGCCCTGGCGTTCCTTGGCGAGATATCCGCGGCATTGGCAATTGGCTGAGGCATCAATAGGACCGGATGGACGTCGAGACAGTTTGGAATACGATCCAGGATGATTTGCCGCCGCTCAAGGTGGCCGTCAATAAGGCTCTAACTCCACCCGAACCTCCGTCTGGCCATTGACAGGATTGGTCCCCTTTTTCAGAAACCCGAAGACGGGCCTCAGAGTTGCTTCGACATCACAATGCAGTGGCACTCAAACCCCGGCTTGAGCGGGATGGGATGGATGAACTCCTCCGTACCGGTCTCGGTCTCCTCAAAACCCAGGCGGTGATAGAGCGGCGGCAGCTCCGGCCGCAGGCTCAGTACCGTGATGTCCAACGCCTCGCATCCACGCCCGCGCAGATACTCCTCAGCCGCCTCAACCATCAGGCGCCCCAGCCCCTCACCCTGCCGCGCGGGATCAACCGCAAGCTGCCCCAGGTAGCCCCGCTTCCCCCGCACCTCTGTGTACACGCACCCCAGAAGCTGCCCCGAACTATCCTCCGCCAGCAGAATCGTGCCCTTCTGCATCATGGCCGCCAGTCGGCCTTCATCCGTGCGCGTGCCATCAATAAAAGTCTCCACGGCGTAGGCCGCATTGATCAGCGGAATCATGCGTGGCGCATCGTTTTCCAACGCCACGCGGACCTGGGCCCTGAGCCGAGAACCCGATGCTGTATTTGCAGTCATATTTTCCCGCAGGACAAATGAGCCGGCTGTTTGGCCCTCAATTCTCCATTTTAGGGCTGCCGGCCGGCAGGTCCTTCATGGTTCCAATGCACAGGAACGCATTGACGCGCCGCAATCCTCGCCGTAGGCTCATACCATGGAATTCAAGGTAAGCGATCTCGAACGGGAGCCCATTGATTTCGACCTGGAGCTGGCCCCCGGAGCAGTGGAACTGGGCGAGGAAGCCGAGCAGGTTGGTCAACTGGCCGCCGACGGGCGGGCTGAGGTGCTTCACGAGCACCGCGGTCCCAAAGACATTGTGGCCGATATCCGCCTTAAGGGCAGTTTCGCGGGCAAATTTCAAGTTCCCTGCGCCCGTTGCGTCGAGCCGGTGGAGATTCCCCTGGTCGCCGATTACGACCTCATCTTCCGCCCCGGAGATGCCGATTCCGAGCCCCTGGAACGGTCCATTACTGCGCCGGAAACAGAAATCGGGTATTATCAAGGAGACAGTCTTTTGCTTGAAGATGTGCTGCGCGAGCAGGTGCTTTTGTCCCTGCCGGTCAGAACCTTGTGCAAGCCGGACTGCAAGGGACTTTGCCCGCGCTGCGGCCAAAACCGGAACACCCAGCCCTGCCACTGCGATGAGGGTCCAGCAGACCCCCGCTGGGAGGCGCTGTCCGGGCTCCGCGACAGGATTAAGTCCTGAGATATCAGCAGCTCCCCAGAGGTTGGGAGCGGTCCACCCGGGCTCTTTGCCAGCACGGTGGACAGACGAAAGGAATTGCACCATGCCTAATCCGAAAAGGCGCCATTCAACGCGTCGCACCGCACTACGCCGCTCCCACGACTTCCTGACCGCCACGGGTCTCTCCGAGTGCCCCAACTGTCATGAGAAAAAGCTGCCCCATCAGGCATGCCCCAAGTGCGGCATCTATAAGAAGCGCCTGGTGCTGGACATCAAGGAAACAGCCAAGTAGTCGGAGCGCACATGCTCATCGACATTGCGCTCGACGCCTTCGGTTCCGACAAAGCTCCCGAACCCGAGATCCGGGGGGCGATTCTCGCCTGCCGCGCGTTGCCTGTGCGGGTCCATCTCATCGGGCCTGAGGCGGAGCTGCGCGACCTGCTTGACGAGCACCTCGAAAACGAGGACCTGCCCATCGTCATTCACCACGCCTCGGAACGCATCGGCATGGGTGAAAAAGCGGCCCAGGCAGCCCTCAAAAAGAAGGACAGCTCGATGCGCGTCGGCCTCAAGCTGGTGCGCGAAGGCAAAGCTGCCGGATTCGTCACCGCCGGCAACACCGGCGCGGCCATGGTCACCGCCAAGATGGTTTTGGGCTCCATGCCCGGCGTCGATCGGCCCGCTCTCGCCACGCCCATGCCCAGCTCCACCGGCAATCCCTGCGTCCTGCTTGACGTGGGCGCCAACGTGGATTGCAAGCCGCACAACCTCCAGCAATTTGCGGTGATGGGCGAGATCTATGCCCGCACCGTGCTCAAAATCACCGAGCCGCGCGTCGGCCTGCTCTCCATCGGCGAGGAAGAGGCCAAGGGAAACGATCTCACCAAAGAGGCGTTCCCGCTGCTCAAGGCGCTGCCCATCAAGTTCATCGGCAACGTCGAGGGCCGCGACATCTTCAGCGGCCTGGCCGACGTCATTGTGTGCGACGGCTTTGTCGGCAACGTGGCCCTCAAGACCAGCGAAGGCGTCGGCCGCTTCGTCCGCGACGTGCTCCGCGAATCACTCACCCGCACCGTCACTGCGCAGGTGGGAGCGCTGCTCTCGCGCAAAGCCTTCAACGAGTTTCGCCATCGCCTCGACTATCGCGAATACGGCGGAGCGCCGCTGCTGGGTGTGCGCGGCGTCTGCATCATCGGCCACGGCTCCTCCAACGATCGCGCCATCTACAACGGCATCCGCGTAGCCTACGAGTTTGCCAAGGCGGGCACCAACGCCAGCATCGAGCGCGAGTTTGCGGACGTTGCCAAACAGGCCGCGCCGGCCCGCGCCAAGGTCGATCTTTCCGCCGATTCGCAAGCCAGTTCCGACACAACCATCCACTAAGGAATCGCTCGCGATGCCTGTCAGCTCCGTGTCCTTCGATCCGTCGGTGACTGACCAGTTGGCCTGCCCAGCTTGCTACTGCAGTCTCGTCCTCGGTAAACAAAGTCTGCTCTGCCAAAGCTGCGGCCGCGCCTACCCCATCGTCGACGGCATTCCCGTCCTGATCATCGAACGCTCCGTGCTTCCGACTGACTAATAGAACTAATAAGCTCCCGGAACGAAGAACATAGCTGACTTATTTTCTAGTATCTTAAAGTGCAATGGGCATCGACCAATGGAACAACTTCTTCGTAATGGTAGGAGGCGGAGCTGCAGCTCTCGCGGGCCTGGTGTTTATAGCCATGTCGATCAATCTGTCCATCATTACTCGGGATGCAACCCATAAGAATCGTGCCATAGCCACGTTGACGGGCTTCACTGCCGTGTTCATGATCTGTGCATTTGCCCTCATTGGGAATCAAAACTATCGATGGGTCGGCGCTGAATGGCTGGTCGTTACGCTCGTTCCGACGATCACTTACGTACGCGTATATTTCCGGGCCACAAAAATGGGAAGAAGCTCCGTAGGGCTCAGCATCAATCGCTTCATCGTGGGCACATCTTGTTACGCAGCTCAGATCATAGGTTCTGTCTTACTTATCTCAGGACATATTGCCGGGCTATACCTTGCCTCCGCAGCCATGGTGCTCTCCTTCGCATTTTTCATTTCAGCCGCCTGGCTCCTCATCACTGGCATTCAAGAGAATCAGGTTTGAACAACTGCCGCTCCTTCTTAGGGCTTGAATAGATCCACCAGCTCAGACATGTAAAGCGTCTTCTCGGCAAAAGTGAAAGTCCCATCGTCGATCACTTCCCTCGCGGCATGCAGAAAAGCCGTCAGCGCCGCGCGGCTGAATCCCGAGCCGATACTGATGCGCCGCACCCCCAGCGCTTCCAGTTCCTTCACCGAAAGCGGATGCGCGCCTCTCATTCCCATCAGCACATTCACTGGTTTAGTCACCGATGCACAAACCGTTCGAATGTCCTCCGGCCGCGTGATCCCCGGCGCATACAATACCTCGGCACCTGCCGCTTCAAACGCCTGCAAGCGGCGAATCGTGTCGTCCAAATCCGGCCGCCCATGAAGATAGTTTTCCGCCCTCGCCACCAGCATGAAAGGGAACGGCAACGCATGCGCAGCGGCAGCGGCGGCAGCAATCCGTTCCACCGCATGGTTGAACTCGTAGATCGGCTTCTCAGCGTTGCCCGACGCGTCCTCAATCGACCCGCCAACCAACCCAGCAACCTCCGCCGCCAGGCGAATGGTCTCCGCAGCTTCCTCTGGGTTGTCGCCATAGCCGTTCTCGAGATCGGCAGCCACAGGCAGCGGCGTCGCGTCCACAATCGCCCGCGCATTAGCCAGCGCCTCATCCCGGCTCACGCTCGCCGTGTTGTCGCGCCGCCCCAGCGTAAAGGCCAGCCCCGCGCTTGTTGTCGAGAGCGCCTTATAGCCAAGACTGGTCAGGATGCGCGCCGTCCCCGCGTCCCACGGGTTGCCAATGACAAAGGTTTCTGCGCCCTGGTGGAGCGCCTGGAACGTCAGTGCTTTTTCAGATTGGGTTGGCATGGGCATCCTCAACTTGGGCGGTCGCAGGCTGATATTTCCGCCGATTCGCTCGCGTCAAATTCCTTTGAAAATCAGGTTACACTTTGGCCACCCACAACATCCAAGCTTTCGTTGGGTTGTTTAAATTGGCGGTGCTTCAGTGCAGCCAATTGGCCGTGATGAATTTTGCGCCAAGGCCGGAATAAACATAACCGGACTAGCCATACCTATGTGAAAGGATTTCCAGCCATGTCCGCGGAGGCTGCGCAATCGGGATACAAAGAGGCATATGTAGATGTGGATGGCGCTCTCGTCCACTATCTTCATGCGGGAACAGGCCGTCCCATGCTGCTCATTCATGGCCTTGTCGGTTCCAGTCGCAATTGGCGCAACAATATTGAAGCCCTCGCGCAGCACGCCACTGTTTACGCCATCGACCTGGTGAACATGGGCAAGTCGCAGCGTGTCGGCGGCGTTGACCCCGGCCTCATGGCCTCTGCCAACCGCGTCGTTGCAGTCATGGATGCGCTCGACCTTCCCGAGGCGGACATCGTCGCGCACTCCCACGGCGGAGCCGTTGCCCTGATGCTGGCAGCGCTCCATCCCGAGCGCGTGCACCGCCTCATTCTCTTCGCGCCCGCTAACCCCTACTGCCGCTCCAGCGATCCCGTCGTGCGCACGTACAGCACTCCATGGGGCGGCACTCTCGCTCGCTTACTGCCCTGGCTTCCGCCGCCCATTCAGCGCATCGCTCTCGGATCCATCTATGGAGGTTCGGACAATGTCGTCGATAGCTGTCTCAATGAAGTTGTCGATGGGCTGCGCAACCCGGAAACCATGCGCCACGTCCTCTCCATTCTTCGTTCCTGGTTCAAAGAGCGGGCCAAGCTCAAAGCCGCGTTGAGGCGATTGAAGAGAAGGCCCATGCTGCTGGTGTGGGGCGACCGCGACTACACCGTGAGTCTTAGCTCCGCCGTCAAGCTCAGTCGCAAGCTGCGCGCTTCAGAACTGATTGTGCTGCCAGGCTTCAGCCACGCCGTCTTTGAAGAAGCGCCCAACCTGGCCAATCGCATCGTGCTTGAATGGATCGCCGGCCATCCGTGGTCCGCCCCCCGCTCGCGCCGCCACGACAATTCTCGCGAAGCAGGCACAACCCAGGTTGTTTCCATTGCCGCAGGAAACGAGAGCACCGCAGCCATCAGCCAGTTGTCTCCGGAGAACGAGACCAACGCAGCCTAGCGCACCGCCTAAACAACTCGCAACAGCACGCCGGCGGTCATAATGCTCCGAGGATTGGTGCGCCTGCTTCAACGGCTCCCAAGATGATTAAGGGTTTAACGCGTACGCGATTGCGACCGATTGCCCAATCCACAGCTAACCTGGCGAGGTTCAGCACCCCACCATCGCTGGGTAATTTGAGCGACTGGGCGATTATGTGTAAACTTGGAGATGCTCTAAATCGAAGAAAATAATTGATTTAATCTAACTTCAATTCTAAATCAGGCTGGCGAATCTGGCAAGCCTGAAAGATGACAGGGGATGGAGCATGGACGAATTCCGAGCAAACGTCACGATGCCTGACGCTCCTTCACCGACTCCTCTGCCGGAGGGCTGGACCGTCGTCAATCTTGGCGATTCGCTCACCGTCATGGGGCCGGAGACCGATTTGCAGCTCTCGTTTCTCGTGCGACCCGTGGTGGATGATATAGCCGACCTGTTGCATGGTGTGTGGCGAGAGATCAAGCCCGGGTTCGACATCCCCATTCTGCAAAAAGTCGAAGTGCCCGCAAAAGACGGCTGGGACGGGGAGATCGATATCGCATACGACACGCCTGAAAACGAGAGCCGCGTTGTGTTCGCAATCGCTCGGACGCTGGGCGGCCGTGCCTATATCACGCTGATTGATGGCGCCAAGGCTGGCTTCAGCCGGCGGATGGCGCAGTTCTCTGAGTTGCACAGTGGCTGGAAGCCGGCGGGACTGACGGAGCCAAGTCTTGCCGGCATTTCCCCGATGGCATTTGGCGATGACGAACGTAAGGCGTTGAGCCGTTTTGTGGACTGGGCGATCGGCCAGGTTGGAATTCCCGGTATCGCCATCGCGGTCGTCCAGAACGGCCAGACCGTCTTTGCCGAGGGCTTTGGAGTATGTAAAGCCGGCGGCGAGCAACGGGTGACTGCGGACACGCGCTTCATGATCGGATCGTCGACCAAGCCGCTGACCACCATGATGATGGCGAGGCTGGTGGACCTGGGGCATTTCACGTGGGCGACCCCGGTGACCGACGTGCTGCCGAGCTTCGCCCTCGCGGATGAGAGCGTTACTCGCCGTTTGGAGATGCGGCATACGGTATCCGCCAGTATGGGGATGCCCCGGCGGGACCTTGATCTGATCTTCCGGTTTCGCGGCGTTCGCCCGGAAGACCGCATTGCCGAGATGCGCCAGATGAGTCCTACCACCGGCTTCGGCGAAACCTTTCAATATTCAAACTACCTGGTAGCGGCAGGGGGCTATGCCGCCGCCCACAGCTACGCTCATGATCTTCCCCTGCAAGCTGCTTACCAACAGGCCATGAAGGAGCTTGTCTTTGAGCCTTTGGGGATGACACAGACCTCGGTCCTCGGTACCGGCTCGGCTCTCGACACCGCTCCGCACGGCCGCGATCTCAGCGGGGTCGCCGTTCCCATCGATTTGAGGCTTGAGGACTTTGCCGTCGCAGTCGCTCCGGCTGGATCGGTTTGGTCAAACGTTGTGGATATGGCGCAGTACTTGAAATGCGAGATGCGGGAGGGAGCGAACGATGGAGGTCTACAGATCATCTCGGCGGAGAATTTGCTCGCTCGCCGACGTCCCGCTATCAAGATCGACGGGAAGACCAGCTACGGACTGGGGTGGTTCCTCAAGGACCGGCAGGGCCTTGCGGAGGTTGGCCATGGAGGCAATATGCGTGGCTTCACCGCGAATATGTTTTTCCTGCCGGAGCATCGCATCGGTATGGTGATCCTGACCAACGTGCGCCTTGCCAATCAGTTTTTGGCGTCGGTCGAGCAGAAGTTGATGGAGATACTCTTCGGAGCGGAGAGCAAGGCCGAGGCTCTGGTTGCTGCCGAAAAGAAAGCTCTCGACGATGCCACGGAAGTCATGCGCCGGAAGATCAAGACCGATGCTGAATCCACGGCATGGATTGGCGAGTATACCGGCCACTACGTCTCGAAGGAACTGGGGCCTGCGTACATTTTGCGAACAGGAGATGGATTCGAGGTTGAATTTGAGGCGGGATCGAGCAAGCTGGCCGTGGAGCAATCCGGCGCGAGCCGACAGATCATTCTCGTAACTCCACCGTGGACAACAAAGCTCCAACCCACAGACGACCCAAACATTTTGCTGGTTGATGGAGGTCAAACGAGGTATGAGTTCGTCCGGGTTGCAGAGGACCGCTCCAGCGCCCTTGAATCAACGGCCAACTAGTAACTCACCTACAATCTTCACAGCCTCCGAGCCGGCAACCAACCACTGACAACTGAGCACTTACAACTTACAACTTACAGCTGACCACTGCCCACTGTCTGTCACCTTCTCCGCCAGAACGGAAACACAATCGCCATTGCGAACCCGATCGCCAGCACCAGCGCCAGGCCAATCAGGCTGTAGAGCAGCGTGAGATTCGGTCCCTGCGATTCCGGCTCTTCGGGCTCGGGTCCGGATTCGGGTGCGGGCTCGTGTTCGGGCTCGTGTTCGGGCTGCGGCTGGCTTCCGTCGTCACTCATACTTCAGTGCCTCGACGGGGTCCAGTTGAGCGGCGCGCGTTGCGGGCACCGTGCCGAAGATGACGCCCACCACCGTGGCCGAGGTGAGGCCAATTACCACCGACCAGGGCGAAATGGGAATCGCCATGTCGGTGAAAAAGCGGATCGAGAGCGGTATGGATAGTCCGATCGCGGTACCGACGACGCCCCCACTGAGCGAGATAATGACCGCCTCGGCAAGAAACTGGAGCCTTATCTCGCGACGTGTAGCGCCCAGCGCCTTGCGTATGCCGATTTCACGGATGCGTGCACGCACGTTGGCCAGCATGATATTCATGATGCCCACACCGCCCACCGCCAGCGTGACCGCGGCCACCAGCACCAGCACCACGGTCAGCGCCGTAGTGATCTTGTTAGCCATGTCCAGCAGTTCGGTGAGCGTCTGGGTCTGGTACACCGAATCCTTGCGGTGGCGCTTATGCACAATCTCCCGGATTTGCCTGGCGGCATCGGGAACCTCGTCCATGTTGCGCATGGAAAAGTAAATCTGGTTTACATTCTCGGTTCCGGTGAAATAACGGGCCACGGAAAAGGGAATCAGGATGGTCTGGTCCTGGATCTCCGATTCGCCAAAGTCCGTCACGCTCTCCTTGAACACGCCGACGATGGTGAAAGGGATGCCGGCAATCTCGAAAGTTGAACCCACTGCCGCGTCGTCGTTGCCGAAGCGCGCGTGGGCAAAGAGTTCCGTCACCACGGCGCAGCGGATGTGTGCTGTGTCGTCCTGCTCGTCAAGGAAGCGGCCGTAGGGTACCAGCAGGTTGCGAATGTGCTGGTATTGCGGGCTCACTCCCAGCACCAGCGTGTCTTTGAAGATGCCTCCGCCAAATCCGATGCGTTCATGCATCGTGACTACCGGCGAGGAATAGAGCACTCCGGGCAACTGATTGACGACCGTCGTTTCATCCGCACGCGTAAGCGAGTCACTGTACAAGACTCGCTCCGCGGCCGTGGCGCCGCCGCCGGCGTATTCCAGCTCGATCGAGTTGGTCTCGACCTTCTGGATTTCTTCCAGAATGTACTGCTTCCCGGTCATGCCGATGGTGATCACCAGGATCACCGAAGCGGTCCCGATGACCATGCCCAGCGCGGTCAGTGCAAAGCGCATTTTGGAGGCGCTGAAGCTGTCCAGCGCGAGCTTGAGAATCTCGCTGAGCACCATGGTGCGGCGGGCGCTGAGAAGCGTTTGCTGGAAGCTTGTCTGGCGCGGCGTGTCGATCGGATTCATGTGTCCCTGTCAGGAAGATGCGCCAAGGCGCGTCGCGGCTTCCTCAAATCGTTCGGCGGATCCGTATGCTGTCCGGATCTGGCTAATTGCCGGCATACTTTTCCAGCCATTTCAACTCGTCGCGCACCTTGATGTAGCCGTGCCAGGGGTTCTTGCCCAGCCCGTGTCCTTCACCGGGAAAGACGAGAAACGTGTGCGGAATTCCCAGCGCTTCAAGAGCCCGCTCCATCGTGACCCCCTCCAGATAGCTTACGCGAACATCCGCGCCGCCCTGCACCAGGTGGGTCGGCGTCTTCACCTTGTCAAACTGGAACAGCGCGGCCTCGCTCTGGTAAAGCGCCGCGTTTTCCCACGGTTTCCCGCCCAGATACCAGGCGTCGTCCCATGTCTCGTCGTCATTGCCCCAGTTGGCGGCGTGCTCCACGGCTCCCGCTCCGGTCAGCGCCGCCTTGAAGCGCGTGGTTTGCGTGATGAGCCAGTTGGTCATGTACCCGCCGTAGCTGTAACCCGCAATCGCCAGGTGATCTGGATCGGCATAGCCATCCCGAACCAGCGCATCCACCCCGGCGAGAATGTCGCGGCCCGGCTTCGACACCAGGTGCGGCTCAATCTCCAGCATGAATTGGTCGCCGTAGCCCGCGGAGCCTCGGTAATTGGGCCTGAAGACCAGCCAGCCGTTGGCGGCGGCCAGGGTCGCCCAGTCGTACCAGTCTGCGCCAAAGCGATCCCCATCGGCCTCCGCGGGTCCGCCGTGAATGAGCGTCAGCATGCGCAGATGCTTCGCGTCCTTTTTGCCCGGCGGGAAGATGAGTACCCCCTCCACTGTGCGTCCGTCGTCGGACTTCCAGCTATAGGGCCGCCACTCCGGCTGCGCACGCTGGGCAAAGATGGGATTGAAGCTGGTGAGCGCAATGGCGTGGTCCGGATGAAGCGGGTCGGCGGCCAGGTAAGCCTGCGTGGGCTGGTTGATCTCCGAGTGGCGGAAGATCAATGCGTTGGATCCGTGAGCGGACTCGAGTCCGGCGTAGGTGCCTGCGAGCCCTGGTAACTTTGTGGCCTTGTCGCCGTCAACCAGGTAGATCTGCTGCTCCGTTCCTTTGAGTCCCAGCGCCAGTTCGCGGCCGTCGGGCAGCAGCGTGAAGGAATCCCAGGAGCCATCGAATGAAGCTCCCAGGCGCTCCGCTTTTCCTTGGCCCAAGTCCATGCGATACAGCCGCCCTTGCACATCGCGGTATTTGCCTTCGAGCGACCCCGAAGCTGCTCCGACAACGAAGTAAATCCAGCGGCTGTCCGGCGACCAGCGCAGGCCCGACTCGTTGGCCTCGTTGTGCGTCATTTGCCGCGACTCTCCACCGGCGGCCGGGACGAGGAATAGCTCGTAGTCCGCAGGATTCTCGATGCGGTGGTGAACAGGCTCGGTGGCGAAGGCAACATTGGCGCCGTCTGGCGATGGGGTAATCTGCCCGATGCTCAGATCGCTGGTCGCGATGATTGCCGCGCCTCCGGGAAGTGTGGTTGCGCTGTCCGCTTTCTCGTCTTTCTTGCTGTCAGCTTTAGCTTCCGGTTTGGTTTCTGGCGCCTTGTCTTTTTCCGCGCTTTCGGGAGATGCAACAGTCAGTGCTTTTGCAAGAGCCTCTGCCACCGGCTGCTTCAGGAGCACATCGCCGCGGCGCTGCTCGCGCCAGCGAATCACGTCTTTCCATTCCGCCTTCAGCGCTTCCTCCTGCTCGTGGGTCAGCGGCCGAGTGACCGAGTAATAGATGGCCGATCCGTCAGTGGACCAGGCAAAGCTATGGACGTCCAGCTTTTCACTGAACAGCGGCAGAGCCTCGCCGCCGGCTACCGGGATCAGCCACAGGCGGCTGGCTTTCTCAGCGTCGCTCGCCGAATCTCCATCGGTTGCTTCGCTGGCCGGGGCACGGTCGGAGAGGAATGCGATCCACTTGCCGTCGGGGCTCCATTGCGGGCTTTCTTCGCTGCCGGAGTGGGTCAGCGGTCGCAGGCCCGCTTGCACGGTCCACAGCCACAGGTCGTGGCGGAATATGCTGGCCTTCCAATCGGGGCTTTCGGTGGCGATGACGGCTGAGGAGCCGTCGGGAGAGATGCGCGCATCGGTGATGTCCGTGGTGCTGAGGAACTCGTCGAGCGTGATAGCCGGAGCGCTGGCGGGAGCTGACTGGGAAGAACAAAAGGGGGCGCAAAGGCACAGGGCCGCAGATAGGGAAACGCAAAGGAGTCTCAGACGCATATCAGCACTATAACCGCGCACCCGTGCAGTTGGATTGCCTCTAATTTATGGAGCGCGCCTGGTTGGAAAGATTGGATAGAGCGGTAAACTGGAAATGCGCGAAAGTGGCGGAATTGGCAGACGCACCAGACTTAGGACAGCAATTTTGGTCCTTCGCACAGCCCCGCACCGAGGCGCACGGACTCTCCTAAACCACACAAAATGGTTGTTTTAGGAGAAAATCATGCTTCGCACCGAAACGCACCCAGGCGCACCCGATTCCAAACCCAACTGCCACCAAAA
>JBEKET010000005.1:0-135668 GCA_050013695.1 Occallatibacter sp.
GCTGCTGGCAACCGGGCTCTTACGAAAAGAGAGCGTAACCGTAGCGCATTGCGACTTCTGCAGCGTGACCTGGCGGCTGTAGGATAGCTCGTGCGTATCAGATTGCTTTTATTGCATTTATACTAGAACCCGCAATTCTAATTACGAATCCCGGCCAGGATGCCCTCGATCTCCTTTTTCTCTTCCGCCGTGACACCGAGGAGCGGGCTGCGCGGGCGGCCGCCGTAGTAGCCATTGAAGTCGCAGGCATACTTCACCCCGCTGATTCCGAGCTGGGCTACGATGCGGCGGTTGGGTTCAGCGATCCGCTCCTGCTTCTCTTTCGCCAGCTTTGGATCGTGATCCTTTAAGGCCAGGTAAACCTCCTGGCACGCTTGGGGAGCGAAAGCGGCGAAACCCAAAATAGCCCCGCAAGCTCCCGCTTCAAGACACTCAAGCAAGGTGGTGGAGGAACCGGTGAGAACCTGGAAGCCAACTTCCCTGCTGCGGGTTTTGATGGGAACTGCCGGCGGAGCGGTGGCGATGGCGGTGCCTCCGGCTAGGTCGCCGGCAGAGACAAATGAGCCGGTGCCCTCCGGTTTCGGTGTCAACATGCGGCCGGTAACCGCTTCAAAAATGGGCGTGACGGTGACAGTGCGGCGGAGCGCGTTGCTTGTCGCCTGGACGGTTTTGCTGATCCGCTCCACGCTGCCGCTCGAATCCTTGATCCCGATGATGTTGGGGTGCTGGGCCAGCTCGGCAATCACTTCGATTGGAATCTGATAAGGAACATAGGCGGGAATGTTGTAAAGGATTACCGGCAAGGGCGAACGGTCAGCCACGCTACGGAAGTAATTGAGCACGGCTGCCTTGCTCATCTGGTTGGCGTAGTAATTTGAAGTCCTGACCAGGACCGCATCGTAGTGGAAATGCGCGGCCGCCTCGGCCAGAGCGACGGTGGCTTTTACGCTTTCCTGCCCCACGCCGGCGATGAGCACCTTTTCCGGTGCGGTTGCTTCAGCGGCCACCCGCAACACATCGCGGGATTCGGCGTCGTCGAGCATGACGGCCTCACCGGTGGAGCCGAGAACGACTACACCGGCCAAAAGGCTGCGTGAGTAGCGGGCCATGTTGGCTTCGATCTTGCGAAAGTAGATCCGTTCATCCGGATAAAACGGCGTGGTTACAGCGGCGTAAATGCCTTCAATCAGCATGGCTTTATTGTAGAACCACAGGCGCGGATTCTAGAGGCCGTTCGCATGGAGGTAGAACACAACAGCTGATGCGGCCAGGCAGTAGATTCCGAAAATATACCAGCGCCCGCTCTCAAGCCAACTGCTGAGCCACTTGAGCGCGGCCAGCCCGGCAAAGAATGAGAACACCATTCCCAGCAGGCTGGATAGAAGCGCGGCATGGAGGTCGATGGGCGCGCCGGATGCGGCTGATTCATGGGCTGCTTTGAGAAGTCGAACAAGCTCCAGGCCAACGACGGGAGGAGTTAGCACCACCGCCAAGGCGAAGCTGAAACGCTCAGCTCCCTGCTTCGCCGCGCCAGTCAATATGCCGGCGGAGATGGTGGATCCAGAGCGGGAGAAACCGCGAAACGGAAGCGCGAGGCCCTGAACAAGGCCCATCCATCCTGCCTGCTTCGCGGTCAACGCGCCTTCAGAGTCCGCGGGCAGAGTGCCCGATTTGAAGACCAAGGTGGGATCTTTCATCTGGCGCCGCTCGACGATGCCGGCGATGAGAATCAGCACGCCCGCGGCAGCGAGAGCCGGCGCGATGAGTTCAAGATGGCTGAAGAGCTGCTCGATTTCGGCTTTTTCCGCACCCCGAAAGAGCGTGTGCTCAATGATTTTCTTGAGGGCTTCACCCACAATGCCCGTCAAAACGGTGGCCCAGATGACCAGTATGGCAAACCGCTTGAATGCCCTGGCGCTTGAAAAGTAGGTATCTTTCCAGGTCTTCCAAAAGAACGCAATGACGGCGAACATGGTGCCGGTGTGAAGCATGACCAGGAGAAGCGTCATCTGCGGCGATGACGGGTCCAGGCCCATCAGCTTTTCAGCAACCACCACGTGAGCTGAGCTTGAGACCGGGAGCAACTCGGCAAACCCTTGAATGATGGCCAGGATAATCACTTGGAGAATCGACATAGCCCCAGTCTACCGGTGCGCGTCCTCAGAACCAAGGCGCCGTTTCGCTCGGTGAGACACGGACTTCCCGGCTCTTGAGAAACTTCGTTTCAGCCGGCGTTTTCCGCGTGGAGCTGCTGCAGGGCGTAGACCGTGGTGTGGTGTTTTTGCATGGCGGCAATTCCCTCCACCGCTGCCTGCGCAGCGGCGATGGTGGTGATGGTAGGAATGCGAGCTAGAACGGCGGCGCGGCGAATGGCCTTCTCATCGAAGAAAGTGTCCTGGCCCCGCGGCGTGTTGATGATGAGTTGAATGCGGTCGCCCTTGATGAGGTCGACCACGTTGGGACGGCCTTCTTTCACCTTGAAGACGCGCTCGACAATGAGGCCGGATTTCTCAAGTACGTTGGCGGTGCCTTCAGTGGCCACGATGCGAAAGCCGAGGTCGACATAGCGACGCGCCAATTCGACTGCGGCATGCTTGTCTGGATCATTGACGCTGAAAAACACCGTGCCGCCGGTGGGCAGAATTTGGCCGGCTGAGAGCTGCGCTTTCGCGAAGGCCTCGCCAAAGGTGGCTGCGACTCCCATCACTTCACCGGTGGAGCGCATCTCCGGGCCAAGCACCGTGTCGACGCCGGCGAATTTCGACCAGGGAAAGACGGGCGACTTGACGTAATAGTATGCACCGGTTCCGAGGTCCTTGCCGGAGTCAAGCTGGGCCGGAAGGAGTTCGCGGAGTTTGCGGCCGGTCATGAGGCGCGCGGCGACTTTGGCCAGCGGGATGCCGGTTGCTTTCGAGACGTAGGGTACAGTGCGCGAGGCGCGCGGATTCACTTCGATGACGTAGACGTGGTCCTCGCCCTGCGCATCGCGCTGGATGGCGAACTGCAGATTCACAAGGCCGACGACTTTGAGTGCGAGGGCCAGCTTGCGCGTGTAGGTGCGCAGGGTCTCAAGCGTTTCCGGACGAATGCTGACGGCGGGCAGCACACAGGACGAGTCGCCGGAGTGAATGCCGGCCTCTTCGATGTGCTGCATGATGCCAGCGACGATGACGTCTTCTGAATCGCAGAGTGCGTCGACGTCGACCTCGATTGCGCTCTCAAGAAAGTGGTCAACGAGGACGGGGCGCTCCTGCGAATACTCGACGGCCTGGGTCATATATTGAGCGACCGCTTCACCGTCGTAGCAGATCACCATGGCTCGGCCGCCGAGCACGTAGCTTGGGCGGACGAGCACCGGGTAGCCGATGCGTTCGCCGACCGCAAGAGCCTCTTCGACGCTTGTGGCTGTGCCGCCGGGAGGCTGCGGAATGTCGAGTTCCTCAAGCAGCTTGCCAAAACGCTTGCGGTCTTCGGCCAGGTCAATGGACTCAGGCGAGGTGCCGATGATGGGCACGCCGGCGGCGCGAAGACGTTGCGCAAGGTTGAGCGGCGTCTGGCCGCCGAACTGGACAATCATTCCGATCGGTGCGCCGGATTGCGCCTCATGGTTATAAACCGCCAGCACGTCTTCGAGGGTGAGCGGCTCAAAGTAGAGGCGGTCGCTGGTGTCGTAGTCGGTGGAGACCGTTTCAGGGTTGCAATTAACCATGATGGTCTCGTAGCCATCGTCCTTGAGCGCAAAAGCGGCGTGGCAGCAGCAGTAATCGAACTCGATGCCCTGACCGATACGATTGGGGCCGGAGCCGAGAATGATGATCTTGTGCGTGTCCGTGGGCGGCGCTTCGTCTTCCTCATCGTAGGTGGAATAGAGGTAGGGCGTCATGGACTCGAACTCGGCGGCGCAGGTGTCGACGAGCTTGAACACCGGGCGGATGCCTTTGCTCTCGCGCAGTTCCCTCACCTGCTGCGTGCCGGCGTGGCCTTCGAGCTTCCATTCGGTGGCGATGCGCTCGTCGCTCAGGCCGAGTCGCTTGAGCTGGCGCAAGTGGTCTTCAGTGATGTCGGCGGGCGTGGTTTGTGCAATGGCCATCTGCGCCAGCGTGACTTCGCGCATCTGGTGGAGGAACCACGGATCCATGCCGGTGAGGCGAGCGATGGCGCGGACGGTCATGCCGCGCTCAAAGGCGTAGCGGATGTAGCTGAGGCGCTCGGGTTGGGGAGTGACCAGGCGCTGGGTGAGTCGGCGGGGTTCGAGAATTTCCGCGCCGGTTTTCTTGCCGGTTTCAAGGGCGCGCCAGGCTTTCATCAGGGCTTCTTTGAAGGTGCGGCCCATGGCCATCACTTCGCCGACCGACTTCATCTGCGGGCCGAGCGTGTCGTCGGAGCCGGGGAATTTTTCGAACTGCCACTTGGGGATCTTGACCACGACGTAATCGATGGTGGGTTCGAAGCATGCCGGGGTTTTGCGCGTGATGTCGTTGGGAATTTCGTCGAGCGTGTAGCCAACGGCGAGCTTGGCGGCGATCTTTGCGATGGGGAATCCGGTGGCCTTTGAGGCCAATGCCGAGGAGCGCGAGACGCGGGGGTTCATCTCGATCACGGTCATGCGGCCGTCGACGGGGTTGACGGCGAATTGCACGTTGGAGCCGCCGGTTTCGACGCCGATCTCGCGCATAACGGCGATGGCTGCGTCGCGCATCTTCTGGTACTCGCGGTCGGTAAGGGTCTGCGCAGGCGCCACGGTAATGGAGTCGCCGGTGTGCACGCCCATGGGGTCGAAATTCTCGATACTGCAAATAATGATGACGTTGTCGGCGAGGTCGCGCATTACCTCGAGCTCGTATTCCTTCCAACCAAGAACGCTCTCTTCGACGAGGCATTCGTGAACGGGGGAAAGATCGAGGCCACGGGCGAGAATCTCCATTAGCTCTTCGCGGTTGTAAGCGATGCCGCCGCCGGTGCCGCCGAGGGTGAAGCTGGGGCGAATGAGGACGGGAAAGCCGAGTTTCGAGGCGAAATCGAGGCCATCGCGGAGGTTGTTAACCAGCGCGGACTTTGAAACTTCAAGGCCGATGCGGAGCATGGCGTCTTTAAAAAGGAGACGGTCTTCGGCCTTCTTGATGGCTTCAAGCTTGGCGCCGATCAGCTCGACATTGAATTTGTCGAGGATGCCGGCGTCGGCCAGATCAACGGCCAGATTGAGGGCCGTCTGGCCGCCAACCGTGGGAAGCAACGCGAAGACCCCGGAGCCGGGCTTCGATAAGAGCAATTCCGACTCAATGCGGATGATTTCTTCGACGTATTCGCGGGTGAGCGGCTCGATGTAAGTGCGGTCGGCCAGTTCCGGGTCGGTCATGATGGTGGCCGGGTTGGAATTGACCAGCACCACCTCGTAGCCCTCCTGCTTGAGAGCCTTGCAGGCCTGCGTGCCGGAGTAGTCGAACTCGGCGGACTGGCCGATGACGATCGGGCCGGAGCCGATCACCAGGATCTTTTGGATGTCATTTCTGCGTGGCATGGTCTTCGTCTATTTCCTGGGGTTCTTGCGTTGAAAGGCGTCATGGCCGTCAACGCATACGCGAAAAAGCGGGGCAAACGCCCCGCCAATGGTTCCCTTAGCACAGGTCTTTACGTGGACTAAAGTACTCATCCCTTCCACTCCTCCATCAGCTTGCGGAAGTCGTGGAACAGGTAGTGCGAGTCGTGCGGGCCGGGTGCGGCTTCGGGGTGGTACTGAACGCTGAAGAGCGGCAGCGTTTTGTGACGCAAGCCTTCGAGCGTGTTGTCATTCAGGTCAACGTGGGTGAGTTCGACTTCGTTGGCGTTGATGGAATCCGGATCGACGGCGAAGTTGTGGTTGTGGGCCGTGATTTCGACCTTGCCGGTGGTGTTGTTGCGGACCGGGTGATTGCCGCCGTGGTGGCCAAATTTGAGCTTGTAGGTCTTCCCTCCCAGCGCGAGGCCGGTGAGCTGGTGGCCGAGGCAGATTCCGAAAACCGGGACGCGCCCCAGAAACTTCTGGATGGCGCGAACGGCATAATCGACCGGCTCGGGGTCGCCGGGACCGTTGGAGAGGAAGATGCCGTCAGGCTTGAGTTCAAGAACGTCTTCGGCGCTTGTCTCGGCAGGAACGACCGTGACCCGGCAACCCTCCCGGGTAAGCATCCTGAGGATGTTCTGCTTGATGCCGAAGTCGTAGGCCACCACATGGTGCTTTCGTACTCCTGCGTCCTGGAGGAGCGCTTCAGGAAGGAGTGAATCACCCGACTGGTTCCCTGCGCTCGAGGAATCAAACTGGTAGACGGACTTGGTTGAGACCACGCGAGCCAGGTCGGTCCCGTCCATCTTGCGGATGCTTCGCGCTTTCTGGATGAGGACTTCGGGATCGCTTTCCACAGTCGAAATAACGCCGCGCATGACGCCGTGAGTGCGCAGGTGGCGAACCAGGGCGCGGGTATCGATCTCGGCAAGAACAGGGACCGAATAGCGCTCCATGTACTCGTCGGTGACCTGCTCGGATCGCCAGTTGGAACTGACCGCGGAGAACTCCCGGACGATCAGGCCTTCAATATAGGGCCTGGCCGACTCGTTGTCTGCCTGATTGGTGCCGTAGTTGCCGATCTGGGGATTGGTGAGAACGACGATTTGACCGGCGTAGGAGGGATCGGTTGCGATTTCCTGATATCCGGTAAGGGAAGTATTGAAAACGACTTCGCCCGAGCATTCGCCGGGGTGCCCGTAGCCATGGCCGCGGAAGATGCGCCCGTCTTCGAGCGCCAGAATTGCCTGCATTGCCTCTCCGAGGAGTGGATTCAATCAATCTTATCAGGTCGAGCGGTGAATTTCAGGGACGATTTCCTGCCGGGTGCGGAAAGGCTACCGCACCACTCCCGCATCGCGTGTGGGCCAGTAGACGAAGACTGCTTTGCCGTAGATGAGCGAGCGCTCAACCGGGCCAAACGCGCGGCTGTCCTGGGAGATGGAGCGGTGGTCACCCATCATGAAATAGGTGCCCTCTGGGATGATCATCTCGGCCTGGGAGTTGATATCGCGGTACTCCTCGGGAACGTAGCCCTCTACCTGGGGCTTGCCGTTGATCCAGACCACGCCGTGGTCGATGCGCAGGTGGTCTCCTGGGAGCGCGATGACGCGCTTGATGTAGCTCTTTTCCGGGTCGCGCGGATAGTGAAAGACCACCACGTCGCCCCGTTCAATAGCCGAGATATGGTAGACAAACTTGTTGATGAAGAGGCGATCGCGGTCCTCAAGGCGCGGCAGCATGCTGGTGCCTTCAACGCGAACGGGCTGGTAGAGGAACGTGATGATAAGGATCGAGGCAACGGCGGAGATCAGCAGATCGCGGACCCACAGGCGGATGGCGCCGGAGGTCTCTGGCGGCGTAATCGCAGGAATGCCTGCCGTTTGAACTGGGCCTGGTTCAGGAGCGATTGGCCGATTTAGGGGATCGTCAGGGGCCGTTTCCATTTCTCTTTTGGGTTACTCTCAGCTTCTAGATTACTCTCACCTTCTAGATTACTCGCAGCCGAGCCCTCCTGGAGGACAGATGATCCGCGCGCGATTTGGTTTCTCCATTGGTTTTGGCTGGTTTGACGCCGGGACCAGCGCCGGAGCCGTTCCTGGCGCACCGGCTCCGCCCAGGTTCGCATCCTCTAAAAGCAGCGGCCTCTGCAGCAGCATTTCCACCTGGGTGCCCATCTCGATGTTGACGTCGGCGCCGCGGGTAAAGAGCGAAACCAGGCCGACGGCAGCGAGCCCCGCTCCAACGCCGGCGAAGCCTCCCGCGATGGGATGACCTGAGGCCAGGCCGCCGATGGAGCCAACGGTGCTGCCGGTTGGAAGGGCGATTTCGGCTACCTTGCCGACGTTGCGCCCCTTGTCAGCGTCCTGCTCGATTGTCCCCTCTCCATTGTCCTTCACATCCTGGTGCTTTGCGCCGGGAACGCTGTCAACAATGCCCGGAATATCGACGACCGAGCCGTTGGGAAAAATCATCGAAGTGAAGTGCATGTCGAGTTGCGCCTTACCTGTGACGTGCCCGGCGCGCACTACGCGGTCCACTACGCCCTGAACGTAAACACCGGCGGGAATCATCACTTTGTTTCCGACCACTACCGGGAATGTCGAGGAAAGGTAAACTCCGTCACCGGCCTTGGCGCTCCGTGTGTTGATGGAGCTGCGCAACTGAAGCAGGACCTTGGTTCCGGCGGGTACGGTGTAGGTCTTGGGGAGGATAGCTTGAGCAGGAAGCGGATAGCCTGGCGGACACGGCGGCTTTTCGTCCATCGTCCCTTCCGGTGTGCCGGCCGGGCGGCAGTGCATGGAGATCCAGTCGGAAGCTGGGAGGTTGAGCGGCGGTGTCGTTGAAGGCGTGCCTCCCGCCGAGGGTGGAGCGGCGGACTCCTGCGCCGTCGTGGGCGAGGCGGAATTCGGGGCTGAACTTGGAGTGGGAGCTGAAGCGGTGGTGGACTGGCCAAACGCGGGAGCCGCAACGGCCCACCCCAGCGTAATTGCGGCTGTCAGCATTGGTTTGAACACACGCATAGCTTCCTCCGCCGAGTCTCTTACCACGATAGACGAATCGTTCGCATCCAAGGATAGCGCCATTTGCCGGAGAAGGCCGTAAATTCCGCGGCGACACTGCGGAGAATCCTGATTCGGGTTACGATGCAAGACAGAGATGGAACCTAGTATCCCGATGCCCAGTGACACTCCAGACGGCCCGCGCCAGCGGTTTGCCGCCGCTTATAGCGTGCTTGAAGAAGCCATAGAAGCGCGAGCATTTCCCGGCTGTGCGTTTGGAGTGCTGAGCGGCGGTGAGGTGGTGCTTCAGGGAGCTCTGGGCTCATTCACTTACGAGGAGGGCGCGCCTCAAGTCTCCGCGGAGACCATTTACGACGTTGCCAGCTTGACAAAGGTGGTTGCCACAACCGCGGCAGCCATGCTGCTTTATCAGCGCGGGGCGCTACCCCTGGACATGCCAATCGGCGAACTGCTGCCGGGTTTTGTGGTTGGTCGTGCTCCGGGTTCGCAGGCACGCCATGTCAAGTTACGGCATCTGCTGGCGCACAATTCAGGGCTGCCCGGCTACGTCGAGTTTTTTCGGACCGCGACCACCTCGGCCGCACTGATGCGCGCCTGCCTTGAATTGCCCCTTGAGGCCGATCCGGGCGCGCGCGCTGAATACTCCGACCCAGGTTTTATTCTGCTCGGAAAGGCGATCGATGTACTGAACCGCGAGTATCTGGCAACCTGGGTCCGCCGTGAGGTTTTTGCGCCGCTGGGGATGGTGTCAACCGGCTTTTGCCCACCTGAAGCGGCAAAGCCGTTTATTCCACCCACTGAAGAGGACATATCGCTGCGCCATCGCCGTATTCAGGGTGAGGTGCAGGACGAAAACGCCTGGCTGCTCAAGGGCGCGGGCGGGCACGCAGGGCTGTTCTCCAATGTGCCGGACCTGTTGCGGTTTGCAGCGGAGATTCTTAGGGCCGGTTCAGAGAAGGAGCAGATCGGACTTTTTGCTCCGGCAACGCTAAAGGCCTTTTCTGAACGCCAGGGTCCGGAGGGGAGTTCGCGGGCGCTGGGATGGGATACGCCCTCGGAGAATTCCTCGTCCGGCAGCCACTTTTCCACACATTCGATTGGGCACCTTGGTTACAGCGGCTGTTCGCTATGGATTGACCCGGAGGCGGGGGTTGCAGTGGTGTTGCTGACCAACCGAACCTGGCCTGACCGCAAGAGCCAGTTGATTCGCAAAGTGCGGCCTGCTTTTCACGATGCCATCCGTAATGCAATCAAAGCAATGTAAACAATTTCATTGTTTATGTGTCACTTAACCGGGTTCGGGCCTCGATTATTCTCTCTGCTCTTGTGTGATTTACAGATACAATAAAAGCTCGGAGACTTACGCATGCTTACCAGTTCTACGATTCAGGAAGCGGCCGGCACACAAGCACACGATACGAAAAAAGACCAGGCCTCCCTGCTTCAGCAATTGACTACCGAGAGCCAGAATGAGGCTTCTCAAGGCTTTGATACAAAATCCGCTCTGGAAATAGCGCGGATTATCAACCATGAGGATGCGAAGGTTGCAGCAGCCGTAAAGAAGGCGCTTCCGGAGATTGCAGAGGTCATAGACCAGGTGGCTCGCAGCCTGCGTGACGGCGGACGGCTGATCTATGTGGGCGCCGGATCGAGCGGACGTATTGCCGCTCTTGATTCCTCCGAATGCCCACCAACCTATTCAACAGCGCCGGGCCAGGTGCAGTACATCATGGCCGGCGGACCCAAGGCTTTGGCTTCGGCCGTCGAAGTCAACGAAGACTCGGAAGAGCTTGGCCAGCGGGATATCGCCCGCCGGCGTCCCACACGCAAGGACGTGGTGATAGGCCTCTCGGCATCGGGCCGGACGCCGTATGTGGTTGCCGCAGTCGCGTACGCGCGTGCCCGTGGCGCTCATACCGCAGCGGTGACATGCAACCATGACACACCTCTGTCGGGCGCAGCGGACATTGTGATCGTCGCGGAAGTGGGTCCTGAGGTGATTTCCGGCTCAACGCGCATGAAGGCCGGAAGCGCGCAGAAGATGGTCCTGAACATGATCACCACCGGCGCTATGACCCGCCTGGGCTATGTGTACGAGAACCTGATGGTTAACGTGCACATGCAGAACTCAAAGCTGGTGGAACGCGGCATCCGCATTCTGATGAGCGCATGCAAGATCGACCGGGCCACGGCGGTTGACACCATCAAGAGCGCCGGGCGAAGCGTTCCGGTTGCACTGGTGATGCTCAAGGCGCGGGTCGACAAGCCGGAGGCGGTTCGTCGGCTGGCGAAGTCGGACGGGAATGTTCGGCTGGCGATTGAGGATAACGTGTTGGAGCTGTAGATGAGATTTTTTATCAGCGCTTTCCAAGCTGAGGCCTTTTCAGATATGCGAGTTCGACTGGACTGACGATGTGAGGAAAGAGGTCCGTGATTGGCTTGAGCAACTCTCAATAACCACCCGAATTGGCGTGCTTTTAATTTCATCGACCATTCTCGTGGCTCTGATTGAGTTTTTGATGCACCTGAAAGATGCCAGGGAATTGATGACGAGTGTCATCCAGTTGGGGCTTCGAATCGAACCCAAACCTGACAGAGTTGAGATCCAAGGCTGGTTATTCTTCCTGGTTTCTCTGACGTTTTTTCTGTTGGCCTCCTTTTTTCTTCTGTGGATTCGTGCAGAATTCGCAAGACAAAACGATCACACCGTGCGCACACTTCGTGGAGTGATGCGAGCAGCGGGTCATATTTGCAAGCGCCTTTTTCCGCAGGGCCACCAGTCCGACCTAGCCATCGAAAAAATCCACGTTACTTACCAAATACAAAAGGACTTCACCGCCCAGGTGAGGCGCATTTACAGAATTCGCGCAGGTAGGTCCCCGATTTACTTCGTCGAACGTGGGTTTCGAGTCCGGGACCACGCGGACCCGGCCGATAGTCTAATCAATATAGATTTCCGGGTTCGTGATATCGATGATCCGAGCGGAGTTGTATATCTTCCGATGGTGAACGAAAGCAGAAATAAATCCGCGTGCATCTTCTTCTTACCGAGAATCGAACCCGGACAACATCGGACAATTGAGCTTTTCTACAAATGGCCAGGTCTCGCTCGAGCACTGAAAATAGAGGGGGAAGAGGAATTCACGCTGCGGCACACGTCATCAAAGGATATGGAAGAATTCTGCATGGAAATCTACTTAGAGCCGGGTAGCGGCGGCAATCTATCTTGGGAAGAAAGCGGACGAACGCTCCCGCACAAAGAGCTGCATGGTTCAAAGTCGCAGCTTAATTGGCCGGGTGTAACCTATCGAGGAAAAGACATTTCGCCGGAAATAACCAACGCAGGCATCCGCCTACGGCTGAGGTGGAAAAGGGACGAGAGCTAACCTACATGTCCATCCCATTCATCATCGCGAATGCTGATCATGTTCACACTCCTCACCCATTAACTATCTACCATATCGACCCAATTGGCAAATTCTTTCGTCTTACTTTGTCGCCCAGTTGGTTGCATTTCTGGATGCGGGCACCGTTCCAGTTCCCTGCGCCCCTCATTCTCGCGGATTTACACTGAAAGGTCAGGAGTTTCTTCTTTTTCATGGATAAATTTGTTATACGCGGCGGCAATCCGCTGGTGGGAACGGTGCGCATCTCCGGCGCAAAAAACTCTGCGCTGCCCTGCATGGCCGCGGCCATTCTGACCGAGGAAGAAGTCACGCTGGAGAACATTCCGCAGGTCCGCGACATTGAGACCGAGCGGCGGCTGCTGGTTTCAATGGGCGCCGAGGTCGAACTGGGCTACGGGCGCGCACAACACCGGACCAAGATCTGCTGCAAGACGCTCTCCGACCCGGTGGCCAAATACGAGATTGTGAAGACCATGCGCGCCAGTTCCCTGGTGCTTGGCCCGTTGATTGCGCGCGTGGGAATGGCGCGGGTGGCCATGCCCGGAGGCTGCGCCATTGGCGGCAGGCCGATCGATCTGCACATCAAGGGCCTGGAAAAGATGGGCGCCACCATTACCCAGGAGCACGGCTACCTTGAAGCGCGGGCAGACAAGCTGCACGGGGCACACCTGGTCTTTGACAAGATCACCGTGACCGGCACTGAGGACCTGCTGATGGCCGCAGTCCTGGCCGAGGGCGAAACGCTGATGGAGAATTGCGCGCGTGAGCCTGAGGTGTCGGACCTGGCCGCGCTGCTGAAGGCCATGGGCGCGAAGATCGAAGGCGCGGGCACATCGACGATCCGTGTGCATGGAGTCAGCAAACTGCACGGGGCGCGTCATCGCATCAACCCCGACCGCATCGAAGCAGGAACTTTTCTGATTGCGGGCGCCATCACGCAGGGTGACCTGATTGTCGCCAACTGCAACGCATCGCACGTGAGCGCGGTGATCTCCAAACTGGAAGAAGCTGGTGTTCGCGTCGATATTCTGGGGCCGGAAACGGTGCGCGTGCGCCATGACGGACCGCTGCGTGCAACCGATATTTCTACGGAGGAATATCCGGGTTTTCCCACCGATATGCAGGCGCAGTACATGGCGCTGATTACGCAGGCCGAGGGCGTGAGTTCGGTGAAGGAAAACATATTCGAAAACCGCTTCATGCACGTCCAGGAACTGGTGCGCATGGGCGCAAACATCAAGGTGGATGGCCGTCGCGCCATTGTGCGCGGTCCGGCAAAACTATCGGCAGCAGCGGTGATGTGCTCCGATTTGCGCGCTTCCGCGTCGCTGGTGCTGGCAGCGCTGGTGGCAGATGGCGAGTCCATCCTGGACCGTGTCTATCACATGGACCGCGGTTACGAGCACTTCGAGGAGAAGCTGCGCGGCGTGGGCGCGCAGATTCGACGGATGGGCAACGTGTTCAACACAAAAGAGAGCGAGCCGGCGGCCGATTAGCTGGTTTTAACCCGGTCCATTAGCGCCAGCTTACGGCCAGGTGCCAGCGTAGTCCCCGCTGAGCCGTCTTGGTCAGGACCCGGTCATATTCGCGCAGTTCGAGCAGAGCGGGATGCGTATCCGATCCGAGGGCAGCAGGATCGCGGGTGAGAAAGCCGATTAGCGAGCGAACCGTCACAAGGCCTTCCGCGGGGCTGAACCACTGCGGCTCAGGCAAGTGGCGCGCCCAATCGGGGTTTCCCGCTCCCTGTTCAAGCAGCAGCGCCATGGAGTTCTCGTCCGCGGAAAAGAACTCCAGCAAGGGGCTTACTCTCAGGCGTCCAGCCAACGATTCCAGGGCGTCTTCGTTGCGGGCCAGGGCCTGGCCGTTGACAAAGATGTCGAATCCCGGATCTTCACCTTCAACCACGATATAGAGACTTGCTGCCATCGCACTGAGTCTAACGGAGATAAGCACGGAAGCAACACAATTCCCTTTCCGGTAACCCAATCGATTAACGTGCGCCGCATCTGTTGCAGTTACTCAACTACACCATAAAGTTCCACTTATGAAACAAAAGAGTTATCCTAATTGTTACCGAAATAGATGATCCTGTAATCGACGAGTTGTTCTCTCTAGGGGTAGGCAAGTGAATTGGAGTATGCTCCCGGACCTGATAGCAGTCGCCCTTCTGGCGTGCGCCTTCGCATCTGTAATGCGGCGCAACCCAACACCTGTCTCAGGAATCTGGCTCACCGGTTGGCTCATGATTGTGCTGCACTTCGGCGCATTCCTTTTGGTGAACCTTCCGGGTAAATTAGGATTGGCGGCACAAGTCCTGGGTCTCTGGGCTTTGATATGGGCCGGCCTTCTTTTCGCGTGGTCATCGGTTCCCTATCGTCACGAGATTTCCAGTCGCGTACTCTTCGGAGTTCTAGCCGGCACCAACATGCTCTACATTGCTCTGAACACTATCAGCCCGATCGGATCATGGGCCTTGACTCCGGCAGCGGTTCTGCTGGGGGCTGCGCCGCTGCTGGTTACGCTTTGGGTATTAAAGAGATTCAACCGCAGCCTGCGTTGGATTCTGGTTTCTTTGTTCGGTGCACTCTCAATCTTCATTCTGCTTGTGCAACACCGGTTACCGAATGGAATGGATCTGTCTGGGGACGCAGTTCTTTTTACCGTGTATTTCTGTTGCTGCATTCATTATTGGTTCAACTATCGACGCGGCACGGCCGGGGCATTTATCACCATCGCGGGCTTTGCGGCCTGGTGCGCAGTTTTTGTGGTCGCGCCGTTGAGGGATGCTTTCTTCACCAATATCAAGATTGAGAACGAAGTTTGGAATTTGCCTAAATACGTTGTTGCGGTTGGCATGATTCTGCTGCTGCTTGAAGATCAGATCGAGCAAACCAATCATTTGGCGCTGCATGACCATTTAACCGGATTGCCCAACCGCAGGCTCTTCCAGAATCGCCTGGAAGAAGTGTTGGAGCATGCGCGCCGTTCGACCAGCCAGGCGGCCCTGTTGGTAGTCGACCTGGATCAATTCAAACAGATCAACGATACCCTCGGCCACCACGTGGGCGACCTGGTTCTGCAGCGGGTTGGTTCGATGTTCCAGACCCGCGTTCGGCATACCGATACCGTGGCGCGAACAGGCGGCGACGAGTTTTCGATTATTCTCTCAGAGCCTACCAGCCGTGAACGGGCCACTGCCGTTGTCCGGTCTCTGCTGCAAATGATTGCGGAGCCAATTCCACTGGGTGGCGGGCAGTCTGCCAAGGTCGGCGCAAGTGTCGGGATCGCCGTGTTTCCGGACGATGCTGAGGATATGCAATCGCTTTGCATCGAAGCGGATCTGCGGATGTACGACTCCAAGTACGATACAGCCGAGTCGCAGGAACACACGGAAGAGGCACACACTCTAGCGTCTTCCTCGCGCAATAAACCTCGCGTTCCCGCGACTTTTCGGCGCGTGACTGACCCTTCAATCGACAATCACTGAAAAACAGACAGGCCCGGATAAGCAATCCGGGCCTGTCTGTTTCTTGATCTGACTTTGGTGGTTAGTTTTGTCCGCCCGGTCCGCGACCACCGCCACCGCCGCCACCGGGTCTGCGACGACGCCTGCGGCGATTGTTGTTGTTCGCCGGGGGCCGGCCTGCGACAACGGACTGGCCAACTGGAACCGGAGCGCCTTCAACGCGATTGAAGTTGGGCTCTGTCTCCTCGTCGAATTCCTCGCCCTCTTCCTCGTCGAAGTCATCGCCGCCCTCAATCAGAATGGTGCTCTGATTTGACTTTGGCTGACGCTCGTCGAACTCGTTGCGCGGACGGGACGGAGGAGCAGGCGCGGTGAACGGCGCTGCCTCGGTTTCTTCCGGAGCCGGAGGCGCAGCGGACTGGCCCAGCTTTGCCTTCTGCTCCTTGATGAGCGCTTTACGGCTGAGCTTGATGCGATTGCCTTCGATGGCCAGAACCTTGACCATGACCTGATCGCCCTCACGCAACTCGTCCTTCACTTCCTTCACGCGATGTTCCGCGATCTCGGAGATGTGAAGCAACCCATCGGTGCCGGGGAAAAGCTCGACAAACGCACCGAACTCCGCCAACCGCACCACCTTGCCAAGGTAAACTTTGCCGATTTCCGGCACGGCCGTGATGTTGCCGATGATTTCGAGTGCCTTCTTCAGGCCCTCGGCATCGGACGAAGCCACGCTGACGCGGCCAGTATCGTCGACATCGATCTTGGCGCCGGTCTGCTCAATGATGCCGCGGATGGTTGCGCCACCCTTGCCGATCAGATCGCGGATCTTGTCGGTCGGAATCATCACGGTCTCAATGCGCGGAGCATAAGCCGAGCGCTCGGTGCGTGGTCCGTCGAGAACAGCGTCCATCTTGTCCAGCAGGAAGAGACGGCCGCGCTTGGCCTGGGCCATTGCCTGCTCCAGGATTTCGCGGGTCAGGCCGCCGATCTTGATGTCCATCTGCAGTGCGGTAATGCCCTTGCGGGTTCCGGCAACCTTGAAGTCCATGTCGCCGTAGTGATCTTCCGCGCCGGCGATGTCGGTAAGGATGGCGTAGTCGTCGCCTTCCTTGACCAATCCCATGGCCACACCGGCCACAGCGCCCTTGAGAGCGATGCCGGAGTCATAGAGCGCCAGGCTGGCGCCGCAGACCGATGCCATCGACGATGAGCCGTTCGACTCCAGAATGTCGGAGACGATGCGAATGCTGTACGGCGACTCTTCAGCAGTTGGCAGGACAGCGGTGATGGCGCGCTCGGCAAGTGCTCCGTGGCCAATTTCGCGACGGCCTGTGCCGGTCATACGTCCAGTCTCACCAACGCTGAACGGCGGGAAGTTGTAGTGGAGCATGAAGTTTTTCTTCTTCTCGCCCTCATAGCTCTCCAGCCGCTGCCCATCGTCCGCAGTGCCCAGTGTCGCGGTAACCAGCGCCTGAGTCTCACCGCGTGTAAACAGAGCCGAGCCGTGCGTACGCGGCAGAACGCTGGTTTCGATGGTGATCTCACGAATCTCGTCGAAGGCGCGGCGATCGGGACGAATGCGCTCCTTGGTCACCTGCTCGCGGAAGGTGCGTTCGCGAAGCAATTCATAATAGGTGGACAGCTTCTTCTTGGCCGCTGGATCATCGGCGGGCAGCTCGGCAGCAAGCTCATCCTTGATTTTCTTGACCAGCGCATAGCTTTCGGTCTTGTCGTGGGTCTTGGTGTCGAGCGCATCCTTCACCCGATCACCGACCTTGGCCTTCAGCTCTTCGTAATAGGCTTCGTCCGTGGTAGGCGCAACAAATGCCCGCTTGGGCTTACCGGCCAGACCAACCAGCTCGTCAATGGCGGCAACGATCTTCTTGATCTCCACATGTGCGAATTCGATGGCGGCGAGGATGACTTCTTCGGTCTCTTCCTTGGCGCCCGACTCGATCATCACGATGCCATCTTTGTGGCCGACGACCATGATGTTGACGGTGGTTTCAGCGCGCTCGGCGTAGGTGGGGTTGATGACAAACTCGCCATTCACACGGCCCACACGTACGGCGCCAACCGTAGCGCTGAAGGGAATGTCGGAAAGAGCAAGCGCGGCTGCCGCGGCGTTGATGCCGACCACGTCGGGATCGTTTTCCTTGTCGGCGGAGAAGACCAGCGCGATGACCTGGGTCTCATTGCGGAAGCCGTCGGGGAAGAGCGGACGAATGGGGCGATCGATCTGGCGGCAGGTCAGCACTTCTTTTTCGCTGGGCCGGCCTTCGCGCTTGATAAAGCCCCCGGGAATGCGGCCACCTGCATAGGTGTATTCGCGGTAATCCACGGTGAGGGGGAAGAAGTCGATACCTTCCCTGGGGTCGGGAGATGCAACAGCAGTTGCCAGCACCACGGTTTCGCCCGTGGTTACCAGTGCGGCGCCAGAGGCTTGCTTGGCCATGCGGCCGGTCTCAAAGACCAACCGCTTGCCGCCGGCAAGCTCGACGGATACTTCATGCTTAGACATAGAGTCCTCGTTTCGTTTTTTTCGCTTGGGAAATTTGTGATGGGAAGGCGCCCTTGGGCGTTTGGAAAGGTCCGGCGCTGCTGTGAAGAAGCAGAATGTGCGCGGATGAGTGGGTTCCACGCGTGGAAGAAGATTCTCCCAAACTGCTCTTCGGGGTGTGCGCTCGGGCCGCGCGCAGACGATAGCTGTGCGCAGGCCCTGGCAGCGGGTTCGGTTTGCCAGGTACACCAAGGCCCCAGGCTCTGGGTAGAACGGGGGCCGTGACCAATGATCGGTCTGAGCGCTTCCGTGTCAAAGTCGGCTTTCTGGGTTTGCGTTCTGACTACTTGCGGATACCGAGTTTGCCGATTACGTCGCGATAGCGATCTGCATCGTGCGTCTTCAGGTAATCCAGCAGGCGGCGGCGTTTGCTGACCAGTTGCAACAGTCCACGGCGGGATGCATGATCCTTTTTGTGGGTTTTGAAGTGTTCGGTCAGTTCAGCAACACGCGCACTCAGAATTGCGATTTGGACCTCCGGTGAGCCGGTGTCCGAATCATGGGTGCGGAAGCTTTCGATCAGGGTTGTTTTCTTAGCAGTCGCCAGCACGGCGTGTGTTACTCCTCTTGTTTTCTCAGATCCACTCTTAAGTGTCTAATGTGAGATTACCATGAATGCGCCGATGTGTGCCATTCACCGGGCCGGTTGGCCGTGGCGCGCAAGGTTCCCGTCGAACCGTCCAGAGTTTCATCCTCCGGGCGATTCAAACTGATTCCCTATTCCGCCCCGCGTCCGCCCGTCGCCTCAAAAATTCGGGTCATCCTGAGAATCCTCATCCCCCGCATCAGGATTGGAGGGTCCGCCGCGCATCGCTGCTTGGACCGCGGACCATGGTTTCATCTCATACTCCTTAGGCGGCATATCGCCGCCAAGATACCGCACGAAGTAATCCCACCGCCGCCGCGTCATATATTGAGAAGCAGCCATGTAACCGTGTGGAACATTTGGAATCATTAACAGGTCAAAGTCCTTGTTGGCCTTGATCAACGCATCGACAACCAGCATGGTGTTATTTGGCGGAACGTTATCGTCCATGGTCCCGTGCGCAAGCAGCAAGTGCCCTTTCAGGTTCTTCGCGGTGCTCTGATTTGCCTGCGAGTCGTAGTTGCTTGTGCCATCGGCCTGTTTCACTTCGACTCCGGCCCACTTTTCCGCCCAGTCATCTTCGTAGTCACGCTCGTCGTGGTTGCCGCTTTCGGCAATCCCCACCTTGAAAAAGTCCGGGTAATGGAACATGGCCGCAGCCGTCGCATTTCCGCCGCCTGAGTGGCCGTACATTCCGGCACGATCGATATCAATGAACGGATACTGCGCAGCCAGATCCTTCATCCCCGAAACCTGGTCCGGAATCGTGTTATCTCCCAGGTCGGCATAGTATGCCTCGTGAAAGGTCTTTGAGCGCCACGGCGTACCCATGCCGTCGATGCATACCACGATGAATCCCAGTTCAGCCAGCGACTGAGAATCGCCGTGAGCAGCCGCGAATTCACGGCTTCCGCATGAGCCGGTCTGCGGCCCCGGATACACATGATTGATGATGGGATACTTTTTGGTCGCGTCAAAATGCGAGGGCTTGAACATCAGTCCGTACAGTTCCGTCTTGCCATCTCGCGCCTTCACTGTGATCGGCACGGGCGGGACCCAGCCGTATGCGAGGAGCTTCGAGATATCCTGCTTGCCGACCTCCATCACAGTCTTGCCGTCGCTGCTTCGAACCACTGTGGTCTGCGGCTGGGTTGGCGTAGACCATGTGTCAACAAAGTAGCGGCCATCCGATGAAACCTTGATGTTATGGTCAGCATTCTCAGGAGTCAGCAGGCGCTGCCCTGTTCCGTCGAAATGGATGCTATAGAAATGTTCGAAGTATGGATCGCGGCCCGGCTCCTTGCCCACTCCGACAAAGTAAATGGTCCGCGCATCTTCGTCGACGTGAAGCACCTGGGTAACATTGCCCGGCCCGCGAGTTATCTGATTCTTGAGTTTCCCAGTAGCTAAATCGTAGAGATACAGATTGCCCCAGTCGTCGCGCTCGCTGAACCACAGGATCTCGTTCGACTTAGGCAGATAATGCCAATTGATTTTTCCATTGCCGCTCTCATAAAACTTTGCGGTCGTCTCGCCCATTACTTCCCGTACATCCCCGGTCGCTGTATCTGCAACCCGGACCCACTCCTGCTTGTGATCGCGGGAAGTCGAAACGAACACAAGGTGCGATCCGTCGGGGCTCCATTCATTGTCGTCCCATGTGGTCCCGTGGCAGGCAATGTCGTCGCACAATGTTGAGCGATGTTGATCCGGAGCCATCTTGAGCCGAATAACTTTATGCGAGGCCACATCGATCACCACGCGCTCAATCATCGTGACATCCTTGTCGCCGACCAATGGGTACTTCCATGCTTGCAGCGCCGGATGACTATTCGTAACCGGGACAAGATACATCTCGCCCGTCTTCCGTTGATCCTGCTGAAATGTCGCAATCTTCTTTGAGTCAGGCGACCAGATCAGGATCGCCGCATCGGAGTGCTTCCAGCCTGCATTGTCGGTCGCATATCCGTAGTCCTTGACGCCATCCGTCGTAAGCTGCGTCTCTGTCCCGGTCTCGAGGTCCCGCACCCAGAGATTCCAGTCGCGGACAAATGCGCCCAGTTTCTTGTCGGGTGAAATTGACAGCGGAGGATGCTTTTCAGCATGGCCCGGCGGCCTTGCATTCTCACTATCGAACCCAATCTTCTTGCAGGAGTCCGCATCCGCACGCAATTCGCAACGATAATCCGCACCACCCACCCCCAACTCCAGCGAAGTGTCGCCACCCGAAAGCACAAGGTTCGACAGCAGCAGGTGCTTTGGGTCGTCCTTGATCGACCCTTTTGAAGCTTCACTGAGCGCCTTCGCAAGCTTCTCCTGATCGAAAGCGGGCCCACGCGTTCCCTTAGCCGGATTTACCATCACATAAGTCGTTCCGTGGTCGTCGGCATCGCGATACCAGAAGCGACCATCGTCCAGCCACTGCGCTCGCACCGCACCCTTGGCCGCGAGAGAATTCACGTTGTAATTCATGAACTTCTCGGCCGCTGCGTAGTCCTCGGTTGTATATTGCTTCGGCTGTTGCCCCAGACCAGTTGCGCAACACAGGCCCGATGCGACAAAGGTTAGGCCAGCCGCTTTCAGGCGCGCTTCATTGATTCTGAACATTCTGTTGATTCCTTCGCTTGTTTCGTGTTTCCTGCGGGGGATAGTTGAATAGGGCTTGAGCCGATCGGTTGTGCTCTTGCCGGATGTGAAGCCATTGTAAATCGATCGAGCCATCGGCCGGTATATCTCGCCATCCAATTCGTCGAATCGCTTTGTCGAATGAAAGATTGCCGAGCCGCATCGCTCCATACCGCCGAGTCACGCCATTCTTGCAGGAGCCTCTATGGAATGTGCGTGACTTTTTCCGCGTCAATCGGTTCATCCAGCAGAAATCTGGAGATAGTTTCGTTGAGAAACTTCTCGTCCGCAGGATTACTTCCCGCACCCGCGGTGTGGCCCCACAAAGAAGGAATCGGCACCAGGGAAACTTTGGGAATGAATTGCGCCTCATAACGCGCGTCGGTGACCGGAAAGTAAAGATCCGTCGCGGAAGGCATGTAGAGAAGCGGCGCCTTGATGGAGCGCAACGCTTTTTCGACATCGCCGTTAAAGCCGGGCGTCGCACCCACGTCGTTCGATTCCCAGGTACGCGCCTGCAGGATGAGATCGTTTGCGTCGGCACCCGGAATGAAATGCGTGCGAAATTCATTCAGCACTTGCTCAAAGGTCGTCCCCGGAGGATTCGCCGTTCGCCATAGCTCTTTGCGCCACCACTCCTGTGAGAACAGCCACGCCGTCCACACCGTGGCAAACGCCTCAAGGCCCTTTTTCGGTTGCTCCGTATAATCTCCATCCTTGAACGCCGCGTCCGCAGTGAGCGCCGCAATCTGTCCTTCCAGCCGAACAATGCCGTGCCCATAAGTCTTGGCTGTACCCGAAGTCGCCACAATGCGATTGGCAAAGGTTGGATAACTCACTGCCCATTGGAATGCCTGTTGCGCGCCCATGGAGAAACCAATGACTGCCTTCAGGTGAGTAACCTTCAGCTCTTCCGTCAGCAGTTGGTGGACTGCCTGCACATTATCCCGGATGGTCATCACCGGAAATCGCGGCCCGTGAAAGGGCTCCGGCGTGTTGCTTGGCGATGAGGAACTGCCGTTGCCGAATAACTCGCTGGTTACCAGGAAATACTCGTTCAGATCAAGCGCATGACCAGGCCCCATCAGCCACTCGTATCCCCGCAAAGTAGCCATGTAGTGAGAAGGAAGCAGAATGACATTATCGTGCGCCGCATTCAGGTGGCCGTAGGTTCCATAGACCACGCGTGCCTCCGGAAGCGTAACTCCGCGCTCGGTGTGAAAATTCCTGATCACGAAGACATGGCGCTCGGGCGTCAAAGCTGCAGGCGCCTTCGGGGTATCTTGCGCACACAGATTGAAAACGCTTCCGCCTAACCAAATCAGAATCGCCAGCAACGCAAGTTTCTTCTTCGCCTGTTTTGTCATTCTCCGCCCCTCGCCGATTTGAATTGGTGAGTGTCTACGCATGCTTTACTTTTCGCTGAGAAATGCATCTACAACTTGCACATACTTATCCGGCTCTTCATAGGAAGGCAAGTGGCCGCTCTTGGCGAAGATGACTAACTTGGCACCGGGGATTGCCTTGTACATTCTCCACGCCGTCAATGGAGCCACATTCATGTCATAGCGTCCGGTAAGCACCAGTGTCGGAAACTTGAAGTCAGCCAGGTTAGGTGTCATGTCCACCTTCGAAGCCGACTCACCCACAGCCGCTCCGACACTGGGGACAAAGCCGATATCCCCGATATGATCGAGATACTTTTGCAGCAGATCTTCGCTGTAGAAGATCATCTTAAAGTGGTTTACCAGTCCCTGCTGGGCCGCCTGGTCTGTATCTCCCAGCTTCTTTTCGAGCTCCGCATCCTGTTCCTCGATATCTGGAAAAACCTGCGGCAGCAAATGCACAATATCTTTCATCGCCGGTGGAGCAGAGTCGCTGAGAACCAGCTTGTGCACTCGCTCCGGATGTGCCGAGGCATAGGCCATGGCCAGGAATCCACCGAAGGAATCTCCCACCAGATCGATCTTTGCGAATCCAAAATGCGCGCGCACCGCTTCGAGATCGGCAACCGCTGTTTCAATCGTCAGCGCCGCACCAGGCTGCATGTGCTTCGAATTCCCCGTCCCGCGCTGATCGTAGAAGATCACCTGCCGCTTCTGGGCGAGCCTCAGCCAGACATCGTTCTGGATCATGTATTTGTGGGAAAGGCCAGGCCCGCCATTGATGGCGAAGACCGGGACCTCCGCGGTCGGATTGCCATATACCTCATACGCCAGGTCGACATCTGGCGTGTGCACGATGCCCGACGAAGACACTCCACTCTGCCCCATGAGCGGGATACTCAAAAGCGCAGACACTGCTGTCACTGCCAGAAAGACGCGGTTTAAATGCACAATGGGCTCCATTTTTTTAAGGGAAGAATTCGTTCGCTCGCCGTCGCAATTCAAGTTACTTTTTGAAAATGATTTTCGGGCACATCGCATGCACACCCACGTTTCCATCGACAAGCTGCGTTATGTCCACATCGACTGCCACACTGGTAAGCATGTAGGCCTCATCGCGGCTCAGGTGCTTCTGGTCCACCAAAAAGTTGATCATGTCGCGCACCGCGAGGATCGTAGCTTCTTTCAGGTCGGGACTGAATCCCATGCTGATGTAACTGGTCGGCGTCTCGGCGCGTGGCCAAAGCAGATGCTGATCCTTGTGGATCACAAAGCGAAAAGTCCCCGACAGAAATGTCTCCATGGCGGTGATGTCAACTTCGCCATTTCCCTGCCCTGCGTGGCCATCGCCCACTTCAAACAGCGCTCCCTTGGCGTTGACGGGGATGTACAAGGTCGTTCCCGCAACCAGTTCCTTGTTGTCCATGTTGCCCGCGTGCATCCATGGTGGAGCACTATCGATGCGGCCCGCCGACTCAGGCGGTGCTACGCCCATGCTTCCGAAAAACGGATGCAACGGGATTTCGATTCCCGGCGCGAAATGCGCAATCATCCTTTCGCGATCCAGCGGAATGATCTTCCTGCGGCTGTAGGGGAAATCGTTTGGAAGAAATCCGCGCCCCGCGCCAAACCCGTTGCACGCAAAGGGCACATCGATATCAATTTTCAAAATGTCCACTTCAAGCACATCGCCGACCTCGGCTTCGGCGATCTCAACCGGCCCGGTAAGAATATGGCCGCCGGGACCTTTGTCCTTCACCTCGCGATAGATGTCCGCGTTGTAAGACGGGATGTCGGCGGCGGCAACGCCCTCTTCTTCGAGCCGTTCCGTCGAGCCGCATGTCGACAGCGTCTGGATTCGTACGGTGTCTCCGGAATGAACCGTGAGAGCGGGCTTGGCCTTGGCTGAATAGTAGCCCCAGACGACCGTCGTTGGTGACGCGGGCAGCGTTGCAGTCTGCGCGTGGCCAGCCCCAAGAGCAATCGAAAGGAAGGGTGCCGCAGTCAGGAAGAAGCGTTTCATGGAAGACTCCCGCATCGAGGTAACAATATCCTACCAGCCGATTCGCCAGAGGTTGTCAGGGAGTCAAGCGGTCATTCTAAAGAATCGCTCCGGCAACAGCACGCAGCGGCAGAATCCTGTCCACGCCACCGAGCTTGATGGCTTCCTTGGGCATGCCGAATACCACGCAGCTTGCCTCATCCTGCGCGATCGTCGCAGCGCCGGCCTGCTTCATTTCAAGCATGCCGCGTGCGCCGTCGTCTCCCATCCCAGTCAGAATGACGCCCACTGCATTCCGTCCGGCATAGCGCGCCGCGGAGCGGAACAGCACATCCACCGAGGGCCGGTGCCGGCAGACCAGCGGACCTTCCTTGATCTCGACAAAGTAGCGCGCCCCACTGCGCTTGAGCAGCAGATGATGATTTCCCGGCGCAATCAGCGCGCGTCCGCGCAGCACTGTGTCATTGGTCGCGGCCTCTTTCACTGTGATGTTGCACAATCCGTCAAGCCGGTCGGCGAAAGCGCGCGTGAACAACTCCGGCATATGCTGCACAATGACGATGCCGGGCGTATCCGCCGGGAGCATTTCGAGCACGGCCTTCAGAGCCTCGGTGCCACCAGTCGAGGCGCCGATTACCACCACCTTCTCTGTTGTCTCCGCCATGGCGTGCGTAGCGGGCGAGAGAATTGCATCGGCGGTGAGCTTGGGCTCGACCGTGTGGCTTGGCCGCAGAATTCGCAGCTTTGAAGCCGCGGCAGCCTTGACGGCTTCGCAGAGCAGGACGCGCGAGTCTTCAAGAAACTGCTTGGTTCCCAATCGAGGCTTGGTAACAATCTCCACCGCGCCGTATTCCAGGGCTTTGAAAGTGCTCTGCGCGCCTTCGTCAGCCAGGCTCGAACAGATCACCACCGGGATTGGATGCTGCGACATGATCTTCTTGAGAAACGTTAGCCCGTCCATGCGCGGCATCTCGATATCGAGGGTGATCACATCCGGCACCTGCTCGCTGATGCGCTCGGCCGCGACAAACGGATCGCCAGCGGTGGCGATGACTTCGATTGCGGGATCGGACGAAAGCACCTCGCTCAGCGTGCGGCGAACGACAGCGGAATCGTCAACAATCAAAACGCGAATCTTCGGTATACCCATAGCCGCCGCCTCTTTGCCTGACCTCTGCAGAGCACTGTGATACATCAGACAAGGCGCCTGAGGATCACCTCTCCTGACTCGGTGTTGAACTCGATATGAATGCCGGAGTTGCCTCCAAGGCTTGATGCAGACACCGCGAAGCCTTCGTCCTCGAGCACTTTGAGCGCGCTTTCGCAATTCAGTTTGCCTACCGTTGGCCGCGATGAACTGTTTTCGAAAATCAATACATCACCGCCGCCGAAGAGTTTCACTTCGATTTCCCTGCGGTTGGCTCCAAGCGTGTCAAACTGCCGGGCCAGATCGCGAATCGTGAAATCGACATATCGCCGGCTAGCCTTCATGCTGAGCGGTGCCGCCCCACGAGATGGGTGACTAGGCAACATGGGATGGCACAGCGCTGCAACTCCCAATCGGGGAACACGAAACGTGACTCCGACACAGGAGCCGAGCACGGTCCGCAGAATCGCGGGTTCCGATACCAGGTGCGACTCCCCAGGCTGCACGTAGACTTCCAACACCAACCCATCAGGCGCCGGCATCTTTCCTCCTGTAGAGGGCTGGTGCCACCGGAACCAGCGGAAGATCCATATCGTGCAGCGTTTCGGCGTGTCCGACAAACATGTACCCGCGTGGCGCCAGATGACTGGACAGCTTCTTTAGAATCCGCTCCTGGGTCGGCCGGTCGAAGTAGATGATGACGTTGCGGCAAAAAATCGCATCTGCCTTCTCCGCAATTCCAAAGTCGGCATCCATGAAGTTTAGTCGCCGGAACTCGACCAGGCGGCGCAACTCCGGCACCACGCGCACGCGATCGGAGCTTGGATCCTGGCTGCGCATGAAGTACTTGCGCCTGAGCGCGGAGAGCACAGGACTCACGACTCCATCGGAATAGACTCCAAGCTCCGCCTTGGCCAGCACGGTGGTGGAAATATCTGTCGCCAGTATCTTGAAGCGGAAGCCGGGATGGGTCAGCCCATATTCGCTGAGCACAATCGCCAGCGTGTAGGGCTCTTCCCCCGTCGAGCAGCCGGCGCTCCAGATCAGCAGGGGCCTTCCACTCTCGTTGCGCGCAGTCAGATCGGGGAGCGCCTTCTCGACCAGATAATCGAAATGCCCTGGCTCGCGAAAGAAATCCGTCTTGTTGGTCGTCACCACATCGATCAGGTGAACGAGTTCCTCTCTCAATCCCTCGCGTCCGAAAAGATAGTCGCAGTACATGCCGTAAGACTCGAGATTGAGAACCTTCAACCGCCGATTGAGCCGGCCTTCCAGCATTGTCTGCTTTTCCGCGCCAAGCCGAATCCCTGCTTCCCGATAGATCAGATCGCATACCCGCGTGTAGTCCCGGCTTGAAATTGATTGCTCATGAGTGATCATGCCGTGAACGGAGCGCGATCCGCGCTCCGTTCCCTCCTTCATGCCGCCACTTCCACAAGTTGCTTGCTTGACTCCTGCCCGCGAACGACTGCAAGCTCCTCCGCGGAGAAAACGCGATCGATGTCCAGGATCATGATGAACTGGGTGTCGCGCTTTCCCATCCCCTTGATAAAGTCCGTCCGGATTTGGGTTCCGATGCGCGGGGCCGGCTCAATCTGATCCGGCTCCAGGTCAATGACCTCTTCGACCGAATCGGCAAGCGCGCCGATCACAGTCGATTCGTTGTCCAGCAAGACCTCGACGACAACAATGCAGGTGTTGCGCGTGCTCTCGGTCTTCGACATCTCGAAGCAAAGCCGCAGATCGACAACCGGAACAACGCTTCCGCGCAAATTGATGACCCCCGCCATAAAATCAGGCGTCCTGGGGATTGCTGTGATCGTAGTCAGATCAAGCACTTCTCTCACCTTGGCCACATCGGTGGCAAAGATCTCGTTGCCCAGCTTGAAGGTGAGGTACTGCCGTGTCTCCGTGATTTCCGTAACGCTCATGGCGCAACTCCTTTCTCGTCTGAAGACTGGAGCGGTTCCCTTCTCGAGGAACCGCTCTTTGCTCTAGCCGCACGGCAATCTTCGCCCATGCGGAAAGCACCCGGTCAGTAACGCTCAAACTCTCCATCGAGCTCGTCGTGTTTGTCTTTGAGCCGGAGATTGACTCCGCCCCCCGGTTTTGCTCCGCTTGCGCTGGCGTGGCCAGTAGGCTTGACCGCCCGTGCCGGCGCAGCTTGCACCTGCCTGCCCGCCTTCACCGGCTTCCTTGCCCGGCCACTGTCCTCGTCCCCAGTATGGAAGAACGACAATGCGCTGACGAGCTGATCCGATTGGCCGGTAAGCTCCTCGGTGGTCGAAGCCATCTCCTCGGATGCCGAAGCATTCTGCTGAATCACCTGTTCCAGCTGCTGCAATGCCTTGTTGATCTGCTCAGCCCCCGTGTCCTGTTCCTTGCTGGCGGCGCTGATCTCCTGCACCAGTTCAGCCGTGCGTTGTATGTCCGGCACCAGCTTGTCCAGCATTTCGCCGGACTTCTCCGACACCTTCAGCGTGTTGGCGGAGAGCTGGTTGATCTCGCCCGCTGCCTTCTGGCTCCGTTCGGCCAGCTTGCGTACTTCCGCGGCCACCACAGCGAATCCCTTGCCATGTTCGCCGGCTCTGGCCGCTTCAATTGCCGCGTTCAGCGCCAGCAGGTTGGTCTGCCGGGCAATCTCCTCGATGATCGAGATCTTGTTGGCGATCTCCTTCATCGCGGCCACTGCTTCAAGCACGCTCTTGCCGCTCTCCTGCGCATCTTTGGCGCTCTTGTTGGCGATCTTGTCGGTTTGTTGCGCGTTGTCGGCGTTCTGCTTGATGTTGGAAACCATCTCCTCCATCGATGACGAAGCTTCTTCCGCCGCCGCCGCCTGCGCGCTGGCGCCCTTCGAAACCTGGATTGACGCCGTGGAGATCGACTGGCTCGCCGCTGAGACTTCGCCGGCAATGGTGCGAATATCGGAGACGGTCTGCGTCAGCCCGGCCACCATGGACCCCAGGGCCTGCATCAGTTTGTCCTGTGGCGAGCGCTCCCGGATGCTGACCGTCAGGTTGCCATTGGCAATCTCTTCGGCGGCGCCGGTGATGTCGTTCATAGCAGCGATCAACGTGTTCAGGTTGTTTTTGATCAGGTTGAAATCGCCATGATACGTGTCGGTAATCTGCGGAGGGTTATCTCCCTTGCTGATCTGTTCCACGTACTTTGCGGAAAAGTTCAACGGGCCAATTACAGCATCGAGAATGGAGTTCACACCGCGCACAATGTTCGAGTAGGCACCCTGGAACTGATCGTGCTTTCCGCGCTCGGAGAGCAGCCCGTCCTTGGAAGCCTCGGTGAGCCGCAGGAGTTCCTTTTGCAGATTCTGCAGAACCAGAGCCACATTGTTAATGGCTTGCTTCATCTTCTCGTGATCGCCCTTATAGGTTTGGCTGATCAGCTCATCGATTTTGCCGCTTGAAACCTGAGCAAGGATGCGGTTGCCTTCGCCGATGGGAAGTAGAATCGCGTCCAGCATGGTGTTGACGCCGCGAACGATCTCCGCAAAGGCCCCCTGGAACTGCTCGGGCTTGCCGCGATCGGAGAGCTGACCCTCCTTCGAAGCCTCGATCAACCGCGCCAATTCCTTCTGAAGCGCTTGCAGCACCATGGCGACATTGTTGATCGCCAGCTTCATCGTCTCGTGATCGCCCCGGTAATTCTGGGTGATCAGTTCGTCGATCTTTCCGCTCGAAACCTGGGCCAGAACGCGATTGCCTTCGCCTATCGGCACCAAGATGGCGTCGAGGGTGGTATTCACGCCCTTGACAATCTCCGCCCATGAGCCTTTGAACAGATCCGGCTTGGCCCTCTCGGAAAGTTGACCTTCCTTGGCGAGATCGCTCATGCGCAGCATCTCCTTCTGCAGGAGCTGAACTGCGACAGCGATGTTGTTGACGCCATTCTTGAGTTTCTCGTGGTCGCCTTTCAGAGCCTGGGTGACCAATTCGTCAACCTTGCCCTCGGCGACTTGAAGCACGATACGAGTGCTTTCCACCACCGGAATCACAATAGCGTCCAGGGTGGTGTTCACGCCCTTGACGATCTCGGCGTACGAGCCTTTGAACTGCCCCGGATTGGCGCGCTCTGAAAGCTGCCCTTCTTTGGCCAGGTCGCTCATGCGCAGCATTTCTTTCTGCATCAGTTGCAGCGCGACAGCGATGTTGTTGACGCCATTCTTCAGCTTTTCGTGGTCGCCTTTGAGGTTCTGCGTGATCAGTTCGTCGACCTTGCCCTCAGAAATCTGAGTCAGAACGCGGTTTCCTTCCGTCAACGGCAGAATGATGGCGTCCAAGGTGGTATTCACGCCCTTGACGATCTCCGCGTAGGAGCCCTTGAACTGATCCGGTTTAGCCCGCTCGTGAAGTTGCCCTTCCTTGGCGAGGTCGCTCATGCGCAGCATTTCCTTCTGCAAGAGCTGTACCGCAACGGCGATGTTGTTGACCCCGTTCTTCATCTTCTCGTGATCGCCCTTGAGCTTCTGGGTATCCAGTTCGTCGACATTGCCCTCAGAGACCTGAGTTAGAATGCGAGTGCTCTCAACAACCGGCAACACGATCGCGTCCAGAGTGGTGTTTACACCCTTGACGATCTCCGCATAGGAGCCTTTGAACTGGTCTGGATTGGCGCGCTCGGAGAGGTGCCCTTCCCTGGCTAGGTCGCTCATGCGCAGCATTTCCCTCTGCAGGAGTTGCAGCGCGACGGCGATGTCGTTGATGCCCTGCTTCATCTTTTCGTGATCGCCCTGATAGTTCTTAACGATCAGTTCATCGATCTTCCCCTCTGCCACCTGGCCCAGGATGCGGGTGCTCTCCGTCAGCGGCACCAGAATCGCATCGAGTACTTCGTTGACACCCTGAATGATCTCGCGTTGCGTGCCGTTGAACAGGGTTGCCTTGCCGCGCTCAGTGAGTCGTCCCTCCTTGGCCGCATCAACCAGGCGCATAATCTCGTCCAGCACCAGCATCGAATCGTCTTCGTCCTGATGCGACTTAACGCTCACTTTGCCTTGGTCTCCGCGACCATTGCCAACGTGACCATTCCCGCCATTGCCATTGCCGGAGCCATTGAGCTTCCGGCCCTCATTTGCCACAGTACTCGGCATTGAATCCGCCCTTCCCTTTTGCCTGTATTCGCGCTCACCCAATTTCATCTACCCGATCGACCGAAGGCCTGCGGACGTGCAACTGAAGATGCGCGATACTCAGCTGGTTGAATCGTTATTTGACATGCGCTGACGTTTTCCCCCAGCACCGGCGAAGCCTTGAATACCTTTGACAACCGTCGAGTCCCTCGACCGGCCATTTTGAGCACCCAGTGAGAGGCTCCCGCGCGAGGCATGCGAATTCGCGCGCACCGCATCCTGCGCCAGCCGCTCCGGATCGAGAATCAGCGCCACCGTTCCGTTGCCCAGAATGGTGGCGCCTGAGACTACCTGCACATGCCGATAAAACCGGCCCAGGTTCTTGATCACCGTCTGGCAGTTCCCCAGCACCTGGTCGACCACAAAGCCATAACGGCCCTGCTCGGTCTGAACCACCATGATCTGCTCGATCTCCGGGCGCGGAGTATGAATTTGGAAGTGTTCCCGCAGGCGAATATAGGGAACAATCTCCCCGCGCACATTGGCCATATGCTTGCCGTTGGCCCGTTCAATGTCGGCCCGGGTCAGCTCGATACACTCCAGAATGTTTTGCAGCGGCAGAACAAAGCAGGCATCTCCAATATTCACCAGCAGTCCGTCGATAATCGCCAGCGTCAGTGGTAAACGCAACGTGACGCTGGTGCCCAGTCCAGGCTTGCTGGCCACGTCGATGCTGCCCCTCAGGCTATCCACCCGCTGCCGCACCACGTCCATGCCCACACCGCGGCCGGAGACGTCCGTCACTTTTTTTGCGGTCGAGAAGCCGGGCTGGAAAAGCAGGGCGAATATCTCGCGCTCCGTCAATGGCGCGTCCGCGTCTATCAGACCCTTCTCGATCGCGCGCTGCCGTACCGCTTCCACGTCGATCCCGCCGCCATCGTCCGACACTCCGATCAGAACGCTCGCGCCTGAATGGCGCGCGGAAAGATGAATCGTCGCCATCGAACGCTTGCCACGGGCGGTGCGCAAGCTGGGCGGCTCGATACCGTGGTCCATGCTGTTGCGGATCAGGTGCATCAACGGGTCGCCCAGCTGATCGATCACCGTCTTGTCAAGCTCTGTGTCCGCGCCTTCGATGCTCAGTTCGACATCCTTGCCCAGATCGCGCGCCAGGTCGTGAACCAGGCGGCGAAACTTCTCAAACGTGCCGCGGATCGGCGTCATCCGGATGTTCATCGAATTCTCACGCAGAGCGGAGGTCAGCCTTTCAATCTCCTCTGCCACTCCGGCAACCTCGGGGTCGTCGCGCCGCGCGGCCAGTTCGCTCATGCGCGCCTGCACCGTAACCAGCTCACCCACCAAGTTGACGAACTGGTCAAGCTTGGCGGCCGGAACGCGCAGGCTCGATGCGTTGTCGGCGTTGTCGTAGGTCCGGCGTCCTCCCCCTTCCACGCGCGGCTCCTCAAGCGCCTTCGCGATCGCCTCGGCCTTCATTGGCTCCCGAAGCTCACGGTTCTCTGAAGAGTCAGCGGGCGCAATGGTCAGATCGCAACAATCGTCGACAAAGATGAACACGTCACGGATCGCATCCTGCCCCCCGCCGGTTGCCAGCACCATCTCCCAGGAAACATAGCAGCGCTCCGGATCGAGTTCGCTCAAGGCCGGGACAGCGGCCATTGATGCCAGGATGGACATTCCACCGATCAGTCCCAGTTCGCGCAACAGCAGAAACGGGTCGGCGCCGGTTCGCATCATGTCGGCTCCCGGCGCAAACCGGATGTGCCAATCGCGTGTCGCCCCCGCGGGGCTCGTCAGCGGCGCCGGCAGCGCCTCGACCGGAGCCGTCGACGCTCCGGTCCTTTGGATTTGGATCATTTGGCCTACGCGTGCCAGAATCTCCGCCCGCGCGCCTGCTTCCGCTGATGTTTTCTCAGCGTTGTCGTCGAGCAGCACGCGAATGCGATCGAGCGCAGTCAGCGTGAGATCGATCAACTCCGAGCTGATGGCCAGCCGCCCGTTGCGGACCTCGTCAAAGGCCGTCTCCAGGTTGTGCGTGAACGCGGCCAGTTCGTCGAACCCGAACATGGCGCCAGACCCCTTCAGCGTGTGCAGCCCACGGAACACCCGCCCCACCAGCTCCGCATCGGCGCGGTTCTCATTCAGCTCCAGCAGGGCCGACTCAAGATCCACGAGAACATCGCGCGCTTCCTCACAGAAGCTGTGCCTGAACTGATCGACGCTGCCTACGGTTGACAAACAACCCACCCCGCTGACCTAGCTGATCCCCTGAGAAACCGGAAACTCGTGAAACCCGGCACTGGCCAGGGTCTTCAAAACCGACTCCGGCACCGTTCCCGCAAGCGCGAACTCGAGGCCCGACGTCCTGGCCTCGCGCGCGGCCGCCCATAGCAATTGAACGGCGGTTACATCCAGGTCCGACACCTTCTGGAGCGATACGCGCACCGCTTTCGCTCCGCTCAGCGCCTGGATCAGCAGCTGCTTCAGATCCGCCGCGCAGGCGATGTCGATCGTGCCCTCAAGCGAAAGCAAACTCGACTCTTCGTGTTGTTCGAGGCTTAGCGGCACATTCGTTTCCCTGGCCTTCCGCTCATATCTGCTTCTTCGGCATTTCTGGAGCAAGTCATGAGTGTTAAACGACGAGAATGATCTTGGAGAAAACTCAGAATTGAGCGCCTACTTCACCAGTTTCTGCACCACCGCAACCAGTTGTTCGCCGTTGAACGGCTTCACGATCCAACCGGTCGCTCCCGCTTTGCGCCCCGCATCCTTCTTCTCCGCCTGCGACTCGGTGGTAAGCATCAGAATGGGCGTGAAGGCGTATCCCTGCAGCTTGCGCACCGCGGTGATCATCTCGATCCCGTCCATTCTCGGCATGTTCAGATCGGAGATCAGCAGGTCGAACTTCTGTTGTCCGGTCTTTTCAAGCCCATCCCTGCCATCCACAGCCTCTGCCACTTCATAGCCCGCTTTGCTCAACGTGAAGTTGACCATCTGGCGAATACTGGCTGAATCATCCACGGCTAAGATTCTTCTCATTGCTGGCCCCCATGTACCCCGAAATCAGGACGAATCGCCCTGCCCGTTTCTGACCCAACTTAAAACAGCTCCACATCGTTTCCTGCGAGGCAAATCTCCCGCGCCGGCAGGGGTTCTCCCCGCAGAACCGCGCGCAGCACCTGGCGCTCAATCTCGGTGGTGTATGCCTCTCCAAACAGCGATTCCGCTTCGGCCCGATCGCACCGGCCCAGCGCGCCCGGAGTTTCTCCCTCGATGATCCGGCTGAGATCCTCGATCCGTTTTCGCACGCCCCCCACGCGGGCAAAACAACCTTCCAGCCGGTCAGCCTTTGCGCCGATCGCCGTTGTCCTCGCCTGCAACCTTCCCGTAGAGGTTTCGATCTCCTTTGCCTGCCGCGCTGCAAAATCCGCGGAACCGCGCAGCTTCTCCAACCCCGCCCTGGTCCCGGATTGCGCGTCCCGGAGCCCGTGATTGCCCTCCTCCGAGAGGCGCTTGATGTCCTCCTGAACCTGCTTCACAAGCAGCAGGATCTCCTCCATGGCTTGACCCGATCGATCCGTTATCCCGCTCCAGACCGCAGCCAGTCGCTTGATGCTCTGCGAGATCTCCAGGATGGCATCGGCCCTGGCCCCCAGGTGGCTGGCCTCGATGATGGAGTTGAAGGTCAGCAACCGCAGCCGGTCGCGCGCCCCGGTCGATCTTTCCAGATGCTCACCCACCAATTGCATCAGGCTGGAGAGGCCGGCCAAAGCGCCTTCAACCTCGCTGTTGACCGCCTGGCTGTCCTGCTCCAACGTCTCGATCCCACCCAGTTGCGCGGAAAGCTCCTGAACCTGGAGCAGAACCGCGGGGCCGATCTCCACCACTTCCGAACAGCTGATCCTGAGAATCCCCTCAATGCACGATCTGATCCGCGCAACCCACTCGCCCTCATCCTGCCCTATGCTGGTCAACTGTCCGGCCTGGATTTGAAGACCAGCGGAAATTCGAGACGTCTCGGCAGCTTCCTCAAAATAGCCGTCCGCCAGATTCGGGCACTCCAGATTCCGCATCTCCAGCTTGCGCTTCTCCAGCCCGCGCACCATCTGGGCGACGATGCGCAGCCCCTGGCCGACGTGTTCCAGTTGCTGGCGGGTTATGTCATGCATCTGAACAGCCGAGACAATGCCCGCAATCTGGCCGGCAATCTCTCCCACGCAGGCTCGAAACTGCTCCGGCGTCTGCAACAGAGCGGTGAGCCTGGAGTTGACCATCTCAAGCGCTTTGCCCAGATCGGTTTCCATGCGAGCCAGCTCCCTGCGAATCTGGGGGAGTTCGACGGCCAGCATCCGCCGCGTTTCTTCAATTGCGCGTTTGCGCTCCTCGGTGTGGCCGGCAAGCTCTTTTGTGCCTTTCGCCACTGCCTGGGAAAAATCGTCCAGCTGGTGCGCCAGGTATTGAAATCCATATCCCAACTCTCCCAACCTGGCAACTTCAATGTTGGTCAGCACGCTCAGCGTCTGGGTCTCGCGCGCGATTGCTCTCTGCTCGCGCGTCAGCCCTGAGAGACCTTCCAGCAACCTCGCCTCGGAAGTTACAGTGTCCAGGGCCCCCGAGGTCGCCTTCAATCGCTCCTGAAGAAACTGCCGTGCCGCAATGCCCAGCGACTCCGCGCTGCCCAGCACCGAGAGAATGCTCTCCGCCTCGACGCACTTTACAATCTCTGCCGCAAAACCCAAAATCACGTCCGTTTCGCAGGCCAGGTCCCCAAAGTCGCGAACCACGCCGGCGATCTCATCTTCCGAGTCGCGCACCAGCGCCTGGAGTTCCTGTTCCGCCTGCTCCAGCGTGGCAGCTATCTCCGAACTGCCGGCAACAGCCATCCCCTTTGGTCCTTCCACAATCGGCCCCGCCAGAATCTGCGCCCGCACTCACTCCTGAAACGAAAGTGAACACGCCCGTCTGTCATGTTCCATGCAATGAATTGCCGGACAACTTCGAGATCAATACTTGCCGAGCCAATCACTGCGCAGCCCGAGTACAAAGCTCCGCCGTCTTCACACTTCCTCTCCGACGTTATCGGACAATGGAGCGCGATCATCTTCCGATCCCGCAGGTGGAGCGCGCAATTCTTCAGGATTTCCCAAATGGGATGCGTTTTCCTAATCAGGAACAACTTGCCGAATCTTCGCGGCCCAAATGCCCATGCACAGGACGAGCCGATCGAGCAAACTTCTTTCGAGGTCCGCGCAAATACCCAGAACTTCCATGCTTTGGTTCGCGTAGGTATGGGCAGGAGATAATCATGAAATTTCTTCGTCTTCTTTCAATCGCCATCCTTAGTGTGTGTGCTTTGGCACACGGACAAACTTCCGACAAACCAGCTGCCAGTTCGGATGCGCAGAAGTCTTTTGACCTGATGAAGACTCTGGCGGGGAATTGGAAGGGGAAGATAACGACAGACAATGCAGCCATGTCCACTGACCAGCTGATGCCCCTTTCCATCCGCGTTGCCTCAAGCGGAAACGCGTTGATCCACGAGCTGAGTACACCTGGTCCCGAGATCACCGTTCTATATCTTGACGGCGATCACCTGACGTTGCTCCACTACTGCGATTTTGGCAACCGGCCTCACATGGTGGCTCGGCCCTCAGCGGACGGGAAGACGGTGGAGTTCGATTTGATTGATGCTCCCGGCAGCAACGCGGTGGGGCATGTAAGCCACTGGGTGTTTACTGTCATCGATGCGAACCATCATTTTGAAGACGCCATTTTCATGCTGTCAAACGGCACGCTTGTTCACGCACACATGGATTTCAAGCGGGTCGAGTAGCGTCAATCGCGATTTGGGCGCGATGCAAGATTGTTGTATCCGATCAACGCATAGAGGAACGCACCTGGACCAGGAACAGGCCTTGAAAGCAGCGGGATATGGAATGAGTGGAAAAGCCATCAGGGCTACTTTCCACTCATTCCCCGTCGCGAGGAGCTTCAAGAAATCATGTTCCCGGCCTGAGACGTAAAGGAAGTCCCGGTCTTGCCCCCACCTCCCGCCAGCAAAGTCCGCCCAGGAGGACTAAAGTGGAGTAGTTGGTTCGTATGCAGTAAGCAAGGTGGGGTAGAGAATTGCCCGAGTCCATCGATTGGCCTCTCAAGTCACAGCCGGCCCGGCCACGCCGCCGCATTTTCCTGATTCTGTTCGCCATCGCCGCCCTCATTCTCTTTTCGGGCCGCACCGCCCTCTCCTACTGGGTTGACCTGCTCTGGTTCCGCTCGCTCGGCTACAGTGAGGTCTTCTGGAAATCGCAGGGCATTGCCTGGGGCATCTTCTTCGGCTTTGCCGCAGTTACTTTCCTGGTGCTCTACGGCGTTTTCTCCCTGCTTAAGCGCGCTCATGCCGGAGACCTGCCCGGAAACCACACCATTTATATCGGCGGCAATCCCATCAACCTGCCGGTTGCGCCGGTCCTCCATGCAATCGCCATCATCGTCGCATTGCTCATCTCGCTGGCCACCGGCGCGGCCATGCAGGCTCAGTGGCCGACGCTTGCGCTCTATTGGTATGCCCCGCATTCAACCGGCTCCGTCGTCGACCCCATCTTTGGACTGCCGCTGAACTTCTATCTCTTTACCCTGCCCGCGTGGCAGATCTTTGCCGGCTGGTTGATGACCATGGCCTTCATCGTCATTGTCCTCGCCGTCATTTTTCTTCTTGTTGCCGGCAGCGCACGCGCCATTGAAGGCCGCTTCAGGTCCCGCTTCGAATTGCCCTGGCGCGGCCTCTCCTTCGCTCTTGGATTCCTGCTGCTCACCTTTGCTCTTCGCGTGTATCTCAGCCGCTTCGAGCAGTTGTTCGACCACCACACCATCTTCGATGGGGTCGCCTACACCGGCGCGCACGTCACGCTCACTGGCATGCTGATTGTCTGCGCAGCCCTCATCCTCGGCGCTGCCATCGCCTTGGCTGCGGCCATCTTTGCTCCGCGCGGACGCTGGCTCCTTGCCGCCGTGATCCCGGCCGCGCTTTGCTACGTAGCCCTCGGCATTGTCAGTTGGTATGTATCCAGCTTCATCGTCAAGCCCAATGAACTTGTCCGCGAGCAGCCCTACATCGCCAACAACATCCAGATGACCCGCCAGGCTTACGGCCTCGACAAGTTCACGCAAACTGAGTTCCCCGCCGAAACCACCGTGGGCGCCACCGATCCAGCCAACAATCAGCCCACGCTCCAGAACATTCGCCTGTGGGACGTGCAGGCCCTCAAAGACACGCTCCGCCAGATCCAGGAAATTCGCACCTATTACGACTTCCCCGACATCGACATCGATCGCTACCAGATCGACGGAGCACAGCGCGAAGTCATGCTCGCCGTGCGCGAACTCAACGTGGACAAACTCCCCGAGAGCAGCCGCAACTGGATCAACGACAAGCTCATCTACACCCACGGCTACGGCATCACCATGAACCCGGTCAACGGTTTCACGCCTGAAGGCCTGCCCACGCTGTTCCTATCCAACATGCCCGTGCAGAGCACCGTTGCCGGTCTCACGGTGACGCGTCCCGAAATCTACTTCGGTGAAATGACCAACACCGATGTTTACGTCAAGACCCATCAGCAGGAGTTCAATTACCCTGAAGGCCAGACCAACAACCTGACCTCTTATCAGGGCAACGGCGGCATCGTTGTCGGCGGCTTCTTCCGCCGGCTCTTACTGGCCTTCGATCGCGGCGACATCGCGAAACTCCCCTTCAGCGACGATGTGAACTCCGAAAGCCGCCTGCTGATGCGCCGCAATGTCCGCGACCGCGTGGCAGCACTCGCTCCGTTCCTCACTTTCGATCAGGATCCCTACATCGTCATCGGCGATGACGGCCGGCTCAATTGGGTGATGGATGCATTCACCACCTCGGATACCTATCCGTATTCAAGCCACTACACTCTCAACGGCAGCTCAGTGAACTACATGCGCAACAGCGTCAAGGCTGTCATTGACGCCTACGACGGCACCACGACCTTTTACGTCTTCGACAAGGAAGATCCGATTCTGGCCGCCTATCGCGGTATCTTCCCATCGCTGTTCAAGGATGCATCCGCCATGCCTACGGGTCTGCGCAAGCATGTGCGCTACCCTGAAATGCTTCTTCAATTGCAGGCGGAAGTTTACGGTCTCTACCACATGACCAATCCCGAGGTCTTCTATAACCGCGAAGATCTTTGGACGGTCGCCACGCAATCCTCCGGCCAGAGCGGTGCCCAGGCAGCCCAGCCCATGGCGCCGAACTTCGTGCTGATGAAGCTTCCCGGCGAATCCGGCCTTGAATTCGTCGAGATCCTGCCTTTCACGCCGGCTAATCGCAACAACCTCATCGGCTGGATCGCAGGCCGAAGCGACGGCGCAAACTACGGGACCTCTGTTGTCTATGACTTCCCCAAGACCCGCCTCGTCGATGGTCCGCAGCAGATTGAGGCTCGCATCGATCAGAACGCGCAGCTCTCCGGCCAGCTCACGCTCTGGAATCAGCAGGGCTCCCGCGTCCTGCGCGGCAGCCTGATCGTGATTCCCTGCGGCAAAGCCCTCTTGTACGCCGAGCCTATTTATCTGCAAGCCAATTCGAGCCCCATGCCGGAGCTGCGTCTGGTGGTTCTCGCCCTTCAAGACCGCCTGGCCTACGCGCCAACTTTTGAAGCCGCGCTGGCATCGCTTTACGGGTCTGAATCCTCAACCCTCAGCGGAAGCGAAGCGACCCAGGCTGCACCCGTTCCCGGCGGCCCAAAAGCGGCCGCACCACCACCCGCAGCCGATCTCAACGGACTTATTTCCCAGGCAGACAAAGATTTTTCTGATTATCAGAGACTTACTTCGGAAGGAAAGCTGGCGGAGGCCGGCCAGAAACTGGACGATCTCAAACGCGTCTTGGACAAGCTCAACTCGTTGAAGCATTAATTCAATCAAGGCCTGGGAATGAAGAACTGTGGTAGCAAAGCTCCGTGGCCCATCCATTCCACTTTTTTCTGCGGAATGGTTGGGAAGCAACAAGCCGGTGCGAGCTTCCCGCAAGCGTCTGACGCACCGCTCGTGCCTAGCTGCGCAGCCGGGTCAGCAGATCCTGCGGATGCACCGGTTTCGCCAGTATCTCGAACTCATACCCTTGCGCCCGCGCCTTTTCCAGCAGATCGGCGGTCGCCGCCTGCCCGGAAAACAGAAGAATCTTGATGTTCGGCAGTATCGCCCTGATCTGAATCGCCGCGTCGATCCCATTCAAGTCGCCCATGATCACGTCTGAAATCAGCATGTCCGGCTTGAAAGTTGGGACCACTTCGAGCGCCTTTTCACTTGAATACACTGCTCGCGCTTCAAAGCCGCTTTGGTTCAATATCATGGCCAGGGTATCGGCGATCACACGTTCATCGTCGGCAACCAGCACCTTGGGTTTGACTATCGCTTCAGGCATACTCTCCTAGACGTTCGTTGAACTCGCCGGGACGGCATCTTGCTGGGGAATTGTAACTGCCCTGGCCCTGGAAAATCGAGAGCGTCTCTGGCGGAATCGATTTCCAGAATGATACGCTCTGTTTGGGCAACTCCATGCATCAATTTTAAACCGGCGCACGGGAAATCCGCAGATAACTCCAATTATCCCCTGCACCCCGACGCGCGACAATTCATCTGGCAGCAACTGGCCTTCCATAAACTGGCAACACAACCGGTCGCAGCATTGGCAGCCGAACCCCATCCGGAGAACCCTGCATGCAGGAAGCGGTCATCCCCAACCAACAGCCCACCGCCGCGGCCCCGGCCGCAGAGGCCATCATTCGCGCCGAAAAAATCGAAAAGTACTACGCCCAGCCCAGCGAAAACCGCATTCAGGTTATCTCCGCCACCGACCTATCGATCGTTCCCGGCGAGATTCTCGCCCTGCTCGGGCCTTCCGGCTCCGGCAAATCCACCATGTTGCGCATGTTGACCGGGCTCTCCACCCCCTCCGCCGGACAGGTATTCTGGCATGAAAAACCGATCTCCGACGTTGAAATCAATGTCTCGATTGTCTTTCAGAGTTTCGCTTTATTTCCCTGGCTCACAGTACTTGAAAACGTCGAAGCTCCGCTTCAGGCCCGCGGCGTAAGCCCCGACGAGCGCCGCGAACGCAGCATGAAGATGCTCGACACGGTCGGTCTCGACGGCTTTGAAGCCGCCTACCCCAAGGAGCTTTCCGGCGGCATGAAGCAGCGAGTCGGCTTTGCCCGCGCCCTGGTCGTCGAACCTGAAGTCCTGTTCATGGACGAGCCCTTTAGCGCCCTCGATGTCCTGACCGCTGAAAACCTCCGCTCTGAATTATTGGAGCTGTGGGCCAACAAAACCATGCCCACCAAGGCCGTCTTCATCGTCACCCACAATATTGAAGAGGCCGTCCTGCTCGCCGACCGTATCATCGTCCTCGGCCGCAATCCCGGCCACATTCGCACCGACTTCAAGGTCCAGCTTCCTCAGCCTCGCGACCGCAAATCCGAAGCCTTCACCAACCTGGTCGACTACATCTACAAAGTGCTCACCAGGCCCGACGTCGCTCCAACCGAGGCTCCGGACCATCAGCATCCGGAAACCAAGGCCCGCGATCAGCGCCAGATGCACTACCAGATGCTGCCTCACGCCCGGCCCGGCGGCATGGCCGGCCTGCTCGAACTGCTTCTCGACAAGGGCGGACGCGACGATATTTACCGCCTGGCCGACGACCTGGCCTTCGAAATCGACGACCTGCTCCCCATCGTCGACGCCTCCCAGCTGCTTGGCTTCCTCAAAATCGAAGAGGGCGATGCCGCCATCACCCCCAGCGGCACCGAGTTCGCCAACTCGGAAATTCTCCGCCAGAAGGAGCTCTTCCGCGACGCTGCTCTGGAAAACGTGCTCCTCCTGCGCCAGATTCGCCGAGCCCTCGAAGCCAAGAGCGACCACTCCGTACCCGAGGACTTCTTCCTCGACATGCTCGACGAGCAGTTCAGCGAGGAGGAATGCCTGCGCCAGATGGAGACCGCGGTCGCCTGGGGCCGATACGCCGAGATCTTTGACTTCGATGCCGGCCGCCGGCGCTTCGTGCTTCCCGATGCACAAGATGAGGAAATAGCCGCAAGTGAGAGTGAAGATTGAACTTACAACAACCACTCGCACGCACTCTCGTCACCGCTCGCACCTGGCCCTTTGTCATCGACGTGGGCGTGGCCGCCTGCGGTCTTGCCGTCTTTTTTGCCATCGTCAGCACCGGCAAGTACTGGCTCAGCAAGCCCGCCCCCATTGCTGAAATCTCTCATTCCATTGGCGCCCTGCCCGTCTACGCCTTCTACTCCATCATTCGTATCGGGATCGCTTACCTGCTCAGCCTCATCTTCGCCATCGCCTATGGCTACATCGCCGCCTATAACCCGCGTATTGAGCCCTGGATGGTCGCCGTCCTCGATATTCTGCAATCCATCCCCGTACTCAGCTTCCTGCCACCGGTCGTCCTTTTCATGGTCGCCCTGGTGCCCGGCCACCAGCTTGGAATCGAGATGGCGGTCATCCTGCTCATCTTCACAGGACAAGTATGGAACTTGGCCTTTAGTTTCTATTCATCACTCAAATCCATCCCCCGGGAGATGGTTGAGGCCTCGCGCATCTACCGCTACTCCGCGTGGCAGCGCTTCTGGCAGCTTGAAATGCCCTACGCCGCAATCGGACTGGTATGGAACTCCATCGTTTCGGTCGCCGGCGGCTGGTTCGCCCTCATCGCCTGCGAAATCTCACCCTTCGCCAACTACACCTACCAGCTACCCGGCCTTGGCAGCTATCTTCAAGTCGCCACCAACTCCGGCGACTACCGGGCGCTGACGTTTGGCATCGGCACTGTTATCCTCATCGTCGTCGCCACCGATCAGCTGGTCTGGCGACCGTTGATTGCCTGGAGCGACAAGTTCAAATTCGAGAATGTCGAGTCGGCCGACCGCGTCACGTCTCCGATCCTTACCCTGCTGCGGCGTTCGAATCTGCTCAGTTCCCTTCCCGGTCGCGCCTGGACCAGCATTGAAGAGCCAATCTATCGCCGTCTTTCGCAGACAAAGGAATGCCGAATCGTCCATCCCATCGACCAGGAGAAATCCACCCGACCCTCCCCATTACTGTGGATGGTCGCAGTCGCGGCAGTAGCCGTTGTCGGCTGGGGAGCGTTGCAAGCCGTCATCATGCTGCAAACGGTCACCTGGGCTGACATGAAGTTGCTTCTCGAAGGCGCAGCCGCCACCTTTGGCCGCGTCAACGCCGCGCTGCTCATCTCTGCCCTGTGGACCGTCCCCGTCGGAGTCGCCATCGGTCTCAATCCCCGGCTCTCGCGCATCGTTCAGCCCACTGCCCAGGTGCTGGCCTCCATCCCCGCCACGGCGTTCTTCCCCATCATCCTGATTGGCCTGGTCAAGATTGGCGGCGGGCTGGGCATCGGATCTATTGCCCTAATGTTGCTCGGCACCCAGTGGTACATCCTCTTCAACGTCATTGCCGGGGCAATGTCCATCCCCTCGGACCTGCGCGAAGTCAGCTCCCTCTACCATTTCACCCGCTGGCAGCGTTGGACCAAGCTCATTCTCCCCGGAATCTTTCCCTATCTCATCACCGGCATGGTCACGGCCAGCGGCGGCGCCTGGAACGCTTCTGTTTATGCCGAGTATTCGCACCTGAAAGACAGCACTCTGCAGACCATCGGGCTCGGCTCGGAGATCAGCTCTGCTACCGACAGCGGCCGCTTCCCCATCATCCTGCTGGCCACCATCATGATTTCCCTGATGGTGGTCACCATGAACCGATTAGTCTGGCGGCGCCTCTATCGCCTCGCCGAAACGCGCTACAAACTCGAAGGCTGATCGCTACTGCTGCGGGATCACGTAAAGCGTCATCGACATCGCGGGAAATGCCTGCTCTTTAAGAACACTCGCATTGCGATTATTGGCTGGCCCTGTCGCTTTAATCGGCGGCAGCGATTGAATCCCAGCGAGGTTTGCCGAGCTATATTGAAAAACCTTCGCCGGCCCCGCCGCCTTGAATTGGTCGAGCGATACATCCGTCTTCAGATCGCCAAATGTCTTGTTGATCACCATCAACGTCAGTGAATGGTTGCCGGAATCAGAAGCCGCATAGACGGACAGTTTGCGTTGGTCCGCGCTGCTGGCCGTCCTGCTCATGTCGCCAAACTGCCCTCCCGCATCGTCGTAGTTGCGAAAGATTTTGAAAGCGAACATCAATGGCTCATTTAGATTCGGTGGACCCCACAACGCGCCCAGGTCCAGTCCCTCCCTGCCAAATATACCCAGAATGTCCGCCTGCGCCACCGCGCCGCTGATATGCTCCGGTCCGCCCCAGTTGTATTCGGTAATCGCAGTCTTGGTTCCCGGATAGTTGTCCGCGACCCATTTCTTCATCCTGGGAATCATCTGCGGCGCCAACGGCTCAAGATACTTGTCGGGATTCTGGAATCTCCGGTCGGTGTACGTGGAATCCCAAAACACGCGCGTTGAGTCGATCACGGCTGCCTGCTGTTCACTCGTGCCCGCAGGTTTCAAACCTGCGTCGTTGGCTGCAAAGTATGTGTGCAGATCAAGGTAATCGAGAAGCCGCGTGTGATGCGGATCCGCATCCTGCGCCCCTTTGAACTCTCGCAGATAGTAGTCAATCAACGGAAGGTTGCCATGCGCCATGCGATCGACCGGCCCCTTGGCAAAATTCGGCCAGTTCTTATAGATCGATTCGAGATCCTTCCCCGAATAAAAATAGGTAGGCCAGTAGTCGATCACTGGACCGCTCACCTCCGCGGTCGGGTCGGCTGCTTTGATTGCCTTCGCCACCTTCAAGCCATTCTCCGTGACTTCATCGTAGGTAAACGGCAAAGGGTGCACGTCGCGATGGTTCTTATTCCACCACGTCGGCTCATTGTCGAGCGAGTAAATCGCCACTCCTCCGTGCGCGGCATCTCCAAATCTCTTCACCAGGTATTTCACCCAATCCGCAGCCCAGATTTCATCCACTGGCATGCACGTATCGGTCGGATCGTTCGTGATATTGGTTCCGTCCGGCTTCACGCCGTTTCCGAAATCCCACCAATAAGGATCGGTCTTCTGTTGCGGTCCATACTTGGCCACGGAAAAGCTGGCTGCCCGGGTTCGCGATTTCGCAACCCACCCCATCACCGGCATGGTGCCCATCGTCTTGGCGCCGCTGGCCCGGTCGCTTAACACTTGCGTGTTGAACTCCGACACATCCGGGAACTGGGTATTCTTATTGGGATCAATTTCAAAAAACCAGTCATCGCCCGAATTCGAGACGTCGAGCTTGTAGTTATATCGTGAGGTACCGTTGCCGCCCCACCTGTTCACTGAAAGGCGCACGGCCTTCGCCACCTGTGCCGCCTCGTGCTCGGGATCGGCCTGCCGATAAGCGTTCATTCCGTAGATCAGCGGACTGATCGGATGGCCCGGGGTTCCCAAATCAACGGTCAACGCCGGTCCCTGCGCAGGCGCGGGAGCGACCAGCGTAATCACCGCGCTCGCCCATTTCTTGGGGTCTGAATTACTCACCGCTTTCACGGTCACCGTCGCGGGAATTGGGTACGGCGTGACATAGCGCCCATTGCTGCTAATCGTGCCCAGTTTGACGTTGCCCCCGACGACGTCGTTCACGGTCCAGGTCACCTCATGGCTGAAGGCACCAGTCCCGGTCACGGTTGCGGAGAATGATTTTGTATCGCCGGGAGACAGGGTTACGTGATCCGGATCGACTGTCACCGTCGAGACTGCGACCACCTCCGGCGTTGGTTCAGGCGGCTTGGTTTGCTGGGCAACGCAAACTATCGCGCCACCGGCGGAAAGCGCAGCAAACGCAATCAGGTTCAGGGCCGGTGTCCACACTCCGCGAAGTTTGCCCATCGGATGGATAAAGTCCATGGCGCAAAAAATAGGCACTGTTCCCCTTCCAGCGATTCCAAATCTCTCCGCACTAACTCATTACTAAAGGTACGCAGGAATGCTTGCGCCGTTCCATTCCAGGATCACAATTCCCGCTTATCACCGACAGGTGTGATTATGCGATTTGATCTCCGGCGTCCCGACCGTCTCTCCGCCCCTCACCCCGCGCTCTCCGGCTGCTTCTCCACAAGCGGCACCCAGAAGCGGAACTTTGCTCCGTGCCCCGGCGAACTGGTCGCTTCGATCGCTCCCCCATGAGCCAGGAGTATGGCGCGCGTGATCGCCAACCCCATTCCCGATCCCTTGCCTTTGCTCGCGCCTTTCTTGCCCCGGTAAAACTTCTCAAAAATCAGCGGCAAATCCAGCGCATCGATTCCCGGCCCGTTGTCCTCCACGCAGAATTCCAGCCGATTTCCCATTCTCCGGCTGCTCAGTGAAATCTTGCTCCCCGCCCCCGTATAACTGGCCGCATTTTCCAGCAAGTGCCGCAGCACACGCCCCAGAAGGTGCGGATCGAACCACGCCGGCTCATCCGGCTCTTCCACCGCAATCGTCACCCGGTGCCCCGTCAGCGCCGCCCGCGACTCTTCCACAGCCTGCTCCAACAGCGCTCTGGGATGCTGCGAGATCGAATGAATCCGCACCACGTTGGCATCAATCTCCGCCATCTCCACCGCTTCGCCGATCAGCAGATCGAGCCGCGCCGCCTCCTCATCCACAATCGTCACCAGGTCCACCCGCGCCACTTCATCCAGCCCTTCGGCCTCCAGCAGCGTAGTCGCCGCCGCCCGAATCGAGGTCAGCGGCGTCCTCAGTTCGTGTGTCAGGGAGTCAATCAGCGCGGTGCGCAGCCGTTCTCCCTCGCGCACAGCCTCCAGTCGCGTCGAGGCCTCAATGGCAATCGAGCGCGCCAGCACAATCGCCACCTGCGCGCTGACCGCCGTGGCCACCTCGCGCGAAAGAAGGGACGGCCGCCAGCCCAACGCACCCACCGGACGCAAGCCCAGCATCAGCGCCATGATGTAGAAATCCGAGTCCGTCGAAATGGTCGGGCTGAACCCCTGCGTCGTGGCGCGCATTCCGGCCTGAATGCTCGAAGGAATCGCCGAACTTGAAGCGTAGAACTGGTCCTGATCGCAGACATACAGCACCACTCCTTGCAGCGCGAATATCCGGTCGATCAGCCGCGGAAGATCGCGAATCAATCCCTCCGCATCATCGTGCAGCATCATTTCCTGGCTCAGTTCGTAGAGCCTTTCAACGTCCTCGCGCCGCTGTTCGGCGTTGTGCGTCTGGCGGCGCGCACGTTCAGCCACCCGGCTCACAACCAGGCAACAGGCCACAAATGAAATCATCGCCACCCACTGCTGCGCCCCGACAATTTCAATGGACCGCACCGGCGCCAGGAAAAAATAGTCGAACGATAGCGCGCAAAGCACTGCGACATACAGCGAAAGCTTGATTCCGGCCTGGGTAGCCGACCACACCACCAGCACCAGGAACACCATCCCGGCCGCAGTCGCGTTCGCACCCACCCACACCAGCGCGAAAGTAGTCAGCATGGCGGCCAGGCTGGCCACAAAAAACCGTAGCGTGTTCTGCGAATACGAACGGACGCTCATCTTCTTCCTCACCGGCATAATAAAGGCTGGGGCTTATTATGGTAGCGGCCCAGGAAAGAAGAACGTATATGCCCGGCAGAATTCTGGTAATCGACGACGAACCGCAAATCACCCGTGTGCTGCGCGCTGCGCTCTCCGCACAGGGTTACGACGTGCGCACCGCCAATGACCCTGAAGAGGGTCTGCAGGTTTACCGCGACTGGCCTCCCGACCTGGTCATCACCGATCTCATGATGCCGGGCCTCACCGGCGTCGACGTGACCCGCGCCATTCGCACCAAATCGGCTACACCGATCCTGGTGCTGTCTGTCCGAGACCACGAGCGCTCCAAAGTGGAGGCATTCGATGCCGGCGCCGACGATTATGTGACCAAGCCTTTCGGTATTCAGGAGTTGTTGGCCCGCGTGCGCGCCCACCTCCGCCGCGCACCTGAGCGTGCCACCGCCGCTATCGAAGCCGGCGACTTCATGGTCGACGCCACCGCCCACATCATTACCGTCAACGGCAAGCAAATCCACCTTACCCCGAAGGAGTTCGATCTGCTCGTCCACCTTGCCCGCCACGCCGGCAAGGTCATGACCCATCGCGCCCTCCTCACATCCATCTGGGGCGCTCAATCCGCCCATCAGCCCGAGTACCTACGCGTTTTTATTGGCCAGTTGCGCAAAAAGCTCGAAGCCGAAACTGGCAAGCAATACATTCAAACCGAACCCTGGGTGGGCTACCGCTTCCTCCCGGAGGGTTGGAGCGGGAATGAAGAGTGACGTTTATCGGGCGAGGCAATCGCAAACCCGGTTTTCACCGGCTTTTAGCGGAATCCTTGGGCTTTTTTCCGCCCCTTACGTTTTATTTAGGAAATCTTATCGATACTCGAACTTGGCATCATGCAAACTAATTCAGGTGTCAGAACCTGGGCCCGCGACGCATACGTTCCGGCGCCTGGAAATGTGAGAGCTGCAATGCAGGATTTTGTGATGTTCCTGTTCACGGTTATTTTCTTCGCCCTGGCGTTTCTCTACGTCAAGGGCTGCCAGAAGTTGAGGTAGACCCCATGCAAATCGACGTCATCACCGTTATAGCGTTGATCCTTTCCGTCCTTCTGCTTGGCTACCTGACCCTCACCCTGCTTTTCCCGGAGAAGTTCTAGCATGTCTGCCAATGGCTGGCTGCAGTTTGCCATTTTCTCATCGATCCTGCTCGCTACCGTTCGCCCCGTGGGCATCTATCTAGCCCGCGTCCTTGAAGGAGAACGGACCTGGCTCGATCCCGTGCTTCGGCCCATCGAGCGCCTCATCTACAGGCTTTCCGGCGTCAACGCTACCGCAGAGATGAACTGGCGTGAGTATGCCTATGCCATGCTCGGCTTCTCTGCGATCAGCCTGCTGGTCACCTACGCCATCGAGCGGTTACAGCACATGCTGCCCTGGAATCCGCAGGGGCTTCCCGCTGTTGGTCCTGACCTTGCATGGAACACGGCAGTCAGCTTCACCACCAATACCAACTGGCAGTTTTATACGCCTGAGACCACCATGAGCTATCTGACGCAGATGGCTGCTCTGGCGTATCACAACTTCATCTCCGCCGCTGCCGGCATCGCCATTGCCGTTGCACTTATTCGCGGCATCAAGCGCACCATGTCCGGCACCATCGGCAACTTCTGGGTCGATGTGACGCGCATCTTGCTTTACGTCCTCGTCCCCGCTTCGTTGATCTATGCGCTGCTGCTGGTTGGCCAGGGCGTCCCGCAAAACCTGCACGCCTACACCTCCGCTCACACCATCGAGGGCCAAACGCAGACCATTGCCCAGGGCCCGGTTGCTTCGCAGGAAGCCATCAAGATGCTGGGCACCAATGGCGGCGGATTTTTCAATGCCAACAGCGCCCACCCCTTTGAGAACCCCACGCCATTCTCAAACTTTCTGCAGATCCTTTCCATCTTCATCATCCCCGCAGGCCTGACCTACACACTGGGTCGCATGACTGGATCTCCCGGCCACGGCTGGGCTGTACTGGCCGCGATGTTTGTGCTCTTCGCGGCGGGATTCTCCGCCATCTACTGGGCCGAGTCGCAGCCGCATCCCCTCATCCACGGCGCGCAGCAAACCCACACCGCAACCGCGCCCGGCGGCAACATGGAGGGCAAGGAAGTACGCAACGGCATCGCCGAATCAGCCCTCTTTGCCGACATCACCACCGACGCCAGTTGCGGCGCCGTGAACGGCGTTCATGACAGCTTCACGCCCCTCGGCGGCATGGTCACCATGGTCAACATCATGCTCGGCGAGGTTGTATTCGGCGGTGTTGGCGCGGGCATGTACGGCATCCTCATCTTCGTCGTGCTGGCGGTGTTCATTGCCGGCCTGATGGTGGGCCGCACTCCCGAATACCTGGGCAAGAAAATCGAAGCGTTTGACGTGAAGATGTCCATGCTTTATGTACTCATCTTCCCGCTGATCATTCTTACTTTTACCGCTGTCTTTGTGCTTCTTCCCGTGGGGCTGGCCGCACTCAGCAACCAGGGGCCGCACGGGTTCAGCGAGATTCTTTACGCCTTCACCTCCGCGGTGGGAAATAACGGATCAGCTTTTGCCGGACTGAACGCCAGCGTCAACCCCACCACTCTCTGGTGGTACGACGTGGCCATGGGCTTCGCCATGCTTGGCGGACGATTCCTGATGAAGATTCCCGTGCTGGCCCTGGCCGGACACCTGGCGATGAAGAAAAGCGTTCCGCCTTCGCCCGGCACATTCCCCGTAAACACCAGTTTGTTCACCATACTGCTGGTCGGAACAATCCTGATTCTCGGCGCGCTCACCTTTTTCCCGGCACTGAGCCTGGGACCGATTTTGGAACACCTGCTGCTGAAATCCGGCCAGGTGTTTTAGAAAACAGCTGCTAGCTGCTAGCTTCTAGCTCCTAGCTTTCAGGTATCGATAACGAAGGTCGGACGCTTCAACAACAGCAGCTAGAAGCTGATAGCTAGAAGCTAGAAGCTGCTCTTTAGCACTTAGCTCCGGACCACGAAGACCGGATGCGTTCAACAACCGAAGCTGGAAGCTGATAGCTAGAAGCTAGCAGCTAGAAGCTGCTTTTAGGACTCAAATGGCTACGAAGAAAAGTCTCTGGAACACGGATATCATCGCCCAGGCGCTCCTCGATTCGGTGCGCAAACTCGATCCCCGCGGCATGGTCAAGAATCCCGTCATGTTTGTCGTCGAAGTGGGCTCGGTGCTGACCACAGCCCTGCTGATTGACAACATGGTTCACAACCGCCCCGGCTTTGGATTCAATCTCCAGATCACCCTCTGGCTCTGGTTCACAGTCCTCTTCGCCAACTTTGCTGAAGCCATGGCTGAGGGCCGCGGCAAGGCCCAGGCCGATACGCTCCGCAAGGCCAAGGGCGAGACCATTGCCAGGCGTTACACCGCCGACGGCGGCTTTGAAGAAGTAGCCAGCGGCCTGCTCCGCGCCGGCGACGTTATCTATGTCGAGGCCAATCACTACATTGCCGGCGACGGCGAAGTCATCGAAGGCGTAGCCTCGGTGGACGAGTCGGCCATCACCGGTGAATCAGCTCCCGTCATCCGCGAAGCAGGCGGCGATCGCTCCGCTGTCACTGGCGGGACCAAAGTTTTATCCGACTGGATCAAGGTCCGCATCACCTCCAATCCCGGTGAAACATTCCTCGATCGCATGATCGCCCTGGTTGAAGGCGCAACCCGCCAGAAGACGCCCAACGAGATCGCGCTCTCCATCCTGCTCTCCGGCCTCACCATCGTCTTTCTGCTCGCCGTGGTCACGCTCCAACCCTTCGCCATGTATTCAAAGGCGCCGCAGACGGTCTTTGTGTTGGTTTCGCTGCTGGTCTGCCTTATCCCGACAACGATCGGCGGACTGCTTTCTGCCATTGGAATCGCGGGCATGGACCGCCTTGTTCAGTACAACGTCCTCGCCATGAGCGGCCGCGCCGTTGAAGCCGCCGGCGACGTCAACACATTGCTTCTCGACAAGACCGGAACCATCACTCTCGGCAACCGCCAGGCCACCGAGTTCTATCCCGCCCCAGACGTCAGCGCCGAACGGATGGCCAACGCCGCGCAGCTTGCGTCGCTGTCTGACGAAACCCCCGAAGGCCGTTCCATCGTTGTTCTGGCCAAGGAGAAGTACAACCTCCGCGGACGCGACCTCAGCGGCATTCACGCCGAGTTTGTTCCCTTCACCGCGCAGACTCGCATGTCCGGCGTCAATTTGCCCGGCACGCGCATTCGCAAGGGCTCGGTCGATGCAATAGCACGTTTCCTCGAAGAGCAGGGCTCGCAGCTTCCGCAAAAGGTACGCGAGCAGGTTGAAGAGATCGCCCGCGCGGGCGGCACTCCCCTGGTCGTCGCTGAAAACGCAGCGGCGCTCGGCGTCATTTACCTCAAAGACATTGTCAAAGGCGGCCTCAAGGAACGTCTCGCCCGTCTGCGCGCCATGGGCATCCGCACCATCATGATCACCGGCGACAACCCGCTCACCGCCGCCGTCATTGCGCGCGAAGCCGGCGTAGACGACTTCCTCGCCGAAGCCAAACCCAAAGACAAGATGGACCTCATCAAGCGCGAACAAGGCAAAGGCAAGCTCGTGGCCATGACCGGCGACGGCACCAACGACGCGCCCGCGCTCGCCCAGGCCGATGTAGGCGTGGCCATGAACTCCGGCACGCAAGCCGCAAAAGAAGCCGGCAACATGGTCGATCTCGACTCCAATCCCACCAAGCTCATAGAAATCGTGGAGATCGGAAAGCAGCTCCTCATGACCCGCGGCGCTCTGACTACCTTCTCCATCGCCAACGACGTGGCCAAGTACTTCGCCATCATTCCCGCCATGTTTGCCGGTGTCTTTCCAGTGCTGAACGCGCTGAACATCATGCACCTTTCTACGGCGCATTCGGCCATTCTGTCGGCGGTCATTTTCAACGCAGTGATTATCGTGGCGCTCATCCCGCTGGCCCTCAAGGGCGTGAAATACGAGCCCAAGGCAGCCGATGTCCTGCTGCGCAACAACCTGCTCATCTATGGCGTGGGTGGCATTATCGTGCCCTTCATCGGCATCAAGGCCATCGACATGTTTCTGGTAGCCGTGCACCTGGCGTAATGCCTTGTATCAGGGCATGACCTTTGTCGTGCCGAAATCAGCAGTAAGAGGAATTCGGGGCTTTAACCCCTGAGGGTTCGAACAATGCATTCCACATCGACACTGGCTTCCGACGCCGCGCACAAAACGACAACCAAGACCCACTCCGTCTGGAAGACCTCGATTCGTTTCACCATCGTGACCACGGTGCTGCTCGGACTCGCGTACCCGCTCCTGGTCACCGGCATCGCCGGACTGATCTTCCCGCACCAGGCTGCTGGTAGTCTCATTCTCAAGGACGGCCAGATCATCGGCTCCGAGTTGCTGGCCCAGAGCTTCACCTCCGACAAATACTTCCATCCCCGCCCATCTGGCGCGGGCAATGGCTACGACGCCACATCTTCCGGGGGCTCCAACCTGGCCCAGTCCAACAAGGCTCTTGTCGACCGCATCCAGGCCTCGATCAACACGCTGGCAAAAGAGAATCCCAGCCAACCGGTTCCGATCGACCTGGTCACCATGTCCGGCTCCGGCCTTGATCCCGACATCACCCCCGACGCTGCTTCTTTCCAGGTCCCACGCGTTGCCAAGGCCCGCAAACTCGATGAAGGCCGCATCCGTCAGCTCATCGCGGACAACACCACCAACCGTCAGTTGGGCTTTCTGGGCGAACCCCGAGTCAACGTCCTCGACCTGAACCTGGCCCTCGACAAGCTATCAAAGTAGCAACACAAATCCCGGCTTCCCCACCCAAACAAAAACTGCTCTCCACGCATGCGGCCTTTTTCGGATCGCATGCGTCGAGAGCAGTTCGTTCTTGCGAGCGAAGAGTGAGGGGCCGCCGCAACGCAGGTGCTCCGAAACAAACCGGCCCCTCCGGAGGGAAGGGCCAGTCTGCCGTGCTCGACTTTTCGTTCTAGTTCACATTCACCGTGAATGTGGTTGTGTTCCCCGAGCCCTGCGCCGGGTTTCCAGTAGCCGTGACCGTAAAGACATAGTTGCCGGCTGTCGTACCCAGGTTCCCGCCGCCGCAGTTGCTGGTGCATCCACCGCCGCCGCCTCCACCACCGCAACCCGCCATCGCGCCCATGATCACCATGAGGACCAGCGCGCCCAACATCGTTCGCCAGCTACGCCGCCGCGCCGGGATTCCGAAGAACAGCAGCACCGCCAGCACCGCGCCGCCGCCCGCTCCCAGCCAGCCCTTGCCCGGCGAGCCTTTGTCGGGTCCGATCCTTGGCCGGACAAGTTCACTGCTGGTTGCCGCCGTCGTGCTCACGGTAACCGTCCCGGTGCCGCTGGTCGTGGTCTCGCTGAGCGCGATCCCCGAGCCGGACACAGCGCAGGTGGGAAGATCGGTGGCTCCGCTCGGCGACGAGGTCAGCGCGCAGCTCAAGGTCACGGTGCCCGCGTAGCCGTCGCCCGAGTTAACCGTGATCGTTGAAGTCGCCGAACCGCCCGGCGTCACCGCCGATGGCGAAACCGCTCCGGCCGAAGCGCCATAACTGGCGCTCACGTTGCCCACCGCCACCGTCGTTGCGGTACTTGCTCCCGCTGTGCCAGTCACCGTTGCCGAATAGCTTCCCGGCGTGGTGGTTGACGTTGTAACAAAGCTCACCGTAGCCGTTCCTGATCCGCCCGTAACTGTAGCCGGGCTGACAGAGCACGTCGCCGGACTGGTTGGGCTCGATGGCGTTGAGGTTACTGAGCAGGACAATGCCACGGTTGATGTAAAGCCGTTCGACGGAGTCACTGTAATGGTCGCAGTGTTGCCCGTGGTGAGCCCCGCGCCAAAGGAGATGGGCCCGTTGTTGGTCAGCGCAAAGCTGGCCGGCTCGCCCACCGTTACGCTCACAGGCGTCGACGACGTGATCTTGCCGGTAGCCGCATCCGTCCCTGAAACCGTCATCGTGTACGCGCCCAGGGTAGTTGCCGCTGTGGTGTTGATCGTCAGAGTCCCCGTTGCCGGCGCTGTTCCGGAAAGAGTGACCGAAGACGTAACGGTGCAGGTTGGAGGCGTAATGCCACCCGGAGGATTCGTAAGAGCACACGTCAGATTCACTGTTCCGGTAAATCCATCCGACGGCGTAACCGTAATCGTCGAGGTGTTCCCCGTTGTCGCGCCGGGGGGGATGACCGAGATTCCGCCGCTGTTGGTCAGAGCAAAGCCCGGACCGGAGGGCGCCACTTGTGCGCGCAATCCCAGCGTGTGAACGTACTCCCCGGTTGGATCCTTGCCGGTAATCAGCACGTTGTAGCTTCCCAATGCTGTCCCGGATGCGGCACTTACCGTCACTTTTGAGGTCCCGCTTCCTCCGCTGGCAAGCGAAATCGAAGACGTCGCAACCGTGCAGGTTACGCCCCCCGTCGACGAGCAGGTCAGGCCCACAGCATTGCTGAAGCCATTCACAGATGCCACATTCACCGTTGTCGTTCCGGGTGTGTTTGAAGTTACCGGAATGATGGTGGTATTCGCGGTCATCGAGAAGTCGGCGAGTGAATTTGTCAGCGTGTTGGACAGCACCACAGCCGAGGGGTTGTAGTTGTTATCGCCCAGGTACTCGAGGGTGATCTGGTTTGCCCCCTGGAACAAGGTCTGGCTGTTCAGCACGATGCTGAACGATGAAGTGTCTCCGCTGGAGGACGGGGAAATATCGACCCCCGTCGGATAGTTTCCGGCCGAATAAACATACAGTGCCCCGGTTGGCGCCGCATGCCCGCTCGCACCGGTGACAGTTCCATTCACAACCACGCTGGAATTCGGCGAGATGCTTCCAGTCATCGATGCAGTGGTCGTGGAATTGAGTCCGCCGTCGTTGTTGGTGGTCTCAATCCCTATATCCTGCGTCGATGAGACTGCGGCGTAATTAGTGTCGCCACTATAGCTGAACTCAATCGAATAGTCGCCAGAGACCGAGCCTCCTGGAATCGTATAGGTGGCTACACCCTCAACCGCCAATGTCGTTGGGTCCACCGCGGGACTAAGCGTCGCCGTTCCTGAGAAGCCCGAAAGCGAACTGGTCAACGTCACCGTACCGCTAGGCGCAGCAACAGGAACCACCTGCCCATTGATGTATTCATACGAGTTCTCGACTTGGACGGTCAGCACCGTGGGCTGGCCGGGGCCGTTGAGCCAATAGTTATTCGAGGAGTCGGTCACTGGTGTGTTCTGGAGGATAATCGGGCTATCTTGCACCACCGTAAAGCTGATCGGCGACGTCGACGCAGATGCGTTGTAGCTGCTATCGCCCGAATAGGCAGCCGACACCGAGTGCGTGCCCACGGCGAACCCCGCGTTGAATTCCGCGTCTCCCTCCGCGTTGATCACCGCCGAGTTCAACGGCGTCGATCCATCGCTAAATGTGACGCTTCCGGTAGGTTCTGTAGTTACCGGGCAGTTTGTTGTGCAGCTCACTTCCGTCGTCGGCAAGACCTGCGCATCCAGCGTGAGTTGTGTTCCGTACGGGATGCCGGTTGTACCCGAGGCGATCGAATCAAGATCCCCATTCTCAGGACTCAGAATGGAAAATACAATTCCGCTGGATTCCGGGTTCACGGTAATCTGCACCGGCGTCGACGTGCTCATCCCGTTCTTTCCATCCCCGCCATACGAGCCCCAGATGTCGTACGTGCCGCCCGGCAATGCAAGGGTGGTGCCGCTGAAAGCTCCACTGCCATTCAGAGCGAATGTGCTGGCGGTGGTGCCGTTGCTATTGAGCGTACCGGCCAGGCCCTGCCCCTGCTGAACAGCCTCCAGGCTGTTGGTCATCAGCGCAACGCTTCCGGTAGGCGTGGTTGTTCCTGTAACGCTGCCGGTGATGTTGATCGACGTTCCATGCGTAAAGGTCGTCTGTGACGGTGTCAGCGTAGTGGTGGTGGCATTGAACTTCACATTGCCCCAGTTGGTCACCATCTGGTTGGCATCGATCGTGCCCAGTCCGGTCGCCAGGTCGTAACCCACTCCGGCGTTATACTCCGGCGTTGACCCGCTGCCGATCTCACCCTCCACTGCTTCCCCGTAGTTTGGATCGTCGACATCGTAGTTGAGTCCGGATGGCGCGGCAATGCAGTCCGGCGTGATTGGCGAATAAGAGCACGGAACGGCGTTGCTTCCGTTCACAACGTCGTGGAATGCGGCCGGAAATTGCTTTGCCAGCGGATAAAGCACATAGTCCGCCTGTCCCTGGGGTCCATACTTCTGGTTAACCAGCGCCATCATGCCTGCAAACGCGGGAGACGAAACCGAAGTCCCGCCGTAACCGGAAATCTGGATGTATCCGCCTGAAGCCGCCTGGCAATCCCCGTCCACGGCGCAGACCGGGTAGTAGGAGTCGTTCTGCCCGTTGGCCGCAAACAGCGAGATATCGGGCAAGTCGCGCACTCCGTCGCTGGGCACGCCATTACCCGTCTGCCACGACGGCTTTGGATATCCGGAAGATACGCTCGAGCATAGTCCGTTGGTGCCGTAATCGTTTCCGCTGCAGATTGCGGCGTTGCTGGCTCCGCCACTGCCGCCCACAATGTTGGTTGCCCCGCCTGACTGGTTGTAATAACTGATGATGTTATCGCCATACTGGCTGTCGTTCCATGGCTGCTCGGGAATCACGCCCTTGATGGATAGCGAAGGCGTGCTGTTGCTCGGAGTCACATTCCAGTAGGAACCAAGCTGCGAGTCGACTGCGCTCGGATTGTTCACGGCCGCGGCCCAGTCACTGTAGTAAAAATCGGTTCCGCCCACGGCTACGTTGTAGGGCGTAGAAGCAAAGCCGCTCACCGCCTGGCCGCCTACGGCGTATTCCGTCCCTCGATCGCATACCGCGGAGCCGCTGTCTCCCGCCGATACCATCACCGTGATGCCCTGCGCCGCCGCCTGCTGCCACAATTCGTTGAAGAACACATTACTGATGCCGATCGCCGATTCGCACTCGCCAAAACTCAGGCTCATTACCGGAGCGATGTTCCCATAGACCGCATGCTCCATCGCCAGGGTCAAGCCGCTCTCCATCTGCGTGTCCGCGGCGATAACAAGGTTAACCGTAGCCTGGGGCGCAACAGCACCCGACCACTCCACATCGATGTAGGCTTCGCTCGAGTCGAAGTTCGGCCCATCCGGGTTGTTGATTCCATCCACGCCGGGATCGTTTCCGTCCACAATCACCTGCGGCGGGTTGGCAGGAAGACCGAAAAGCGTGCGGAACTGATTCACCAGGCCGATGTTGATGTTGGTGTCGTTGACGATGGCGATGTTCTGACCGGCCCCATTGATCGGCGTACTGGCGCTATAAAGCGGATTCAGGTCGTACTGAACATAAAAATCCTGTGGCGCCAGTACAAATTGCAGGCTGTCCGCATAAGGAGAGCCACCCGGCCCGATCGTCCACAGCGGCGTCGCGCGGTCAAGCTTGGGGTTGTAACTGGCTTTTCCCAGGTATTCGTTGTTGCTTTTGAAGCGGAAATTGTTCAGGGACACAAATCCGGCGACCACTGGTGCAAGTGCCGCCGGTATCTGCGGATCGCTCGCGTTCGCGGTATGGACCTGGCCGTTTACTTCATATTTATGGATCTGCGCGTGAAACGCACTGCGGAACTGGCCTGCGTTTCCCGAAAACTCCAGCGTCTGTTTCCCTGGATTGACCCCCTTCACGCTGAATCCATGCCCTGTCAGCCAGGTCTCCACCGTCGCAATATCCTGGTCCGAAGGCCCAAACTGCTTGCCGAACTGATCCGGCGTCAGCCACTTGTGAAAGTTCGAATTACCCGGCGTATGCAGTTGGCCGATCAGTTGCTCCAGCGCCGACTCCTGCCCTGCGCTGCGCTTCAGCACAAGATGGATCCGGTCCAGCGGGGTGCTGTCGGACAAGACGCCGCGGTCGTTCCTGGCATTGGCCAGCGGATGCACCGTGCCCTTGAGCGTTACCAGTTGGCTCTCGTCGATCGGACTGACGATGCGCGAAACCGGCATGGCATTCTGGGCCGTTGCCTGAGAACCAATCCACAAGAATCCACTGGCTAGTATGCATAGGGAGGAGAAACGCAAGGGGCGCACAGTTCTGCCTGGACCTTTCTTCGAGGGGGGAGACCCTCGGAAACACGAAGAGTTAGGGTGCAGCCACATACGCACAGGCGACACAAGCGTCCGCCAGTGCTCCGGATAAGCCCTGGATGCCAAAGGTATCACAGTCGGCTATGCCGATTCGACCAGGGCTTTCAGTGTCCCCCGTAAACTCAGAGGGGAAATTCCGCATAGGAGAAAGACCCGTTCCGGCTCGCTCATTCCTGCTCCCTCTGGAGCCCTAAAGAGCTACCCAAAACGGTAGCTAAATCCTGTTGTCTTTTTAACAAATTTCCGCCGTTCAGCTCAACATAAGCAGATGACCTTATTAGACGAGTCCTCTCAGGAAACGTTGATCCCATGTAAACAAAAACCATGAATCCCGCAGCAGCCCCCAGCCATCCGCTCCTGCCGTAATAGACAATGCCGGTTTCCATCAAATACCATTCCCTTTGCCGCCCGATTCTTATTCAGTTCATTAGGGATTTACCACCGCTCTCATGGCTGCCCATCATGCGCGCTTCACTCTTCATCACCTGCTATAACGACACTCTCTTTCCCCAGACGGGCCGGGCCGTCGTCCGCTTGCTTGACCGGCTGGGCATCCAGCACGATTTCAATACCCAGCAAACCTGCTGCGGCCAGATGCACGCCAACACCGGCTTTCGCGCTGAAGCCTTCTCCCAGGCCAAGCGGTTTGTGCGCATCTATCAGGACGCCGAAACCGTCCTCATCCCCAGTTCGTCCTGCGTCGCCATGATCCGCGATCAATATTCCGGCTTGTTTGAAGAGCTGGGCAACGAGCAACTGCGCCGCGACTTCGTCGCCCTTCTGCCCCGCGTCTACGAGCTGAGCGAATTCCTGATCGACCGCGTCGGCGTTGAAGACGTTGGCGCCAGCTTTCCCCATCGCGTCACCTACCACGCCAGTTGCCACGGGCTGCGCGCGCTCCAACTGGGCGACCGTCCCTTCCGCCTGCTGGCCAAGGTTCGCGGCCTCACGCAGGCCCCGCTCGCCAACCTCGACCGCTGTTGCGGATTCGGCGGGACTTTTTCCATCAAAAATGCCGAAGTCTCCTCCGCAATGCTCGCCGCCAAGCTCCAGGACGTCATCTCCACCAAGGCCGAATACTGCACCGCTCTCGACAACAGTTGCCTCATGCACCTCGGCGGAGCAATGCATCGCCAATACGCTGGCATGAAGACCATTCACCTGGCCGAAATCCTCGCCGCCACCGAATCCTCTCCAGCCGAGGGAACCGAATGACCCCAGCGGCCCATCCCGAGCTCGACCCCACTCTCGCGCCGCCCTTTCCCCAGGCGGCGCTGCCCATGTTGCGCAATCCCCAGTTGCGCAAGAATGTGGCCCACGCCACCGACGTCATCCAGGCCAAGCGCGCCAAACTTGTCGCCGAAAAAACCGACTGGCAGCAACTTCGTTCCGCAGCCTCGGCCATTCGCGCCCATGCCCTTGAAAACCTCGGCTGCTACCTCGAGCAGTTTGAAGCCCGCTGCACCGCCGCCGGTGGTCACGTCCACTGGGCCGCCGATACCGCTGAAGCCCGCCAGATCATCCTCGATATTCTCCGCCAGGAAAACTCGACCGAAGTCATCAAGATCAAGACCATGACCTCGGCTGAAATCCAGTTGAATCCCACTCTCGAAGCCGCCGGCGTCAGCGTCTTTGAAACCGATCTAGCCGAACTTATCCTGCAGCTCAGCAACGACGAGCCCTCCCACATCATCGCTCCCGCCCTGCACGTCAATCGTAGCCAGGTCCGCGAAATCTTCGCGCGAAGAATGAGGCTTGCCAATCTCACAGACGATCCGGAAGCCCTCACTGCAGCCGCCCGCGCTTATCTGCGCCACAAGTTCCTCACTGTTCCCACCGCCATCAGCGGCGCCAATTTCCTGATCGCTGAAACCGGCTCCGTCGCCGTGGTCGAGTCCGAGGGCAACGGCCGCATGTGCCTCACCCTGCCCCGCACCATGATTACCCTGGCCGGAATCGAGAAAGTCCTTCCCCGTTTTCAGGACCTTGAAGTCATGCTCCAGGTATTGGCACGCAGCGCCACCGGCGAGCGCATGAATCCCTACACCTCTCTGTGGACCGGCGTAACTCCCGGTGACGGCCCCCAGCATTTTCACGTCGTCCTGCTCGACAACCAGCGCTCATCCATCCTCGCCCGCTCCACCGAACGCCAGACCCTCAAATGCATTCGCTGCGCCGCCTGTGTCAACACCTGCCCGGTCTACCGCCAGACCGGCGGACATGCCTACGGCTCCGTTTACTCCGGCCCCATCGGCGCCATCCTGACGCCCCAGCTCATGCAGATGCACCACGCCCAGTCGCTGCCCTACGCCTCGTCTCTCTGCGGCGCCTGCTATGAGGTCTGCCCGGTGAAAATCAATATTCCCGAGGTCCTCATCGACCTCCGCGCCCAGGTAGTCGACCAGGAACGCGATGAACCCGCCCGCTTCTTCGACCCCATGTACATCGGGATGAAGATCGCCAACATTTTCTTCGCCAATGCTGGCCGATTTCATTTCGCGCAGCGTCTCGCCCGCATTGGTCTGCGCCTCTTCACCCGCCGCGACGGCTGGATCCATTCGCTGCCGAGCCTCGGCGCAAAATGGACCCAGACCCGCGACCTCCGCGGCCTTCCCAACCAAACCTTCCGCGAGTGGTACGCCGCGCAATCGAAGGGGGCAAAATGACCCAGCCTCCCACCTCGCGCGACCGCATCCTGGCCAACATCCGCTCCGCAACCAGCGCAGTCACAACCCCTGTCGAAACTTCCTACGCCGCACTTTCCCGCACCTACATCAATCACGGCCGGCTCACTGTAGAATCCCGCATTGCCCTCCTGATCGAGCGCCTCCGCGAATACGATGCGGAAGTCGTCGAAGCCACGCCGGAAACCCTCCCCGCCGCCATCACCACCCAACTCACTCAGTCCTGCAAGCACAATTTCGTCGCCCCGTCCGGCCTTCCAGCCGAATTGCTAGCCCCCGGCTTCAATTGGCAAATCGACAACAACCTCACCCACGCCGAAATTGAGCAGGCCGAAGGCGTGGTCACCGCTGCCTTCTGCGCCATCGCCGACTCGGGAACCATCGTCCTGCATCACGGCCCCACCGAAGGCCGTCGCGTCCTGAGCCTCCTGCCCGACTGGCACCTCTGCATCCTTCGCGCAAGCCAGGTCGTTGAAACTCTCCCTGAATATTTCGCCCGCTGCCCCGAGCCGCCGCCGCTGGTCACCTGGATCTCCGGCCCCTCCGCCACCGCCGACATCGAAATGACCCGCATCAAAGGCGTTCACGGCCCCCGCTTTCTTCACGTCATTCTTGTTCATGATGGAGCCGGCGCAACGCCATCATCCGATGCCACACCAATTAAGGAATAGCCATGTCCCACTCCGAATCCGCCCTCAACGACCGCGCCACCCAGGCCCTCGACGCCTTCCAGATTGAAATCCCGTCCTGGGGCTTCGCCAACACCGGCACGCGTTTCGGCAAGTTCACCCAGCCCGCCGCCGCCTCCACCATCGAAGAGAAATTTGCCGACGCCGCTGAAGTTCATCGCCTCACCGGCGTCACTCCCACGCTCGCCCTCCATGTTCTCTGGGATTTGCCCAACAGCTTCGCCGACATCCCCAATGTCCAGGCTCTCGAGCGTCAATATGGCGTCCGCGCCGGCTCCATCAATCCCAACCTCTTTCAGGATCAGCAGTACAAATTCGGTTCGCTCTGCAACCCAGCCCCTGAGATCCGCGCTCAGGCACTCGCACATGTCCTCGAATCCATCGAAATCGCCAAGCAGCTCGGCTGCCGTGACATCTCCCTGTGGCTCGCCGACGGCTCCAACTATCCCGGCACCCAATCCATCTCCAAGCGCATCGCCTGGCTTGAAGAAGCGCTCCTCACGGCGCACGCCCATCTCGCCCCCACGCAGCGCCTGCTCATCGAGTACAAGCCTTTCGAGCCCGCCTTCTACCACACCGACATCGCCGACTGGGGCATGGCTTCGCACCTCGCCCGCCAGGCCGGCCCGCAAGCCCGCGTGCTGGTCGACACCGGGCACCACTACGCCTCGCAGAACATCGAGCAGATAGTCGCATGGCTCCTCCACACAGATCTTCTCGGCGGTTTCCACTTCAACGACCGCCGCTATGCCGACGACGACCTCACTCTCGGCTCCATCGACCCCTACCAGGTCTTCCGCATCTTTCACGAACTGCTGGGCCATGAACTGCTCAGCGTCTCCGCCAATGGCCAACCGCCCGCCGGCGTCGCGTTCATGATCGACCAGAGCCACAACCTCAAAGGCAAAATCGAAGCCACCGTTCAGACCGTCGTCACCGCCCAGGAACTCTGGCTCAAAGCCGCCCTCGTCGATCGCAAGCGGCTAGCCGCTCTCCAAACCTCCTGCGACCTGGTCGCCGCCGAAGAGCTCTTCCGCGGCGCATTCTGGACCGACGTCCGCCCCTTGGCCGCTGCCTGGCGTGAAGCACGCGGCCTGTCGCCAGATCCACTCGCCGCCTTGCGCGAAAGCGGCTACGTCGACCGAGTCGCTAAGCAGCGCGCAAGTCGCCAATCCACCGCCAACAGCTACGCTTGATTCGCTTCATCCAGTTTTCTTGGCCCGACGCATACACTCCCGTAAACTGGACCCGTAAACTGGAGTAGACATGACTCTCACCGCCACCGCCTCCGCCACCCTCAAGTTTCTCGAAGACCGTTGGGACCCGCAGCTAGCCGCCACGCTCGACGAGCCTGAACTCCTTCGCTATCGTTCCAACCTGCTCGGCTCCGATCTGCGCCTCACCAACTTCGCCGGCGGCAACACCAGTTCCAAAGTCACCGAGCTCGACCCGCTCACCGGCGAGCCCGTCGAAGTCCTGTGGGTCAAAGGCTCCGGCGGCGACCTCGGCAGCATCAAGCGCGCCAATTTCGCCACGCTTTATCAGCAAAAATTCCTCTCGCTTGAACGCTGCTACAAAGGCGTCGACTTTGAAGACGACATGGTTCCCATGTACGCCGTCGCCGCCTTCCGCAACAACCCTGTTGCCGCCTCCATCGACACACCGCTCCACGGCTTTCTGCCCTTCAAGCATGTCGACCATCTCCATCCCGACTGGGGCATCGCCCTCGCCGCCTCTGCCAACGGCCTGGAGAAGATGCACGAATTCAATCGCGAATTCAACCACTCCCTGGTCTGGATTCCCTGGCAGCGCCCCGGCTTTGAACTCGGCCTCATGATGCGCCAGGCCGTCATCGACAATCCCGGCTGCGATGGCATCGTTCTCGGCGGTCACGGCCTCTTCACCTGGGGAGACACCCAGCGCGAGTGCTACCTCAGCACCATCACCATCATTGACCAGATCGGCCAGTTCATCGCGCGCCACGGCAAAGCCAAAGGCCCCGCCCGCTTTGGCGGCGAACTCATCCCCGCCCGCGTAGACCGCCACGACCTGGCCATCCAAATTGCACCCTACCTGCGCGGCCGCGTCAGCACCAAGAATCGTTGGATATCGAGCTTCTCCTGCGCGCCCGACGTTCTCCAATTCGTCAACTCGGCACACGCGAAAGATCTCGCCTTTCTCGGAACCTCATGTCCCGATCACTTCATCCGCACCAAGATTCGCCCGCTCTTCATCCCCTGGCCTGAAGACGCCGATCTCATCGCCCTCCGCAAGCAAATCATTGCCTCGCTCGATGAATACCGCCAGCAATACGCCGACTATTACCACTCCTTCGCCACGCCCGACTCACCCGCTCTGCGCGACCCCAACCCCACCATCGTTCTCATCCAGGGTCTCGGCATGTTCAGCTTTGGCAAGACCAAAACGGAAGCCCGCATCACCGGCGAGTTCTACACCAACGCCATTCATGTGATGGAAGGCGCCAGCCTGCTCGCCGAAGGTGATGTAACCGGCACTCTCCCCCAGTGCGGCCCCGCAAATGAGCCGGCCAGCTTCAAAGTCTTCACCAACTACGTCGCTCTTCCCGCCATTGAAGCCTTCCGCATCGAATACTGGGCCATGGAAGAAGCAAAAATCCGCCGCCAGCCTCCTGAAAAAGAGCTGAGCCGCCGTATCGCACTGGTCGTCGGTGGAGGCAGCGGCATCGGCCGTGAAGTCGCCCTGCTCGCCGCCGCTCGCGGCGCACACGTAGTCGTAGCCGACCGCGACGAAGCAGCAGCCCAGCGCGTAGTTGGGGAACTAGCTTCCGTCACGTCCAAGGAATTCACGGCCGTCACCGCGGTCGACATTCGCAGCCGCGAATCAATCATTAAGGCGGTCAACGCCACCATCGCAGCCTTCGGCGGCCTCGACATCCTCATCAACACAGCAGCTCTTTTCCCCTCCTCGCCCGACGGCATCCTCTCCGATGACCAGTGGGACTCGACCCTCAAGATCAACGTCACCGCCAACTACCTTCTCGCCGACGAAGCCGCCAAGCCCTTCCGCGAACAGGCCCTCGACGCCGTCATTGTTCTAACCAGCTCCGCCAACGCTGTCGTTCCCAAGCGCGGCAGTGAGGTGTACGACATTAGCAAGGCCGCGCTCTCGCACCTGATCCGCGAACTCGCCGTAGGCCTCGCCCCGCACGTTCGCGTCAACGGCATCAGCCCCGCCACCGTCGTCAAGGGATCCACCATGTTCCCGCGTGACCGTGTTCGCGCCTCGCTCACCAAGTACAACATCCCCTTCGACGACACGCTCTCCGACGACGAACTCCGCAACCTGCTCGCCGCCTACTACGCACAGCGCACGCTTACTCATCAGCCCATTGACCCAACCGACTGCGCGGAAGCAATTCTGTTCTTAGCCAGTCCCAAATCCCGCTGCACCTCCGGCCACATCATCCCGGTAGACGGCGGGCTGACAGAAGCCTTTTTGCGATAGGTCATGGCCTTGAAAGGGCACGACTTCAGTCGTGCCGACAGGCCAAAGAAAAGGATTGGGGCTTTAGCCCCTGTGCATTAGCCGCAAGGAAATGGAAACTGCGCCCGCCACGCAACAACCCGCAAGAATAGCCATCGATCTCGGCGCCGAAAGCTGCCGAGTCTCCCTGCTCCGCTGGCAAAACGACCAGCCCACCATCGAGCTAATCCACCGCATACCCAACGGCCCCGTCCATCACGGCGCCTCGATGCACTGGCCCCTCCAAATCATCCTCGCCGGCCTCGAAGCGGGCCTCCGCAAAGCCGCCGCATCCGCTCCTGAAGGCATAGCCTCCATCGCGGTCGATTCCTGGGGAGTCGACTACGTCCGCCTCGACCCCAACGACGCGCCGCTGCAAAATCCCTTCTGCTACCGCGACGAACGCACCATCGCCACCAAAGATCGCGCCGACCGCCTCATCCCGCCACTCGATCTTTACCAGCGCACCGGCGTACTTCCCCACCGCATCAACACTGTCTGCCAGCTCATGGCCGACCCCGCATCTGGAATCAATCCGCACGCCCTCTGGGTCACCATGCCCGAATACGTCCTCCATTGGCTTGGCGCGCCCCGTGTGGCCGAATACACCCACGCCACCCACACCGGGCTCGTTTCTCTCTCAACCGGCGACTGGGATCGCGATCTTTTCCGCCTTCTCGATCTCCCCATCGAAGCTGCCCCACCCATCGTCCCCACCGGCACTGTCCTCGGCAACCTGCAAGGCCCCCTCGCCCAACTCGACGCCTTCCGCAACACCCAGCTCATCGCCCCCGCCTGCCATGACACCGCCTCCGCCATTGCCGGCATTTCCATCCCGCTCGATTCCACTCTCTACATTTCCTCAGGCACCTGGTCGCTCGTCGGCACCCTCAGCGCAGTCCCCGTCACAACTCGCGAAGCCCTCGCAGCCGGCTACACCAACCTTGGCGCGGCTACAGGCGACCTGCTCATTCACTCCCTCATCAACAGCATGTGGGTGCTCAAACAATGCATGGACGCCTGGGCCAGCGAAGGCCGTCCCTGGGCCATCGAAAACCTCATTCAGCAAGCCGGCGCATGCAATTCCCAAGCCCTGCTCGACATGGACGCCGAGACCCTCATGCTCGACTCCAACATGCCCGCCCGTATCAACGGTGAACTGATTCGCCTTGGCCACGCGCCCATCCCCGACACGCCCGGCAACGAGCCGCTCTTCGCCCGCCTCATCTTCGAAAGTCTCGCCGCCCGCTACGCCTCCGCGCTCACCAGCCTTGAAAGCATGCTTGGCCTCAAGTTCACGCGCATCCACATTCTCGGCGGAGCCAGCCGCAACAAACTCCTGACATCGCTCACTGAACAGCGCACCGGCCTTCCAGTCTCCATTGGCCATCCCGAGAGCACCACCATCGGCAACTTCGCCGTGCAACTCGCGGCAAGCGAAGCCGGCGGTGAACGACCAACCCCTGAATCCATCCGCCACTGGTCCAGCCTGCTGACCCAAGATTGATTTTTGTTTTTGTCGCCAGGTTGGGTACCATTGCATTCAACACCTCAAACCACCGTCTCGCCAATCCGCGGGTTATGATTGGTACCGGAACTCACCATGATGCAGGATTTCTATAAAACCGATCTGTTCGGTGGCGCTACCCGCCGTCCGCAATCCTTCCACGACATCGACGTGCGCCAATCCGTCCTTGAAGACCTGGCTCTCAAGATTCTCTATCTTTCCGGAACCATCTCTGTCCTTGAGCTTGGCGAGCGCATGAAGCTCGGCTTCGAAATCTCCACAGATATCTTTGGCCGCCTGCGCACTGAGCGCTTCTGCCAGGTCAGCGGCATGGCCGGCAACATTCCGCACATCTCCATCACTTCCGAGGGCCGCACGCGCGCCCTGGAATTGCTGACCCAATGCCACTACGCAGGCCATGCGCCCGTGACCCTTGAAAGCTACGTCAACATGGCCCGCCGGCAGAGCGTGCGCGACGTCTCGGTCCACCCACCCGACGTCGAACGGGCCTTCGCACACCTGGTCATCGACGACAAATCCCTTCGCCAATTCGGCACCGCGCTCAATTCCGGCTCCGCCATCTTCCTTTACGGCCCTCCAGGAACCGGCAAAACCACCATCGCCGAAACCCTCTCGCAGGTGCTTTCCAAAGAAGAAGTCTGGATTCCCTACGCCGTTGAAGTCGATGGCCAGATCATTACCGTTTACGATCCGGCAATCCACAAGCGCAACATTCACGGTGAACCGCGCGAGCGTGACGAGCGCTGGGTGCTCTGCCAACGCCCCACTGTTCTGGTGGGCGGCGAGCTGACCATCGACATGCTCGATCTGGAGTTCAACCCCCAGACCCGCTTCTACGTCGGCCCCGTTCAGATGAAGGCTAACAACGGCGTCCTCATCCTCGACGACTTCGGACGTCAGCGCGTCTCCCCTGCCGAGTTGCTCAACCGCTGGGTCGTTCCCCTCGATCGCCGTATCGACTTCCTCACCCTCGCCGGCGGCAAAAAAATCGAGATGCCTTTCGAGATGCTGGTGGTCTTCGCTTCAAATCTCGATCCGGCTACCCTGGTCGATGCCGCCTTCCTGCGCCGCATTCAAACCAAGATCCATGTCGGCGCGGCCACCGACGCCCAGTTCACTGAAATCTTCCGCCGCGTCGCAAAAGATAATGAGATCGAAGTCGAAGACGGCATCTGCCAGGACCTCATCGCCTTCATTCGCGGCGTCCTCGATCAGGAACTCCGCTCCTGTCATCCCCGCGACATTGTGAACCAGGTTCGCTGGGCCGCCCGCTTTGAGGGCACCAAGCCACGTCTCGACCGCACCGCCCTGATGCGCGCCGTTGAAGCCTACTTCCTGCCCCACACTAACCCGCCGAAAGATCGCTCTTATTCCCCATAGAAAGTGGCGGCCACACCACAACCGCCGCCACCACTCGATCAATCCGTTCCACCACGTCATCCGGCAGCTTCGTCCCCACCGCCCGCACATTCTCCTCAATCTGTTCCGGCCGTGACGCCCCGATAATCGCCGAAGCAACCTCCGCCCTGCGCAGCACCCACTTCAGCGCCATCTGCGCCATCGTCAGTCCCAGTTCGGCGGCAATCGGCTTTAACCCCTCAACCGCCGCCAGCAGATCGTCCGACCGGTAATGCCGTCCCGCGGTTTCCATAAACACATTCATTTCTTCGCTGGCCGCGCGGGTACCAGCAGGAGGCGGCACACCCGGCTTATACTTCCCGCTCAAGACCCCATGCGCCAGCGGAGAAAATGCCAGGTTCCCGATCCCATGGCGCCTGCATGCCGCAAAAACTCCGCCCTCCGGCTTCCGCCACAAAATGGAATACTGCGGTTGACTCGAACAAAATGGCGTCAGCCCATCCGCCCATGCAATCGCCGCAGCCGCCTCAATTTGCTCTTCAGTCCACTCGCTGAACCCGATCGCCCTCACCTTCCCCGCCTGCACAGCCTGGTCCAGCGCACGCAGCGTCTCTTCCAATGGAGTCTCTTTGTCGTAGCGATGGCATTGGTACAAATCAATGCAATCCATACCCAGCCGCTGCAATGAACGATCCAACTGCTTAGTAATTTGCGCCGCGGAGAGTCCTGAATCCGGCTCGTCCCCAACCGGAAAGAAGACCTTCGTTGCAATCAGGAAGCGGCAGCGCGAATAGGCCTTCAGCGCCTCGCCCAGCACCCGCTCCGCCTCACCCGCTCCATACTGGTTGGCCGTATCAAACAGCGTAATCCCGCAGTCCACCGCCGCATGAATGCAGCGGATCGCCCGCTCCCGCCCAATCCCGCCGGCCACCGTCAGCCAGGTCCCAAAGCTCAGCTCTGAAACCTCCAGCGGCCCGTTCCCCAATCGCCGATAAAGCAAAAGTCCCCTCGCTTTCCCGCTCAAAGTTCCAATGTACTTTGTCTCTCAAAGTTTATTGCGCTCAATTGAGCCGGTCGACGCCGTGGAAGACTGTCTTCGCGAAAAGTTCTTAGACCGCGCGGTTTCAATTGATAGTTCTCAATCCAATGCAATAGACTGTGCAGGCCTCACCGGCATCCGAAGTCCTCGCAACAGAGAATCAAGGCAGGGCTACCCAAAGCACCGAAAGCATGGACATGAAAGGCATTCCCCCAATGTTCGTCTCTCTGCACCTCAGACAGGCGGTCATCACCGCCGCAATGGTTGCCACTTTCACTTCACTTGCAATCAACGCCCAAACCAGCTTCCCAACCGCAGTCGAATCCACCCAGCCGCTGGCCTTCTATCGCCTCGACTCCACCTCCGGCAAGAGCCTCGCCGGCGCCACCACCTACAAAGCAGTTGGCTCTGCCGGCATCGCCGCCTCCGGCGCGCCCGTCCCCACCGCCAATAGCCGCTTCCTCAAGCTCGACGGCCGTACCGCCTCCATCACCACCACCCAGGTGGGAGGAGTTGGCACAGCCGCATCCATCATGGTCTGGGTCAACCTGGCGGAACTCCCTTCAAAGACGGACCGCATCTTTTACGTTGCCGGCGAGTGCGAGGTCGGCAACGACCTTGACCTCCAATTCCTGGGTGACAATAATGTCGGATTCTTCACCGCCGCTGGAAGCAATATCCAATTCAAGCCGCCTGTGGACTCCCTCATCGGTAAGTGGCATCAGATCGCCGCTACGCTCGACACACAGAGCCAGAAACGCGTCCTCTACTGGGACGGCAAACTCGTCGCGACCGATAAAGGCGGCGGCCATCCCGGCAAAAAGACGGCCTTCACCATCGGCGCTTGCACCTGCTTCAGCGGCCGGTTCTTCTCCGGCTCCATTGACAACGTAGGCCTCTGGAATCGCGTCCTCAAACCCGAAGAAGTGGCCGCCATCTATGCTGCCGCCGGCACACCCGCATCCGTTTCAGCCGCATCCCCGGCTCCGCCCTCCGCTACCCCCATCGCCTCCGGCCCCACGCCCACCACCGGCCCCTTCGCTTCCAAAGCCAATGTCGATGTCGAAGACGCCGCCGGCGGAAAAGTCCAGCTCAAGCGCGAAGAAGCAATCGCCTACATGTTTCTTTCCTCCATCGAAGTGATTGAGCACAACTGCCAACTCACGCTACAGAAAGTCTGCCCACTCAACCAGATACTCACTGCTTCCTACCCACCCGCCGGCAAGAACATCGAGCACCTCAAGTTCGATCCCAACAAGACCGATCCCAATTACACCTACACGCTGGCCACAGGTGGCATGGCGTGGGAAGCTCATGCCAATCCCAAAAAGCCCGGTCTCAAAGGTTGGTGCTTCATGGCCCGCGATGTCGGCACCACGATCGTCACCTACAACAAAACCGGCCCCTCCGGCTACACCGACATCCCGATAGGTAACCGCGGCATGTCAGGCGACAGCTTCGCCGTCCAGTAAAGCCCGCATCAAAAACAGCGGGATCACCACTGAAAGTTCTCCGTCCGTGGTGATCCCGCATATAAACTGTTCCCTGTTCCCTGTTCCCTGTTCCCTCTTCCCTCTTCCCTGTTCCCTGTTAAAGCGCCTGCACAGTTCCCTTGCCCACCAGCTCTTCCACTCGCTCCACCCAGCCGCGATCCGCCGCCACACTCATCCCCTCAGGCTCCAGGATCACTGCATACTCGCCCTTTTTTTCCAGTTGCAGCATCACCTTCCCCGGTCCCGGCGCAGCTTCGGCGGCACTCTTCAATCCGGCAAACATCTCCTCCGTAGCCCTTTCCAGGTTGATCCGGATTCGAATTGAATTCGGCAGCTTCACCTGCACTTCTTCCAACGACTGAATCATGCTCACTGAAATCTTTGGCGCCGCATCTTCATCGCCCATCAACACTCCGCGCACCAGCACTGGAGCCTCGATCTTCAATTGCCCCTGCAGTTTCTCGTAGTCGCGTGAAAAACAGATCAGCTCAATCTTCCCCGCAGCATCCTCAAGCCACGCCTGAGCATAGAGCTTCTGATCCCGCCTGCTCTTCTGCACCCGCAATCCCAGGATCATTCCAGCCACCAGGAGCTCGTCCGCCGGGTCCGCCTGCGATCCCCAGCGTTTCTCCGGCGGCTTCCGTTCCAGCGCCTCCGCCGTCGAAATCACTCCCGTCAGATTCCGAAGTTTCTCCGCGTACTTATCCAGCGGGTGTCCCGACACAAAAAATCCGAGCACCTCTTTTTCGTTAGCCAGCCGTGTGCTTTCTTCCCACTCCGGCACCTTCGGTAACTCGTCAGCATCGCGTCCCGCCTTGGGCCCTTCATCGAATAAACCAAACAACCCCGTCTGTCCCTGCGCCGCATCTTTCTGCGCACGAACCGCCCGCTCCATCGCCTTGTCGACCGACTTCTCCAGCGCCGCCCGTGAACCCAGTGAATCCAGCGCCCCCGCCTTGATCAGCGATTGAATCACCCGCGAGTTCATCACCCGCAGGTCTACCTTCTCGCAAAACTCCCAGAAGCTCTTGAATCGGCCACCCACCTCCGCGCGTGCCTTCAAAATCGACTCAATCGCGTTCCCGCCCACATTCTTCACCGCCGCCAATCCAAACCGGATCGCTTCGCCATACGGCGTAAACTGCGCCCCTGAAATCTGCACGTCCGGCGGCTGCACCTCAATCCCAAGCTCCTTGCACTCGCCGATATACTTCACCACGTTTTCCGGCTTTGATGTTTCACTCGTCAGCAGCGCGGCCATGAACTCCACCGGATAATGCGTCTTCAAATAAGCCGTCTGGTAAGCCACCAGCGCATACGCAGCCGAGTGCGACTTGTTGAATCCATATCCGGAAAACTTCTCCATCTGGTCGAAGATTTCGCCCACCGCATCTTTGGGATGCCCAAGCGCCGCCGCTCCGGTCAGGAAGCGGTTCTTTTGTTCGTCCATCCCTTCCTTGCTTTTCTTACCCATCGCCCGCCGCAGCAAATCCGCCTCGCCCAGCGAGTAACTCGCCAGAAGCTGCGCAATCCGCATCACCTGTTCCTGGTAGACGATCACTCCCAGCGAATCCTTCAGAATCCCCTCAAGCTCCGGCAGCAAATACTCCACCTTGCGCCGTCCCCACTTGCGTTCAATGAAGTCGTCGATCATCGCCATCGGCCCCGGACGAAAGAGCGCATTCAACGCAGTCAGCTCTTCCACCGTGTCCGGCTTATACCGTCGCAAAATGTCCCGCATTCCGCTCGACTCAAACTGAAAGATCCCCGATGTAAGCGCCGTATGGAACACCCTCTTCATGGTATCCGGATCGTCTTGCGGGACCATGTCGATATCGATTTTTTCGCCGCGTGTCTGCTCAATCAGCTTCACGCAATCGTCAATCACTGTCAGCGTCGCCAGGCCCAGAAAATCCATCTTCAGCAGGCCCATTTTTTCAACCGCCTTCATGTCGTAAGCGGTCACAATTTCGTCATTCTTGGTCCGGTTCAGAGGCACAAGTTCGGTCAGCGGACGCGGCGCAATCACCACCGCCGAAGCGTGAACACCCGCTCCACGCACCAGTCCTTCCAGCTTCTTCGCCGTGTCAATCAGTTCCTGAATGACCTTGTCGTTGTCATAAATCCTTCTCAGCTCCGGCACTTCCTCCAGAGCCTTGTCCAGCGTCATCCCAATCGTTGCCGGGACCAGCTTTGCAATCCGGTCCACATCGCCATACGGCATATCCAGCGCGCGTCCGCAATCCTTGATCGCCGCCTTCGCCGCCATGGTGTTGAACGTGATAATCTGCGCCACCTGCTCGCGCCCATACTTCCGCGTCACATAATCGATGACCTCGCCGCGGCGATTCTGGCAAAAGTCCACGTCCACGTCAGGCATTGTCACGCGCTCCGGATTCAGGAACCGCTCGAACAGCAGCACATTCTGCATCGGATCGATATTTGTGATCTCCATCGCATACGCCACCAGTGACCCCGTTGCCGATCCCCTGCCCGGCCCCACTGGAATTCCGTTATCCCGCGCGTACTTGATGAAGTCCCACACAATCAGGAAGTACCCCGAGTACTTCATCTGCTTGATAATCCCGATCTCGAAGCTCAACCGCGACTCGTATTCATGCACTGCCGCCCGCTGCACCCCGCGCAGTTCAAGTTGCCGCACCGCTGTGTCCAGCCGCTTGCGAAGCCCCTGCCGGCAAACTTCTTCGAAGTAGCTGTCGATCGTGTGCCCCTCCGGCACCGCAAACTCCGGAAACGGATTGTCCACCGCATGCAATTTCAGATTGCAGCGCTCCGCAATCTCCATCGTCCGCTGCAACACCGCCGGCGCGTCCTTGAACACCGATCCCATCTCATCGGCACTCTTGACAAAAAACTCGTTGCTGTCGAAGCGCATGCGCTCCTTGTCGTGTACCTTCGATCCCGTCTGCACGCACAGCATCACATCGTGCGCATGGTGGTCGTCCCCGCAAAGGTAATGCGAGTCGTTCGTCGCCACCATCGGGATGCCCAGCTCACGCTCCAGCCGAAACAGCGACTCGTGAATCCTCCGCTCCTGCTCCAGTCCCTGGTCCTGAATCTCGAGGAAAAAATTCCCTTTCCCGAAAATGTCCTCGTACTGCTGCGCCACTTTCCGCGCCGCAACGTACCGCTCTTCGGCGCCCAGCCCCGTGTAAACCGACTCGCCCAGCAGCGCCTCGCACAACTCCCCGCTCAGGCACCCGGAAAAACCGATCAGCCCCTTTGAATGCTCCGCCAGGTACTTCTTGCTCACTCTCGGCTTGCGATAAAACCCATGTAGCGATGCCTCCGAAGTAATCCGGATCAGGTTGCGATAGCCTTCTTCGTTTTCCGCCAGCACCAGCAGGTGATTGTTGTCATCGCCCTCACCCGGCGCGCGGTGGTCTTCGTTTTTCGAGATATAAAGCTCGCATCCCAGAATCGGCTTCACGCCCTTTTTCTTGGAAGCCTCAAAGAAGTGCACCGCGCCATAGATGTTTCCGTGGTCCGTCATCGCGACAGACTTCTGCCCCAACTCCGCCACCCGGTCCACGAGCTTATAAAGGTCGCAAGCCCCATCCAGCAGCGAGTATTCCGTATGCAAATGCAGGTGAGTAAATTCAGCCATGATTAATTTAGATTCTAGACGCCTTGCGGGTCTCGCGCGCGCCCAACTCCGCGTTTGAAAGTCGGGCGGCATGAGGAAAAGAGGGACCTAATAAGTAAATAGTCTTCTCCTGAGTTTCAATAGGTATCCTCCCGCCGCAGCCCGCAATAAAGCAGCACCACCTCGCGCCCCTCAATGTCGTAGCGAAATCGGAATCTTCCCGACCTGAGCCGGTACTGTCCATCCCCAGCCGCAACCCCTTGCAGCTTCTTGATCGGATATTTGTGGGTTTTGTTCTGCGGGTCCAGCGACAGAATCCCAATCGCCTCTTCAAACCGCTCAACCAAGTCAGGATGCTTGGGAGCCAGTTTCTTCAGGAGCCGGTCAAAATGTCCGGTTGTGACAACGGAATATCCAGGCGTGTTCAGCGGTACCGTCAATCTAGGCCGTCTTCCGAACCGCGCTCCGTTTCAATTCGCCCAGCAGCTTCCCGGCAGGCCGCGTCTTCCCCGCCGCCCGATCCTTGCCGCTCGCCGCAATCGAGACCTTGACCTTCGGGTTCCGCAACTCCAGGTAATCTTCCAGCTCATCCGCCGCCATGATGCCAATCACGGGAATCCCATCCTTCTCCAGGATGAAATACTCGTTACCGTTGTGCGCCCGCCGGGCAATCTGCCCCAGGTTGATGCGCGCCTTGGTAATCGGAAGTCGATTCACGGTAGCCATTGATGAACGTTGATTAACCTCAATCACAGCATACCACGTGATACCTGTACGGCGTTACGAACTCTCGACATCAATCTGCCCAGAGCATGTTTTCTGAATTATTGTTCTCAATCCAGGAAAAAGCTTACGATGGTAAGGAGGGCTCACCATGGCGATCGCTCAAACCGAACTAGAAATCGATTGGACAGCTTGCGAGCTGATCGAACGAGTCCCCGGCAAGGTTTCCGGGAGGCCCGTGGTGCGCGGAACCCGCATCCTGCCCGACGCCATCGTCGGCAGTTACGACCTCGGCGAGACGATCGACGAACTCCACGAAGGCTTTCCTTCCCTCTCTGTCGCTCAAATCGAACGGCTGATTGAGTTTGCCCACGCCCAGCGAGGGCAGGCCAACCATTGAAGGTCCTGCTTGACGAAAACCTGGACCACGCGCTCCGGAACCTTCTCCAACCCCACGAAGTGATAACGGCGACGTATATGGGGTGGGCCGGACTCCAGAACGGAGCATTGCTCCGCGCCGCGGAAGAAGGCGGGTTTGAGGTCCTCCTCACCGCAGACCAAACGCTCAACTACGAACAGAACCTCACGGGAAGGTTTCTGGCTGTCGTAGCCTTGACTGCAATCCAGCTGCCTCTAATCAAAGAGCATATCCCCAAGATCGTAGCGGCCATCGGTAATGCCGCGCCAGGCTCATTTCAAATAGTCGACTGCGGAACATTCCGCCGGAAGAAATCACCTGAAGAGTAACCCTCATCGGGCCAGAACCTCATCGCGCACAAAATGCAGCCGGATGATCTTAGGCGCTTCCATGGTTTCATCGAAGTAGCAGCGGACTGCGTCCTTCACCATCGCGCGAATCTCTTCCACAGTCTCTCCCTGTGTATGGATGCCGTAGCCAAGAGCAGACGCGGTATAGCCACCGTCCGCCTCGTCCTCGCGCACCTCAAAGATGATCTCGCTCATTGCAGTAAGACCTCTTCTGCCTAGGCAAAGGCTATCACTGCATCGACCGGAGCGCCAGCAGCTCGCGTGTCTCGATCCAGCCCCTACCGCAACCCAGAAAAATCCGCAGGGTCCAGATAAGTCGTCTCCAGCTTTTCCACGATCGGCCCATTCTTCATCGATTCCGCCGCCATTTTGACAAACTCAGGATCCTTCACGAATTCTGCCCAGTTCTTCTCGGCGGCGGCGCGGCTCGGATGCGCCAGCAGAACCACCAGCGTTTTGCCGGCCAGCGCCGGGTCCTGCGGAACCCAGTAACCGACGCTTTCGATGCCGTGGCGCTTCAGGATTCTGATGTTGACGTCGCGGAAGTTGGCCTTGAGGATTTCGAGCTTGCCCTCATAGCAGTGGTAAGTCCGGAGTTCATACACGCGCGTCTGCGCCGTTGCGGTCCCGGAGGCCGCAACGAGCAGCAGAAGCAGTAATCCTCTTGTAACCAGCAGGCTGAATGTGTGTGTAAGTCCTGGCTTCGACATGTGGCTCTCCTTCTCCCTTTGAAGTGTTGGGGAAGGGCGCATCGATCTCGCCGAAAGCCTTTCAGGAAGGCCCGCGGCTCACCACTCATTGCGTCGGGAGCGTGACCCACCCCGCATTGACTCATCCTACAGCAGAGTCAGGAATGCGCGGCTTTCTTGTCACACGCCCGACTGAAAAAGGCCGGTACGCCCTCGCGCCCAGCCTCATCAATCCTTACTGATTCGGATAATGCCTGTGATGGTAGCGATGATGGTGGTGATGGCGATGGACAACCACTACAACCTGCGCCTGCGCCGCGTACGGTACCGCGAAGCAGAAGATGAGAGCCAGTGCGAGCAGAATCCTCTTCATAACTTAGTGTCCCGCACTGCCGCCACAAATACAGAGCTACTCTGACCTATGCGCGCAACCTCGCACTAGCCTGCCGGCTGGCGGCCAGCTCTTCTGCTGTGCTTGTTATTCAGCGGCCAGGAGCCGCTCACCCCAACCCGTACCGCCGCTGCGATGGCGGCGGTAATCACAAATCGTCATCTGGACAGCTTCATTCATAGCATCGACGCAGAGACAGGTGCTATTGGCCGGCCTGCTTTGCGGCAAGATTGCCGATGATCCAGATCTTGAATCTCTTGCCCTTCATCGCGGCAATCGCGGTCACGACCCAAAGGCCAAACCAGACGCCCCACATGACCCGGATAAAATCCTCAACCAGGGTCGCGGAAGCTGCCGTATGAAAGGCCGGCAGCACCAGAATGCTCAGAATCACACTGATGAGAAACGCAAAAACATCAAGAATGAGCGACTGCCAGGCGTGGAAGCGCACATACGAACTCTTGTTGTAGCGTGGAATGATCAGGAAATACAGCGCTGGAATAAACGTCACATACGACAGCGCGCCGATTGTGTTTTCAGAGATGCCCGACTTACCGGATTCAGTCACGATAGCTCCTTCAGAAGTTGGCTGGGACTGCCAAAAATGGTTACTGCACGATTGAACCAAGGGACACAACTCGGGGAGTCCCCAAGAATGAGGTGCAGGGAAATTGGGGGTACGCTGTAACCTGCTAATAACAAGACATCGAATGGAATCAATTGTCAAGCGGAATTTCCATAGGAACCCATACCATAACTCAACAGAGCAAACGTATGTAGCAGCTAGCCGCCATGCCTTCCAGGTTCAATGCGCGAAACGCTCAAAGGTCTAACTACCCATTGCATCAGGAAGCTATTCGCCGGCACATATGTGAAACCGCGAGACTCAACCCGCCCAACCGCCCCGATACCCCTCTAAAATCCCACCTTTCTGAGAGAAAATGGGTTAGACTTCAAACCAGCCCCCAACAAAACGGAGGAGCCCCCATGTTTGAGGTCGGACAAAAGGTCATTGTCATTACCGATAAAGGCATCGCCTATGATGCCGTAATCCTCGCCACAGCCCAGGGCGACGACGGCTCACGTGCCTATAAGGTCACCATGAGCGGCCTCAAAATCGAGCAGTCCGGCCAATGGCACAAGGCTTGCGAAATATTTGCTCCCGATAAATCCGCATCGGAAGAAGAGCAGCTCGCTCTCGAAGACTTCCTCAAGCAAGCTTAGAGATCCCAACCGTCGGTTGCCCTCGAAGACCTCTCGCGATCGCCGGATTCACCGCTTTCCCGGTATACACTCATTCCAAGCCTATGCACACCCGTATCCCGCTCGCCCTTCTGCTCTTCGCCGTCCCAGCCTTGTGTCTCGCCCAAACCAAAGCCGCTTCCTCGAAACCAATGACCACCAAGACGCAAAGCCCTGAAGAGGTTCATCGCTCCGCCATCGTCATCGACACCCACGCCGATACCCCGCAGCGCTTCGTCGATGAGAACTTTGACCTCAGCGATCCTCTCAACGGGGGCAACCTCAATCTCGAAACCATTCACAAGGGCAACCTGGGCGCCGAGTTCTTCTCCATCTGGGTTGAGCCCACCCTTTACAAAGACCACTATGCCCGCCGCACCCTGGAGCTGATCGACTCCGTCAAGCAGCAGGTCGCCAAACACCCCAAGGAGATTGAGTTCGTCACCTCGCCCGCAGGCATCGAGCAGGCCCATCGCGATCATAAGTTCGCCGCTCTCATGGGAATTGAAGGCGGCCATTCCATCGAGAACTCCATCCCGCTCTTGCGCCAGTACTACGCTCTCGGTGTTCGCTACATGACCCTCACCTGGTCAAACTCCCTTGACTGGGCCGACAGCTCCGGCGACATCACCGATACCAAGATTCCCCACACCAAAGAAGGCCTGACCGAGTTTGGCAAGGACATTGTCTACGAGATGAACCGCCTGGGAATGATGATCGACATCTCCCACGTCGCCGACCGCACCTTCTTCCGCACCCTGGTCATCACACGCGCTCCCGTCATCGCCTCCCACTCCTCCGCACGCGCCCTCTGCGACGCTCCGCGAAACATGACCGACGACATGCTGCGCGCCGTGGCCAACTCCGGCGGCCCCAACTCCAAAGGCGGCGTCGTCGACGTCAACTTCTACTCCGGCTTCATCTCCCAGGCTTATCGCAACGCCTCGCTGGCCCAGCAGCCTGAAGTCGACAAAGCCGTCGCCGACCTCAAGGCCAAATTCAAAGCTGAGGGCAAGGAAGTCACCTACTCCGATATCGAAAAGCTCCAGCGTCAATACGCTGACCGCATTCCGCGTCCGCCGCTTTCCATGCTGATCGATCACATCGACCACATCGCCAAAGTCGCCGGCGTTGACCACGTAGGCCTGGGCTCCGACTTCGACGGCGTCAGCGGCCAGCTTTCCGAGGGTCTGGATTCCCCGGCAGACCTGCCCAAAATCACCGCTGCCCTGATGGCCCGCGGCTACTCCGCGGAAGACTGCCGCAAGATTCTCGGCGGCAACCTGCTCCGCGTCTTTCGTGAAGTCGAACAAGTTTCCAAGGAACTCCAAGCCGAAAACCGGCCGCGTATTACTGACAAGCAGCCATTCGACAAGCCGCAAAAATAGAGCTGCGCCGTTCAATCAGTCGAATCCCAACCAATAACGCTGAGCGTCACAAACTTCCTTTCTCGGAGGCTTTAGAAATGCGATCGAATTCCCGTCTGTTTGCCGCTGTGTTTGCGGCCACCTGCCTAACCCTGCCCGTTTTGGTCTTCGCCAATGACGACACAACAGTCAAGACCACGGTCGAGACCAGCACGAAGGACAAAACCGCCGACAAGTCCGCGGACAAGGCTCCACCCACCGAAGTCACCACCGAAGGCTCCGTCAACGCCAGCGGCCAGCACATCGCCTACACCGCCGTCGCCGGCACCATTACCGTGGGCGCAAACGACGTAGACGACTCCCAACTCGGCCTCGACGGCAAGCCCATCGCAGGCAGCCAGCTCGCCCTCGCCGAACCCAAAGAGCCCAAAGATGCAAATCCCGTCGCCCGTATGTTTTACGTGGCATATTTCAAGAAGGACGCGAAGGCTGAGGAGCGCCCCATCACCTTCTTTTACAACGGCGGCCCCGGCAGCTCCACCGTCTGGCTTCACATGGGTTCGCTCGGCCCCAAGCATGTAGTCACTGACACTGACCAGCACCTGCCCGCCGCACCCTACAAGCTGGTCGACAACGCCTATACGCTGCTCGATGTCAGCGATGTTGTCTTTATCGACATGCCCGGCACCGGCTTCGGCCGCCTCATCGGCAAAGACCCCGGCCCGGCCTTCTGGGGCATCGATGAAGACGCCAATGCCTTCGCACGCTTCATTGCGCGCTTCATCACCAAGTACAGCCGCTGGAACTCGCCCAAGTACATCTTCGGTGAAAGCTACGGCACCACCCGCTCCGCTGTCCTCGCCGACATCCTTGAAAACGGCAAGAGCATCGACCTCAACGGCGTCATTCTGCTCTCGCAGATCTTCAACTTCAGCACCGACATTGACTTCCCTGCCGGCAATCCGGGCGTCGACCTACCCTACGTGCTGGCCCTGCCCACCTATGCCGCAACCGGCTGGTACCACAAGAAACTTCCCACGCAGCCGCCGGCCCTTGAGCCTTTCTTGAAAGAAGTGGAAGACTTCGCGATGGGCCCCTACACTCATGCACTAGCGCAGGGCACCGATCTCTCGGCTGAAGAAAAACAGTCAGTCGCGGAAAAGCTGCACGAATACACCGGCCTGCCCCTCGACTACCTGCTCCGCGCCAATCTCCGCGTCAACGGCGGCGAATTCGAGAAGACCATTCAGCAGGATCAGGACTTGACAACCGGCCGTCTCGACACGCGCTTCTCCGGACCCAACCTCAACCCGTTGAGTGAAGGCGCGGAATACGATCCGCAAAGCTCGGCCATCTCATCGGCTTACGTCTCTCTCTTCAACGACTACGTCCGCCACGACCTCAAGTACGGTGCGGGAGAGACCTACCTGCCCCAGGCTCTATTCGGCGCCGGGTTCCCGTGGGACTTCAAGCACAACGGCAATCCCCTTGCCCCCAACGTCGCACCCGATCTTGCTGAGGCGCTCAAGACCAATCCCCGCCTCCGCATCATGGTCAACGGCGGCTACTACGACCTGGCCACGCCTTTCTTCGCCGCGCAGTATGAAGAAAAGCACCTGCCGATTCCCCAGTCCCTCGCCAAAAACATTGAGTACGACTGGTACGAATCCGGCCACATGGTCTACGTCCGCGACGAAAGCCTAAAGCAGCTCCACGACCGCGTAGCCGCCTTCATCAAAAGCAGCGATAACCTTAGCAAGTAGCTTTATCTGTGACTCACGACAGAATTGAAATCCCAGGTCCGGATTCTCGGGCCTGGGATTCATTTACGATAAGATACACATTTCAGCTATTGGAATAAGCGGGTCTTCGGACACTGTGTCAACGTCGAGCTTGTAGAGCATCACACCTCAGGCCGTTCCTGCGGCAATCCCTGGGCGCGGTCGGTGGAACTTAAGAAGCCTTCAGGAACGCCCACATCAGCCAGCGACGCAAAGACTTCCTCCAAGCTCGCCGGGATGCCTTCAGCCTCACCGTCTCCACTCATGAACTCCTTAGCATTCTCAAGCTGCATCATCATTCACCCCTGATACACAGCGTGGCGTCAGGCAACCCGAAAGTCAAGGCGAACTCCCGTCACAGAGCAAAAGCGGTGAACCCGCTCGGACCTGGGATTCTAAGAGCTAAAAGCTGAAGGCTAAAAGCTAATAGCTGATTTACACTACGCATCATGATCCGCACAGCCCTGGCCCTAGCTCTGCTAATTCCCGTCACTGCAGCAGCCCAGTCTTTTTCAGTCACCTTCCCCAAAGAAGTCAGCGCCAAGCCCCTCGACGGCCGCGTCCTCCTGCTCCTCTCCACCGACCCGACCGACGAGCCGCGCAACCAGATCGACGACACTCCCCGTTCTCAGCTCGTCTTCGGCCTCACCGTCGACGGCCTCAAGCCCGGCCAGCCCGCCATCGTCGACGGCTCCGCTTTCGGCTACCCCATCCGCAGTCTCAAAGACGTCCCTCCCGGCGAATACACCGTCCAGGCCGTGCTCAACAAATACGAAACCTTCCACCGCGGCGACGGAAAAACCGTTAAGCTCCACATGGACCAGGGCGAAGGCCAGCACTGGAATATCTCTCCCGGCAACCTCTACTCAAAGCCAACCAAAATCACCATCAAGCCCGGCGGACCACCCATCGCCGTGTCGCTCAGCCAGGTCATCCCACCCATCCTCACACCGGCTGACACAAAATACGTCCGCCACATCAGGATTCAAAGCGACGTGATGACCAAATTCTGGGGCCGTCCCATGTTTTTGAGCGCCGTGGTCCTCGTCCCTGAGGGTTTCGACGACCATCCCAACGCCCGCTTCCCGCTCATCATCTTCCACGACCACTTCGTCTCCGACTTCGACGACTTCCGCACCACCCCGCCCGATCCCAATCTCAAACCCGACTACAGCGAACGCTTCCATCTCGCCGGCTACAACCGCATCCAGCAGCAGGAAGCCTACAAGGAATATCAGCAGTGGATCGCCCCCAATTTCCCCCGCGTGCTCATCGTCAAAATCCAGCACGCCAACCCCTTCTACGACGACTCCTATGCCGTTAACTCCGCCAACGTCGGTCCCTACGGCGACGCCATTGAAAACGAGCTGATCCCCGCCATCGAAAAACAGTTTCGCGGCATAGGCCAGGGCTGGGCGCGTTTTCTTTACGGCGGTTCCACCGGCGGATGGGAATCGCTCGCCGTCCAGGTCTTTTATCCCGACCACTACAATGGAGCCTTCGCCGCCTGCCCCGATCCCATCGATTTTCACGAGTTCACCAACATCGATCTCTACAACGACAAAAACGCCTTCTACCTTGAAGGCGCGCACAAACGCGTTCTTCAACCCTCCATGCGCGACTACCTCGGCCGCACGCTCATCAGCACCAAAGAGGTCAATCAGTATGAACTGGCTCTCGGCGACCACGGCCGCAGCGGCGAGCAGTACGACATCTGGCAGGCGGTCTACGGCCCGGTCGGCCCGGATGGCTACCCCGCTCAAATCTTCAATAAGGAAACCGGCGACATCGACCACAAAGTAGCCGAATACTGGCGCGACCACTTCGACATCGAAGCCAAACTTGAACGCGACTGGCAGGAGATCGGCCCCGAACTAGCCGGAAAAATCCACATCTACGTCGGCTCTGACGACACCTACATGCTCAACGACGCCGTCTACCGCATGCAGGATTTTCTCGACTCGACGAAGAACCCTCCCTATGGCGGCGAAGTCACCTATGGCCCCCGCGCCGAGCACTGCTGGAACGGCGACCCCTCGCTCCCCAACGCCTACTCGCGCCTTCACTACAACACCCAATACCTGCCCAAAATCCTCGAGCAGATCAAGAAAACCGCCCCGCCCGGCGCCGACCTGACCAGTTGGCGTTACTGACTTCCCGCAATCAAGATCAGGAGAATTTGAGATGGATTACGACGAAAACAAAGTGGATGAAATGGTGCTTGCGCTGCTGTGGCTGACGCCTGCCGGCGATGGCCGCGCCTGGAAGGGTCACGACTGGGACGCAATGGATCGGCTCCACGCCAAAGGGTATATCTCCGATCCGAAAAGCAAGGCCAAGTCTGTCATGCTGACTGAAGAAGGCGAGCGCCTGTCGCGTGAACTTTTCGAGCGCCACTTCGCACGGGTGCAGGAAGCCAAAGCTGAAAGCTAGAAGCTAGAAGCTAACGGCTGCTCCTCCCTCACTTCCTTCGCCCGATCCAGCGCCGCCTGAATATTGGGCATGATGTTCTCGCGCCCTACCGTATCCAGAAACCTTGCCCCGCTCAGCAGCTTCGACGGCTGCTCCATCGCGCCGCACAGCAGCAGCGTTCGCCCTGACCGCCGCAACTGTTTCGCAAAAACCTCAATCGCGTGAATCCCTGTAGCATCGATCGCCGTCATATTCCGCAGCCGCAAAATCACCACGGGCTCAAACGCCTCGATATTCACAGTCGCCTCGACCAGCTTCTCCGTGGTGCCAAACAGAAACGGCCCATGAATCCGCAGCAGTGAAACATACGGCGGCACAATCCGCCCTTGCAGCACATGCGGCAGCCCATCGCGAATGTACTCGTCCGTCACCGGCGACACGGTTGTAGTGTCCGCGACCCGCCGAATATAAAGCAGCGCCGCCAGCGAAATCCCTACCCCAACCGCAACCGTCAGATCGGCAAAAACGGTAAGCCCAAACGTCACCAGCCAGACCGAGATCGCGGTCAGATCCAGTTGCAGAATCCCGCCAATCTCCTTCCACTCGCCCATGTTGTAGGCAACAACAAACAGCACCGCCGCCAGCGTGCACAGCGGAATGTAACTCGCCAGCGGCGCAGCCACCAGCAGGATCAGCAGCAGCGTGATCGATGCCACCATGCCCGCCAACGGCGACCGTGCACCCGCGCGAATATTCGTAGCCGTCCGCGCAATCGCCCCCGTCGCCGGAATCCCGCCAAACAATGGTGAGATGATATTCGCGATCCCCTGCGCCACTAGTTCCACATTGGAGTTGTGCCGGTCGCCCGTCATTCCATCCGCAACCACGGCCGACAACATGCTCTCCAGCGCCGCCAGCAGGGCCACCGTAAAGGCCGAAGGAATCAGCGGCAGGATATGTTCAGAATGGAAATCCGGAATCGCAAACGGCGGAAAGCCGCTCGGAATCCCGCCAAATTTGCTCCTAATCGTCTCCACCGGCAGGTGAAACACCACGCTCACGCCGGTACACACCAGCAGCGCCACAATCGATGCCGGAACTTTCCTGGTGAACCGCGGCAGAATCAGAATGATTGCCAGCGTCCCCAATCCCAGCCCCAGCGCCGCCCAATTCAAACTCGCCGCATGCTCCACCAGCAGCTTCATCCTGGGCAAAAACTCGCTCGGCACAGCGCCGGTGCGCAACCCCAAAAAGTCCTTGATCTGTGTTGAGGCAATCAGAATTGCGATCCCGTTGGTGAACCCGATCACCACCATCCGCGGGATGAAGCGCACCGTCGCGCCCAGACCGGTCAGTCCCATCCCCAGTAGCAGGATTCCCGCCATCAGCGTAACCATTGCCAGCCCGCTCATGCCGAACCGCGCCACAATTCCCGCCACAATCACCACAAACGCCCCGGTCGGCCCGCCAATCTGCGTGCGTGACCCACCCAGCACCGAAATCAGGAATCCCGCCACAACCGCGGTATAAAGACCGGCCTGCGGAGTCACTCCGGACGCGATTCCAAACGCCATTGCCAGCGGCAGAGCGACCAGGCCCACCGTTAGCCCGGCCAATACGTCGTGCAAAAACATCTGCGCGTTGTAGGCCCTGAAAGCCAGAATGGATTTTGGGAGATTCGGGTTGCTGATAGACATGATGGCTCAGTCCATCGTAGGCGCGCTCAACACATTTGCCAGTGAGCCAGCTCACATACAAACTAAGCCAGCTTCTTCTCCGCAATCAGCGCCGCCCGCCCCCGCGGGTAATAATTCTCATGGCGACCTTCAACGACATACCCGTGCCTCTGGTACATGCGTATCGCGCTCCCATTCTCCTCATCCACATGCAACCAGATGCGATCAGCCCCCACAGCTCGCGCCGACTCCTCGCTGCGCATCAACAACTCCGCGCCAACCCCGCCCCCACGCACCTCAGGCATCACCTCAATCGTCTGCAGGTAGGCGATCGTCTCGTCCGCCTCGCGCCCCCATTGCACAATCGCGAAACCCGCCATACGCCCACCCTCCTCCGCAATCCAGGTGGCCGCGTCCGGGCTGCTCACAAGATGCTTCATGTATCTGCGCCCAAACCGAAATGGCGGCAGAAAACACACCTCTTCAATCGCGTAAAGCGCCTCAAAGTCCTCCGGCAGATAAAGGCGGTAAACCACAGCCCAACTCTAGAACATCCCGACCAACTTGTGCGAAAGGGCATGACTTCAGTCGTGCCGAAAACGCCAAAAATTGAGCCGGGCTTCAGCCCCTGCGGTGCACCTCGCGCAGGAGTTGCTCATCCCAAATGCAAAAGGCCATCCCCGCAACGGGAATGGCCTTCGGCATGCTAAAAAGCTGAGGCCTGGTTAGACCTTCGCTTCCAAATCCGCAATCACATCGAAGAACCGCTGATCGAGTCGCCGGTTAGCTGCAATCGCTTCCTTGATGGTGATATCGGTGATGTCAGTGCCTTTCAGCACGGCAATCCGGCCCCATTTATTCTCATGCACCATATCGATCGCATGCAGGCCGTACCGCTGTCCCAGGACGCGGTCAAATGCCGTCGGAACGCCGCCACGCTGCGTGTGACCCAGGTTCACTGAGCGCGTTTCAAAACCCGTCTTCTTCTCAATCAGCTCGGCCAACGCCTCGGCAATCCCGGACAGTCGCGCATGGCCAAATGAATCCACCTGAGCCGACCCAATCACCTGGCCTACTTCCGGCAGATGGCAGCCCTCGGCCACTACCACCACGCCGTAATGCTTGCCGTGATCGTAGTTGTATTTCAGCAGCGCGCACACATGGTCAATGTCGATTTCCTTTTCCGGAACCAGGATCACATGCGCCCCGCCGGCCACGCCTGATGCATAAGCAATCCAGCCCGCGTCGCGGCCCATCACTTCCACCACCACCACGCGATTGTGCGAGTCGGCCGTGGTATGAATGCGATCGATGGCCTCGGTTGCAATCATCACTGCCGTGTCGTAGCCAAACGTCTGGTCTGTTCCGCTAATGTCGTTGTCGATGGTCTTCGGAACTCCCACGCTGGGAACGCCGTTCTCGCTCAGGAACAATGTCACCGACTGCGTATCGTCGCCGCCCAGCGCAATCAGCGCATCAATCTTGTTGATCTTCAGAACTTCCTGCACCTTCTCAATCCCGCCGGGAATCTTTTTCACGTTGGTTCGCGACGAATGAAGAATCGTGCCGCCCTTCAACTGAATCCCGTCCGTGTTTTCCAGCGTGAGCGGGATGAAATTGTTGTCGAGCACGCCGCGCCAGCCGTTCAAAAACCCGATGAACTCATCCCCATAGTGGTTGATTCCCTTTTTCACAGCCGCGTAGATCACCGCATTCAATCCGGGGCAGTCGCCGCCGCCGGTCAACAAAGCAACTCGCATTGCGCAATCTCCTGATTCATTTCGCCGAGCCGCACAAACATTGTCAGTGCGGGCCAGGCCGGGAGCTTGTCCCTGATTTTTACGAGCCCGGTTTTTTACGAACCCGATGTGTGCGCCTCAACAGGCCAGGCTGCCCTGCCTCGACGCCTTAACCAGTGTAACCCTTCGCTGTAAAGCACTTTCGTGACAAAGCGCACGCAAGTCGAAGTACTTCTCCTGTGCAATTTCATCTTGGGAAGTCGTCCCTGAAATGTTTCAATAGGGTATGCCCGGTACTGGAGCGTTGTTGCTGCTGGCCTTCGCCAGCCTGGTCATCGTCGTCCTGCTTGTCCTGCTCCAGCTCACCCGGCTGGGCTTCATCATCCGCACCACCATTCCCGACCGGCCGCGCCGCCGCATGTTCATTGCCTCGGTCTCATTTCTTTTCACATTCCTCGGCGTGCGCCTGCTGGTTGGCTCCATCGTTACCCAAAAGGGACCCTTCGGATGGGTCATGGTCCACGGCCACCATATCCATCACCTGGTGTGGGGCATCCTGATCCTTCTCCTGGTCGGTTATGGCTGGCTGCTCGACCTGGGACAGAAGCACACAGAACTGTCGATCTTTTTCAGCCGCCTCATGTCGGTCAGCTACGGAGTCGGCGCGGCGCTTACGCTCGACGAGTTCGCCCTGTGGCTCAACCTTGAGCCCGGCGCCTACTGGTCGAGCGCTGGACGCGAAAGCATCGACGCCGTCATCCTTTTTGGCAGCTTGCTCGCAGTCGGCGCATGGGGAGCACCGTTTTTCCGCGGCATTCATCTCATGTGGACCAAGCGCGGAGTTGTCGCCAAGGACCTGGGCCGCGGGATTACCTACCCGCTTCGCCTCGCGAGGTTGCTTCGTCCTCGTAAAGCGCGGCAATCACCTCCGCGTAACGAGCAGTAATCGCGCGGCGTTTCAGCTTCATTGAAGGCGTCAGCTCGCCTGACTCCTGCGTCCACTCCTCGGCCACCACCTTGAACCGCTTCAGCGTTTCAAAGTTGGCCAACCCGGCGTTCGCCTGGCCCACAATCTCTCCGTAAAGCGCGATCACGCGACCGTCCGCGACCAGTTCCGCGCGCGAATTCGCCTCAACTTCATGCTGCTTTGCCCATTCCTCCAGCGCCGCAAAATTCGGCGACAGCAACACCGAAACAAACTTGTGCTTGTCACCCACCAACGCCGCCTGCGCCACCAGCACGTTGTTCTTGAGCTTGTTCTCAATAGGCTGCGGCGCCACCAGCTTGCCGCCTGAGGTCTTCAGCAATTCCTTCTTCCGGTCCGTGATAAACAGAAACCCATCCGCATCCAGGTGCGCAATGTCGCCGGTCTTGAACCATCCCTCCGCGTCAAAGCACTCCGCATTCGCCGCCGGCTTTTCCCAATAGCCCGCAAAGATCGACGGCCCGCGAACCAGCAGTTCTCCATCTTCCGCCAGTTTCAATTCGACGTTGGACAGCGGCATCCCCGCCGACCCCATGCGATGGTGACGCGGCGTATTCAGAGAGATCACCGGCGAAGTCTCCGTCAGCCCATACCCCTCCCAAAGCGCAATTCCGACCGACGCGAACCACTTCGCCGTGTCGATTCCCAGCGGAGCGCCGCCAGAAATAAAGATCTTCACGCGCCCGCCAAAGGCCTCGCGCACCTTGGAATACACCAGCTTGCTCGCCAGCTTCCAGAAAATCGACGATGGCCGCCGCCCGTCGTAAACCGTGTCGCGATGCCTGGCGCCAACGCCCACCGCCCAGCGCAACATCCGCTTTTTCACTGCCGAGGCTGATGATTTCTGTTCTACCGCCTGGCGAATCTTTTCGTAAACCCGGGGCACGCCCACTATCACCGTCGGCTTTATCTCGCGCATTGCCACCGGCAGGTTGTCGAACTTGGAGCAATACGCCACCTGCGCACCGTAGAAATACATCACGTAGTCCAGCGCGCGCGCCGTAATGTGCGAGAGGGGCAAAAATGAGATGCATGCATCCGAAGGGCTGAAATTGAAATCTGCCGCGGCATAGGTCTGGTTCGCGGCAATATTCCCGTGCGTGAGCGCAACCCCCTTCGGCTCGCCGGTCGTTCCCGAGGTATAAATCAGCGTAGCCACATCCTTCGGCTCCACGGCCCGCACCAGCGCATCGAATACCGGGTCGTGCTCCTTGCCCTGCGCATCCGCATCGGCCAGCACAGTGCTGAAAGGGATCGCACCCTCCGGCGCCGCGGCAGAGTCCATGATCAGGATCCGCTCCAGATCCGTCTGCTCTCGCACCGCATTCAGCTTGTCATACTGCTGGCGCGTTGAAACCACCGCGATCCGGCAGCCGGCAGCCCGCACCAGCGCAGCCACCTGCTCGCCGGTCAACGTCGGATAAATCGGCACATCGATGGCGCCGATAGCCAGAACCGCGAAGTCCGTGACAGCCCACTCCCAGCGGTTTTCGCCAATCAGCGCAATGCGGTCGCCCTTCTTTGCGCCCCAGGCCAAAAACGCCTCGGCAAGCCCCCTCACCCGTTGATAGATCTGGTCTGACGAAATTGGCTGCCAGTGCCCAAACTCATCCTGCCACAAGACTGCCCGCGGATTGCCCGTAGAGGCCACTCGCATGAAAAGGTCATTGATGGTTGAAATCGGAGCGATAGTTTTCATCGGATTGAAATAGGGCTCGCGGTCAATGCTGAACCGTGGCCATTCGAGAGTGTATCAGCCGGGACTCAACCAGCGTCGCCCGTCCGGAGCATCGCCAGCCAGTCCAAAACTCACCAAAATGATCCTTTCCCCATCCGGCCATGCCGTCTATCCCCCAATTCCGGCATTGCCTCCGAAAGATTTACACTGCAATCTGAGCGGGAGTATATTGGCCCAATTTGCCGTTTCCCAATCTCCGCAACCCAACCATGACCACCCTGATTCAGGCCTTCATCCAATCCGAGCCCGACCAGGCACTGCTGGACAAGCTGACTCCGGTGAGACGCCTCTGCCTCGTAGGGGCAGCCGTACTTTCATTCGTCATCCTCGTCGCATGGTTCATTCCAACCCTGGGCAAGCTCCTTCCCATCGGCTGGAATGTCATGAGGGCTGAAACCGCCCTGTTCCTTATCCTGGCCGCGATCAGCCTTGAACTCCTTGAACCGCGCCACTCGAGCCGCATTCACCAGATCGGCCAATTGCTCGCCGTCCTTGTCGCCCTGTTTGGTGCGGCCGTCCTGCTCGAATTCGCATTTCACACCTCCTTCGGTTTCGATACGCTCCTTCCCTGCGATCTGGGTACAGGCGATCCGTTTCCAGGACGATCCGCGGCTCAAACCGCTGGCGGCCTGCTCCTGCTTGGTATCTCAATTGCTCTCGTCCGCGCAAAGAACCGCACCGCAATCTGGATAGCCGACTTTATTGCCATCGGCCTGTCTTTTCTTATTCTGGTCCTGGTTTCCGGGGAAGTATTCAACGCGTTGCGCCTTTTCAGCTTTTCCACCAGGCCTCATTCTTCCCAGCAGACTCTGATCTGCCTTGTCCTGCTCACCGTGGTCGCTCTGCTGCGCCGCGCCGAAAACGGCATCCTATCCATCTTCCTCAGTCAGGGAATTGCCGCCACAACCGCCAGAATCATCGCTCCCATGCTCCTCCTGCTCCCCATCTTCCGTGAAATCGGCAGGGCTCACATCATGGCAAGAGGCCTCATTCCCGAGCACTACGCCACTGCGCTGCTCTCTTCCATGGCGACCATCCTGTCGTTCATCCTGCTCTTGTTCCTTGTCTGGCGCATCAACAGCATGGAGATGGAGATTCGCGACCTTTCCCTTCGCGACGAATTGACCGGCCTTTACAACCTCAAGGGTTTTTCGCTGCTCTCAGAACAGGCCCTCCGCCTGGCGCAACGCTCTCAACTGCCCATCTCCGTTCTGTTCGTCGATCTCGATAATCTGAAGCAGATCAACGACTCCCTCGGCCACGACGTCGGCTCCTCTTTCCTCATCGAAACCGCAAAGATTCTCAAGGAGACATTCCGCGAAACCGACGTGCTCGGGCGCGTCGGCGGTGATGAATTCGCCGTAATCTTCCAGGGCACCCATGTGGCCATGTCGATTGCCGCGCAGCGTCTTCAGCTAGCCGCCAAAGCCCACAATCGCGAGGCCGGCCGCATCTTCCCGCTGAGCCTGAGCCTCGGCTACGTTACCGCGGAAGAGCATCAGCACCAGTCTCTGAAGGAGCTGCTCACAGCGGCAGACAGAGCCATGTACGACGAAAAGCGCCGCAAGAAGCAACCCGCCAAAGGCCCCTCAGTCGCATAATCCCTCAGTCCCTAGCCCCTAGTCCCTATTCCCTAATTCCTGCTCCCTGATTTTCTTGCATACTTATACAATTCTGTTGTATATTTATACAAGCGCGGCCGCTGCAACTGCGAGCCGCGTTTTTCTCGTTTGTCCGGAAGCATCGAAAGGCTGATCCAGCAGGGCGCCATGAAGTTTCAAAGACACAACGCGATTCGTGACCTTGTAGCCCACTCCCTGGTCTCAAACCAGGACGAGTTGCGTCGCAAGCTGCGCCGCCGCGGTTTCGAGGTAACGCAAGCCACGCTTTCGCGCGACATCCACGAAATGCGCTTATCCAAAGGCCCCGGCGGCTATTCCCTTCCCAACGGAAATGGAAATGGCCACGGTCCCTCCGCTCCCGTCGTCGACGATGGGCCGCCCTCTGTCGCCGAAATGATCGAGAGCTTTGGCCTGCGCGTTCAGCAGGCCATGAACCAGGTAGTCGTTGGCACCGTCATGGGCGGAGCGCAGCCCTTCGCCGCCGCCCTCGACCATGAGGGATGGCCCGAAGTCCTCGGCACCATCGCCGGCGACGATACCGTGTTGATCATCTGCTCCGACCCGCGCCGTGCCAGTGAAGTCGAAGCGCGGTTGAGGAAAATCCTCGAGTCATGACCAACACCGTTCAAACCGCAGTTGTGGGAGTCACAGGGTACGCCGGCGCAGAACTCGCCCGCCTGCTGCTGCATCATCCCCGCCTCCAGGCCGCACCCCCGGTCTTCGCCGGCCGTGTCGACGCTCAGGACGAAGCGCGCGGCGGTATTCCGCTCGCAGAGATTCATCCCCAACTCGGCGGCATCGCCACTGAGAACCTCAAGCAGGAGCCTTTTTCCTGGGAACTCCTCGCAGCCCGCGGCGTCGAAGTCCTGTTCCTCGCCACGCCCCACGAGCAATCCCGCGAATGGGTTCCAGAAGCTTTGGCGCGTGGTCTTCGTGTCATCGATCTCAGCGGCGCATGGCGTCTCACCGATGCCGCCAATCGCGCCGTCTACGGATTCAAAGACGACGCCACCGAAATAGCCAACACTACGCAAGCCCAGGCCGTCTACGGTCTCCCTGAGTTGCACCGCCCCGAAATCGCCTCTGCGCATCTCATCGCAAACCCCGGCTGCTACGCCACATCCGTCATTCTCGCTCTCAAGCCGCTCGTAACCGCAGGCCTGCTCGATCTCGACCACGGCATCGTCGCCGACTCCAAGAGCGGTGTCAGCGGTGCGGGAAAAGTGCCAACCGCCAAGACGCATTTCATGTACGCGGCCGACAATCTCTCCGCCTACAGCGTCTTCACGCACCGCCACACCGGAGAATTGCTCGAGCAAATCGGCATCAACCAAAGCCAGATCGTTTTCACACCCCACCTGCTGCCCATTCCGCGCGGAATTCTTTCCACGATTTACGTGCGTTTTTGCAGCCCGCAGACCGCGGAGAGCATCTCAAACATTTATCGCGATTTTTTTGCCGATAGTCCCATGGTGCGCCTTTATAGTAAGACGCTGCCGCAGATTCAATATTCGGTACGCACCAACTACGCCGACATCGGCTTTCAGCTCGACCCAAACGGTCGCCGCGCCGTCATCGTCAGTTGTCTTGATAATTTGCTCAAGGGCGCGTCTTCGCAAGCCGTCCAGAATCTCAACATCATGCAAGGCTGGCCCGAATCGGAAGGCCTCCTATGAACATTACCGCGGAAGGTCCGGAATGAAGTACGTCGTAAAACTCGGTGGCGCAGGCCTTGAAACTCCGTCGCTCCTTGATGGCTGCACCCGCGCCATTGCCGAACTGATGCGTGACGGCAACCAGGTCGCAGTTGTTCATGGCGGCGGTGTCCAGCTCACTCGCACGCTCAAAGCTCTCGGCAAGCAAAGTGAATTCGTCGCCGGCCTTCGCGTCACCGATGCTGAAACCCGCGACGTTGCGCTCATGGTCCTCGCCGGCAAAGTAAACAAGAGCCTCGTCGCCTCGCTCGGTGGACTCGGTCAACCCGCCGTTGGTCTCTCCGGCGGAGACGGCCTGATGTTCCGCGCCCGCAAAAAACGCACCGCGCCCGACCTCGGCTACGTCGGTGAAATTGTTTCCTGCGATACTCGTTGGATTGAAGCCATCTGGAATCTCAACGGCGTCCCCGTCATTTCCTCCATGGCCCTCGGTTTCGACGGCGAATACTACAACATCAACGCGGATGAAATGGCCGCCGCCTGCGCCATCGCCTGCCACGCCGACGCCCTCGTCTTCCTCACCGACGTGCCCGGCGTCAAAGGCGCAACGGGCGAAGTACTCCGATGGCTGTCTATCGATCAAATTGCGGAGATGACCAAAAGCGCCGTCATCTCCGGCGGCATGTTGCCAAAACTCAGCGCCTGCCGCGAAGCACTTCTGAACGGCGTAAAGCGCGTAAGAATTCTGCCCGCCGAAGCTGCCGGTTCCCTTCCCGACCTGTGCAGCTCCCGCGTAGCCCACGGCACCGAAGTTATGGTCGCCTAATGATGTTTTCTGAGGATTGTTTTTATGTGTGATGCTGTCATCCTGAGCGAAGCGCAGCGGAGTCGAAGGACCTGCGTTTCTTACCGCCGAACCTGCCGGATCAAATGATCGCGTAGCACACAAGGAGAAATGAATTGACCAAACTCGATCAAATTCGCGCCGCTGAAAGCCGGCTCCTGCTTTCCACCTACGACCGCAACCCCATCCTATTTGTCGGTGGTCAAGGCGTAGACATTATTGACGAGAACGGTACGAAGTACCTCGATCTGCTCAGCGGCATCGGCGTCAACGCCCTCGGCTATGGCCATCCGGTCATTGAAGAAGCCATCGCCCGCCAGAGCCGCGCGCTCATCCACACCTCCAACCTTTACTACCACGAGGGCCAGGCTGAACTCGCGCTCCGCCTCACTGAATCCACCGGCCTTGATCGCGTCTTCTTCTCCAACACCGGCACTGAAGCCTGGGAAGGCGCACTGAAACTTGCCCGCGCCTACGCCGGCCTGCGGCGCAGCGAAGGCGCAAACATCGGCACCAAGTTTCTTGCACTGGAGCAGAGCTTTCACGGCCGCACCTTCGGCTCCGTCTCCACAACTTACAAGGCCAAGTACCGCGAGCCGTTTGGTCCCGTCGTTCCCGGCGTTGAATTCGTGCGTTTCAACGACCTCGCCGATCTCCGCGCCAAATTCTCCAACGAAGTCTGCGCCATTCTCGTTGAAGCCATCCAGGGTGAAGGCGGCATCCGTCCCCTCACGCAAGAATTCTTCGCCGAAGCCCGTGCGCTCGCGACCTCAACCGGCGCACTTCTCATCGTCGACGAAATTCAAGCCGGCATGGGCCGCACCGGCAAATGGTGCGCCTATCAGCACTACGGAATTTTGCCCGACGTCACCACGCTCGCCAAGCCCATTGCAGGCGGCATTCCCCTCGGCGCGGTGCTCTGCACTGAGGAAGCCTCGCGCGCCATCCACGCCGGCATGCACGGCACCACGTTCGGTGGAGGCCCGCTCGCCTGTGCCGTCGCCATTGCCGTCATCGACTACATGGAGCGCGAAAATCTGCTCCATCATGTCACTGACGTGGGCGACTATTTTCAGGATCAGCTTCGCTCCCTCGCCACGCGCCACGAAGCCATCATCGACGTGCGCGGAAAGGGCCTCATGCTCGCCGCTGAGCTCGATTCAGCCGACCTGGCCAAGCTCGTTGTCGCTGAAATGCTGAAGCGTCACATCCTCATCAACTGCACCAGCGATACGGTGCTGCGTTTCCTGCCCCCGTACATTCTGGAACGCGCACACGTCGACACAGCCATCGCCGCGCTTGACGAAATCTTCACTGAACATGCGGTCACCGCACATTCCACTCACTCCGCGGCTCAGACCGCAGCTCACATCTCAGGAGGTCATAACAATGGCTAGCAAAGTGCTCGAACGTCCCGAGACGGCCGTCCCCGTGCAACAAGATCCCGACATTCTCGCCGCCGCCGCGCGTCTCGCCGGCGAAGACATGTGCTCCATCGCCGATCTCTCCAGCGCTGAAGTCCGCGCCATCCTCAAGCTCGGCCACGATGTCAAGCGCAATCCCCGCGACTATCGCCACGCCCTCGACGCCAAGCAAATGGTCCTCATGTTTGAGAAGGCCAGCCTGCGTACACGCCTCGCGTTTGAGACCGGCATCAACACCATGGGCGGCAACGCCATCTTCGTCGATCAGACCAACTCGCCCCTCGGTGAGCGCGAGTCCATCGCCGACGTAGCGCGCAACGTTGAGCGCTGGGTCGATGTCATCGTGTTGCGCACCTACGCGCACGACACCATCACCGAGATGGCCGCCAACTCACGCGTCCCCGTCATCAACGCGCTCTCTGACTTCGAGCATCCCTGCCAGGCGCTCGCCGATTTCATGACCATTGAAGAGCACTTCGGCACCGCCGCGGGCCTCAACTTCACCTATGTCGGCGACGGCAACAACGTCTGCCACTCGCTCATGCTCACCGGCGCTCAACTCGGTGCAAATGTTACCGTCGCCACGCCGCGCGGCTATTCTCCGGACATAGAAATCGTCACCAAAGCCCGCGAAATCGCCGAGGCCAATGGCTGCGAAGTCCGCCTGCTTCAGGACCCGCAACTTGCCGCCGAAGGCGCCGACGCCATCTACACCGACGTCTGCGTCAGCATGGGCATGGAACACGAATCCAGCAAGCGCGCGCCCATCTTCCGTCCCTTCCAGGTCAACGAAGCGCTCATGTCCAAAGCCTCGCCCAGCGCGGTCTTCATGCACTGCCTGCCCGCGCGCCGCAACGCTGAAGTCACCGATGCAGTTCTCGACGGCCCGCAGTCAATCGTGTTCGACCAGGCCGAAAACCGCATGCACGCACAGAAAGCATTGCTGCTCCTGTTACTCGGCGGCCTGGCAAACGTGCAAGCTTTTCGCTGCTAGCTTCTAGCCTCTAGCTTTTTTATCGCGAACCAGCGCAAGTCTGGTTCCACAGTCGGGAGTTTGGCTCGTAGCTAGAAGCTAGCGGCTAGAAGCTCCAAGAGGTTTTCACGCATGTCCGTAATTCTCGAATCCCTGCCCGTCGGCCAGAAAGTCGGCATCGCTTTCTCCGGCGGGCTTGACACCTCCGCCGCCCTTCACTGGATGAAGCAGAAGGGCGCCATCCCCTATGCCTACACGGCCAATCTCGGCCAGCCCGACGAAACTGACTACGACGAAATTCCCCGCAAGGCCCTCGAATACGGCGCAGAAAAAGCCCGCCTCATCGACTGCCGCGGCCCGCTTGTTCGCGAAGGCATTGCCGCTCTTCAATCCGGCGCATTCCACATCTCGACCGCCGGCGTCACCTACTTCAACACCACACCCATCGGCCGCGCAGTCACCGGCACCATGCTCGTCGCCGCCATGCAGGAAGACGACGTCCACATCTGGGGCGACGGCTCAACTTTCAAAGGCAACGACATCGAGCGCTTCTACCGCTACGGCCTGCTCGCCAATCCCGATCTCAAAATTTACAAGCCCTGGCTCGACGCCGCATTCATCGACGAGCTAGGCGGCCGCGCCGAGATGTCTGCCTTCATGCAGCAGGCCGGCTTCGCCTACAAGATGTCCGCCGAAAAGGCTTACTCAACCGACTCCAACATCCTCGGCGCAACCCACGAAGCCAAAGACCTGGAGCATCTTTCCACTTCCATCAAGATTGTCGATCCCATCATGGGCAAGGCCTTCTGGCGCGACGATGTCGAGATCAAGCGCGAACAGATCGCCGTCCGCTTTGAAGAGGGTTTTCCCGTCGCACTCAACGGCCGTCGATTCAATGACCCCGTCGAACTTCTTCTTGAAGCCAACAGCATCGGTGGCCGTCACGGTCTCGGCATGTCCGATCAAATTGAAAACCGCATCATTGAAGCCAAATCGCGCGGCATCTACGAGGCGCCGGGGCTGGCGCTTCTCTTCATCGCCTACGAGCGCCTCATCACCGGCATTCATAATGAAGACACCATCGAGCAGTACCGCGACAATGGCCGCAAGCTCGGCCGCCTGCTCTACCAGGGCCGCTGGTTTGACTCCCAGGCCATCATGCTCCGCGAGTCCGCGCAGCGCTGGGTCGCCAAGCCCATCACCGGCGAAGTTATCCTCGAGCTGCGTCGCGGCAATGACTACTCGATTCTCAACACCGAGTCACCCAACCTAACTTTTCATCCCGAGCGCCTCAGCATGGAGAAGACCGAGTCAACCTTTTCCCCGCGTGACCGCATCGGACAACTGACCATGCGCAATCTCGACATCACAGACACCCGCGATAAGCTGCTAACGTACGCAGCAGCCGGCCTCCTCACCCTCAGCAAGGGCAACGAAATGCCAAAGCTGAGCAGCTCCAAAGAAAAGGAATAACGTGAGGTTCAGCCAGGGATACGCAATTTGCTTTGAAAGGGCACGGCTTTAGCCGTGCCACCAAACCTCAGTTAGAAACCCGGGCTTTAGCCCCTGAGGGAATGCCGATCGACGAGGAAACAAACTAACGGAATGCCCAACAAACAACAACCCGTAACGATGTGGTCCGGCCGCTTTCGTGAGCCGCTCGACAGCGAATTCGAAAAGTGGCAGCGCTCCATCGTCTTCGATTGGCGTCTCCTCCCTCACGAAGTAGCCGCCAGCAAAGCCCACGCTTCAGCTCTCATCGCCGCGAACATCCTTACTGCGGATGAAGGCGCCAAGCTCCGTGAGGCACTCGACTCCATCGCCGCTGATCACGCATCTGAGGCCGGCCAAGCCCTCGTACGCAACCACCCCACCGCCGAAGACATTCACCACTTCGTCGAACTCGCCCTCGTCGAACGCATCGGCCCACTTGGCCTCAAGATCCATACCGGCCGCAGCCGCAACGAGCAGATCGCCACCGACCTCCGCCTCTACGTGCGCGATCAAATCGACATTGTCATTGAATCTCTCGCCCAATGGGCCAACGCGCTCGTCGAGCAGGCACGCGCCGCCGGCGAATCCGTCATGCCCAGCTACACACATCTCCAGCGCGCCGAACCAGTCCTCACTGCCCACTGGCTTCTCGCCTACGCTGAGATGATTCTTCGCGACGCGGAACGCCTTCGTGATTGCAGCACGCATCTGAATTTCTGCCCGCTCGGCTCCGGCGCAGTAGCAGGCGCGACGCTCGCTCTCGACCGCACCATCGCCGCGCAGGAACTCGGTTTCACTGCGCCCACCGCCAATTCCATCGACGCCACCAGTGATCGCGACTTCATTCTTGAATATCTCCACGCGCTCACCACCGTCGGCATCCATCTCAGCCGTTTCGCTGAGGAGATTACGATCTTCGCTGGCGCGGAATACGGCTTCATCAAGCTTCCTGAAGCCTTCTCCACCGGCTCCAGCGCCATGCCGCAGAAGAAAAATCCTGACCTCACTGAACTCGTCCGCGCCAAGGTCGGCCGCATTCACGGCGCTGCCCAGGCCGTCACGATTCAGCTCAAAGGACTGCCTCTGGCCTACAATAAAGATATGCAGGAAACCCAGGAGCCGGCCTTCGCGGTGGAGTTCGTGCCGCAGATGATCAGCCTCGTCGCGCGCTTCACCGCCGCTCTCGAATTCGATCGGCAGCGCATGGCTCTTGCCGCGCAGAATGGCTATTTGAACGCCATGGCCGCCGCAACGTATCTCGTCCACAAAGGCATTCCCTTCCGCACCGCGCACGAAATCATCGGCAACGCAGTTCGTTTCGCCATCAAAGACGGCGTCGAACTTCGCGACCTCACGCTGAATGAACTGCACGTCTTTGCGTCTGAATTTGACGAGGATTTCTACACCGCCATCAGCCTTAACAACACCCTCGACTGCCACGATGTAATCGGCGGCACTGCGCGGGAACGCGTTCGCAAGGCTCTCGAAGAAATCCCTGAACGCATCGCCGCTCTGGGCTCATTCAACCATGCGGAGGCCGTCAATGCTGGTGCGTAAGGCTCACCTCCAGGACGCCACCAACGTCTACGACCTGGTCAATTCGCTCTCCACTGACGGCACGCTGCTCAAGCGCGCCTTCGCTGAAATCTGCGAGAACATTCGCGACTTCACTGTCGCTGAATCCGATGGCGGCGTCTTCCTCGGCTGCGGCGCGCTCCATCTCTACGGCCCGCATCTCTCTGAAGTTCGCTCCATCGTCGTCAAGCCTGAAGCCAAAGGCCAGGGCGCCGGCGGTCGCATCCTCGGCGCGCTGATTGAAGAAGCGGAAGAGCACGGCATCCAATCCGTATGTCTCTTCACGCGCATCCCCGACTTCTTTTTCAAGTATGGATTCCGCACCGTCGAAGATAAGTCCGAGTTACCCGACAAGATATTCAAGGATTGCCAAAGCTGCCCCCGCCTTCACCGTTGCGATGAAGTAGCAATGGTGCGCGGCCGCATCCCACGCATCTCCATCCTCGGCCCCAAACTCGAAGCCCAGCAATTAGTCCGCCTCTCCGGCTAACCGCGAATTACGGAGCATCGCCGCCCCAACAACCGCCTGCCCATAACTCAACCCGCCATCTCCAGGGCTAACTCGCCGGTGTTGAAACACCTGAAATCCTTCTTCCTCAAGCCTCACACGCAGCAATCGCGCGAGCCTGCGATTATGCATGCACCCGCCGCTCAGAGCAACAACGTTAATGTCAGTTTCGATCCGTGCATTTGCGGCCGCATTGATAAACCCCTCCACAACGCCCGCATGAAACCGTGCAGAAATCCGTCTCGCCGGCACTCCGCGCCACAGGTCGTCGAGTATCGCCTTCCACATCTTCCCCGTCCGAATCACAGCCGCGCCGTCAGAGCCTGCCTCCCCCTCATGCAACTCCGGAACATAATCTCCCTGTTCAAATCGGTCGGGCTCATCCGCCGCAATCCCCTCCAACTCAATCGCCGCCTGCGCCTCATAGTCCACCACACGCCGATTCAGCACCACCGCAGCAACCGCATCGAACAACCGCCCCAGGCTCGATGTCATCGGCGAATTGATTCCGCGCTCGACCATCTTCCGCAACACCCGCGCTTCACTCGCCGCAGCGCCAAGCAGCTTCACAATCTGTTCCGACTCAACATCAAATCCCGCCGCATGCAACGCCCCCAGCGCCATCCGCCAAGGCTCTTTCACCGCTGCGTCTCCACCCGGCATCGGCACATATTCGAGATGCGCAAACCGCTCAAACCCGGCAGAACTCGCAAATCCAAGCCGCGCAATCAAAACTTCCCCGCCCCAGATCTTCCCATCCGTGCCATACCCCGTCCCATCCAGCGCCAGCCCAATCGCCGGTCCCGTCAGCCCATGCTCCGCCATGCACCCCGCCACATGCGCATGATGATGCTGCACTGCAATCGTCCGGAGCCCGCGCTCAGCCGCCCACTCCTTCGCCCACGTAGTCGACAAATAACCCGGATGCAAATCATGCACCACCGTCTCCGGCTCAATCTCAAACGTATGCATCAGGTGCGCCAATGATTCCTTGAAAAACTCGAGGCCTGTCAAATTCTCAAGATCGCCCAGGTGCTGGCTCTGGTAAACAAACCGTCCCCTCGCCAGGGCAAACACATTCTTCAAATGCCCGCCCACAGCCAGCAACGGCGCAGCATCCAATGGCAGCCCTACACTTAGCGGCACAAACCCTCTTGCCCGCCGAATCAACTGCGGCACCCCATCCACCACCGCCGCAACCGAATCATCGCATCGCTGCAATATCTCGCGGTCATGCATTAGAAACGCATCCGCAATCCCACCCAATCGCGCCAACGCTTCGTCATTGTCAATCGCAATCGGCTCCTCGCTCAGATTCGCGCTTGTCATCACCAGCGCCTTTACACGCGTGTCCGCAAACAGCAGATGCTGCAGCGGCGCATACGGCAAAAACAACCCCAGCCAAGGCACTCCCGGCGCAACACCCTCCGCAATCCCGCTGCCATCGAGTTTCCGCGCCAGCACAATCGGCCGCGCCGAAGTCAGCAGCAGTGCCTCCTCTTCCGCCGTCAGCGTGCATACAGCCCGCGCCGCCTCCAAATCCTTCACCATCACGGCCAGCGGCTTTCCGTAGCGATGCTTCCGCTCCCTCAGCCGCATCACCGCGTCTTCATTGGTCGCATCCACGCTCAGATGAAATCCACCCACCCCCTTGATTGCCATAATCTCGCCGGCCATCAAGCGATCAACACACCAAGCCACCGGGTCATCGACGGCGATCTCCACACCATCCGCGTTCACTACCCAAACCACAGGCCCGCACTCCCAGCAAGCATTCGGCTGCGCATGAAATCTTCGATTCAACGGGTCGTCGTACTCCGCCTGGCACTCGGCGCACATTTTGAATCGAGCCATCGAAGTCTGCGGCCGGTCATACGGAATCTGCCGTGTGATCGTAAACCGCGGCCCACAATTCGTGCAATTTAAAAACGGATAATCGTATCTGCGATCCTCATCATCCATCAGCTCCCGCAAACAATCCGCGCACGTCGCCGCATCCGCAGGAATCCCCGTGCTTACCCGCCCCAGCACTTCGCTGGCAACAATCCGAAATCCCGCCTCGCCAATCACCGCCAGTTCCCGCACAACGATCGAATCAATCCGCGACAGCGGCGGCGCCTCCGCTTGCAGTCGCGCCACAAACGCATCCACGCGCGCCTCTGGTCCCTCTATCTCAATCGTCACTCCATCCGTATCGTTCCCGATAAATCCTGCCAGCCCCTCCTCCATCGCCAGCCGGTAGACACACGGCCGAAACCCCACTCCCTGCACCACGCCGCGCACCACCACCCCGCGCCGCAATACTTCGTGCCCGTCAGCCTTTGGTTCAATTGCACCCATCTACTGACACCCTCACACCGCAGTCAAGCATAGCGTATCTCTAAATATCGCTCCACCTTGCATTTACGCATAACTCCAATCCGCCTTGCTCAAACGGGCAACCAATTCATTCCTATTTCCTTCCAATTGGGAGCAGTGAAGCAAAGTCCTGGCCACGCGCCAGCGCGCCGGCAAAATAAAATTCCAGTCGCCTTGCGTGGCTCGTAACTTCAACCCAATTCACCCTGCGGCGCGGACCGCGTCAAGCGGGCAAACTGCGAAAGGTGAGTACTATGAAAAAGTTCATGATGTTAGTTGCGTTTCTGAGTCTGACAACTCTGAGTTGGGCAGACGATTCACTCGGTGCCACAAACGATCGGCTGGCGCATGCCGGCGAAGTCCTTCACCAGATCATGGCCGCGCCCGACAGAGGCATCCCGGAAGAAGTACTCGATCACGCCAAGTGCATTGCCGTCGTGCCCCACATGATCAAAGGCGGTCTCGTATTCGGCGCTGAAGGCGGCCGCGGCGTGGCGACTTGCCGCACTCCTGATGGTTGGAGCGCTCCAGCATTCTTCAGCATCACCGGCATCAACTGGGGATTTCAGATTGGCGTTGAAGGCGTTGATCTGGTCATGGTCATTCAGAGCGATCGCGGCATGCAGCACCTGCTCTCCAGCAAATTCCAGATCGGCGCCGATGCCTCCGCCGCTGCCGGCCCTGTAGGCCGCCACGCCTCTGCTGACACCGATTGGAAGCTCAACGCCGAGATACTCACTTACTCGCGCGCCAAGGGCGTCTTCGCCGGGCTCACCATTACCGGCGCAGATGTCCGCCGCGACGACGACTCCATGCGAGCCTTTTACGGCCCCGGCGTTCGCATTCATGATGTCCTCCGTGGCATGGTCACCCCACCCCCCGCAGCCACTCCCTTCCTTGAGGCAGTCCACCACGCCAAAGAGCAGGCCGCCTCACGGTAGCCTTCAACTCATGAGATCAACTGACAGTGCATCTGGGGAAGACGAGAGTCTTCCCCTGTTTTCGTGCGCTGGTTCTCTTTCCAAATGGGCAAGCACTCTCGCGCCTTGAGGTCCTGTGGGAAAATCCTACTCATGAGAATATCCCGGGGACGACTGTTCATCTTTTCTCTTCTGGCCGCCCTCTTCATGGCTTTCGCAGCCGCCGCGCTCAACGCCCAGCTACCCGACCAGGCGTCGGTCATACAGCACATCGACTCCGCTATCCGATCCCGCTTTGACCACGTCGCCAGCTTCACCGTAACCGAACACTACTCCGTCCTTCGAGACAGCGACAAGAACAATCCCATGGCGGAAATGACCGTCAAAACTTATTACCAGCGCGACACCGGAAAGACCTACACCATCCTCTCCCAGACCGGGTCATCCGTTGTAAAAAAGATGGCCTTCGAGCCCCTCCTCGACACCGAGAAGCGCGTGAATGAGCCCGCCAACCGCGAAGCTTTCTGGTTCACTTCCGCCAACTATGAAATGAAGCTCCAGCCCGGAACCCAGCCGCTCAACGGGCACACCTGCTACGTCCTTGCCATCTCCCCCAAGCACAAAGCCCCCAATCTGATCGAGGGTACCCTGTGGGTCGATGTCAACGATTACTCCACTGTTCAAATTCAGGGCGTGGCTTCCAAAAGCCCTTCCGTGTTCGCCGGACCCGCGCACATGATGCGCCAATATGCCAATGTCGCCGGCTATCCTCAGGCCACCCACGCCCGCGCCGAGACCAATGCCTTCCTGATCGGCAAAATCGTCATCACCATCGATTACAGCGATTACCAGGTCCAGTTGCGCCCCATTCCTTGACCCTGCTTGCCCTTTGAACAACCCGCGACAGTGATCTAGCTCACTCCAACCATCCCATTCTTGCTCTATACTGACCCCGTGACTCCGATCTTCGGTGACTGGAAACTGAACGCCGCGCTCGCCTCCTGCCTTCTGCTGGGGCTCCGCCACGGTTTCGATTACGATCACCTCGCGGCCATCTCCGACATCACCGCCGTCCAGCGCAACTGGCGCAGTGGATTGCGTTTAGGCATGACATACGCCCTCGGCCACGCCTTCACCGTCGCAGCCCTCGGCATCTTCGTCCTGCAACTTCACCTCGGCCTGCCTGAGGGCCTCGACCACTGGACCGAACGCCTCATTGGGCTCACCCTCATCGTTCTCGGCATCGGCGTCGTCGCCGGCATTCTCCGTAAAGACGCCCACGGCCATTCCCACAGCCGCATCGAAAGCCGCCTCGCCATCGCCATCAACGGCGTTCTCTGGATCGCCTGGCAGGTCCGCCGCCTTTGGAAACCTGAGTCCCCCAAGCCTGATCGCTTCCAGTGGATGTACACCGGAAAATCCGTTTTCCTCATCGGCATGCTCCACGGCGTCGGCGCTGAAACTCCCAGCCAGCTCGCCCTCTTCTTCCTCACCGCCAACCTCGGTGGAACTTCCCGCGGCATCATGGGCCTGGTTGCCTTCTCCGCCGGCCTGGTCGCCATGAACGCCCTCATGACTGCCTCCATGGGCGGTGCCTTCAGCGCCACCGGACACCACCCCCGCTTCTACCACGCCATCGCCTGGGCCGGCGCAGCCTATAGCTGCATCATCGGCGTCATCTTCCTCTTCGGCATCTCCGACCATCTCCCACCCCTCGGTTAGCCCCACAAAACTCGAAGACATACTCAGGAACTTTCAACAGGGCGGCATACAATCGAGTGCGTAAGAGATTCCGCGAAAAAAAGCATCTCTACGGCAAACCTGATTCGAATTGCACAGACGATATGCATTCCCCGGATTTCCAATTTCGGGATGACCGCAAGGCAGTGCCACAATTTGGGATAAGTCCCACGATACGTGATGATTGTCACGGCTCTTGCCAAGTGTCCTCTCGTACAACAAAACTAGACAACCGCGGACGCCGCGAGACTTGGTTTTGGCCTCCGCCGCATCATTGGAGGGAATCGTGCCAGCTTTCACACCTCCGCCGCTGCCAAGCGACGACAAACGTTGGAAGATCGTGAACGGCACCATGCGCAAAAATGGGTTTGCCCGCCACGCGCTCATTGAAACGCTCCACACCGTGCAATCCTCTTTCGGTTTCCTTGACGACGACGCCATCCGCTTTGTCGCCCGCTCCCTGCGCGTCCCTCTCAGCCAGGCCTACGGCGTAGTGACCTTCTATCACCACTTCAGCCTCAAGCCCCCCGGCAAGCACACCATGACCATCTGCACCGGCACGGCGTGCTACATCAAGGGGACTGACAAGCTGGTCGCCGCCGCGGAAAAGCGCCTCGGCATTCCCCAGGGCCAGACCACAAAGGACGGCAACATCAGCCTCATGACCGCGCGCTGCGTCGGAGCCTGCGGCCGCGCCCCCGTGGTCCTGGTTGACGGCGAGTTGCATGGACAGATGTCCGGCGAACAAATGCTCGAACAACTGGAAAGGTGGGCAGTCGAATGACCTTCGAAGAGCTCGAACAAATCGCCGCAACCACCCGCGCCGAATACGCCAAATACGATCATGAAATCAATGTCTGCATGGGCACCGGCTGTCTCAGCCAGCACTCCGACCAGTTGAAAGACGCGCTCACCAAGGCCGTCGCTGATCAGGGCAAAAATGCCTTCGTGCGTCGCACCGGCTGCATGGGTCTCTGCGCCGCCGGCCCGCTGGTTCTGGTCGATCCGCAGGAAATCCTCTATCAGCATTGCCAGGCCGGCAACGCGGAAGTCATCGCCTCCAGTCTCGGTGGCGAGCCCGTGGCCGAGCTGCAATGCAATTTGCGCGAGCACTTCGACCAGCAGGTTCACGTTGTGCTTGAAAACTCCGGCCACATCGATCCGGAAAAAATCGACGACTACATCGCCCGTGACGGCTACCAGGCCCTGCTCACCGCCCTCAGTGACATGACCCCCAACGGCGTCATTCGCCAGATCACCGAGAGCGGCCTGCGTGGACGTGGCGGCGGCGGTTATCCCACCGGCCTCAAGTGGGGCACCGTGGCCAAGGCCCAGGGCGATATCAAATACGTTATCTGCAACGGTGACGAAGGCGATCCCGGCGCATTCATGGATCGCAGCGTTCTTGAGAGCGACCCGCAGCGCGTCATTGAAGGCATGTCCATCGCGGCCTACGCCGTCGGCGCGAGCAAAGGCTATGTCTACGTCCGCGCCGAATACCCGCTGGCCGTTGCCCGTCTCACCAACTGTCTTCGCGATGCTCGCCGCCGCGGCCTCCTCGGCAACAACATCTGCAACACGCCCTTCAACTTCGACGTTGAAATTCGTCTCGGCGCAGGAGCCTTTGTCTGTGGCGAAGAAACCGCTCTCATCGCCTCCATCGAAGGCAAGCGCGGCACCCCCAAGCCCCGTCCGCCCTACCCGGCAGTCAGCGGGCTGTGGGGCAAGCCCACCCTCATCAACAACGTTGAAACCTTTGCCAACATTGCTCCCATCATCCGCAAGGGCGGCAAGTGGTTCGCTTCCATGGGCTCCGAGCGCAGCAAGGGCACCAAGGTCTTCGCGCTCACCGGCAAAATCACTAACACCGGCCTGGTCGAAGTTCCCATGGGCATCAAGCTTCGCGACATTATAGAAGGCATCGGCGGCGGCGTTCCCGACGGCCACACCTTCAAGGCTGTTCAAACCGGCGGACCCTCCGGCGGCTGCCTCCCGGCTGAGCTTCTCGACATCGGCGTCAGCTATGACGCGCTGGTGAAAGTAGGCGCCATGATGGGTTCCGGCGGCATGATCGTCATGGACGACACCTCCTGCATGGTCAACGTCGCCCGCTTCTTTATCGAGTTCTGCATGACCGAGTCCTGCGGCAAGTGCATTCCCTGCCGCGCCGGCACCGCCCAGATGCACACCCTGCTCACCCGCATCTGCAACGGTTCCGGAACCATTGCCGACCTCGACCTGCTCGTCGATCTCTGCGCCACTGTCAAAGAGACCAGCCTGTGCGGCCTGGGCCAGACCGCGCCCAACCCCGTGCTGAGTACCCTGAAGTACTTCAAAAACGAGTACATCGACCACATTGTCCACAAGCGCTGTCCGGCCGGCGTCTGCAACATTCAAGCCCCGGAAGCCAGTGCAAATCCTCTGCCCGCTGGCGGAATCCTGGAGGTGTTGGCATGAGCACCGGTGCGGAAGTCAAAACACTCGTAATCGATGGCCACGAAGTCAGCGCCCGCGCCGGCCAGACCATCCTTGAAGTGGCTCGCGAGAACAACATCGAGATTCCCACCCTCTGTCACCTCGAGGGCCTAAGCGATGTCGGCGCCTGCCGCCTCTGCGTGGTCGAAATCAAAGGCAACACCAAGCTGTTTCCGGCCTGCGTGACAACCGTCTTTGAAGGCATGGAAGTCTCGACCGTCACTGAACGCCTCACTAAACACCGCAAGACCATCCTGGAATTGCTCTTCGCCGAGCGCAACCACATCTGTTCGGTCTGCGTCTCCAACGGTCACTGCGAGTTACAAACCCTCGGCCAGCAACAGGGCGTCACCCATGTTTCGCTGCCCTACCGCAATCCCGAGTTGCCCGTCGATGCCTCGCACGAGCGCTTCACGCTTGACCATAACCGCTGCATCCTCTGCACCCGCTGCGTCCGCGTCTGCGCCGAAATTGAAGGCGCCCACGTCTGGGACGTGATGGGCCGCGGCATCGACTCCATGATCATCTCCGACCTCAAAGATCCCTGGGGCGAATCCAGTTGCACCCGCTGCGGCAAGTGCGTCCAGGTCTGTCCCACCGGCGCCCTGTTCGACAAGAGCAAAGTCGGCGTCGACCACCCCAAGTATCCGGATTTTCTCCCCTACCTGAACCTCATGAGGGAAGCGCAATGAGCAAACTCAAAGTGGCAACAGTCTGGCTTGACGGATGTTCCGGCTGTCACATGTCGATCCTCGATATGGATGAACGCCTCATCGCCCTGACCGAGTTCATCGACATCGTCTACAGCCCCATCGTCGACGCCAAGGAGTTTCCTGACCAGGTCGACATCGCCCTCGTCGAAGGCGCCGTTTCCTCGGTCGACGACGAAAAGAAAATCAAGAAAGTTCGCGCCCACTCCAAGCTGCTCATCGCCATGGGTGACTGCGCCGTTGCCGGCAATGTTCCCTCCATGCGCAACCCCATCGGTGCCGAGGCCATCCTCGACCGCGCCTACATTGAAAACGCCGACTGCCAGCAGCAGATTCCCTGCGTCGTCGTTCCCAAGCTTCTCAAAACCGTCCGCCCCATCCACGAGTTCGTCAAAGTGGACGTCTTTCTTCCCGGCTGCCCGCCCTCGGCCGACACCTTTCACACCGCGCTCACCGCGCTGGTAACCGGTGTCCCGCTCGACGTCCCAGCCCTCACCCGTTTTGGAGCATAAGAAACATCAGAATTCGCAGTTTCAGGAATTCGCAATTTAAGGAATTCGCAGTTTAAGGAATTCGTAGTTTCAGGAATTCACAGTTTCAGGAATTCGCAGTTTCAGGAATTCGCAGTTTCAGGAATTCGCAGTTTTGAAAGGGCACGACTTTAGTCGTGCCGCAAACAGGCCAGAAAACAGCCGGGGCTTTAGCCCCTGAGGGAATGCGAACTTCGGGAATTCACCATGTTCATAGTTCCCCTAAACCGTCTGGAGATTCACCAATGACCCAAACCATCACCATCGATCCCGTCACACGCCTCGAAGGCCACGGCAAGATCACCATCCAGCTCAACGGACAGGGCGAAGTTGAAGACGCGCATTTTCACGTCACCCAGGTTCGCGGATTCGAGCGCTTTTCCCAGGGCCGCCCGTTTTACGAGATGCCCTCGCTCATGGCTCGCATCTGCGGCATCTGCCCGGTCTCGCACCTGATCGCCTCCGCCAAGGCCTGCGAAGCCATCATGTCCGTCCGCATTCCGCATACCGCCGCGCAACTGCGCCGCATGCTCAATCTCGCCCAGATGGTCCAGTCCCACGCGCTGAGCTTCTTCTATCTCGCCTCGCCCGACCTTCTTCTCGGCATGGAGTCCGATCCCGTCGCGCGCAACATCTTCGGCGTCGTCGCCGCCCAGCCGCAACTTGGCCGCGCCGGCGTAGCCCTGCGCCGCTTCGGCCAGCACATTATTGAGCTCCTCGGCAACAAGCGCATCCATCCCGGATGGGTTGTCCCCGGCGGCGTCACTGAGCCGCTCTCCCCGGCCAAGCGCGACGAGATCCTCGCCATGCTCCCCGAGGCCTACGCAAACATCGCCCTCACCCTGGCCGCCTACAAGCAAATAGCAGAATCGTTCCAACCAGAAATCGCCGTCTTCGCCAACTTCCCCACCAACTACCTCGGCCTCATCAATGAAGACGAGTCGGTTGAATTCACCGACGGCACCCTCCGCCTCATCGATCCCACCGGCGCCATCATCGAAGACGGCATCACCGCAACCCGCTACAGTGAAATCATCGGCGAAGCAGTCGAGCCCTACAGCTACACCAAGTTCGCTTACTACAAACCGCTCGGCTACCCAGCTGGCAGCTATCGCGTCGGCCCGCTCGCCCGCCTCAACATCGCCAAATCCATGGGCACCCCGCAAGCTGACAAAGAACTGGTCGAGTTCAAGCAAATCTCCGCCGGCCCCGTCCAAAGCTCCTTCCACTACCACCACGCCCGCCTCATCGACATCCTCTACGGCATCGAGAAAATCGAGCAGATCCTCACCGACCCGCTCATCCTGGACAAGCATGTACGCGCCAGCGCCGGCGTCAATCGCCTTGAAGGCACCGGCCAGGCCGAGGCTCCGCGCGGCACCCTCCACCACCACTACAAAGTCGACGAAAATGGCCTCATCACCTGGGCCAACCTGGTCATCGCCACCGGCCAGAACAACAACGCCATGAACCTCGGCGTCCTGCAAGCTGCAAAAGAGTATGTCAAGGATGGCAAATTCACCAGCGGCGCACTCAACCGCGTCGAAGCCGTAATCCGCACCTTCGACCCGTGCCTGAGCTGTTCCACCCACGCCTTCGGCCAGATGCCGCTGGTCCTGACGCTCCTGAACGCCGACGGCGACCAAGTCGACCAGCTCATCCGCGGATAAGTTGCATGCAGGTGAATCGTCAATCTTTTGATTGAAAAGCTGTCATCCTGAGCGACCGTAGGGAGTCGAAGGACCTGCGGCTGTCCTTCTGGTCCCCGCGCAATCTAGACTAACTAACAATGACTACGCCTCAGTCTCGCGTCCTGATCCTCGCCTGCGGCAACACCCTCCGCAGCGATGACGGCGTTGGCCCCTGGCTAGCCGACTGGGCCGAGCAGCACTTCGCATCGCAACCCGAAATCCGCGTAATCTCCCGCCAGCAATGGACCCCCGACCTCGCCGAAGACATCGCCCACGCCGAATCCGTCCTCTTCATCGACTGCTCAGTAGAATCAGCCCCCGGCTCCATCCGCATCCAGCAAGTCCAGCCATCCGAATCGCAGCAAGGCCTCGCCACCCATCATCAGAGCGCCGCTGAACTCCTCGCCCTGACCCACAATCTCTACAACTCCGAGCCCAAAAACGCCCAACTTCTAACCATCGGTGCCACCAACACCGAGCTAGGCGAAACCCTCAGCTCCGCCGTAACCGCCGCGCTGCCCAATGCCTGCATCGCAATCGAACGCACCGTTCGAGCTTGGTTTCAATAAGCCCACTCATTGTTTCAAATAACCGACAAGCTTGAATGAGTACGCGTACTCCCCTTTTAACGGGCCGCGCATCACAATCGTCATTCCTTTATACGGAACCTTCGCCCCAAGCTCATCAGTACCGCCCAGTTGCACAATCGGCACACCCAACTTCGCGGGAACGTCCGGTATCGTAATCGTCTGGGCCTTCGGCTCTCCCAGCACCGTCACGTACAAATCCTCGCCCTTGCGCGTAAACCGCAAATCGTCCCCTTCCGCGCTCTTTCCCGTCGCCCGTGTCCAAGGCGTCGTATCGTAAATCGCTTCCCCATTCTGTTTCAGCCACGCCCCCAGCGCCTTCAGCCGCTCCATCTGCACCGCCGGAATCGTCCCATCCGCCTCCGGCCCCACATCCAGCAGCAAATTCCCGTTCTTGCTCACAATGTCCACCAGCAGCGCGATCAGCTCGCCCGGTGCAATCGTCTCCGCCTCGCCCTCCGCGCGGTTATACCCAAAACTCCGTCCCAGCCCGCGGCATTCCTCCCACTTCTTCTCGCTGATCTTGTCCAGTTTCTCGTACTCCGGTGAGGTGAAGTCCGAATGCGCAATCCCAAACCGGTCGTCGATCACTCCGTCCGGAATCGCGTTGTAGTAATCCGCCTCCACCTCCAGCGCCTTCCCCGTCTTTGGCCAGTCAATGTCGTTCCACAGCAGCATCGGATGATACTTCGCAATCAGTTCGTGAATCTGCGCATTGGCATACTTCCCATACGCCACGCTCTCCGGCTTCACCGCGTCGTAATCCGCATTCACCTCGATCGGCCCAGAATTAAACGTCCAGTCGTAACCGCCGGAGTAGTAAAGCCCCATCTTCAACCCCTGCTTGGTCGCCGCCGCCGTCAACTCACCCACAATATCCCGCTCCGCATGCCGCTCATTCAAAGGCAGCGTTGGGTTGGGATTCGGCGTCTTGCTCGGCCACAGCGTGAACCCCTCGTGATGCTTGCTGGTCAGCACAACGTACCTCGCCCCCGCCTCGCGAAACACCGTCGCCCATTCATCAGGATTCCACTTTTTGCTCCCCCTGTTAAACGTCTCCGCAAACTGGTAGTAGTCGTGATGCGGCCCATAATGCTCACGATCGTAAGCCTCGGTCGGCGACCCCGGTATCCGCACCGTGTTCAAATACCACTCCGCATAAGGGTCGTACTTGATGTAATCGTCGTTGCCAAAATCATGGTCCGGATGGTTCAGCGGCGCCCATCCCGGCACCGAATAGAGCCCCCAGTGAATGAAGATCCCCAGCTTCGCTCCCGCGTACCACTCCGGCAGCGGATGTTTATCCAGCGATTCAATCGTCGCCTCATACTTCACCGGCGCCTGCGCCGCGCAAACGCTGAACATCACCAGAACCGTGCACGCAACCAATCCGCAAAGCCTTTGCCTATGAACCATGCCTGCTCCCTCTCACCAAAGCGATCTTATCCCCTGGCAGTCGATAAGCTGCGCCAAAGCCTTCGAACAATCCAACTGACAATCCAGAGAAGAATCGCCAACCCGCACAGAAGCCCGAGGAGCTGCCATTTCAATTGGTCCACCACTTGGCGTGCAACTCTTAACATGTCGAACTCGGTCCATTCCTCGCGAATTCTTCCATCGACAATGCGCCACACCGTGATACCCCGCACCTCCACCTTTGCCCCGGTCGCGGGCAACGGGCTCGCTGCGGCAGTGTCGGTTCCGCGCAATGTCCAAACCACACTCACCATGTCGCCCTCGGCCACCATCGGACCCACTGTCATTTTCAGGTCGGGAAGAGCCTGCTTCTCCCAATGAACAGCCGCCTGGTCCTCCTGCAGACTGAAATTCTTATGAATCCCATGATTCACAAAGTCCGGTGCGTAAATCTCGTCCGCAACCTGAAACTTCCCCTGATTGAATATCTCATCAAATACCCGCCTGGCGACGGCCTTGTTCATCTCCTGTTGAGAGGTAGCAACCGGTACTGCATGTGCCGGTGCAGGAGAGCTCGACGCAAATGCCGACGCGCATGCAAGGAGGGTGAAAGCAAAAAACCTTTTCATTGGCTCTCTCTTTGGCGAATCCCTTCTCAGGCTCCAGGCATGCTGACCGCGAACCACTCTGCGCATCGAGCTTTGACCCGTGACAACGCCGTGAAAGTGAGGAGAGAAGCCAACTCGGAGGTGTACGCGCAAAGAGATGCCTGCCTTCTGATCCGTGATCGTGCGATTCTAAATCAGGCTTCCCGGACTTCGATCTGAAACACCCAAAAAGCCAACGGCGACCACACCGAAGTGCGATCGCCGCTAGCCCCTTGGGAGACCCATCTTGCTTTTTCGAATTGACCTTAAAACGCCGCCACCGTCTGCCGCAGACTATAAGAGCTCAGCGTCTTGATGTAGTTCCCGCGATCGAACGGCGAAGTATCCGGCACCGACCGCCGGCTCAAACATCCCCGCGTCTCCAACAGCGAAGTGTATTCGCGCTTCTCCAGCCAGTACTGCAGGTCCGCCAGCACCCTGCCGATATGCTCAATCCCGTGAATGTGCAGCGCCGACGCCATCATCGTCACGCCCGCCCCGGCCATAATGCCTTTCAGCACATCCTCGGCCGAGTGCACGCCGCCCGTGATCGCCAGGTCGATCTTCAGTTGCCCATAGAGAATTGCCGCCCAGTGCAGCCGCGGCAACAGTTCCGAAGGCGTCGAGAAATGCAGCGTCGGCCTTACTTCCTGCAACTCAATGTCGAAATCAGGCTGGTAAAAGCGATTGAACAGCACCACGGCCCGCGCACCCGCCTCCTCCAATTGAGCAGCCAGGTTCGGAATGCTCGTGAAGGACTGCGAAAGCTTCACCGCCACCGGAACTTTCACAGCGCTCACCACCGCAGCCACCAGTTCCAGCAGTTGCACCTCAAGCTCGGCTGAGGTCTGACCACGATTCGTCGCCAGTGCATAGGTGTTCAGTTCGATAGCGTCCGCGCCGGCCTGTTCCACGTCTTTTGCGTAGCGAACCCAACCGCCCGTCGAAGCTCCATTCAGGCTGGCCAGGATCGGAATGTTCACCGCCGCTTTCGATCGCCTTAGATGTTCGAGATAAACCTCGTGCGTCATACGATAATCGTCAAGATCCGGCAGGTAGCCCAGCGACTCAGGAAACGACTCTGTCCCTCGCGAAAGGTCCTCGTCCAGCGCCTTCGACTCAAGGTCCAGTTGCTCTTCAAAGAGCGAACACAGCACAATCGCCGCCGCGCCCGCATCCTCCATCCGCCGCACGTTATCAATCGACTCCGAAAGCGGTGTTGACGAAACCATGATGGGGCTCTTCAACTTCAGTCCCAGGTACTTCGTCGAAAGATCGATCATTCCGTGCCTCCATCCACTACTGCTACTGCCTTCTCTTCCACTTTTTCTTCCGGAGCGATATTCGGCGTCTCGCTGCGGCCCGGCATTGCGGCCCGCGAAGAGTACACACGCCATTGGCGCTCCACATCGTCCTGCGCTTCCACCAGCAGCTTCGCAGCCAGGTCCGGATTGCTGCGCGCCAGCATCGTGTAACGCGCCTCGCGATACGTGTATTCCTTCAGCCGGATCGCCGGAGCCTTCGAATCAAGCTGGAATGGATTCTTCCCGCTCTCGCGCAGGTCCGGGTTATAGCGCATCAGCGGCCAGTAGCCCGACTGCACAGCCAGTTTCTGCTGCTCCAGCCCATGCACCAGGTCATATCCATGCGCAATGCAACTGGCATATGCAAGAATGATCGACGGCCCATCGTGCGCCTCCGCTTCCTGGAACGCCTTCACCACGTGGCTATCGTTTCCGCCTAGCGCCACTCGCGCCACATATACCGAGCCGTAGCTAACGGCTTCCATCGCCAGATCCTTCTTGCTGTTGCTCTTGCCGCTGGCCGCAAACTTCGCCACCGCCCCGCGCGGTGTCGACTTCGACATCTGTCCACCCGTGTTCGAGTAGACCTCTGTATCCAGCACCAGCACATTCACGTTCTTGCCCGAGCCGAGCACATGATCCAGTCCGCCGAACCCGATGTCGTACGCCCATCCGTCACCGCCCAGAATCCACACGCTCTTCCGCACCAGCGAATCGGCAATCGCCAGCAGGTTCTTCGCATCCGAAGACGTATTCCCCGCCAGCTTCTCACGCAGCGCCAGAATCCGTTTCCGCTGTTCGCCAATCTCCGTCTCCGTCTTCTGCGAAGCACTGAGAATGTCCGCAACCAGTTCAACTCCAACCTCTGCGGCTAGCCGCGTCAACAGCGTCTCCGCAAAAACCTTCTGCTGATCCAGCGCCACTCGCATGCCGAATCCAAACTCCGCATTGTCCTCAAACAGTGAGTTCGCCCAGGTTGGCCCGCGCCCTTCTGCATTGCTTGTGTAAGGCGTAGTCGGCAAATTGCCGCCGTAGATCGACGAGCAACCAGTCGCATTCGCGATATACAAACGATCGCCGAATAGTTGCGTCAACAACTTGATATACGCCGTCTCGCCGCATCCCGCGCACGCGCCTGAAAATTCAAACAGCGGCTGCAACAGTTGAATGTCCTTAACCTGAGAATGCGAAAGCTTGCTCCGATCCACTTCAGGCAGCCCCAGGAAGAAGTCCCAGTTTTCCCGCTCCGCCTCGCGCAGCGGCAGTTGCGGCGCCATGTTGATCGCCTTGTGGCTGGCATCGCTCTTGCTCTTCGCCGGACAAATCTCCACGCACAGGCCGCATCCGGTGCAATCCTCCGGAGCAACCTGCAGCGTATAGCGTTCCGACTCCATAGCCTTCCACTTCGGCTTGGCCCACCGGAACGTCGCCGGAGCCTTATCCGCAAGCTCCGCGCCATACACCTTTGACCGAATCACCGCATGCGGGCAAACCATCACGCACTTACCGCATTGAATGCAGAGATCCTTGTCCCACACCGGAATGAACTGCGCAATATTGCGTTTCTCCCACTGCGCCGTCCCGGTCGGAAACGCCCCGCCCGCAGGCAGCGCGCTCACCGGTAACAGATCCCCATGCCCCGCCGCAATCTCTCCCAGCACGTTACGCACAAACTCCGGAGCCTTGCCCGAGATCGAAGGAATCAAGTCAAATTCAGACGTTGCCGCCGCCGGCAACTCGACTTTTTCCAGATGCGCCAGCGCATGATCCACGGCTGCGTAATTCTTCTGCACCACCGCGTCTCCACGCTTGCCGTACGTCTTGTAAATGGCCTTTTTAATCTGCGCAATCGCATCCTCGCGCGGCAACACGCCGCTGATCGCAAAGAAGCATGTCTGCATGATCGTATTGATGCGCGTCCCCATCCCCGCTTCCCGCGCCACCTTGTAGCCATCAATCACGTAGAACTCAATCTTCTTGCGCAGCAGTTCTTTCTGCGTCGTCTTCGGCAGATGCTCCCAAACCTCGGCCGCCGAGTAAGGCGAATTCAGCAGGAACGTCGCGCCCGGCATCGCCGCTTCCACAATGTCCATCTTTTCCAGGAAGCTGAAGTTATGGCACGCCACAAAACTTGCCCGCGTAATCAGGTAACTCGACCGGATCGGATTCGGTCCGAACCGCAAATGGCTCGTCGTCATCGACCCCGATTTCTTCGAGTCATACACAAAATAGCCCTGCGCGTAATTCGGCGTCTCGCTGCCGATAATTTTGATTGAATTCTTGTTCGCGCCCACCGTTCCGTCCGAGCCCAGCCCGTAGAACAACGCCCTTACTGTCTTCGGATCTTCCGTCGAAAAATCCGGATCGTACGTCAGGCTCGTAAACGTGACATCGTCTTCAATGCCAATCGTGAAGTGATTCTTCGGAACCCTCTTGGCCAGCTCGTCGTAAATCCCCTTCACCATCGCCGGCGTAAATTCCTTCGATGAAAGTCCGTACCGCCCGCCAATCACCATCGGCTTCACCGCAAACGGCAGCTCCTCGCTCTCCGCCAGCACCGTCACAATATCCTGGTACAGCGGCTCGCCAAGCGCGCCCGGCTCCTTCATCCGATCCAGCACAGCAATCGACTTCACCGTCGTCGGCAGCGCGGCCAGAAATGCGCTCGCGTCAAACGGCCGGTACAACCGCACCTTCAGCAGCCCAATCTTCTGTCCCTGCTTCACCAGCAGATCGACAGCCTCTTCCGCCGCCTCCGCGCCCGAACCCATAATCACAATCACGCGCTCCGCATCCGGTGCGCCGTAATAATCAAACAAGTGATATGCGCGGCCCGTCTGCGCCGCAAAGCGATCCATCACCTTCTGCACAATCCCCGGCACCGCTGCATGGAATGGATTGCATGCCTCGCGCGCCTGGAAGAACACATCCGGATTTTGCGCCGTCCCGCGAATAATCGGCCTGTCAGGGCTCAGCGCCCGCTGCCTCGCCTCGATAATGTACTTGTCATCCACCAGCGCGCGAATCGTCTCGTCGCTGATGGGATAAATCTTGCCCACCTCGTGCGAAGTCCTGAACCCGTCAAAGAAATGAACAAAAGGAATGCGCGACTCCAGCGTGGCCACCTGCGCCACCAGCGCCATGTCGGCGACTTCCTGCACTGAGTTCGAAGCCAGCATCGCCCACCCGGTCGACCTGACTGCCATCACATCCGAGTGATCGCCAAAGATCGACAGCGCATGCGTAGCCAGCGTTCTCGCCGTCACGTGCATCGTCGCCGGGGTCAGCTCACCGGCAATCTTGAACATGTTGGGAATCATCAGCAGCAAGCCTTGCGACGCCGTAAATGTGGTCGCAAACGCGCCCGCCTGCAACGCCCCGTGCAATGCGCCGGCCGCTCCGCCCTCGCTCTGCAGCTCTTCCACCACAGGCAGCGCGCCCCATATATTCTTCTTCCCCTCCGACCGCCATTGATCGGCCCACTCCGCCATCGGAGACGAGGGGGTAATGGGGTAAATGGCAACTACTTCCGAGAGACGATAGGCCACCGAAGCAGCCGCTTCGTTTCCATCCAAAATCACCATTTTGCCAGCAGTCTTCTGTTCACTCATTCGGTTTTCCTCGCAGCGCGGCTAAGGGATATCTCCGCTGCTTCGAGTCTCTTCTCTGGGGTAAAAGAGCCGCTGTGATGAGTGACACAGTGCGGACACGGAATCCCATACAGTGAAACCGTGTCAACGCCCCGGTCCCGTCAACCGCTCATCAGCCCTCTCCGTGATGCGGTCCTGAATTGCCGCCTCCCAAAATCCCTTTTTCCCTGGCCGGTGTCTAATAAGGTGAGGTCCCTCCATGAAACTGAACAGCCTCCGCACCCTCGCAGCCGTTCTGTCTCTAGCCTGCTCTCTCCCAGCCTGCGCTGCTCCGCTCTCGGTCGGCCAGCCCGCACCGGCTCTCGTTTTCACTGACCTGCTTCAGGCCCCGCAAGGCACCAAGGTCGACTGGCCCTCCCTGCACGGCAAAGTGGTCGTCCTCGAGTTCTGGGCCACCTGGTGCGCCGGTTGCATTGAGGAGTTGCCCCACCTCAACTCCCTCGTCCAGTCCCTCGCGCCAAATAACGTTCAATTCATCGCCGTCGACGACGAAGACCCCGCCCTGGTCAAGAAATTCCTCGTCAAGACGCCCATCAGCGGCTGGCTGGCTCTCGACACCACCAAGAAAATCATCGACGCCTATGACGCCCAGGTTCGACCGCGTACCGTCGTGATCGATACGCAGGGACGCATCGCCGCCATTCTGAACCCCCATCAGATCGACAAAGACCAGCTCCTGACCCTCGCCGCCGGCAAGCCGGTCGTGTTTCCAGTCGATCCGACGGCAGACATCCGCCAGGACGCCCTCAAGCAGGCGAAAGCCGCCGCGGACGCCGCATCCGGGGGAAACAAAGGTCCCAAGCCCCTCTTCGATATATCCATCCGCCCCGGCGACCCAGCCGGCCGCATCGCCATCGCGCACCAGCAAGGCAAGAACGACGATTCCTACTCCGTCGATTTCCTCAACGCTCCACTCCAGATGCTGATGGAAAATGCAGGTGGTGTTGCATCCAGCCGCCTGGTCATTCACGGCCCGGCCGATGCGAAATACTCGCTTCACGTAAGCGCACCCGGCGGCGATATCGAAGATCTGGCCCCGGCCATTCAACTCGCCATCATCACCGCCACTGGCATGAAGTTGAGCCACGTCACCACGGAAGAAGACGTCTGGGTGCTCCAGGCCACCTCAAAAGCCGCCAGCCTCTTGCCCCCGGCTACCTCAGAACAAGGAAGCATGTGCTTCTACAACCCCCAGGCCGGCAAATTAGTCATGATGCAGTCCACCATCGACAGCCTCGCCGACACACTCGAGTCGATCCTAGGGTCGCCCGTGGTCAACGAAACCGGGTTGCAAGGCAAATTCGACGCCAACTTCAGCCTGCCCAAAGGCGATGTGGATGCTGGCCGCGCCGCTCTCGAAGCCAATCTCGGCCTCACCATCGTCAAGGCCAAACGCAGCATCGATCGCACCGTTCTCGACCCCATTCCCGCGCCCTCGCCCGCCCCCGCAAAAGCCGCGAATCAGCCTGATCAACCCGCCAAGCCAGTCGTCGTCCCCGGACAACAAATGCAAACCATCGCCGTCCCCAGGCATTAAAGACTATCCCATAATCCGGCTTTGAAAGGGCACGGCTTCAGCCCCTGAGGGATGTCCAAATTGGCGCTGAAAGTTCATGAAATGGCCTTTGCTTTCGAAATCCCCTAATCCCAAATCGCCGATCGCTGGCATCCAATCTCCCAATTCCACGACCAAACGGATACTATGAAAAGACTACGCAACCCGAGGTCCCGCATGCACCCTCGACTTCACGTGCTCGCCGCCCTGCTTTGCCTGTCATCCGCCCTGCTTGCCCAATCTGAAGCCCGCCAGCGCTATCAGCTCTATGGCGGCTATAGTTTCCTGTCCAACTCCCTCAATGGCGTCACAGATTACCACCAGGGAATCAGCGGATTCGATGCCTCCCTGGCCATCCCGCCCTGGCATCGTCTCAGCTTCAAAGTCGACTTCGCGTCCTACCGCGGATCAAACCTCGGCGCTCCGCAGCACCCCTATTTCATCTTCGGCGGCGGCCAATACACCATGCATCTGGGAAGAGAAGGCATCTTCGGTGAAGCATTGTTAGGAGAAGGCGGCGCCAACTCGACCTGGGCTGCCAACAACGGCATCGGACAGACAGCCTCCTTTGCGTCCCTCGTCGGAGGCGGCCTCGACACGCCCCTCTCTCACCGCCTTGCCTGGCGCGTCAGTGCCGGATACCAGTACTCCTACTTCATCCTTCAGCACTCACATACGGAGGTTCCCTACCAGGTTCCCGGCCTCCCCAACAACTTCGGCCGCCTCTCCAGCGGATTGGTCTTTAAGTTCTAAAACGGTTCGTTGAAAAACACCGCTTCGACGTAGATGTGCAAAGGGCACGAATTCACAGCTTGGTGAAAAACTCTAATTCTGCCTCAGTGTGCGAAAGGGCACGACTTCAGTCGTGCCGTAAACGCCACAAAATAAAGCCTGGGCTTTAGCCCCTGAGGTATGCATTCTCCGGATTTCGCCCGAATTCGGGCCTTTTTCCGCAGCCTGTTTAGCCCCTGCGCCATATTTCTTGTGACAGCCATGCGCGACGGTCCGCCTTCGCCCCAGCAAGTTCAGCCGCTCACAACGCGACCCGCAAATTGCGAAAACCTACCCAAGCCCCTCCACCAGCGCCGCCCACTCCTCCTCCAGCGTCTCCCGGTAAAACCGCCTCCCCGCCCGCTGGTACCAGTACTCCGCGTTCGAAGCCACGCCCTCTTTCCTGTGCAGATACGCGTGCACCGCCATCCCCTCCGGCGTCTCCAGTTCGTCCACCAGTCCGTGCGCCCGCGCCCAATCCCCCTTCGCATCCCACCACAAAGCCTCAACCGGAGCCGCCAATCCCTGCGGCATCTCGCCGTCCGCCACCAACCGCCGAAAATCATCAGCATTCATGCCCCTCTTCTACCAGCAAATTACGCGGTTCCGCAATCAATCTTTCGTAATTATTGAGTGACACGGATCACATTCAGACCAGGTTCCTACTGATAAAAAAATCTCATCGTCCGATGAAGCGAACAGGAACGTCCGCCAGGGGGTCGTGAAGGGGCTGGCAACCGTTCGCTAACCATCCCCTTCGGAGGTTCGTTTATGCGTTTTCCCCTGAAACATGACGCGAAATCCGTTGTTTGCAACTCAGACCGAAATGGTCGTATACTGAATTACGACCAATCCGGTCGTAGTCTTACTACGGTGTTTCGTTTGCACTTGCTGCCCTCGCGGCAGCCCATGGGAGTTCGGCAGGTGAGCGTGCTCAGTGAATTGCATGTCGGTGAAACTGGAGTCCTTGTGGCCCTCGACCTCCCTGAATCTGTGCAGAACCACCTGATGCACATGGGCTTCGTCCCCGATGCGCTGGTCACCGCCCTTCGCCGCGCCCCCGCCGGCGACCCCACCGTTTACGGCGTCGACGGCATGGAAATCGCCCTCCGCCACGAAACCGCCGAAGCCATTCGCGTCCGTCCCGCCGAAGTGGAAGACGAAGCAGCTCCCGAGTCGCCTGCCAACCTGGCCCACGAGCTTCTTGAGGCCGCAAGATGAGCGCCTGCTGCGATACACCGGCCTTCACGCCGCCCTCGGTTCCGCCCGCCTCCAGTTCGCTCAAGACCGTTGTTCTCATAGGCCCGCCCAACTCCGGCAAGTCCACTCTTTTCAATCGCCTCACCGGCCTGCGCCAAAAGGTAGCCAACTACCCCGGAGTCACCGTCGAGCAGCGCATGGGCCTCATGGCCGGCGTCGGACGCGAAGACCTTACCCTCATCGATCTCCCCGGCATCTACTCCCTCACTCCCTATTCTGAAGACGCCCGCGTCTCCATCGATGTCCTGCGCGGCAAAATGCCCGGCACGCCCAAGCCCGACGCGGTAATTCTCGTCCTCGACGCCCTTCACCTCACCCGCCAGCTCATGCTTGCCGCGCCGGTCCTTGAGGTAGGCTTGCCCACTCTCGTTCTGCTCAACATGAGCGACCTCATGGACTCCCGCGGCGGCCGCATCGACACCCTCAAGTTGGCCCGCGAGCTCGGCGCGCCCGTGGCCCTCATCAGCGCCACCCACCGCACCGGCCTCGAAGCCGTTCCGCTCTTCCTTCATCAGCAAACCGACCGCACATCCGCCAAGCCACTAGCCCTCCCCGTCGTCGGCAACGCCGCCAGCACCCACTCCTGGGCCGCGCAGGTCAGCCGCCGCACCGGCTACCAAGCCCCTCTTTCCGTTGAAAACACCCACAAGATCGACAACATCCTCCTTCACCGCATCTGGGGACCGCTGCTTTTTCTCGTGGTCGTCATCGGCGTCTTTGAGGTGGTTTTCTCCATCGGCCAGCCGCTTTCCGACGGCTTCGGCGACATCCTCGCCCGCGCCGCCGAGTTCATTCGCCCGCTCCTGCCCGCCGGCTGGCTCCAGTCGCTGCTGATTGACGGCGCATGGAAAGGCATCTCGTCTGTTCTGGTCTTTCTCCCGCAAATCCTGCTGCTTTTCCTCTTCATCGGAGTACTTGAAGACTCCGGCTACCTGGCCCGCGCCGCCCTGATCGCCGACCGCGTCATGCGCACCATTGGGCTCAACGGCAAAGCCTTCATCCCCCTCCTCTCCGCTTACGCCTGCGCCGTTCCCGCCATCATGGCCACGCGCACCATTGAGAACCGCCGCGACCGCCTCGCCACCATCCTCGTCACACCGTTCATGACCTGCAGCGCGCGCCTGCCCGTGTACATGCTCCTGATCGCCGCCTTCATCCCCAACACGGCCTATCTACATGGCTTTCTCGGCCTGCGCACCATCGTCATGCTGTCTCTCTACGTAGCAGGGTTTGTCGGCGCCATGACCACCGCCTGGCTGCTCAAGAGCTCCATTCTCAAGTCCAGTGAAACACCCTTCATCCTTGAGCTGCCGCAATACCGCATGCCCACCCTGCGCTCGCTCTTCTTCCGGCTCGTCGACCGCGCCAGCATCTTTCTCCGCCAGGCCGGCACCGTCATCCTCTGCGTCACGCTGGCTCTCTGGGTACTCGCCCATCTCCCTGTCGTTCATGTAGCCGGCAGCGCTTATACTGCACCCGAGCTGGCTGACTCCGTCATCGGACGCCTCGGCCACTTCATTGAGCCAGCCATCGCGCCCCTCGGTTTCAATTGGAAGATCGGCATCGGCCTGCTCTCCAGCGTATTGGCCCGCGAAGTCATGGTCTCCACCATGGGCACTCTCTACGGCGCCGACCCCGCCACCCAGGCCATGCACCTCCAAACCGCCCTGCACCACGACATGACCCTCGGCGGCGCGCTGGCGTTGATGATCTTCTTTGCCTTCGCCATGCAGTGTACTTCCACCATGGCCGTGGTTCGCCGCGAAACCAACAGTTGGCGCTGGCCCGCCGTCCAGTTTCTCTACATGCTGGTGCTTGCCTGGGGCGCAGCCTTCATCGTCAACCACGTAGCCATGGCCCTCTTCGGCTAGCGCCAAGCAGCGAATAATCACCTCATAAATCGATCAAAGATCAAGCAAATCACAAGCCGCGCCAGACATGCATTGACGAGCATCCATGCCACCGCTATGATCACTTCCTCTCACAACGAACCACCCCGCTGGTAGTCCGCTCCCATCCAAACTCGATCGAAGGAGTTTTTACGATGTCGACTCCGCGCTTCCCGCTCTCCCTGGCAATCCTCGCTCTCACCCTCTCAGCCGCCGCCCAAACCGCGCCCACCGCCTACTCCATCACCGAATCCATCGCCGGCGCGCCCACCGGCTCCTCCATGACTATTCATCGCAGCGGTTCCCATGTGCTGACCGATATGTTTTACGGTGCCGAGGCCGGCTCGCCCGCGCATCACGCCCTGACCTACTACGACCTCACCACCCACGTCTCCCACACCTGGGACCCGGCCATCACTCCGCCCTCCTGCAGCGCCGGAACATTTTCCGGCGATTGGGGCGACCCCTTCGCAGCCTCCAAAGAGCTCACCAACGCCATTGCCAAAGGCGATATCAAGCCCGCCGGTATGGAGACCATTCATGGCATGCCGACAAAAATCTACGCCGGTGCCGACCAGGGAGCTAACGTCAAGGTCTGGCTCGACCAGAAAGATGGCCTCGTCCTCCGCGCGGAATTCGGCGCTCCGGGCGCTGCCATGACCGCTATGATCGACATTACCCGGGCCTCGTTCGCCGCGCCCCCGGCGGCCATCTTCACCTTGCCCGCCTATTGCGCCTCCGTAAAGCCTCCGCCAACCCCAGCCGAGATCATCGCCGCCGAAACCGGTGACAGCGCCGACAACTGGGTCAACGGCATCTACGGCCCCGGCTCCAAAGCCTCCTGCTCCATCGCCCTTCGAGTCGTCCGCGCCGGAACCATGGCGCCCCTCAACCGCCGCTTCCAGGTCGCCATCGACACCACGTATAACCAGAACTCCCCCACCCCGCCCAGCTATGAATTCGGCGTCGGCAACGACGGCACAGCGACCTATAAGGGTGGCGGCCTCCACGAAATCACCAGCCAGATTCACAACGGCGTCCTGCGTATCGACAATCCGCCCGGCTACTTCAACCTCAGCATGAACATCGTCACCCCCGGCCAGGGCGCCGGAATCGGCCTCGTCTATCGCCAGTGCTTCACCCCCGTCACCAATCTTTACTACGTGGTGAAGGATCCCGACGACCTCTCCAAAGGCGCCGACTGGCTCTACGCCAAATCCGGCAAATACGCCGCCAAATAGAAATCCCCCGGCCAAAAACCGGGGGATCTATCACTAATTCACTTCTTCACTCGTGCACTTCTTCACTGCTTCACTTTTTCACTAATTCACTCATTCACTTCTTCACTTTTTCACTTCTTCACTCTTTCACTACTTCACTTCTTCACTGCTTTCAATCACTGCCTATGTCACTGCATAGTGATCTCCACGTGAAAGTTCTCACCCTCAGGCTTGATCCTGACCCGAATTACCGTTCTCTTTCCGCTCTTAGCGTCCGGCTCTGAAGTCCCCAGCAGCAAAGTTCCAACGTCATCAGCCCCACTGGGCAGCCCTTTGCTCACCCGGTAATCATTCGTATCCAGCAAGTCCGTATAAAAAGCCTCGATGTCCCTGCTTGGCCCCTCTGTGGTAAACGAACTCTTCATTTGTCCCGCAAGTTTCTGCACCGGCAGCCTGGCCCCATCCACTCTCACCAGCCACGCCGGCCATGCAAGCGCGGCAACCGCAGGCTTGGCGCCCGGCGGTACCGGCTTGTCAAACTTCTTCATCGGATTGGCCGGCGGCGCCTCCTCAGTCTTTTCTGGAACCGGCTCCGGAACTATCCGTTGAACGGTCACCGACTTCGCTGCGCAAGTCACCTTCACCGCTGTGTTCCCGCCCACCCGCACAATGGAAATGTTCAGATTGCACTCCTGCGCGTCCGCATGAAGATAATAGCCTTCCGGAGCTCCAACAAAATCGATCGGAATGCCCTGCTCATCAAACAGCTTTTGAAAATGCGCCAGCACGTCCTTCGGCAATGCGGCAACTTGATAACTTGCTTCAACCGAGCTGTCCGTCGTCTTCGTTTGCGGCGTCGCGCCTGGGAACGGGACGATCCACGCCGGCATCAACGGCACACCCTGCGCCGCCAGCTCCCCAGCAGCACAGGCCAGCGCCAGAACAAAAATCAGCTGCCGTCTCATTGCCTCAGTTCCCTCCAGCCTTGTAATCGTGCGTTCTGAAATAGAGCATCACCGTAATCGGCCCATTCAGCACCGTTCGGTCCATCGAGACTTCAACCTCTGAGTAAGCCCCCGGGAATCCTTCCGGATAGTTGAATGCATCGAGACGCCCCATCGCGTTCTGCTGAATTCCGCTCTGCGTGTGCCCCGTCGCCAATTCGCCCCTGGGCCGGTAATCGTGGGTCTTCAGCAGCTTCTGGTAGAAATCAAAAATCTCCGACATCGGCACGTTGGTCGTGTACCGCGCAATCATGAAATCGTGCTTCGCCGGATCAGTGCTTTTCTTTGGTTGAATCGCCGCACCCCGAACATGCCCCAGCCAATCCGGCCACTCCAGCGGAGGAGCGGCCATATCGCTGTGATTGCTGTTAAACTTCGGTCGCGGCATGTCTCCCTGGTGCTGCTGCACCCTGTTTGCCCAATCCGTCCCTCCCTGCTTCTCCCCATGCCCCGCAATTACATCCACCTTGTATCCAGGCGCAGCCGAAACCGGCGTCGAACCTGCATCTGCCTTCGCCTCGCAGTCCACCTTGGTGAAAGTGCCATCCTGCCTGCTCCGAATCAGGATTAGCAGGTTACATTCCTTAGCCTCCGCGCGAATCGAAATCCCCATCCCGTCCGGATTCGGTTGAAAGTTCAACCCCTGCGCCTCAAACAGCTTGCGATAGTGGGCCACAACCTCCGCCGGCTGCGCGTCAACCGTATAGCTCGATTCAACCGACGAGTCGCTTGAACTGGTAGTTGGCGTAGCTCCCGGATAGCTCCCCAGCCACGCCGGCAGCGCAAAACTTCCCTGTGCGAATCCTCTCTGCTCATAGCCCGCTGTAATCACCAAAACAGCAAGCGCCAGCGCAGCCGCAATCCTTCGCGCGGCCCGCACTCTCTCAGCCCAGCGCAATCCGGCCTCCATCAACTCGATCCGGCAGAAAATGCGATACGTACACACAGACCAGGTTCTCCTGCTATTGCGCTATTGCGGCCAATCTACATCGTTCCCGCCCCCAGCGCAAGGCAACCATCGCGGCCGCGCCCCTCGTCGCCGTTCGCGTGGTTTATATTGGCACTGTCCGTTCCATGAATGGAGACCCCAGTCATCCTCACTCCGTCCACCACTCAAGGCAGCAGCCTGTCCCGCGCAAAGTCCTTTCTCAGCGTGAAGCCCCACTACTTCACCAACCTCATCCTTTCCTGCGCACTCTTCCTCGTCTTCACCGCATCAGCCCTCACCCAGCAACCCCTCTCGTTAGCCGACGCCGCCAGCCAGGGCCAATTCATCTACGAGCAGTCAGGCGTAACCGGCATGGTCCTGGTCGTCGTCCGCAACCGCGAAGTCATGATCAAGGGCTACGGCGAAACCTACCCCGGCAGCGGCCACCCTCCCGATTCCACCTCAATCGTTCGCCTCTGCTCTGTCTCTAAAATCCTCACCACCGATCTCCTGCAAAAACTCGTAGCCGACGGCAAACTCTCTCTCACCGACCCGCTGCAAAACTACGCCCCGCCTGGCCTGAAAGTGCCGCTGGCAATCAAAGACCCCGCTGCGCCTAACCGCCCCACAAAAGCCAGCGAATCCCCAATCACCCTCCTCGACCTGGCCACCCACACCGCCGGCCTTTCCCGCGAAGTCAGCTCCTATCCCCGCAAAACGCCGCATTTCACCTTCCCTGACTTGAAATTCCGCTGGGATTGGCTGCCAAAACAAAAACTGCTTTCAACTCCCGGCACCGCCGCCGCGTATTCAAACATCGGCTTCGATCTTCTCGGCGATGCGCTCGCGTCCGCCTCCGGCGAGTCCTACGCCACGCTTCTTCACGACCGCCTGCTTCAGCCGCTAAACATGTGGGACACCACTCTCTTCCCCTCCGCGGATCAATGCGCCCGCCTCATGCAAGGCTCAGAAGACGAAGGCCCCTGCACCAGCACCGAGCAATCCGGCGCCAGCGGCGGCGTCTACTCAACCCCTGCCGACATGGCCAAGCTGCTCCAATATCTACTCCACACTCCAAACCCGATCCCAAACGCGTCCCCACTCGCCTCTCCCGCGCTCACCGTCTATCTCGATCCCTCCCAGCTCAAATCCGTTCAGGGCATCAGCCACGCAGGCGACCCAACCGGCATCGGCCTAGCCTGGATTCAGATCGGCGATCCAACCAGCCCCTCGGTCATCCTGGAGAAAACCGGCGGCGGCGCCGGCTTCACCACCTACATCGCGCTCAGCCCCGATCGCCGAACCGGCATCTTTCTCGCCGCCACCGAGGGCAAAGGCAAGCAGCAGATCGACTTCTACCACGAAGCCAACAATCTCCTCGCCGCCCTCGCCAACGTGCCACCCCTCCCACCCAGGGTCCGCCCCGCCCCCGCCGCCAAAAAGCACCCCAAACGCCGCGTGCGTCCCGCCGCACACCCACAGCCCAAAGCTTAGCTACCGCTCGCCTTTCCCCAGCCGCACACCCAACACCGCCGCCACTCCCACCGGATGCCTCCGATACAACGGCAACAGCCGCGCCGGTACGCCATAGCCCGTAACTTGAGCGCCCAGCAATTCGGTAGCCCGGTCAGCATTCTCGCCTTGAGAAAATCCTGCCATGGAGGTAAGATCGTCTTACCATGCGAACCCGCGTTTCCTCGAAAGGTCAAATCGTGCTGCCGGCTCCGCTTCGCCGCAGGCTCGGCATCCAGCCCGGCGATCCGCTCGATATCGCCGTCGACAAGGACCGCATTGTGCTGACCCCTCCAAGGAAAAAAGCCTATAAGGCCAGGATCATCGAAGATCCCATCACTGGCTTTCCAGTGATTGATGTTGGTCCCGATGCGCCCATCCTCACCAGTGAAATGGTTCGTGAACTGCTCGTGGACTTTCCGTGAGATACCTTCTCGACGTGAATGCTCTGATCGCATACGGCTTCCGTCGCCACACCTTCCACAACAGGGTCGGAATCTGGATGCAATCCAGAAAGACTGACAGTTTTCTCACTTGCTCCATCACCGAGCTTGGCTTCGTTCGCATTCTCGGCAACATCAGAACCTACGGCCTCGATGTTGCCCGCGCAAAAACCATGCTGCTGAGCCTTAAGACCCACAAGTTCTTCCAGCTTGAAATCCTGCCCGATTCAAACGATGTGAACTCGCTTCCGTCCTGGGTCAAATCACCGCTGCGGGTTACAGACGGCCACCTCCTCCAACTCGCAAAAACCCATAACTCCCTCCTTGCTACCCTCGACAAGGGAATTCCAGGAGCGTACCTCATCCCCTGAGCAACCTCCGACCTACCGCGCCCCAGAGTCCCCGATCCGCTCTGCAAGTCTCCGCGACACCCGAACCTATGAGAAACTAGAAGAGCAGAAGTCCTCCGGGCACGATCGGGTGCCCCATGTCTCGCTCCTGAGACCTGGGAACGCCATCCGCGAGCCCCCACCAGAGAACCAGCCCACGATTCATCAGGCCCACTGGCGTCGATACCCCGCTGCGGCCCATACATAGGAACCGGACCACCCATGCTCAGTGTCAGCAATGTCTCCATGCGCTACGGCGCCAAGATTCTCTTCGAAGAAGTTTCCGTCAGCTTCGTCTCCGGCCGCCGCTACGGCCTCACCGGCCCCAACGGTTCCGGCAAGTCGACCTTCATGAAGGTCCTCACCGGTGAACTCGACGCTCAAAAAGGCACCGTCGTCCGCCCCCGCAAGTTCGGCGTCCTCCGTCAGGACCAGTTCGCCTTCGATCAGTACCGCGTCATCGACACGGTAATCATGGGCAACAAGCCCCTCTGGGCCGCCCTTGAAGAGCGCGACCGCATCTACGAGAAACCCGAAATGACCGACGAAGACGGCATGCGCCTCGGCGAACTCGAAGGCGTCATCGGCGACGAAGACGGCTACACCGCTGAAGCCGACGCCGCCATCCTGCTCGACGGTCTCGACATCACTGAAGGCCTCCACGAGCGCCGCATGTCCGAGCTGCAAGGCGGCCAGAAAGTCCGCGTCCTGTTAGCCCAGGCCCTCTTCGGCAAGCCTGAAGCGCTGCTCCTCGACGAGCCCACCAACTACCTCGATCTTGACTCCATCCACTGGCTCCAGGACTTCCTCCTCAGCTACCAGGGCACCCTCATCTGCATCTCCCACGACCGCCATTTCCTCAACAGCGTCACCACCCACACCGCCGACATCGATTACGAAACCATCATCATCTACACCGGCGGCTACGACGACATGGTCATGGCCAAAACCCAGATCCGCTCCACGCTTGAATCGCAAATCTCCCAGCGCGAAAAGAAGATCGCTCAGCTCAACGACTTCATCGCCCGCTTCGCCGCCGGTACCCGCTCGTCGCAAGTTACCAGTCGCCGCAAGGAAGTCGAGCGCCTCCAGACCAACGACCTGGCCCGCTCCAACATTCAGCGCCCCTACATCCGTTTCGACATGATCCGCCCCAGCGGCAAGCATGTGCTGGAGTTCAAGCACCTGACCAAGCTCTACGACGACCACAAGGTCATCGACGGCTTCACCGCCAACGTTCTCCGCGGCGAAAAAATCTGTCTCATGGGCCGTAACGGCGCCGGCAAAACCACGCTCGTCAAAAGCCTGCTCTCCAACTACCCCGGCCTCGCTGACAAGGAATTCACGCTCGACTCCGGCACCGTCTTCTGGGGCCATGAAGCGCAAATCGGTTACTTCCCTCAAGACGTCGGCGCGACCATCGAGCACGGCTTAACGGTGGCCGAGTGGCTCCATCGCTGGAACCCAGCCGCTCACGTCGAAGAAATACGCGGCATCTTAGGTCAGATGTTATTCAGCGGCGAAGAAGGTGACAAGCAAACCAAAGCATTAAGCGGCGGCGAGCAAGCCCGGTTAGCCTTCTGCAAGTTAATCCTGACCAAGCCCAATTTCCTGATCTTCGACGAGCCGACTAATCACCTGGACTTAGAAGCCATCAACGCCTTAAACATAGCCTTGCAGCGCTACGAAGGCACAGTCCTGTTAGTAACTCACGACCACGACTTAATCGACGAAGTAGCCACCAGGTTATGGAACTTCAAGTCAGATGGCATAGAAGACTTCCAAGGCCCTTACGCCGAATGGAAAGGCAAACACAACTAAGCAGCTTTTGCGTATTGGGGAGCGAACTTGCGCAGCGTTCTTGGGTAACGGCACGCTAGCGTTCCATCTTTGAAAAGGCACGGATTCAGCCGTGCCACGATCTCACCACTCAAAAAATGACTGTCATCCTGAGTGAGCGCAGCGAGTCGAAGGACCTGCGGTTGTTCTTGCCGTTGCGCTTGCCTTTCTTTTTGCTGTTGCGTTTCGGAACTGGAAGGAGCAGGGGCCTTTCAGGCCCCTGAATAATCCCCTCCAATGCCGGAGCCTTTAGGCCCGGGCCATACCCTCTCCGACGAACTAACGGTTTCAACCCCTGAGTCATGCCCCCCTGCTACCGCAACCACTCCGGCATCGGATCAAGACGATCCCTGAACTCCGAATTCACCCAACCCCAATCGACAAGCCCCAACTTCTCCACATCCGCCGCAATGCCGCCAACCTGTTCTCGAAAATCTTCCGCATTTCGAATAAAACGCTCACGAAAACCAGGCTGCCAAACTGCCCCTGGAAACCGTGTGCGCAGCATGCCGAACCGCCGCCCAAGCGCTTCGTCCGCAAAATCGCCCTTGATGCAATCGGCACAACTTTCGATTGTCCGATTCGGAAACGGGCTCAGCAACACATCCAGATGCTTCGCCAACATGGCGAATCCGTGCAATCGGTAGTACCCCTGATCCCGATAATCGAAGAGCACCTTGACCAGCAACTCGGCGTTCCCCGTCCTCGTGAAGAGTGCGGGACGCTGGTACACAAATGTCAGCGCATAGGTTTCCATTTCGCTCCCAAGAAGCATACCCCTTTCTCATGCAACGCCAAACCAACAAATACGCCGCCATTCCCCTCGCGGGAACTCCCGCCCCTTTCCCTGCGTACCATTCGCAAGGTGAAAAATGCAAAGCAATATCCGGCCCTCCGGGGTCTCTGTCACTCGGGAGGCCACGAGGCCGGAACGCGCCGCCGTTCTCTGGTATCTGCTCGTCGTCTTCATCACCACAACCGCCATCGCCGCCTGTTTTCCGCTGCTCCACATCACTGACAACTGGGTAGCGAACGCCCTCGGCTTTCTTCCCGGAATCATCGCAATCCCGTTTTTTCTGCTGCGGCATGAGCGCATACGTTCCATCGGATGGGGCATCGGCAACCCATTTCTTTGGCTCTGGGCGATCCTGTTCCCTGTCGCCATCATCGCCGTCACGCTGCCTCTGACGCTGCGCCTCGGCTATGCCGCCATCGCCCCGCTCACCACCTCAGCCGGCCGCGTCGCGCATGACCCCATGAGGATTCTGCACAACATCCTCCTCTACACCGCCATCGCCATTCCCTTCGCGTTCGGAGAAGAACTCGGATGGCGCGGGTACGCGCAAGGAAAGCTGGTTCGCGAGTTCGGCCTGGTCAAAGGCCTACTCATCCTCGGACTCGTCTGGGGCTTCTGGCACTCGCCCATCTATTACTTCACTGGCGCATACGCCGCTCATCCCATCCTCGGTCCACTCATCATGACGCCGGTCGACAACCTGCTCGTTGTCGTCCCCATGGCATGGCTCTATATCCGGTCACGAACCATCTGGGTCCCAGTGCTCACTCACGCCTTCGCCGACGTCTTGTGGGGATTCTCTGACCTGCTCTACCCCAAGAGTCATGAACTTCAAAGCTGGGCCATCCTGCAATGCGTCCAACTCCTCGTTTCTATCGCCCTGCTCATCGACTTGAAACGCAGACCAAACAACGATCGTGCCGCGTCAACATCCGGCCCGGTTGTCCCAGGCGAAGCGGCGACCCATTGAATCCTGGCGAGTGGCCCAGATCCGATCAGCCGAAAATGATCCTATGCCCAAGTCTGGATTTCCAAGCCAGAGATCAACCAATTCACCCGGCCCCAACCGCGCGCTATGATGAAACAAGCGCGTATGGAGGCTAAACCCCGCATGAAAGAACTCGTTTTCGAGATTGTCCAGGAAGGTGACGGGGGCTACACCGCAGAGGCCCTCGGCGAGAGCATCTTCACCCAGGCAGACACCTGGGAAGAGCTCAAAGCCAATGTCAGGGAAGCGGTTCAAGCCTTCTATTTCGACTCTGCCCCGCCAGCCTCAATCCGCCTTCGGCTCGTCCGGGATGAAGTGGTTGCCGTCGCATGAAACTCCCGCGCGACCTTAGCGGAGAGCGGCTGGCAGACCACCTGTCGAAGCGCTGGGAATATCTGAGAATCCACCAGGCAGGAAGCCACATTATTCTGCAAACCCAGACTCCCACCCCGCACCGCATCTCCGTCCCGGCGCACAATCCTTTGAGGATCGGCACACTCAACTCAATCCTCTCAGCAGTTGCCGCTCACAAGAACGTTTCCAAAGAAGCCATCCTCAAAGGCATCTAATTCAAACGCAAGCAGGAAGGGGAGAGCCACGCATGAGCAAGCCATCCAAGCGTGTCCCTAAGTTCTCCCGCGAAGCCGAGGAGCGCGCGTTCTGGGAGTCGCCCAAAAACGACAGCACCGAGTACGTCGACTGGACCAAGGCCAAACTCGTGACCTTATCGAAGGTCCGCCCGTCCACAGAATCCTGACCCGCGAATTCGCCCGTTGACGCCCTATCCCAGCGATTCCAAATAAGCCGCAAACGTGTCATTAAACAGCGCCCCCTGCCGGCGTTCTCGTATCCTTGTCACAATTTCGGGCCCCGGCATACCGAGTTTGTGCAGGATCACACCCGCCACCAGCGCGGAGCGGTTGAAACCCATGCCGCAATGAGCCAGCACACAGTGCCGCGACTCAATCAAAGTGGCGCCAAGCGCTCCCAGCGCGTGCAACTTCACCAGGTTCGGTAAATCCCCGTCAAAGATCGGAAAATAGATATAGAGGCTCCGATCGGGAAGTGTCGGCACGTCAGAGTCGATGTCGCCATCGACATCGATCACCGTATCGACCCCCTTGCAGGTCACCGTATCCCAGTCAGTGATCGCCGGCGAGATAAAAAGCAAAGATTCATCGTCAATCTGAAACAGCTCCATTGCGCCAGATTATCAAAATTCCGGTTTCAAGGGGCGGCTCATGTCAAACGGCCCATTTCTGGGACTTGAGATTCTCGCGACCGCTTAAAGCCCCATCATTCCGGTTTCCGCTCCCAGAACCAGCGGCGCCTGAACGGAAAGGCGCATCTCAGCGGCGGCGGCTTCAATTTCACTATTGATCTCAGCGCCCACCAGCAGCATCAGCCCCGTGATATAAAACCAGGTCAGCAGAATAATCACTGCACCAAGAGATCCGTACGTAATGGAATAGTTATTGAAGTAATGAAGGTAGACACGCAGGCTCAGTGAGGCCACGAGCCATCCGAGCAGTCCCAGGGCCCCACCGGGCGTAAGCCAGTGCCAGTGCCGTTTCTTCGAGTCGGGAGCCCAGTAGTAGATGACGGCAAAGGTTAAGTCGAGAAGCGCGGCGGCCATGGTCCAGCCGATAACTCTCGCCGCCACAGCTCCGGCCGTGACTAGGAATCGATCATGGAACGCGAGCCGGACCAGTGAGGCGATAAAATCTCCGCCCAGAAGACAGCACAGGCCCAGGCTGACAATGATGGTTAGTACCACAGTCAATCCAATGGCTTGAAGTCGCGCCATGAAAAAAGAGCGCGAGTCCTCGATCTTGTAAACAATATTGAGGGTGTCCTGGATAGCCGAAATGCCGACGGATGCAGACCAGATTGCGGCAATCAATCCAAGAGTTACCTTGCCCGTGGAGGCGGCAGCCGTCGTCTCGTTAAAAGTATTGAGGACGGTGCCAAGAGCGGAGGTGGGAATCACCAGCGCGAGATAATCCAGCAGCCTGGCGTATGCTTCCTGCGCCGATTGAGCGGCCAGGCCGAGAATCGAACTGGCGCAAAACAGAGTGGGAAACAGCGCGAACAGGAAGTAAAAGCCTAACTCCGCGGCATGCCCAAAGAGACGATCCGCATTCACCGCTTTCCAGGTGCGCCGGGCCACCACGCGAGCGGGAACACCTTGCAGATTCCACAGCGACTCAAAAGGAGAGCGCAACACAATCTCCCAGATGCGCCGCTGACGGCGATCCAGTCGCTGGTCCACATTGGAACTCGCGCCCATCATGAGGGCTCCCTGACTCTTGCAGCCATTCGCGTTCCGATTGTAGACAGGTGTCGTACAGCTAAACCGTTCATTCCGGTACATGCGGCAAATACCCCAGGTCTGGACTTTCGGGCCTGGGATTCTCTCGCTTGGATAACGCAGTGTAGCCAAGGGGTGCACCCCAACGAAAAGTCAAGCGCATGAACCACCATATTTCCCCCAAACACCTCATTCCATTGCAAATAGAGTTTTGCCCGTTTTGCGTATTCTTTCCCCGCCTTGGCGCACAATGGAATAGAGTCGCAAATGGGCCAAAAAGCAACTCCACAAACCAGCCTTCCCATGAGCGCCTGAATTCCGCAATCAGGAGGCTGGCCGGGAAAAAATGGTTGTTTCATCTTCTTCGAACCTTCGCGTTAAACAGCCCTAAGCAACACTGCTTAAACGAGATAAGGGGCTCCGTTTTCGTTCGCTTTTTCTTCCCCCATAAAGCGCGCGTCCCGCAGGGGCAGGATGAAAATAGCCACGGGTCAGCTTGATGAAAAACCCGGCACGCTCTACGTCGGAGGGAGCGGGAGGCTTCAGCCTCCCGAATCAAGC
>JBEKET010000006.1:0-110771 GCA_050013695.1 Occallatibacter sp.
AGTTGTTTTTTGGCTCATTTGCGACTCTATTCCATTTTGCGCCAAGGCGGGGAAAGAATACGCAAAACGGACAAAACTCTATTTGCAATGGAATGAGATATTTGGGGGAAATATGGAAGTTTATGAGCTTGACTTTTCGCTGGGGTCCGTTTATTCGCAGTGTCCCTCTGCGACGCGAGGTTTCCTTTGGGCAGCTTTCCCCTGGCGTTGCCCGGGGCTAACATCCTCCGGTCCCTCCGGGACGGGCGCCTGAGGTGCGGCTCGCTCACAAAACAAAGCCCCCAGCAGCATCAATCGTGGCTGGGGGCTTTAAACTTCCCTGATCCCTGATCCCTGTCTTTAGGGCTTCACCCTCACTGTAGGCTCAACCGACAGTCCCGGGCGCAGCAACTGATTCGGGTCTTCGTTCTTCAGGTCGGTGAAGTCGATGCGGACCGGGACTCGCTGCACCACCTTGACATAGTTTCCGGTGGCATTTTCGGGCGGGAAGAGCGAAAGCACCGAACCCGTCGCGCCGCCGATCTGCGTCACCTTGCCGTGATATTTTTTGCCCGTCGCATCCACGGCAATTTCCACCGGCTGGTCCTTGGCCATGTGCTTGAGCTGCGTCTCCTTGAAGTTGGCGGTGATCCAGATATCGTCCAGCGAAACCAGCGTCAGCAGGTTCTGGCCCACGCTCACGTTCTGGTTCAGCTCAACGCTCTTGCGGGTGATGATGCCGCCAACCGGCGCGATGATCTTTGTATAGCTAAGGTTGAGTTCCGCCTGGTCAAGCTGCGCCTGCGCCTGCTCCACCTGCGCCTCGGCCTGCCTGGCGCGCGCACTCTGCGCCGCCACCTGCTGCGGACCGGTCTCGGCGTACTTCAACTGGTCCTGGGCCTGAGACATCTTCTCGCGTGCAATCTTCACGGCATCGCTGGCAGCCTGTTCGGTAGCGCGTGCGTCCGCCACTGCCGCCTTATCCGCGTCGGCAGCAGCTACCGCGGCGTCAAACTGCTGTTTGCTGATGACGTCCTTCGCCACCAGCGGCTTGTAGCGTTCCAGATCGGCCTGTGCCTTGACGTAGTTGGCCTGTGCCTGCGCCACACGCGCATGCGCAGCTTCCAACTGTCTCTGCGCCTGGGCGATGCCGGCCTGGGTGCCGCTGACGTCGGCGCCGGCCGAACGAAGATTGCTGCCCGTGTTGATGGTGGTGATGGGCACGTTGACGTTAGCTGCGGCGGCGTTAGCGCGCGCGCTGGCCAGTGCGGCCTCCGCGTTTTCTACCGCGACGTTATAGTCCCTGGGATCCAGCTCGGCAATCGTGTCGCCTGCCTTGACCACCTGGTTCTCTTCCACGTCCACCTTCAGCACCTGCCCGGCGATACGCGAACTCACCTGGATCAGATGCCCGTTCACCTGGGCGTCGTCGGTATCTTCGCTGAATGTCGAGTGCCACCAGATTGCAATCGCGCCCACCAGCAGCAGCGCGATCACGACCAGGACGATGCCAGTGCGGCGGGACTTCGGCTGCTCGATCTCTGTGTCTGCCGGCGCCGGCTGGCTTGGTGTTGGTGTTGGTTGTTGGTCCGCCACGTTTACTTTCCTCCCAGATAATTCTTATAGCTCTGCCCTGCTCCCAGGGCCCGCGCCAGGCTCAATTTGGCAACATTGTGCCGGTAGAGGCTGGTCACATATTCGCTGTCGGCCTGCGCAACGCTCTGCTGCGCCTGGCTCACTGCAAGGTTGTCGCTCACGCCGTTGGCATACCGCTGCTGGGCCTCGCTGAGCGCCTCGTTGGCCAACTCCACGCTGGATGTTGCAACCTCAACCTGTTTCTGCGACGACGCAATATCCAGCAGCGCATCGCGCACATCGGCATCCACCTGAGCGTTCTTGTCGCTCAACTGCGCTCGCTGGGTATCGAGTTGGGCCTGCGCCACCTGGGCCTCGCCGCGGAATTGGTATTCCTTGAACAGCGGTACGCTCAGGTTGCCGGTCGCGTCCCCGGTGCCGTGCGAGTGGCTCAGCGTGGTACCAATATCGCCGTAATCACCATTGAACTTGAGCACCGGCAGCCGGTCGGCGGTGGCAGCCTTGCGCTGCTCCTCGGCCGCTTTCACCTGCTCCACCATGGCAGCCAGATCCTTGCGGTTGGCGTGCGCCTGGCGAATGGTCGCATCGACATCCAACTGGTCAAATGCCGAGTAAGGAGCCTTGTCTGTCAGATTAAACGCCTGCGCAAGCGGCAGCCCGATGGTGCGCGCCAATGCCAGTTTGTCCTTCTCGAGGGCATTCTGCGCCACAATCAACTGCTGCTCCAGCGTCTGGTAATCCACCTTGGCGCGCAGCTCGTCGAGTAGCGGCGCCGTGCCCGCCTGGTGATTCGCAGAAGCCTGGTCCAGGGACACTTTCGACGTAGACACCTGCGCCTTGACGCTGGCCACCTGCGTTTCGTCCGCCAGCACCAGCAGATAAGCGTTGCCCACTGTGAGCACTACCATGTCGCGCGCGTCGTCTGCGGAAAGTTGCGCGGCGTTGAAATTGTGCCGCGCCGCCAGGTAATTATGCAGCGACTGTATATCTACCAGCGACCAAGTCAGCGAAGCCCGCACATCGGTGTAGCTGAATGGTCCGATAATCTTCGGAAACGCGGGAAGACGCAATCCCTCCGCGGGCAGATCAACCTGCTGCACCGATTCCTTGCCGCTTCCATCCACCGACGGCAGCAGCGATTGCAGTTGGCTCAGTCTTTGTCCGCGCGCCGACGCCGTCTGCGTCCCGCTCAAAATGACACCCAGATTGGCCCGCAACCCGCGCTGAATAGCATCGTCCAGAGAAAGATCGATGGGTTGGGCCGACACTTCGCCCGTGGTCACGCTGCCCTGAAAACTGGACGGCGTAGGCGTGGTCTGATTGGGCGCCTGCGGTGTCTGGGCGGCTCCTACGCCCGCGCAAAAAACAGCGAGCCCTAGAGAACTGGCGCACGCCCACAGACCGATCGTGTTTTTTCTTGAAGGTTCGAACAGAATCACAGGTATCCCACTTATTGCGAAGCGCTGGCGCCGGAAAATGGTTGCCTCTAAGTGATGCGATGCGGTTGCGCCAGGGTTCTAAATGTAGTGTATCGGACATCTACGGGCAAAGAAGTGCCCCACCGCACACAGCCGGAGTCCCGACCGGCCTATCCGCAAGCTTCTGGATGAGGAGAGGCGGCGTTTCCGGCACAAGGCGGAAAGGAACAAAGCAATTGCGAGCTTCCCGCGAGCGTCTGCCCCACCGAGGTGGTTAGCGGCTAACCGACTGAATCAGTTGCGAGGCCAGAGAGCATAGCCCCTGCCGGAAGAAATCCCGCACCGCGTCCGCATTCCATCCCGCCGCGTTCGGGCCGCCGTATTCGGCCAGCAGCGCCGCGGTGTCTGCCGTTGCAAACCCGGCTACCGCCCGCAACACAAAAATCGTGCGCAGGACGGTCGGCAGGCTCGCCAGCCAATTCCGCACGCGATCCCGGTCCGGCCCGGCCAGCATGCGCTCCAGCTCTTCTTTTGAAACACCCACCGAATCCAGGTCGTCGTCCTCAATACACGTCGTGGCCGGCTCCAGCCCATGGGGCGCTGCCAGGCTCTCCGGATCGCGCTCGGCCAGCAGTTTCAGGGCAGCTACACACAGTGCCCGCCGGCTGTTCCGTCTGCCCTCCAGCGGATCATGGCAGGCTGAAACCTCGGTGTTGGCGATTGCCGTCTCCACCAGGCGCACGCTGTCTTCACCCTCGCCCACCAGCATCGAGGCCATGCTGTAGAGTCCCGCGGCAATCAGATCGAGCATCTCGTCCATGCCAGCCAGAGCCTGGGCAACGGTGGCGTCGTCCTTCGGCTGCCCGTCCAGCAGCCCGTGGACGCGCTCGTTGAAGTCACGAGCCCCGGCTGGGATTGGCTTGGCGGGAATCAGGCTCTCGTTGGCAGTGACAGCTTGTTGGGACATACACAACTCCTCAATTGGGGGAATCAAGCAACCGGTCTCACTCCCTATCCTCAACCCGCTGGCTTTGAGAGTCAACGGGGCCGAAATCAGTCCCGCGCGTTCCATTTCCCTTGAATCACAGACGTATCCCGACGCCAAATATTGCATGAATTGGCTTTTAAATTGGTTTTGAATTGCGATTGCCGCAGCGCTCATCCGCCTTTATGATGATTCGGAATCCGCAAGTTGCTTGGAATCGGGGGGAAGATGACCGCCAACGTCGGGTACCTGACCATCCCGCAGGGCGATGGCGAGCAGGATGTCCCTCTCGCAATCGGCAATGCGTGGAGGCTGGGCCGCGCCAGCGACAGCCAAATCAGGCTGTCCGGCGAACTGGTATCGCGCCAGCACGCGCTGGTGCAGCGCATGGAGAATGGGGAGTATTACCTGTTCGACCTGGGCAGCCGCAACGGCACATTTCTGAATGGAACCCGCGTCACAATTCCAGTGGCTTTAAACGACGGCGACCGGATATCGCTGGGAGACTTTCAAGTCAGCTTTCATTGCCCGCCAAGGGCGGATGGGCGGACAGATTCCGCGCCGGATCTGGTCATCAAGGCCACATCTGTTCTTTTCATCCAGAAGATGACGAGCGTGCTGGTGGTGGACGTCAGAGGCTACACGAAGATCGCACAGGCCATCGATCCGCAATTGCTGAGCCAGGTGATTGGAACGTTCTTTCGCAGCGGCGGCGAAATTATGCGCAGGCACGGCAGTTGGGGGCAGAAATATATTGGCGACGCGCTGATGTCGGTATGGGTTCACACCAAGAACGGCGAGGGAACCGAGGTTCTGTCGATCCTGCATGCGCTTGGGGAATTGACCCAGGTGACCGACTCGCTGCAGGAGCAATTTCAACTGCCTTTCCCTGTTCAGGTGGGAGCCGGAATCAACACGGGGCCGGCCGCAATTGGAAACGCTGGCAGTGCGCACAGCGCCGACTACACCGCCCTGGGCGATACGGTCAATGCCGCGTTCCGATTCGAATCGGCTACCAGGGAAATTGGGCTTGACGTGGTGATCGGCCGGGAGACTTTAGAGTATCTGCGGCATTGCTGCGACCAGCCGGAGCGGTTCTTTGAAGAGAAGACGGTTCAGCTCAAGGGATACGAGCGTCCAGTCCGCGTCTGGGCGGCCACGTTCGCGAATCTGAGAAACCTGCTGACGAAATTTCCACAGCGGTGATCGGTGATTCCGCCGCCAACGAGTGGGTGAGCTGAAACCGGTTCAGCATTTTGTGCCTTCCTCAAGCCTTTTCGCTTTGCCTTAACACTGTTTACTCCCTGCATCCTGTATGAGTTGCTAGATGAGGCATTTTCTTCCCCACCTCGGAATCGAGATGCCGCGCCAGGGGAAAACGCTGTAGACTGCCAACACGGCACTGGACGGACGTAGATGGCCCGAATTTCAAACAAACAAAAGCTCTTCAACGGACGCGACCACTCCTGGATGCAGTTCAATCGCCGCGTTCTTGAGGAGGCCGAAGACCCCTCCAATCCGCTGCTGGAACGCGTCAAGTTCCTGGCCATTACCGGCAACAACCTTGACGAATATGTTGAGGTCCGCCAGGCCGGGCTTATGCAGCGCATTGAAGACGGCTACCGCGAACCCGGCTACGACGGCCTGCGCCCGGACGAGTCGCTTGCAGTGCTGACCGGCGACATCCATGACTTCCTTGCTGCCCAATACCGCTGCTGGAACGATCACCTCACTCCCGAGCTGCGCAAGCAGGGCATCCGCCTGATGGAGTGGAAGGAGCTCAGTGAAGAAGCCCGCGCCTTTGCTCAAGGCTACTTTCAGCGCGAAGTCGATCCGCTGCTTACGCCGATTTCAATCGATCCCACCCATCCTTTTCCCCGCGTTCTGAACAAGGCTCTCTGTCTCGCGCTGCTGCTCCGCGCCAAGCGCCGGAGCTCCGGGCCACAGGTTCTCGGCGTGGTCACCGTTCCCCGCGCCCTGCCCCGCTTTGTCCGCCTGCCCGGCGCTGACGGAGCCTTTGATTACCTGCTCCTGCAGGACTTGATCGCCCAGAACCTCAGCGGCATGTACCGCGGCTATGAAGTGCTGGCTCACGCAGCCTTTCGTGTCACCCGCAATTCCAACCTCTACTTCGAGGAAGAAGAAGCACGCTCGCTGCTTGAGACCATCCGCGTCGAGCTGCACAACCGCCGCAAAGGCGATGCCGTCCGGCTGGAAATCGAAGCCGGCGCCGACCCGGAAATCGTCGAACGCCTGCGCGTCAACTTCGAACTGGAGGAGAGCCAGGTTTTCCCCACCGATGGCCCGGTCAACCTCTCGCGCCTGATGTTTTTCTATGGCGATATCAAGCGGCCCGACCTGAAATTTCCTCCCTTCACGCCAAGGCCGCTCCATCTCAGCCGCAAGTCGACCAGCATCTTTGACGAACTGCGCCATCACGACATCCTGCTTCACCACCCCTACGATTCCTACGAGCCGGTGGTCGATTTCATTCAAAAAGGCGCGCAGGACCCCGCCGTGGTCAGTATGAAGCAGACGCTCTATCGCACCAGCCAGGATTCACCTATGTTTGCCGCGCTCACTGAAGCCGCAGCCACCAAGGAAGCCACCGTTGTAGTCGAGCTGATGGCCCGCTTTGACGAGGCTTCCAATATCCGCTGGGCACGCGATATGGAGGACGCCGGCGTGCAGGTCTTCCACGGCGTGGTCGGCCTCAAGACGCACTGCAAGCTGGCTATGCTGGTCCGCCGCGATGAAGACGGCGTCACCCGCCGCTATTGCCACCTGGGCACCGGCAACTATAACCCCGTCACTGCCCGCTTCTACACAGATCTGAGCCTGCTCACCTGCGATCCGCAGATTACCGAGCGGGTGCATATGGTATTTAATTACCTGACGGCTCACGCGGAGATCGACGACTACAAGCCTCTGCTGGTCGCCCCGCTGACCATGGCTGAGAGCTTCCTCGGCCTCATCCGCCGCGAACAGGAACACGCCCAGGCCGGTCGTCCCGCACACATCGTCGCCAAGATGAACGCGCTGCTCGAGCCGTCGGTCATTGATGCTCTCTATCAGGCCTCGCAGGCCGGCGTCGAGATCGACATGATCGTCCGCGGGCTGTCCATTCTCCGCCCCGGAGTGAAGGGCATGTCAGAAAACATCCGGGTCCGCTCCATCGTCGGCCGCTTTCTTGAGCACTCCCGCATCTTCCACTTCGCCAACGGAGGGAACAGCGAGATTTACCTTGGCTCGGCTGACTGGATGCCTCGCAACCTTTTCGAGCGCTGTGAAGTCGTCTTCCCGGTACGCGATCAGGCCGCGCTCGCCCGCATTCACGACGAGATTCTCCCCGCCTATCTCGCCGACACGGTCAAAGCCCGTATGCAGCAGCCGGACGGCTCCTACATACGTGCCAGCAAGATTTATAAAGATGCGCCTTTGTTTGCCAGCCAGGACTTCCTTATCCAATTGGCCGAAGGCAAGACCGATCTCGACGCCATTCCCAAGCCCGGCGCAGCAAAGTCCAACCCGGCCAAGCCCGCCGAGAAACCGTCCAAAGCCAAGGCTAGCGCCGCCGACTGAGGCGTGCAAGGTAAGATTCTCCTGTCTTCATTTGCAAGGAGAAACTCATGTCCGCCTGTCCGTCTCAGACTTTCTCAAACGTAACGCCGGAGCAATTCGCAGGCATTGAGCAGAAGGCTCAGAAGTCGGGCGTTCCGATCACGGGCAACTGCGGATCGGCATCCACATTCGGCGGCCATTTCACATGGAACTACGATCCGGCGACTCGGGAACTGACCATCAAGGTCACCGAGCCGCCGTTTCTGATGAACTGCGAAAGTGTGAACGCGAAAATCAGTTCTCTGGTAGCGAATGCCCTTGCCTGAGGTGGAGACTCCCACATCTCAGAAACCCGAGCGCCGCAGAGACAACTGAACACTGACAACTTGAAACTAGTTCGTCCGCGGCGTAACCAGCACCTGCTGCGGCGCATTCACTTCCGCGCCGGGAGCGCTCAGTTTCAGCTTCATCGTCTCCACTTCCGGCTTGCCTTTCAGCGGGCTGATGAACCCCAATTCGTACTGGTTATTGAGCCGTCGGGTCAGTTCCTCAAAGTACGGCTCAAATGACACTGGATTGCCCATCCCCAGCCAGAAACTCTTTCCGCCCGTTGCATCGGTCACCAGTCCCAGCAGGTTCTGGCCGGTATTGTTGGCGTACCCGGTGCGGTTGGCCGCCCCCTGATCAGCCCAGTAGATCGCGTACACCACCATCCTGGCCTTGACGGAATCAGTGATAGCCGCCTGCATGTATGGATCGTCGGGGTCGTAGCGCCGGTCGTAATTATCGACGCCGTTGGTCACCATCACCACTTCGCGGCGCGCCGTGGGATTGTTGGAAGGCCACTGCCTGGCAAGGTTGGATAGGCAAAAGTAAGGGCTTGAGTCCACTCCAGTTCCGCCGCCCGGCAAGTGGAGCGCGCGAAGCACCTGCTCGTGGTCCGCTGTCAGCGGCTGGGCAAAAACCGACCGCCCATTTTCCATGTAGGCAATGGCGGTCTTTACGTTTGGCGGCAGGCTCTTGATGAACTGCCCAATAGAGTCGAATTGGCTTCCCAGGCTGTTGCGAGCCGAGCCGTCGATCAGCAGCACCAGTTCCACCTGGTTGTTGGGACTCACGAAGGGCGCCCACTTTGTCACCTTGGCGTTCTTGCCGTCCACCTTCACGGACAAATCCTGGTTGGCCACGCTGGGCGGAATCTCGCCGTCATGCTTCGGCAGAACCGTTACCACCACTTCACCCTGGCCGCCCTGCGGTCCTTCGACCTGCGCAAACGCCGGCGCCGCCAGCAGCGCCGTCAATGCGATAAGAACTCCAAACCCTGCATTCTTCATGAAACTCCCTCTCAAACATGCGCGCCGCTACGGCGCCTCTATTCCTACCGTGCAACTCGACCCTGTTGTTCGTTAGATGTAATTCCGAGGCAATCGGTTATGGGAGATTGCGGGTGCGAACAGTACCGCGGGTTGGTTGTGAGCGCATTCATCTCAGTTTGTTGCGCTTACCACAAAAGCACTCAAACTGCGAGCATTGGGAGCACTTCACCCAGCCCACCCAAGGGTGTATATTTTCTCCGCGCTCAGGATTTCTTCAAGGGACAAATCCTGAAGAAGGAGCTTTCATGATTTCTACTGCAAAAAGAATTCTTGCCGTTGTTATTTTCGTGGGCCTGTTTGCCACGGCCGTTTCGGTCAAAACCGGCCTTGCCGCCCGGCAATCTACACCCTCCGGACAGTCTGCTTCCCCCGTTCCGGCTCCAACACCCGTCATCACCCCCACAGCTCCAGAGGTCGTCGCCGCATCCCCTGAGGCTGTCAAGCTGCTGAAGCTCATGGACACCGATCGAAACGGCAAAATCTCACGCGCCGAGTACATGGCCTTCATGAGCGCCGAATTCGATCGCCTCGATGTGAATCACGATGGCGAGCTGGATGTGAAGGAGTTGGAGAAATCGCAACTGGCTGTGGCTCACCATGGCGGAACACGCCGTTAATATGAAGGAACGGGTCGTATGCATGAATGATCGGGTCGTTGATCAGGGCGCCGATTAACCCGCTTCAATGAAAATGAGGACCTGGAATGAAACGGCGGCCTATGGCTGTTCTTATGGGAAGTGTTGTTCTTGCGGGCTCTGTCAGCTCGGCCCAAGCGCCAATCAGCGTGATGGTGCTTGATGGCCAGAGCGGCGGCAGCTATCACAACTGGAGGGTTACTACTCCGGTATTGAAAACGGAGCTTGAAGAAACCGGCTTGTTCGCGGTTACGGTGGTGACAGCGCCGCAGTCGGATGGAGACTTCAGCAATTTCAAGCCGGAGTTCAAACGGTACCGGGCCGTCGTGCTGAACTATGACGGGCCGGACTGGCCCGCAGGTCTGCGCAAAGAGCTGGAAGACTACGTAAGAGGCGGTGGCGGCCTGGTGGTGGTGCACGCGGCGGACAATGCATTTCCCAACTGGCCGGAGTTCAACCTGATGATCGGCATTGGCGGCTGGCGCGGGCGCAATGAATCCGCAGGCCCGATGTGGTATTTCAAAGACGGAAAGCTGGTGCGCGACGATTCGCCGGGACCAGCGGGTGCACATGGAGCGCGGCTGCCGTTTCAAGTGGTGACGCGCGACCCGGAGCATCCCATCATGAAGGGATTGCCCGCGGTGTGGATGCATGCCCCGGACGAGTTGTATGGCACTCTGCGCGGGCCGGGAAAGAACATGACGGTGCTGGCGACAGCATACTCCGATCCCGCGAACAAAGGCTCGGGACACGACGAGCCGATGCTGATGGTGTTGAGCTACGGGAAGGGGCGGGTGTTTCACACGACCATGGGGCACGACGTGGCGGCGCTGAGCTGCGTGGGATTTATCACCACGTTTCAACGTGGCACGGAATGGACGGCAACGGGGAAGGTGACGCAGAAGGTGCCGGCCGGTTTTCCAACGGCAAATACTGTGAGCTATCGTGTGGATATCGCGCGGATGGACCCGGCGACAAAGTAGGGTTGGCGGATGCGGCGTTGGCTGGAACCCTGGTTGCATTCCGAACGTATTCAGGAGAGACTGACTTTGCGGCGAGACCCGCTCCCGTGGGCCAAAGCCGCTGAAATCCCCATGTGGAGGCGCGACCAATGCCGTCTCATGCGCATCGTTTCCGTTTTGTCTCAAGGTTTTGGCTGGCGGCAATACTCTGCTTGGCTTTTGGTTTGATCGCCAATGAGGCAACTGCATTGCGCGCGGAGGGTCAACAGGCTGCGGCGCAGAACGCGGCCGCGCCCAGCATGGGTGGCATGGCGCACATGTCGGGGCACATGTACATGACCCCATTGCGTCCGCAGAAACCCGGCGACCAGGCAAAAGCGGACGCAATTGTCGCGGCTGCCAAACAGGCGATGGAGCCCTACAAGGATTACCGCAAGGCGCTGGCGGACGGGTACGAGATTTTTCTGCCTAACATCCCGCAGCACCAGTATCACTTTACGAAGGCGGAATACGGGCTCGCGGCCAGAGTTCAGTTCGATCCGCTCAAGCCGACGTCGCTGCTCTACAAGAAAAATGCGGACGGCGGATACACGCTGGTGGGCGCAATGTATACCGACAAGGTGAGTGCCACTGAGGATGAAATCAACGATCGGATTCCGCTGAGCGTCGCGCACTGGCATCAGCACATCAATTTCTGCAAAGCGCCGGAGGGGCAGAAGGCTGCTTATTTTGGACCCGATGCGAAGTTTGGGCTGCTCGGCTCCATCACTACGAAGGAGGCCTGCGAGGCGGCCGGCGGAGAGTTCCATCCTCATATCTTTGGATGGATGGTGCACGTGTATCCGTACGAGACGGAGCCCGGAAAGGTCTGGTCGGTGGATGACGACGCGGAGGGACACGACAACATGGACCACTCCGCGATGCCGGGAATGAAGATGAATTAGGCTCGCGAAATCGCCAGGCGGCTAAGTAGTTTGCACGGTCCAAAAGCAACCCAGTCAAAGCTCCGGGTAGAAGTCGAAGAAGGCGTCAAGGCTGCGTTTGAGCTGGGTTTCGATCTCCTCGCGCGAACCTTCAATGGTGTGCATGGTGACGTGGGCCTGGTGGCCGTTCGCCAGCTTGAGGGTGGCGTCCTGGATTTCGGTGACCTCGCCTTCGGGAAGCAGCCGAAGACCGTAGATTAGAGTCAGATTGGCCATGTCCCTCATCATAATGAAGGCGGCGCGGCCCGAACAGGTCAACCAGCCGCGGGAAGCAGCTAAAATCGACTCGGGAAACATATGACAGAAATTCGCGACACCGTTATTCTCGGCTCCGGCTGCGCCGGGCTCACTGCGGCCATTTACACCGCGCGCGCTGGATTGAAACCGTTGGTTCTGGAGGGCCACGAGCCCGGAGGACAGCTTTCCATCACCACCCTGGTGGAGAATTTTCCCGGCTGGCCGGACGGCATTCAGGGGCCGGAACTGATTGAAAACATGAAGAAGCAGGCGGAGCGCTTTGGGGCAACATTCCAACTGGCGCACCTGAGCCGCGTTGAACTGGGCACGCACCCCATCAAGCTGCACACGTCGTCCGGCGAGATTCATACGCGGACGCTGATTGTGGCTTCCGGCGCCAGCGCGCGGTGGCTGGGACTGCCCAGCGAGCAGGCGCTCATAGGCCATGGGGTCTCAAGCTGCGCCACGTGTGACGGGTTCTTTTTCCGCGGCAAGGAGATTGCAGTGGTGGGCGGCGGCGACTCGGCCATGGAAGAGGCACTGTTTCTGACGCGCTTTGCCAGCAAGGTGACGCTGCTGCACCGGCGTGAGAGCTTCCGCGCCTCGAAGATCATGCTCGATCGCGCGATCGCGCATCCCAACATCGCACTGCGCACCAACACGGTGGTGGAAGAGGTGCTGGGCGTGGAAGACAAGGAAGTAAAGGCTCTGCGGCTCAAGGACGTGAAGACCGGCCAGGTGGATGAACTGGCGGTGAGCGGCATGTTCCTTGGCATCGGTCATGAGCCGAACGCAAAAATGTTTGGCGGGCAGATGGACCTGGACGAGGACGGTTACATCAAGACTACGGGCAACGTGCTGACCACGCTCGACGGCAAGGTGATCCCGGGTGTATTTGCCTGCGGCGACGTGCAGGACCGGCGCTACCGCCAGGCGATTACAGCGGCCGGATCAGGCTGCATGGCGGCACTTGAGGCCGAAAAGTTTCTCGAAGAACACGGGCACTAAGCACTGGCCGTGGGGGCGGACGCTCGGCACCTGCGGTGCGGCAGAGGCTCGCTATTCGCTCGCACTGGCTTGGTTGGCGATCTTGCGCCAATAAAAAGGCGCAAGAATCCGATCACCAGCTTTAGCTTTGAGTGGCAGGCCAAGAGTATTGAGGAGGCACGATGGCATCGATCTTTCCTGGCCGCTACACCGCGCACAGTGACGAGCCGTTTGTCGTTTTCCTGATCGGTTTTCGTGTGAATAAATGGCTGGCGCTGCGCAGTTGGACGCGCGTGGCCGCGGCCATGCCGCCGATGATTGCCGAATTGAAAAGACATCCGGAAATGGGTTTGCTGCATGCGCAGTATTTCGTCTATTGGCGCGGCGTGGGGGTGATGCAATACTGGCGCAGCTTTGAGCAGCTTCATGCCTACGCGCATGCTCGCGATGCGGCCCACTTGCCGGCGTGGGCGGAGTTTAATCGGCGCATTGGCGACAACGGAGTGGTAGGCATCTGGCATGAGACATATACAGTTTCACCGGGCCAGTACGAGACAATCTATGCCAACATGCCACGGTTTGGACTGGGCAGTGCCGTGCCGCATTTTCCTATTACCGGGCGCATGGACAACGCCCGCGCGCGCATTGGTGAAACAAAGCCGCAGGGGCCAGACAGCAAACCGTGAAAGACTCAGAATTTGTGAAAGATGAAAAAGGCCGCGGCCACCAGGCAGCCGGCTGCGGCAGCGTGGTTCCAGCGCAGTTGTGAGCCGAAGTAAAACGTGGTGAATACGCCGAAGACAGACAGGGTGATGATCTCCTGAATCACCTTGAGCTGCACAGGCGTGAAGCGACCGTAGCCGAGGCGGTTGGCGGGCACCTGGAAGCAGTACTCGAAGAAGGCGATGCCCCAGCTGACGAGGATGACCTTCCACAGCGGCTGCGACCCGAACTTCAAATGACCGTACCACGCAACCGTCATGAAAATGTTGGAGAAGATGAGAAGTACTATTGTCCACATGGTTAATTTGGACGCGAACGGCGCATGGGGAGTTGCAGCGACACGATGACGACTCTTGAAGAGAATCTGGCGCGGCTTGAAGAGTCCATCGCGGCCGCTTGCCGCAAGGCCGGGCGCGCGCGCGGCGATGTGGAGCTGATGGCGGTTTCGAAGACCTATCCGGCAGAGACAGTGATTGCAGCGGCAGAGTTGGGGCTGCGCATGTTTGGCGAGAATCGGGTGCAGGAATTTGCGTCCAAGGCCGATGCGTTGGCGGATTGGCGCGCCGAGGGTAGCATTGCCGCCGCGGATCAGCCTATCCTCGTGCACCTGATCGGTCATCTGCAATCGAACAAGGCGGCGAAAGCAGTGGAGCTGTTTGACGCGGTCGATTCCGTCGATTCTGTCCGCCTGGCGGAGCGGTTGAACGAGGCGGCGGCCAGGCTGAACAAGCGGCTGCCGGTGCTTATCGAAGTGAAACTCAGCCCGGAGGAGACGAAAGCGGGGTTGGAACCTGAGTCGGCCGAGGCGGCACAGTTGCTGGATCGGCTGCCGGATCTGCATCATCTGCACGCGCAGGGGTTGATGACGATTGCGCCGTGGGGCGTGGCGGAGGATGTGACGCGGGCATGTTTTAGCAGCCTGCGCACGCTGCGCGACCAGTGGGCTGCGGCACATTCAAAGCTGGATTTGAAAGTGTTGTCGATGGGGATGAGCGGAGATTTTGCGCTGGCAATCGAGGAAGGCGCGACGCGGATTCGCGTGGGTACGGCGCTGTTTGGCAAGCGCGCCCCATATACGGGACCTGAATGATGCTGCGGACTGTAGCGAGCGGGATCACGCTGGCGGTGCGCGCGCAGCCGGGCGCAAAGAAGACGGCGATTACGGGGATTTACGGTGAGGGTGACTCGGCGCAATTAAAGATCGCAGTGCAGGCGCCGCCGGTGGAAGGCCGCGCTAACTCGGCGCTGATTGAGTTTCTGGCGGAGACTTTTGGGGTGGCCAGAAATCAAGTTGAGATTGTAAGTGGGGAGTTATCGCGGAGCAAGGTGTTTCTGCTGCGTGGAGTTAGTCTTGCGCAGGCCGAGTCCCTGATCGCAAAGTGGACGCGCGAAGACTGAAGATTGCGAAAAAATCAGCGGCTATTGGGGGCCAGGGCCGCGGCGAGAGCTTCTTCCGGCTCTGGGCGCACGCGAAAATCGGCGTGGGCCTCTGCGAACAGGATGCGGCGGTCGCGGGCGATGACGTAGGTGGCGGGGATGGGAAGACGCCAGCTCGGTTCGCCGTTGACGAAGGGGACGTTGACGAGGATAGAGCGGTAGTAGTGCTGGTGGTACTCGGGGACGGTGTAGACCAGGCCGAATTTTTCGGCCAGCGCGCAGCCGGGGTCGTGGAGCACAGGAAAAGGCAGCCCGTGCTGGCCGGCCATGAAGTCGCTTTGCCGCTCGATCTGCGGGCCAATCGCCACCATGAGCGCTTCGCGTTCGCGCAGGGTGCCGTAGAGGTCGCGCCAGGCTTCGAGCTCCGTGACGCAATAAGAGCACCAGCGGCCGCGAAAAAACTTGATGACCAGCGGCCCAAGCGAAAGCAGATCTGCGGACCGAACCTTGCGGCCGGTCGCGTCTTTAAGTGCAAACTCGGGAGCGATTGCGCCAACGGGAAGGATGCGGTCTTCAATGCCAGAGGCGAAAAGCTCGGAGACAGCCTGCTCGCCGATGGCAAGGCGGTCTGCCTGCACCAGGTGACGGGTGTTTGCGGTGATCTCGTCGAGCTGGTCCTGCAGGGTGGTGATGGCCATGTTCATGCCTCTGCCACGACGCAGCGCTCGGGATATTTCCGGGCGTAGAGTACCCAAGCCTGATGCAGCCCCAGTGGTCCGGCCTCGGCGCTGATGTCCCAGATGATGTCGTTCATCGGATCGATCTTTTCCTGCACGCCGATCTCATCAAGCCAATCGTGCAGCTTTTCCAGGCTCACTTCATCTTTCCGCAGCGTGTCCAGATTCGGCTCCATGATCTTCCATGCCTGATCAAACAGGTCGGCGACTTGAGGGAGTTCCAGCTCCTGCAATCCGTGGAGCGTCTCGCGCAGATCGCGCTCGTCATTTTGATTGTTGAAGTGGGCTGCGAGATCTTCCTGTGCCATGCTGACATTGAATTCGTGCGTTCCCGCCATGGCCCGCAGCCCGCGCGGCAGGGAGCCGAGAATCTGGTGGAACTGCTCGCGGTCTTCCTGAATTTCAATGGGCAGAAGCTGCTGCAACTCTGTCGCCAGCAGTTGGAGCAGGGCTTCGTCGCCCGGTGCTGCGTGGATTGTTTCTACGGTGATGGCCATCGTTCTCTCCTATCGCCCAAATCGTTGTTTGCCGCCCAGGCCCATTGCTATGTGAACTTCTTGATCATCCGCTCTTCCCAGCCAGGGCGCTGAATCTGAATTTCTTTTCCCCGCTTGGGCGAATCTGCAACAGCGTGTTGTGGTCCAACTCGAACTCGCGTTCCATTACGCCAATCCTTGAGGTCATCTTTGGAAACGTATGTCCATAGACGATCAGACAGACGATCTTTGGAAACCTAATTGGGTCTATCGTCCAAGCTTCAAGCGTGTCCTCAATTTGCGAAACAGCGTGCTTGAGGTCCGATCCCTTAAGTTCAACAATGACATCAATCGCCATATTGAAACCGATGATGTAGTCGGCTTGTCTCCGACCTGCTCTGCGATTGTAGCAACGATCGTACTCAACTTTCCGAAGCTCCTTGCGCCGCAGATTCACAAAGGTAGCCGCGACTCCGTGTTCATTGATGTGCAGCGAGGTTTCATTGGTGTATTCGATGCAATCGTTCGCCACTGGTTGACCGGGAGGATTAGGAGGCCTTCGTGCTGTCATATTCTAGCCTCAGCAGCGAGTCGAACTCATTGCCAATCGTCTCTGAAACACTATCAAGGTACTCGCCGTCAATCAGGCCTGATTTTGAGAGGATGGACTCGGAGATTCCATCGTGAATGGAGTATGCGGCAAATGTGCCGGGTTCAATCCAGTATTTCTTGTCGATGGGAATCTTCTTGCGCAGTTGCTTGTGTTTGCTCAATTGGCCGGCATAGATCAGGTTATTGAAGGACGAAAGCGTGTAGGGGCTGTGAGTTGTGATGACCCAGGAGAATCTTAAGCGCCACTCATTGGATAGCCACGCCAAAAGGCGAATTAGATCGTATTGTGTGCTCGGAAAAATATTAGATTCAGGCTCTTCTAAATAAACCAGCGCCGCGCTGACTATTATCTTATTTGGCATCGCAGGAAGATTGTCGGGACGCGGAAAAAGTATCCTACTCCGTTGCTCCGTGATCACCCGCCAAAGGACGTTGAACATCGGCAGAATGCTCTGCGTGCCTGATGACAAAAGCGGAAGCGGAATGGATTTCCCATCCGACAGCCGTCTGAACCTTGCTGAGCCATTGCGACCTTCTACTCCTCCGCCAGAAATCCTGACAATTTCACGCCTGATGTCATGCAAAACACTAACGCCCTCCTCGCCCAATACCGGGTCAGGGGACCTCGCCGTCCCCCAAGAAACCTCAAGCGCAAACTCTTTGAGAATTGGATCGATATCGGGATTGCTAACAAGATTGATGCCTAACGATTGATTTGCTAGAAATGCCCGACCATCTGGAATATAGATTGGTCGAGAAATGAAGATTTCTTCAAGGGATGGTTCCGCAAGCAGGAGGTTCAAGTAGGCTCTAACCTGGTCCGCTAAATATCTCCTTGAATCCGATGTATTTCCGGGTAGTCTCCGCACCAAATCGTCCACCGTGTAAAAGGACCTCATAAACTCCGCGGAGAATACGATTTCCAAATCGCCAAAATGTTTTGCGGGGGCAACCTTTACAAGATAGCTGTTCGCCTCAAGTATGACGGACGATTCTTTGTGTTGCCACGTCTCTATCGGAAACGATTCGAGGAAAGACCTAGTTATGGATGCTTTGAAGTCGCTGAATGCTTCCTCACCATGGACGTGCTCGTTGAGGATTGCGGAGAGTGCTTCTTCAATGACCCTGTTGCCGAGAAAATAGGCCAACTTGCAGAGGAGGCTCTTCCCGCTCGATTGCGGCCCAATAAGGACGGTGATTTTGCCGAACTCAAGCTCGGCTTCTTTTATGACAGAGAAGTTCTTGACTGTCAGCTTGCGCATCACGTCCTCCTTTCATGAATCCTAAATTGGGTCCTATCGCCCAAATCGTTGTTTGCCGCCCAGGCCCATGGCGCCCATGCCGCCGCGCATCATCTTCGCGGCTAGCCCGCCTTTGCCCATCTGCTTGAACATTTTAGCCATCTGCGCATATTGGCGCAGTAGATTGTTTACATCCTGCACTTCTGTGCCACTGCCTTTGGCGATGCGCTTGCGGCGTGTGCCGGAGATGATCTCGTGGTTGCGGCGTTCGAGGGGCGTCATCGAGTTGATGATGGCTTCGAGACGCACAAATTGCTTCTCGTCGACGTTGCTTGCGGCCTGCTGCATGCCGGCGAACGGGCCGACCGACGGAAGCATCTTGAGGATACTCTCCATCGAGCCCATTTTTTTGATCTGCCTCAACTGATCGCGGAAATCTTCCAGTGTGAATCCGTCGCCGAGCAGAGCCTTCTTCGCGAATTCTTCTGATTTTTTACGGTCGAGGGTCGACTCGGCCTTCTCGATCAGCGACATCATGTCGCCCATGCCGAGGATGCGGCCCACAATTCGATCGGGATGAAACGGCTCGAAAGCGTCCGGCTTTTCGCCCACGCCGATGAACTTGATGGGCTGGCCCGTGACGTGGCGAATTGACAGCGCCGCACCGCCTCGTGCGTCGCCGTCCATCTTGGTGAGAATCACTCCGGTGAGGCCGAGGCGCTTATGAAAATCCTCCGCAGAATTGACCGCGTCCTGGCCGGTCATAGCGTCGGCGATGAACAGAATCTCGGACGGGTTGAGGAGCTTCTTCAGCCGCGCCATCTCATCCATCAGACCTTCGTCGATATGCAGACGTCCGGCGGTGTCGACGATCAGCGTGTCGCAGCCCATTATGCGGGCTTCGCGTAGAGCTTCCTTGGCCAGACGGACAACCAGTTCGGGACCGGCAGCTTCGCCCTTCTGGTCGCCTTCATAGAGCTTGGCTTCAATGGATTTTGCGACAACCTTAAGCTGCTCGCGAGCGGCGGGGCGGTAAACGTCAACCGAGACCAGCATGGGGCGATGGCCACCCTTTTTCAACCACGCGGCCAGCTTTCCCGACGTCGTCGTTTTACCTGAGCCCTGCAGCCCGGCCATGAGAATGACCGTGGGTGGCTGCGAAGCGAACTTGAATCGTGCCGTGTCCTTGCCGAGCAGCGTGATCAGCTCGTCACGGACGATCTTGATGACCTGTTCGGAAGGCGAGAGCGCGGTGAGGACTTCAGTGCCGATGGCCTTGACGCGGATCTGCTCGATCAGGTCCTGGGCGACGTTGAGGTTAACGTCGGCTTCAAGCAGGGCGACGCGGATTTCGCGCAGCGCTTCAGAGATGTTTTCTTCAGTGAGCGTGCCCTGGCCGCGAAGGGTCTTGAAGGCGCGCTGCAGTTTGTCTGTAAGGTTTTCAAACATAGTCAGCTCTAGTGTACCGTGCCACCTGCGGTGGGGCGGACGCTCGAGGGATGTTTGCATTTGCCTTTGAACTTCCAACTCTTTTGACAGAAGAGAGGCGCGAAAATGGAGCCGCAGTCCAACTGCATGGTAAGGGCTTCATTCCGTCGGCGCGATCAGGTATTGCTCAAGCTTGCCGTCGGGGTAGGTGTAGGTGGTCAGAGTGAGCCGCTTGCCGGGGTAGACAATCTGGAAAACGCGGAAGGTCATGCCGCCACGAAGTTCCTCACGGGTCTGGTGGAAGATGAGGGGCTCACCCAGCGGAGACAGGCTCGACTGGAAATCACCAATGGTTTCTGGAGTGAAGTAATCGCTCAGGTTTGGAGCCAGCAATGAGCGGTCGATGCGGCCCTGCTGCAGGCCATGGAAGATGTCGATGGCCTGCTGCTCGGGTGCGGTTCGAGGGGCGTTGAGGACCACGGGGGCGACAGATTGGGCGATGGCAGAAGCTGCGTTGACGGCCATCTGATTGGTCAGCACAACCACGGCCACACCGCTGTCGACGAGTACCTCATTATCTGAAACGAAGCCGGAGACTTCACCGCTGTGCTCGATGGAGCGTTGCCCGACTCGCTGTGTTACTTCAACGCCGAGACCGTATTGGGTGCCCTTGCCGTCTTTGAGTTTGACCTCAGTAAACATCTGCTTGTAGCTCTCGGGCTTGAGGATGGATTGGGCGATGAGGCTTTCATCCCATAGGGCCAGGTCGTGCGCGGTCATGGCTAGCTCACCGGCGGCGAACATCCAGCCGCGTCCCTCCTTGGGCGCGACACGCAGAGGGCCGAGTGCGTTGCGGACGTAGGGAGTAGCGTCGACCGAGGTGAGCTTGACTTCATCCGAGTTCCACACTGACTGCATGCCGAGAGGACGAAAGATGTGGGAGGTGAGGAAGTCCATCAGGGGCGCGCCGGTAATGGTTTCAACGATGCGGCCGGCAATGACGAAGTTGGTGTTGGAGTATTGCCATTGCGTGCCGGGCTCGAAGTCGAGCGGCTTTTTAGCCCAGCCGTCGAGAATCTGTTGCGCGGTGACGGCGGGCAGCATGGTGGTCATCACGTAATCCTCTGGCCAGTAATCCTGGTAGCCGGAGGTGTGCGAGAGGATCTGGCGGATGGTGACTTTGTCGCCCTGAGTGAGGCCGGGAATGTACTTGCCAACCGCGTCGTCGAGCGAGAGCTTGCCTTGCTCCTGAAGCAGCAGAATCGCAGTCGCGGTGAACTGCTTGGAGATGGAGCCGATGGAATAGCGCATCTCCGGCGTGGCCGGCGTTCCCGGTGCGGTTGCTGTGCCGAGGCGGGCGAAGCCGTAGGTGTGGGTGTAAACGAGCTTGCCGTGCTGGACGACCGCGACCGACGCGGAGGGAACGCCGGTCTGCTCCAGAACCTGCGCGGCGATGCGGTCAACGCGGGCCCTGATAGCTGGATCAAGCGTGTCGATGGACTGTGCGCCGAGTGCGAGTGAAGAGAACGCGGCAACGGCGAGAACGGCAAGATAGCTACGAATTTGAGACTGGAAGCATGGACGGCTGGGCATGGCTTGGGCAAAGCTCCTGTTCATGTGAATGGTAATTGGTTGCGTCAGGCGATCCGTTGGAGAGTGAGTACGGTGATGTCGTCTTCCTGGCCGAAGGCCTGCGCGGCGGCGGCGATGGATTCCGCGGACTGCGTGCTGAGGGCTCGGGTGCGTTCGAAGCCGAAAAGCTGATGATCCGCATTCATGGCCTCGACAACGCCGTCGGAAAGGAGTGTCAGGCTTTCGCCGGGCGCGAGTTGAAGCGCCGTCTCACCGTATTCCGCCGAGGCGAATAAGCCGAGCGGCAAGCCTGAATCGATCTCGATTTCTTGTCCACTACGGTAGGGCGACAGGTGGCCGGCATTCGCGAAGGTGACTGCGCCCTCCATGGAGATGCGCAGGCAGAGGCAGGTAATGAAGCCGCTCTCCTGCGTGGAAGCAATCTGGCGATTGAGACGCGCCATCAATTCACCAGGCGCGTGGTTTTCGGCAGCTAGAGTGCGCAGCGCGCCGATGGCCAGTGCGCCGGTCATGGCGGCTTTGAGGCCCTTGCCGCTGACATCGCCAACCACGATGAGTGCGTGGCCATCCGCCTGTTCGAGTACCTGGTAGAAATCTCCGCCGACTTCCAGCGCAGGCAAGTAAGCTGTCTCGATGTGAAAGCCTGGGAGTTCAGGAAGGGATGCGGGCACCAGGCGCTGCTGAATTTCGCGGGCTGCACTGAGTTCAGCGGCGGTACGGGCCTGTTCGCGGCTGACGCGGGTGAAGCGGAAAAACATGACCACGGCAATGGAAAGGAGGAACAGGAGATCTCCGAAATCGCCTAACTGGACGGGAATGGGCCCGAATTGAATTGGATTATCGAGGAAATCGAGGCGCTGCCAGCCAAGAAAGATTGAGAGTGTGCCGAGGTCATAGAGCGAAACGGTTGCGGCGGGCAACAGGCTCGGAAGAATGAGCCATCCAGCCTCGCGATTGCCGCGGCGATACCAGAACATGAGCTGTATGGGCAACAGTACAGCGACCGGGACGAGGATCAGGGCCTCGATTACAACATACGCGTTGCTGGAGAGATAGCCTTGCCATGAGAGCCAGGTCAGCGGCAAGGGCGCAAGCAGCAAACATTCATAGGCGCGCCAGGCCCGGCCGACGGGCAGACCGCCAAAGCTGAACGTGAATTCGATCTGCGCGATGGCGATGAGATAGAGCAGCGGATCGCTACCGAAGAAGTTGGCAGTCAGGGGAAAGATACCTGCCTGCTGCAGTCCCCAAAGCAGATAGGAAACGCCCTCCAAAAACAGATAGATTCCGAGCCACAGATATTCACGGCGCGTGCGCTGGGTGCGATAGAGTGCGAAGACTGTGATGCCTGCGAGAATAAGCAGCACGTTGATGCCGAATGGGGGCATTACCGAATAGATGCGGGCACTTTCGAGGGCCTGGCGCTCGTTCTCAATGGCATCGGGCGTGCCCAGCGACGCGGTGAGAAAGAGCGGCAGGTGCCATTCACGATAGCTTGGCGGAGTGGATGTTCGCAGGGCGATCTCCAGATCCGTTCCAGGGACGTCCAGGGGCACGACGCGTTCTGTGGGGCGCTTGACTCTGAAGCTGGAGCGGAGCTGCGGACCGGACACCTGGACACCGTTCAGATAAAGCTCGTAGGCGCCTTCGCCGCCATCGATCAGCAGCGCCAGATCGGGATGGTTTTCGTGGAGCTTGAGACGGAGCCTGTACCAGCGCCAGCCAGCCTTGGAAGCACCAAGCGTCCAGCCGGCCTTTGAAGATTCAAGGTCATCGAGTTCAACAGCCTGCCACGCGGAGTCGTCGAACGCGGGGCTTGCCCAGGAGGGATCGTCTCCTTCATGCATGCGCCAGCCGCTGTCAATATCTCTCGACCAGTCCCGCGCGTGGGCACGATCGATCAGGGGAACATCGGATTGGTCCTCCGTTTGAGCTCCTGTTTGCGCGCAGAGCATCCCGCCTGCACAGGTAAGGAATAGAGGCAGCAGAAAGAGCAGTCTTCTCATGCGGGCACCGCCGATCGCGCGATGGTGAGCACGGTAATGTCGTCGTCCTGCCCGAAGGCCTGCGCGGCCTGCGCCACTTTTTCTGCGGACTCGCGGGAGATAGCAGCGGTGCGCTCGAATCCGAACAGGGCGCCGGTCTTTTCGCGAGCTTCCACTACACCGTCGGTGAGCAGTGTGAGTTGCTGACCTGCGACGAACTGGAAGCTTGATTCAGCATAGGTGGCTTCGGCGGCAAGGCCGAGGGGCAACCCGTTTTCGAGTGACAGCTCTTTGCCGTCGAGATACGGTGCAATGTGGCCGGCGTTGGCCATCGTGAGCTTGCCATCGGGATCGGCGCGAAGAACCAGGCAGGTGGTAAAACCGCCGTGGCCGCGGCCGAGCATGCGCTGGTTCATGGCCGCGAGGATTTCACCGGGACTTTGCGTGAAATGGGCAAGCGTGCGCACTGTGCCCACAAGCAGTGAGACGGTCATGGCCGCGGGCATGCCCTTGCCGCTGACATCTCCGATGACAACCAGGACTCCGCCGGTCTTGACGGGAAGAATCTGGAAGAAGTCGCCGCCCACCTGGCCTGCTGGCTTGTAGGTGCTATGCAGGACGAAACCGGGCGTGACGGGTATGTCGTCTGGGATAAGCACGTGCTGGACGACTCGGGCAGCCTCAAGCTCGGCGCCGACCCGGGCGCGATCATGGGCGATGCCCACGGTGCGCAGAACCAGGAAGAGCAGGACGGCAATATAGAAGATGAAATCGCCGAGGCGATAGAAGTCGACCGAATAGCTTCCAAGTGGAAGGGAAAAGACCAGGAGCGGATACAGCGGTTTGAAATGGGTGAACGAAATCAAATCGCAGACGAGGCTCCAGTAGTCGGCGAAACTGCCGATGAGGATCGCCGGCAGCAGCACGCCGGCATCGCGATTGCCGCGGAGCCAACCTCTGAACAAAAGCACTGGAAGGACGAATTTCACAGCGAGGACAGGGAGATAGAATCCACCGACGTAGACGTAGAAAGATGCGAAACCCATGGAGGCGAGCGGGTTGACGAAGAAAACAAGAGAGGAAATCACCTGCAATGCGAGCAGCCAGCGTGTGCGCGGGAGATGAAGCACCAGGCGAACGAATTCAATGAGGGCGAAGTTCTCGACGCAAAGAGCGACCCACATGAGCATGTAGACAGAGAACGTTGAGTTGAAACTTCCACGGACCAAAACGGCCATGACGGTGGCTGCGGCAAACAGGTAGACCGAGATGGCAAGGTACTCCAACTGGGAGCGCATCGCGAGAAAGAGAGAGAGCGAGACCAGCGCAACCACAAGGCTGAGGCCGCAGAGCAGGAAAGGCGGTCCGGCGTTGTGGGCCGCGGCATAACTCACAACAATTTGGGCTGACTCTTGACTGAAAAGATAGACAGATTGGGAACGCAGGGGATCGTTGGTGCCAAGGCCCTGGTTGCCAATGCGATTGAGAGCGAACCTGAGCGCGAGAACCAGATCGCCGTTCGGGCTGAGAAGGCTATCTTGAACGGGGTAGGCTATCATGCCCCCCTGTGCAGTCCGAAGATCGTTCTTCATTCCACCGTTGCCGCCGATGCGATTTCCGTTGGCAAAGACCTCGTAACGGCCGTTTACGCCGATGACTCCAATTGTCAGATTGCGTGTGCCGGGGCGCAGATGGATGTGGAGACGATACCAGGCATAGTGAATATCGCGATAGCCGTAATCGAGTAGCTGCTTATCGGTTGAGATGTCTTTCCAGGCGCTGTCGTCGAAGGCCGGGGATGCATAGGCGGGGTTATCCCCGGGGGCGAAGAGCCAGTGGTGGCCCAGTTTGACGAAGGCGCCAAATTGGGTGGCGTCAACGTGGCGAGGATCGGACGCGTCGGATTGGGCTTGCACATGCGCTGCGCAAACGGCCCCGAGGAGCAGAATTCCAACGGCCAGAAATGTGCGGGTTCGCATCGAGGTAACTATATCGCAACGTTGGTGCGATAGGCTTTAGATAGCAGGCGGATTTCAGAAGCAGAGGCGACTCGAACCATGGATCGGTTGATTGAGGGGCACAAGCGGTTTCTTGCCGAGGTATTTCCGCACCGGCGCGACCAGTTTCACCTGCTGGCCGAGAGCCAGGCGCCGGAGTGGCTGTTCATTACCTGCTCGGACTCGCGCATCGTACCGGATCTCATTCTCGGCACCGGACCCGGAGACCTGTTCATCACGCGCAACGCGGGCAACGTGGTTCCCATCGCCAGTCACGATGTCGACGGCGTAACGGCGACCATCGAATACGCTGTCGAGGTGCTCCATGTGAAGAGCGCCATCCTGTGCGGGCACTCGGATTGCGGCGCACTGAAAGCCGCGCTCAACCGGAAAGGCCTGGAGAAGATGCCCAAAGCGCACCGCTGGCTGAGCCATGTGGAGGCAGCATTCAGCCATCGCCAGCCGCTCAATCCTGCCGATGGAGAACACGCGGAACTTGCGTCGCTGATTCGTGGCAACGTGGTCGCGCAACTGCTGAATCTGAAGGCGCAGCCGTCGGTGGCGCTCGCATTGGTCGAGGGACGAATCACGGTGCACGGCTGGTACTACGACATTCTGAGCGGTCGCATAGAACAGTATGACGAGCAGATGCGGCGGTTTCTGCCATTGACCGCGTGAGGGTCTCTCAAGAATTTCAGCATGGGAACGGGCTCTCGACTGGAAGCGTATAGGTAAGAGATCGTTACAAAGTTATCTTCCGGGTTCCGACGTTGCTCTAAACTTGAAGAGCGTATGAAGAGAGTTGATTCAGCAGGAACGGGCTTTTTCGCACGGCTGACATTCAGCTGCTGCCGGCTTGGGGCGCTTTTTGCGTTGTGCATTCCCCTGGCTGCACAGAGCCCTGCAATCTCCTCTTCACCGGCAAGCGCAGCCGTTGCCGCCGCGCCGCGCGTGCACAGTACCGTCGACCTGGATGGTCCCTGGCGCTTTCAAATCGGGGACGATCCGCGGTGGGCCGATCCAAACTTCGATGATTCCGCGTGGCCCGCGGTTAAGTTGGACCAACCGCTTTCCGAGCAGGGGATTGAGCCGTATACCGGGTATGCCTGGTACCGGCTCCGCCTGCAGCCGCAGCAGCTTTCTCGATTCAGCAATCCGGCCGACAGCCCGCCGCTTGATCTGCTGCTCACCAGCTACTCTGTTGGTCAGCTCGCCGTTTACGTGAACGGCATCGAATCCGGTTCCACGCGCGGCATGAAGGACAAACCGGTGATGTATGAGTCGCCGCCCCTGGTTGCGTTTCTTTTCAGCCAGGAAGCCGACGGTTCAATGGTCCTGGCGATTCGAAGCTGGGCAGGCCCCGCGGTTCCTATCGAACATGGGCTGCTGGACAAGGCCGAGCTTGGTACTCACGAAGATGTGGCGGACAGGCTTATTGCGATCACGGGCCGCCGATGGGACCAGCACATCATTGCCGACATCGTGGTGAGCTTTTTGTTTCTCTGCGTGGCGGCGCTGGGTGCGACGCTCTACCTTGCGCAGCGTCATCATTCGGAGTACCTGTGGCTCGCGCTGCTCTGCTTATCGGTTGTTTTCACCGGCGCTGCGGAAACTTCTTATCATCTTGCCCTGATGCCGTTGTACCTTTTCAGTGTTCTCAATCTATGGACCGGCCGCGTTTTCATGGCCGTGACGCTGGAGTTCGTGCTGCGATTTACAGGCAGGGAATATCGCAGAATTGTGCGCATTTTCCAGGCTTCCGTACTGCTGCTTCCCATCTTTTCACTCGTCCATCTGCAAACGATTTACGAGTATCTTTCGGTCTCTGCCGAAGTGGTGTTTACCGGGCTGGTCTCGGTTTTGCTCTTCCACGCCTGGCGGCGGGGCCGTACTGAGGCCGGGGTGATGTTGCTTCCCTTCTTTCTTGCCGCCACGGCCGATTCCATCGATATAGTTCTCAATTACGCCGCCGGCCAGCATTGGATCGCCAGCCGGTTCGCTTCGCAGCGTTTTCATGCCGGCCCCATTGAGTTTGGCATCAGTGAAATAAGCTACACGGTGTTTCTGGCCAGTCTCATGGCGGTGATTTTTTACCGCTTTGTCCGTGTCAGCCAGGAGGAGCAGCGCTCCGCGGCGGAGATCGAAGCGGCCCGCAGCGTTCAGGCGTTGCTCATTCCCACCGAACTCCCTTCGAACCGTAATTTCAAGCTGGAAAGCGCCTATCTCCCGATTAACGGTGTTGGCGGAGATTTCTTTCAGGTCCTCCCACTCAAGGACGATTCAATGCTCATCGTGGTTGGCGATGTGAGCGGAAAAGGCTTGCAGGCAGCCATGAACGCGAGTTCCCTGGTGGGCGCGCTGCGCAACGAGCTCTCGCACGATCCCGCCACGGTCCTCAATCATCTGAACCGTGTCATGCTCGGGGCAGCCGCCGGCGTGGGCGCGCGCGCCGATGCCGTTGCGAGTTTTGCCACCTGTCTTTGCGCCCGCGTTTATCCGGACGGCACTATGACGATTGCCAATGCCGGACACCTGAGTCCATACCGGGATGGCCGCGAAATGGAGTTGGCGGCCGACCTGCCGCTCGGTGTTATCGCCGACATCCGTTATGAACAGGCGACCTTTGAGCTCAAGCGCGGTGATCGGCTGGTCTTCCTCTCCGACGGCGTGGTGGAGGCGACCAATGCGCAGGGCGAGTTGCTTGGTTTCGAACGGACCCAGCAAATGAGCAACGAGTCCCCGCGCTACATCGCGCAAGTCGCAAAGCGGTTCGGGCAGAACGACGACATCACCGTTGTGTCTTTGTATTTTGCGGCGAGCTCCGCGCGTGCCGTGGAGGAAGAGCTCGTGCATGCGTAGTGGCGCAGGGCCGTTTTCATGTGTGTGAGACTTAGTTGATGGAGGGGACTTCGATGGCTCCTGCTCCGGGACCTCAAGAAACTGAGAGCGCAGACAAGCAAAAGCAGTTATCCCTTTTGTTAGTCGATGATGATATCGAGTTGTGCGCAATGATGCACGAGTTCTTTGCCGGGACCGGCCATCTGCTGGCTTGCGCACACAATGGCCGCGATGGCCTGGCAGAAGCGCTCAGCGGAACGTACGACCTGGTTCTTCTCGATGTGATGCTACCCATCTTCGACGGGCTCACAATGCTGCAGCAGTTGCGCCGGCGCAAGGATCTGCCGGTCATCATGTTGACCGCTCGTGTCCACAAGGATGACCGCATCCTCGGCCTTAATACTGGAGCTGACGACTATCTTCCCAAGCCTTTTGATCCTGATGAATTGCTGGCGCGAATCAAAGCTGTATTGCGCCGCACCGACACGGCGAGTTGGAAAGACACGACCGTTGTTACCGTTGGCGATATTCAGATCAATAGTGCGACGCGTGAGGTGTGGGTCGCGGGCATACCAGTGGAATTGACCTCAATGGAGTTTGATCTGCTACAAATGCTGATGCGTTCCGCGGGGCGGGTGGTCTCGCGAGACGAAATTACGGCGGCGTTGTTCGAACGCACGGCAACGCCCTATGATCGTTTTCTCGATGTTCACATCAGTCATTTGCGTAAGAAGCTGGAAGGCGGCCGAAGTCTGATCCGCACCATCCGGGGAGTGGGGTATGTATTTAGTGGAACGCCTTAAGCCGTTGCCGATGAAGTCTCTTTACTACGGAGTGCTGCTGGCGATGGTGACCACGCTGTCGCTTTCTTTCCTTGGATTTCGGGCTATCGCCGGCAACATGGAGAAGCAGGCCTTTGAACCGACATTCGACCGCACCGACGAGTTGCAACTCGAAGGTGCGCGAGGTGCGTTGGCGAGCGGCGGAACAAAGGCGCTGAAGGATTACTTATCCTACCTTGATCGCATCTTTGGCGGCTCCACGCACTACCTGCTCGACGCGCATGGCAAGGACCTCGTGTCCGGTGAAAACAGGGCCGAGCTGCTACCTGCGCCTCCGCTGACAAAATGGCGCATCAAGGCGCATGGAGATTGGATCATCTCTCATCAATCACCGGACGGGCTGTATTGGTTTGCAGCTGTGGGCCCGCTCGAATGGCCGCATATCTGGGCGTTCCTCCCTTATTACTTCCTGTTGATTGCCGCCACGGGAGTTCTTTGCTGGCTGGCATCAATAGGCGTAGTGTCGCCGATCCGCAGGATCGCTGCTTCGATCGCATTGTTTGGACAAGGCAATCTGTCGGTTCGCGTGCACACTGCGCGGCAGGATGAAATTGGACAACTGGGGCGCTCATTCAATCAAATGGCCGAACGCCTGCAACGATTAATTGTGAGCGAGCGAAGGCTGCTCGGCGACATCTCGCACGAGCTTCGGTCGCCGCTGGCACGCCTCAAATTTGCCGTCAAGCTGGCCAGGACATCGGCGGACAGCAACGCCGCGCTCGATCGAATCGAGCGCGATGTGGATCGAATCACCTCTCTCGTATCCGACATCGTTGAGATTACTTTTGTAGAAGGCGATCCTGCTGTTCAGGGCACGGCGATGGTGCGGATCGGGGAGATTCTCAGTGAAGTCATACACGACTGCCAGATGGAAGCTGAAATCCGCGGTTGCCGCATTGCAGTGAATGGCCGCATTGACGGTGAGGTTCTGGGTAATCGAGAACTACTGAGGCGCGCTATTGAAAATGTTGTGCGCAACGCAATTCGCTATACGCCGGAACATTCCAATATTGATATTTCTGTCACCGAGGATTCTCTGGCGGCGACGATTGCGGTTCGCGATTATGGACCAGGTGTTCCCGAGGACGCGTTGACCCGCATCTTCGATCCATTCTTCCGGGTTGAAGAAGCGCGGGATGCGAACGGTGGAGGATCGGGCCTTGGCTTATCGATTGCGAAGCGTGCCGTGCTTGTGCATCATGGCGCCATCTCGGCGGAGAATGCATCGCCGGGACTCCGCGTGCAGATTACGATTCCGCTGATTACGGAGACTGCGCCAGGGTGACGCGAAGGCTCATATCCATTGCCTCAGAGTTATTTCACTTAAGAATTCTTAAGGTTCAAATTTCGCGGATCGTAGTGTAATCCTCTCAATGCCTCATGCAACCGGGAAAAATTCACGAGGCATTCGAGGAGACACACATGAAGCGACTTTCTGGTTTTGCATTGACACTCGTTCTTTTTGCCGCTCCCGCTTTTGCCAGTCAGAATTCCCAGACTCTCGACCTCACGGATTCTGTAAAAGTTGGAGCGACACTGCTTCCTGCGGGCTCTTACAAGGTGACGTGGACCGGGTCCGGATCGGCGGTTCAGGTCACTCTCGCGCAAAAGGGGTTGGCCTCTGTCACAGTGCCGGCAACGGTGGTTACAGAGAAGCATCGTCTTTCTTCCGTAACCACCTCCAGCCAGGGCAATGTCCTGATTATGCAATCCATTCAACTGCCCAATGTGAGCCTGGTGTTGGCAACGGCTCCAACCACCGGTCAGTAATTTAGCGGTTCGATTAACCGTCGTCCCAGTTCGCGAATTTCTCGGTGCCTCCGAGATTGCGGCGAAGGAGAAGCACGCTTCCCGGGCATCCGCTCCGGACAGATGACTTCTTCATCGCCGCATTTTTGTTTCAGCCTTTCGCACAACAGTAAAGCAGAAAAAATGGGCTGCCCTTTTTTCGAGGTCAGCCCATCTTTCAACTGCGGCAAAAAACTCCGGTCTAGTGTTGTGGAGGATTGGCCGTGCCTGCGTATGAGGTTCCCTGGGCCGGCTGAGTTGCGGGTTGGGCTTGCGATGTGGCTCCAGGCTGGCTCTGCTCAATGCCGATCGCGGCGCCCGACACTACTAACTCAACGCGGCGGTTCTGGGCTCGTCCCTCATTGGTCGAGTTATCGGCGACGAAATGGGTTTTGCCGAATCCCTGGGCCGTCACATTTGACTCGGCAACGCTTTGAGAAACGAGGTAGTCTTTTACTCCGTCCGCGCGTTGTTCCGATAACTTCTGGTTATACTCATCGGACCCGATGTTATCCGTGTAACCTTCCACCTGGAGCTTCAGGCCCGGGTAAGCGAGCAGGATGCCGGAGACCTTTGCCAGTTTTTCGCGGGCTTCCGGTTTCAACGTGTATTTGTTGAAATCGAACAGCACATCGGACATGTTGACGATCAATCCGCGTGCGGTCTCGGTGGTTTGCAGCACCGCGTTCAATTGTGCGCGCAGCCGCTCACGGGCCCTGGCTGCCTGCTCCTGAGCAGTCTGCGCGGTCTGCTGAGCAGCCTGCGCATTCATCTCGGCTTGCCGCTGGGCTTCGCGAGCTTCCTTTGCGCGCCTCTCCGCTTCAGCTGCCGCCGCATCGGCCTGGGCGCGCTTTTCTGCCTGATGCTGGGCGTCCTGTTCCGCGTTGACACGAGCCTGCTGGTTGGCAGCTTCATCTTCCGCCTTGATCTTGCGGATGGTGATGATGCGCGCGTCTTCAGCGGCCTGCACAGCTTCACGCGCATAAGTGATGGTCTGCTTGCGGTCGCTGCCGCTCATGTTGAGATCCCGTGCGTTCTTGAGGGCCATCTTTGCGGTTGCCATGGTGTCGGAGGCGTACTTGTCCGCTCCGCCAGCACGGGCGATCTCTACAGCATTCTCAGCTTCGTAAAGTTCCAGCGGCGAGCGCTCGTCGCGGGTAATGGGGTTGAGCACGGTGTGGCGTCCCGCGGTTTCCGCATAAGCGCCGCGCGGCAACAGGGAGTAATGCGCGACTACCGGCTCGATAACACCGTTCGTCTTGTCTTCGATGACGAAGTTCTGCATGACCACCAGGTCACTGGGCATGGTGACCGCGTAGTATGGCTCGGCGGTGACGATCAATCCGAATGCCTGCAGGTTGGTGGTCAGCGTCATGTGACTGCCTTCCTTGCCACCGCTGGGCAACACCTCGCCCAGGTTGACCGGTCGGCCTTCGGGTGTGATGGCCCACATGACATAAGTGAGATATTCAGGGCCGAAGCCGTTCGCGGGGCTCAGGTCGCGAATGTCGGCATCGATCACCGTGCGCCCCAGCTTGCTCTCGACCTTGGCTTCACCCCTGGCTGCCGGCAACAGCGACGTGCCCTGCATGCCGATCTTCGTGGAGCCGCTGCGATGGAAATAATTGATCGCGGGAATGTCGCGGGCTACGACGGTGATCCGGTAAATCGGAACGTTGTCGGGCGTGTACACCGTCTCCGTCTGTGCTGCCGCTTGCGGCCGCGCGGCGGTGGGATTGGGTTCCTGTGCATTCAGAAGAGTTGATGGAGCCAGCGCAAAGGCTGATGCGCCGAGCAGGAAAACGAAGAGGCAGGAGCTTGGTTTGTGCTTAGTCATCGGTTTGTACTCCTTGGTTTGGGCTGCGCGAAGTCCGATTCGGGTTCAGGCCGAATCGCAAACCGCAGACTTTCAGACCAAAATTGATGCTTCCGAAGCGAGGGGAGTTGTCCAAAACAGTGGTAGGGTTGGCCCACATGGGACAGTGCTTTGTTGAATCTATTGGGCTTATAGATTTGAAGATGGCAGAGTATTTGGCCTTGGATGTGGCTGAAAGGAAATGAGATTTGCGGTAAAAGTGTCCGTTCTTCGTCGATGCGTACCGATTAGTGCGCGCCCGGTGGCGGAGCGGCATTCTTTGGCGGCTTCTTGAACATCCACGATGCAATAGCGCAGAAAAAAGCAAGCAGCGCGGTCCAGCGAAAAACATCGACATAAGCTTTGAGAGCGGCCTGCTGCTCCATCAGTCCATACAGCAGCCCCATTGAGCCATTGCGAGCCTGCGCCGGTCCAACGCGGTGGGCCAGAAACCCCGCCAGCGCTGCCGATTTCTGCTGCAAGACCATCGTCGACGCGGTGACGTTGGCTCCGATCTGCGTCTGGTGCAACGCAGCCCGCCGGATCAGCGCGGTGGTAGCCATTGAAATCCCAATCGATCCGCCAATGTTGCGCAGCATATTGAAGAGGCCGGTGGCGTTGCCCATCTCTTCGCGCGGGATGGTTGACGTGGTCATGGTGGCCAGCGGGACAAAGACAAAGCTCAGCGCAAATCCGGTGAGTGTGATGGGAATCAACAGTGTGTAGGGGCCGGTGCCCAGGTCGACGGTGCCGAAGGTGAGCGCGCAAATGCCGAAGACGAGGAATCCGCCGGAGAGCAGCTTGCGGTTGTCGATGCGTGAGCCGAGGAAGCCCACAACCGGCGAACCGAGGAACGAGCCGATACCGCGCGGGCCCACCACCAGACCGGCGGTGAAAGCTGTGTAGCCCAGAATCTCCTGGTAGTAGAGGGGCAGGATGGCGATGGTGATATAGATAGCCATGCCCAGCATCGCAATCATGAAGCAGCCGGTGCGGAAGTTGCGGTCTCTCAGGACGTGCAGGTCGACCAGGCCTTTGGGGTGTGTCCATGAGTGCCATAGCCAGCCGATCAGGGCGACGACAAGCGCTCCCACAGCCCAGCGAACCCAGAGGGCGCCGAACCAGTCGTCTTCCTGACCCTTGTCGAGAACAATTTGCAGGCAGCCGGTCCAAACCACCAGAAGGCCGAAGCCGATGTTGTCGAATGGTCGGACCTTGGCATTCTTGATGTACGGCGGGTCGTGGACGAAGCGGCTGATCATGAAGACCGCCAGCAGGCCGACCGGAATATTGATGTAAAAGGCGTAGCGCCAACTGAACGTATCCGTCAGCCACCCGCCCAGCGTGGGCCCAAGCACCGGGGCGACCACAATTCCAAGGCCATAGGCGGCCATGGCCATGGATCGCTTGGAAACCGGAAAGCTCTCCAAAAGGATCGACTGTGACAGCGGCTGCAATGCGCCTCCGCCCGCTCCCTGCATCACGCGGGCCAGCAGGATGACGGCCAGCGAAGGAGCAGCTCCGCAGAAAAAGGACGCGATAGTGAAGATGATGACGCAGAACAGAAGAAAGCGCTTGCGCCCGAAGCGAAAGGCGAACCAGTTGGAGGCGGGCAGAATGACCGCGTTGGCGACCAGATAGCTTGTCAAGACCCACGTAGCTTCGGAATTGGAGGCCGAAAGCGATCCCGCGATGTAGGGCAAGGCCACCGAGGCAATCGCGGTGTCCAGCACCTCCATGAAGGTGGGCAGCATCACGGAGAGGGTGACTAACCACGGGTTCACGCCCTGGGAGAGCGGGTAGCGGGCTTGGGCGGCGGCGGTGGTCATGATCTGCGAGACAGTTGAGGTTAAACGATCCAGCCTGTCGCTGGCAGTGACGCAGAACAGCTTTCAGCTTCTAGCTTCTAGCCGCCAGCCCGTTCTTGCCGTGAAAGGACCTGATCCAACGACGATTGGCGGGGCCTGATATCTGATAATTGGGAATAATCAGTTTTGGGGGTTCGAATGAGGCGTGTTTTTCTAGTTGGCTTGGGTGCGGTTGCGGGCTTTTTGGCAATTTCAACGGCGGTGCGGGCGGGCGGCCCTGATCCGGCCGACTATCCGCTGCGGGTCCATGTCCTGAAGAACACCTCCCAACCACGCAACGCGCGCGCGAGCAAAAGCCTTTCCGACTCACCGGACTATATAGATGGGATGGGCGTCGCAGATCTTTTTGAAGCCGGCGAACCGCAGGGTTTCGAGTTCAGCTATAGCTGCATGGGCGGTCTGAAGGCCTCAGTTGGGTATGGAACCTATCCCGCAAGGTGGAAGAAGCGGGCCAAGACACTGGAGATTCTGGTCCCGCAGGCCGGCAAGCCATGGAACCTGGAAACCTGCGGACTGCGTGCGGAGATGCGGCCCGGGCTGGCGTTTGTGCTCAATAACGACCAGGTTGCCGAAGAGGCGGCTAAGTTGTTTAAGGAATGGATGTTAAAGCACCAATACAATCCGGAAAAAGACCAGAATGACCCTGTTGTCGACGGCACAGGACCCTTCGGGGAGACAAACTGAGGGGCAAGTTTGAGCGCGCCGGAGCGGGAAAACGCCAGCTGAGGGCGTGACATGGAATGGTTAATGGAGATGTCATCAAAGAAAGTTGACACTATCTCACTCAATGATGCATCTTATTAGAGTCAGAACTTTATTGAATAGGCAGGAAATCAACCATGGCAAAGATTATCGGTATTGACCTCGGCACCACCAACTCGTGCGTCGCGGTCCTGGAGGGCGGAGAGCCCAAAGTCATTCCCAATGAAGAGGGTGCGCGAACTACCCCCTCGATCGTCGCCTTCTCAAAGAGCGGTGAGCGCCTGGTGGGCCAGGTAGCCAAGCGGCAGGCCATCACCAACCCCGAGAACACTATTTTCTCAATCAAGCGGTTTATGGGCCGCCGTTACAACGAAGTCGACAACGAAATGAAGATGGTGCCCTACAAGGTGGTGCAGCAGGGCGACCATCTCGCCGTTCTGGCCCAGGGCAAGGAGTACACACCGCCCGAGATTTCGGCCATGATTCTGCAGAAGCTGAAGAAGTCCGCCGAGGCCTACCTGGGCGAGACGGTCACCGAGGCCGTGATCACGGTTCCGGCTTATTTCAACGACGCGCAGCGCCAGGCCACCAAGGACGCAGGCAAGATTGCCGGTCTCGATGTGAAGCGCATTGTGAACGAGCCGACCGCGGCTGCACTGGCCTATGGGCTCGACAAAAAGAAGGATGAGACCATTGCGGTCTACGACTTTGGCGGCGGCACCTTCGACATCTCCATTCTTGAAGTGGGCGAAGGCGTGATCGAGGTCAAGTCGACCAATGGCGACACGCACCTGGGCGGCGATAACCTCGACCAGCGCATCGTGGAGTGGTTGATTGCCGAGTTCAAGCAGGAGCAGGGTCTCGACCTCGGATCGAAGGGCAACGAGATGGCGCTGCAGCGTTTGAAGGACGCGGCGGAAAAGGCCAAGATCGAGCTCTCAACAACCGTGGAGACGGAGATCAATCTCCCCTTCGTGACTGCGGACGCAACCGGTCCTAAGCACCTGGTGCGCAAGCTGACGCGCGCCAAGCTGGAGCAGCTTGTCGAAGACCTGCTGGATCGTTCGCTTGAGCCCTGCAAAAAGGCTCTTGCGGATGCCGGCATCGGCGTGGACAAGATCGACGAAGTGGTCCTGGTGGGCGGCCAGACGCGCATGCCCAAGATCCAGGAGATGGTCAAGGCGATGTTCGGCCGTGAGCCGCATCGTGGTGTCAATCCAGACGAGGTAGTCGCGATTGGCGCGGCCGTGCAGGCGGGTGTATTGGCCGGCGAAGTCAAGGACCTGTTGCTGCTGGACGTGACGCCGCTGACCTTGTCGATTGAAACGTTGGGCGGTGTGGCCACATCCATGATTCCACGCAACACCACCATTCCGACCAAGAAGACGGAGACGTTTTCGACGGCTGCTGATTCGCAGATGGAGGTCGAAGTCCATGTGTTGCAGGGCGAGCGTCCGCTGGCCGCGCAAAACCGCACGCTGGGCAAGTTCAAGCTGGCGGGCATTCCTCCGGCGCCGCGCGGCGTGCCGCAGATCGAAGTCACCTTTGACATCGATGCCAACGGCATTCTCAACGTGACGGCCAAGGACAACGCCACCGGCAAGGACACGCGCATCACCATCACTTCGAGCTCGGGTTTGAGCAAAGAAGAAGTGGAGCGCATGGCGAAGGACGCCGATGTACACGCTTCGGAAGACAAGGAGAAGCGCGACGAGATTGAAGCGCGCAACTCGCTTGACGGGCTGGTCTACAACATCGAAAAGATGCTGAAGGAGTCCGGCGACAAGATCCAGGGTGCGGAAAAAGCCGACGTCGAGTCGGTGGTCGCCGAGGCGAAGACGCTGCTGGAAGGCACGCCCAAGTCGAGCGAACTGAAGGCCGCGCACGAGAAGCTGACCCACGCAAGCCACAAGCTGGCCGAAGTGATGTACAAGGCCAGCGCGGCAGCCGCGGGCGGCCAGGCTGCTCCGGTAGCCGATCAGCCGGCCGGCGAAGCCAAGAAGGACGAAGGAGTGATCGACGCGGAGTATGTCGACGTGGACGAGAAGAAATAAACTTGCCGTCCAGGCAGAGCGGGGATATTACCTCTCTGCTCTGCCTTAGCGAGGCCGTTCGAAATGGGAGGGCGACATGCATATATCAAGAGTCGTGGAGGTCGCCGAAAATCACGGACTCGTCTCAAAGGAATCAATCTCCGAGTTTTTTAGGAAGGGCGATACACGCGAGTTTAAAAAGTCGACACAGAGTTCAGAGAAGCTATAGAGGAACGCCCTGACCTGAGAACGGATATTTCGGGAGGCGACTTCAACTACCTAGCTAGCGCCTCGTTCCGGGCGGAGCAAGGATGTTCGATTCCTGACTGCAGAGCCCGGCGAATAACTGAGTTTGCTCGATTCTCTCTCCTCTATGCTGAAAGAGTCATCTTTCCGGTCTATGCACCTCCGAAGCTTGATCCAACATGGCTCAATGGGAACCTCAGAATCCTCGCAGAACTCAGACCCCTATTAGATCTAGGGATTGTCGTACCAACCGAGAGTTCCCCTTGCCTTTGCAAAGAGTGCTTTGACGGGTACGCCCCTGTCATTAAGCAGGTTGAGAGCGCGGCTTGGGATGCTGCGGATCGAGTCAAGGTGAAATACCTGGGCGCGAAACATGGAAGAAAGAAATACCGGAAAAACGAGTGGGCGTTTGAGCTTACGTTTTCCGCCGACTTCGATCCCGACACTCCCACTCTACTATTCTTGGATGAGCCTAGGCCTGTGCTTGAGAGGTTTGTGCAGAAGAAGGGAACCGAGGGCTCGCAATTACCTATTGAGCTCGTTCGAGACAGCGGCATCCTCATGGGCTTTTTCGAACATGCTTCTTGGGACTACATCCTGCAAGAGAACTTTCGCCGAACGGCTAGCTGCGCTTATCTTTCCGACTCAGGGAGAGAGATAAAGCTGCTCGGGCAACTTCTCGGAGAAAGCCCAGAGGATGCAAGGAACGCAACCTTTGCTTCGATGTCGCATAATATTCCTCTTTTTGCAGATATACGGCTGGAGACGCTCGTTAGCGTCCGACAGCAGGACGGCGACGCGTTCGCGGCGTACCGCGGAGCGCTGAACGAAGCGGCCAGAGAGGCAAACCAACAGGGGATAACACCCGCGCGTTCGAGGGAAATCTATTCCGATATCATCGTTCCAAAGCTCGTAGCTCTGGAAAGGAAGTACGAGGTTCTTCGTGGCCGGTTCAAGACGGATGTCCTTCTAGACATCGGCGTTCCAATTGCTGCGTTGGTTATAGGGGCATTGTCAGCCGGAAGCCACCCCTTCGCGGCTAACGTTTTAGAGACGATTGGTAGTCTCGACCTCGTCAGATCAGCGGGCAGGCACTTAAAGTCGGCTCGCGGCTCTGAATCGTCGATGGATACTGTGAAGAGCGATCCGCTTTATTTTTTGCTCAGGATGAAAAGAGAGCACGACAAAAGTTGCGCGAACGAGTCTCGATATGTGCGGCTTTACGGCCATATAACCGAATGTCCGGCACCCCAGGCCTGAGATTTCAGATTTGGGATTAGGAGGCCAGCATCATGAGCAAGAATGGCGAAAGCATAATCCGGGGGCTTGAGCAGGCGCTTGCATTTGCCAATGGGACCGCCGATGAGAGCCAGTACGTCGTTCATATCCCACCCGAAATCGACGTGAGAGCCATACGCAGCCGCCTCGGTCTCACCCTGCAAGAGTTCGCTGACCGCTTTGGTTTCAACATCGAGACGCTTCGCCACTGGGAGCAGGGCAGACTAGTTCCCGTGGGACCTGAACGCGCCTTCCTGACCGTGATCGGCCGCTAACCCGAAGCCGTCAAGAAGATTTTTCGAATTGCGTGAGTGCCATAGCTCGCAAGGTATTCCGTATTCCGTGTTACGATAAACGTTAAGCATGATTCAGTCCTTCGCCGACGAGGATACGGAAGCGGTTTACCTGACCGGAAAGAGCCGGCGATGGAGCAGAATCGCCAGGATTGCCGCACGCCGCTTGCAGGCGATTGATTTTGCATCGGCGATTGAGGATCTGAAAAATCCTCCCGGCAATCGGCTGGAGAAGTTGAAAGGCGACCGGAAGGGCTGCTGGAGCATCCGCATCAACGACCAATACCGGGTCACCTTTCGCTGGGACGGCAAGGATGCATGGGATGTGGGAATCATTGATTATCACTAAGGAGAGCCGGCTATGAGTATTCCGCGGAAACACGATCAACGGGGGGTGCCAATCCATCCCGGCGAGTTCTTGCGTGAGGATTTTCTTTTACCACTGGGACTTTCGGCGAATGCTTTGGCCCTTGCATTGCGTGTACCGGTCACGAGGATCTCAGAGATTTTGCGCGAGCGCCGGGGCATCACGGCGGATACGGCACTGCGGTTGGCGCGGTATTTTGGCACCACACCCGATTTCTGGATGAAGATGCAGATGTCTTACGACCTGGCTTTGGCCAGCCGGGAAGTAACAGCGCGGATTGAGGTGGAGATTTTTCCCGCGCCTCGAACGGAAACCGGAGAACTGAAGGCCAGGCGGATTGCATAGCCGGTACGGTTTTGCCCGTATCGAACCGTTGGTAAGCAAGTTCAGGCTTAATAAGGAATCAGGTCAAAAACACACATGCCCACGACACAAAACAAGGATTATTACGCAACACTTGGCGTGAAGAAGACGGCCACGCCGGAGGAGATTCGCAAGGCTTTCAGGAAAGCTGCGCGAAAGTACCATCCCGACGTCAACCCCGGCGACAAGAAAGCGGAGGAGAAGTTCAAGGAAATCTCCGAAGCTAACGACGTGCTGAGCGACGAGAAGAAGCGCAAAGTGTATGACCAGGTCGGCTTCTACTCCGACCAGATTGACCCGGCGACGGCCGAGGCCTATGCGCGCCAGCAGGCGGGCGGCGGACGGCCTCCGGTGGATTTTGAGGGCTTTGACTTTTCAGGATTCCAGGGCGGGCCAGGCTTCAATCCGGGACCGCAGGCGGGCGCAGGTTCGCAGTCGTGGGGAAGCTTCAAGGATATTTTTTCGGGAATCTTTTCTGGGTCCCAGCACCCGCAGCGTCCGCGCGGCCCTCAGCCCGGCACCGATCTCGAATACCAGGCCACGGTGGATTTTTGGACAGGAATTCGTGGCGGCCAGGCGCGCATCCAGGTGAACCGCCAGGAGACCTGCCCCACCTGCCACGGCCAGGCGCAAACCGGTGGGCCAATGCAGTGTCCGGAGTGCAACGGGACCGGCCAGGTGACGCAGATGGGCGGACGGATGAAGTTCAACATTCCGTGTCCACGTTGCGGCGGTACGGGACGCATCTCGAACGACTGCCCCACCTGCCATGGCGAAGGCGTAGTCAGCCGGACCGAGACGGTCGAGTTTCGCATGAAGCCCGGCACCCGCGATGGTCAGCGCATTCGCCTCCAGGGCAAGGGCAACGCGGGGCTGAACGGCGGCGCGCCGGGCGACCTGTTCGTGATTGTGCGCACCGGAACGCACCCGGTGTTTACGCGGGTGGGTGACGATATTCAACTCACCGTGCCGGTGACCATTGCCGAGGCTACGCTGGGCGCCAAGGTCGATGTGCCGACCATCGATGGGCGCGCGCAGTTGAAGATTCCACCCGGCACCCAGAGCGGACAGAAGCTGCGCATGAGGGAGCGCGGCGTTGAGAATTCGCAGCGGCCAGACCAGCGCGGCGACCAGATTGTGACTGTGGAAGTGGTGGTGCCCACGCTCCAGGACGAGCGCAGCAAGGAGATCATGCGCGAACTGGCCAAGCTGAATAACCAGGACCCGCGCGTGGCGCTGTTCGATCGGCTGTGAAAAAACAGGGAACAGTGCGGACGGAAATCTGAGGACCATACGATGGTGGTCGCGGGCAGGGCGAAAATAGTAAGATTTGCGATGTTTCTGGTGGTCGTTTGCGATTTGCTTGTAATCGCGGCACAGACGGGCGCACAACAGCACTTACTCACGGCAGCTTCCGGTTTCCCGAAGGCGTGCTTCTTCTTCAAGCCGGGCAGCTTCGAAGGAGATAAGAGCGACCTCGAAGAGGAGCATGCCTATAATGCGAGCGGTAGTCGGTTTTACCGGCTCTGGTGCACCGCTAGCAGCGCTACCCCGCAGCAGAAGAGTGATGCGGCGAACGCAATGGTGGTGGCATGGAAACGACTTTGGGATCGGGACGATCCATTCAACGCGGCTTTTCACGAAGGGGGCGAGTTTGACCTGCTGGCTTTGCTGGGAGTAACCCATGATATGCCCGAGCCGATGAGAAAAGACCCTAAGTTCACGGGCCGATGGATAGAAGGTTGTAGCTATGTATGTTTCCATCTAACCGCTGATTTGAATAGCTCAGGAGGCGGACGTTATACGCTGATGCAGCTATGGCTGCGCAACGATGTCCTTGATAATCTCAAGAAAGAACCTGCGGCCGAACCTGTTATCACGATGCTTGCGGACGCGAAGTTCACACTGGTGGATTGATGACAGCAAAACGCAAATCGAAGGGCGCGTACATGATTTCGGCGGTGGCCGAGATGTACGAGATTCATCCCCAGACGCTGCGTCTCTACGAGCGCGAGGGCCTGCTGAAGCCGTCGCGCACCGAGGGCAACACGCGACTCTACACCGATGAGGACCTGGAGCGGCTCGAGTTCATTCTGAACCTGGCGCGCGACCTGGGCGTGAATATCGCGGGCATCGCGATCGTGCTGCAGATGCGCGAGCGCATGGAAGAGATGAATCGCCAGATGCAGAGCTTTGTGGAATACGTGCGCACCGAAATGCTGGCGCGCTTCCAGCAGAATGCGCCGGGGGCGTCCGGGGCGATTGTGCCGATTCGCAGGCCGGCGGTTGTGATGAAGACTACGCGCAAATCGTGAGCGAAAAGGCCGGGATCAATTGTTCTTTTTCAAAAATGCCAAAGAGTACATAAGAGCAGGAAACGACGATCCTACGGTTCCTCCGTGGGATCGTGAAATGGAACAGGGGTGGCAGAGCAACTGGCGAAACTACTGGAATCATCTAGACGAGATCGCGGATCGGCTTGGTCCCAAGGCCTATGATTTCTTCCGCTTCTGCAACAACGATGAGGGTTTGCACGATGGATATCTTCTCAGTCTGAATTTCGGCGACTGCATCGCATTGGATGAAGCAAAGTATTCAAGGCTGTGTTTCACTAGCAGCCCGAGCTCCGTTGCTCTCACGATTCTGAATTATGAGAAGACAACGGTTTACAGCTTCCTTTTCAAGGCGCCTCGCAGAGTCGCCGTAAACGTACCAGGTGACGATCGCGATTATTTCGAGGAAGGCAAGACGCTTGGCCAGATAATGATGTACGAAATTCGCGCGATCTCTCCCAAATACCTCGCAGTTGAATGGCTCCTGGACAGCGAAGGGACCATCCTGATCGAGTTTGAGAAGCTGGGGTTTCGCAGCAAGAGCTTAAGGTCCCCTCAACGTAAGCGCTAACCTCACGAGATACAGTTGCTCCTTCGCGCGAACGTACCGGCGACGGGTATTCTTATTCCTGCATGTTTTACGTTCTTCTAGGATTGGGCGTTGCCGGGCTGGTGACGTCGACGGGTTTCGCCTGCATTGTTCTGGCGGCAGTGCCGCGTTTTCTCGATGACCGCCGCGCGGCCCTGGCACAACTCAAAGCGCGGCCCGGGTTTACGCCGCCGCTGACCTTGCTGAAGCCGGTGCACGGCGCCGAACCGGGCCTCGAAGCCCACCTGGCAACGTTCTTCGAACAGAATTATCCGGAGTACGAAATCCTCTTTTGCGCACGGTCAGCCGAGGACGCAGGACTCGAGACGGCGCGGCGTGTTGCGGCGCGCTACCCGCAGATTCCAGCCAAATTCCTCTCGACAGGAGGCCAGCCGGATTACATCAACGCCAAAGTAGCTTCTCTCGAAAAGATGGAGACCGAGGCAGCGCACTCGATCCTCGTCATAAGCGACAGCGACGTGCGCGTTACGCCGGACTATCTGCGCGCCGTTGCCCTGCCCTTTGCCGACGAGAAAGTGGGCGGCATGTGCTGCCTCTATCGTGGTGTTGCGGCTCCCCAAGACGGTTCTGGGCCAGGCATCTGGGCTCAGCTTGAAGCTGTTGGCATGTCTGTCGAGATGACCTCCGGCGTGTTAGCTGCGCGGGCCATGGAAGGGATGAAATTCGTCCTTGGGCCGACCATGGCGTTTCGACGCGAGGTGATCCGGCGGATGGGCGGCTTCAAGGTGACGGCGGACTACTGCGCGGACGATTTCATTCTGGGGAACGAGGCTGCAAAGTTGGGCCAGAACGTAGTGCTAAGCCACCACGTTATCGATCACATGGTGATCAATGCGAGCTTTGTTGAATCGCTCAAGCACCAGGCGCGCTGGATGCGGTCGACGCGATTCTCGCGTCCAAAAGGGCACTTCGGCACCGCGCTCACATTCAGTGTTCCCTTCGGACTGCTGGCGTGGGGATCGGCTGCGGCACTCGGCCATCCCTGGTGGGGGCTGAGCCTCTTCGGTTTCAGCATCGCAACGCGTCTGGCCTTGGCTTTCGCCGTGGGCGGGCTGGTGGTTGAGGATAAAAGCTGGTTTGGGCTGCTGGCGCTTTATCCGCTTCGTGATCTGATGGGCTTCGGCTTCTGGGCGGCCAGCTACTGGTCAAGCCATGTGCTCTGGCGCGGACGGGTGTATGAGCTGCTGCCCGGAGGCAAAATGCGGGCTACCTGAGCGCCAATTCGCTCGGCCGCCAACCGATGCAAAGATTGAGGACAAGATGAAACGAAGCTCAATGCCGCTTGTGCTATTAGGTGTGCTGTGTGCTTATGCGATTGCCGCCCTGCTGTGGCATCACGCCGGCACATGGTTCCATCAACCGGCAAACATCCGGCACGATATGGCGGAACTGGCGCCCATAGCAACCTTTGCGGTGGAGGGCGACCCGGACTGGCTGGAGCCAACCGACGACGCCGTGTGGCTGACCAGCGAGAACAAGAACCTGGTGCTGCGAATCGACGCAAAGACCAACCAGCGCGGAATCACCATCAAAGTAAACAAGCCGTGCTCAGGCCTGGTCGTTGGTTTCGGCAGCCTATGGATTCCCAGTTGCGGCGATCATACCGTGATCCGCGTCGATGCGGAAACTGGTGCGCCCCAGGCAATCATCGCCGCCACACCCGCCGACTCGGAAGGTGGCATCGCCGCCGGCGCGGGCAGCGTATGGGTCGTTACCTCGAATGCCGGCGACCTGGCTCGCATCGATCCGGCGACCAACACCGTGAGCGCGCACATTCACCTTCCAGCAGGCTCGTTCAACCCCGTTTTCGCGCAGGGCAATCTCTGGATCAGTTCCAATGCTGGTGGAACCCTGGTGCGCGTTAACCCCGCAACCAATACCGTCGTCGGCGAGACCAAAGTGGGGCCAAAACCGCGCTTCCTCACCGTGGGTGCCGGGTCGGTTTGGGTGCTCAATCAAGGCGACGGCACCATCGCACGCGTCGACGCATCAACCGGCCTGCGCACGGCTCTCATCGCCGCTGGAATCCCGGGCCTGGGCGGCGATATGGCATTTGGAGGTGGCGCTGTCTGGGCTACTGTTATCGGCACCCCCATCACGCACATCGACCCCGCAACCAACACCGTAACCGGGCAATGGCATGGCGCGGGCGGCGACAGCATCCGCTACGGGCAAGGCTCTTTGTGGCTCACAGATTTGAAGGGCGGAAAGGTCATGCGGCTGCCCCCTCCCGCGCAATGAGGTGGCAACGCATTCGGAGACCAGAAGACGTATCCAGGCACCCTTCTCTGGAGCAATTCTGCCCGTCGACGGCCCTTAGTTCAGCGGCCGGTCCGTCCATAGCGCCTTATCCGCGATCGATTGCACCGGATAAAGCCTTCCTGCAAGCAGTTGCTCAGCCTTCGCCTGGTTCACATCCTGCGCAAAGAGCCATTTGCGCTCCCCTGTTCCCCACTCCTTCGAAAGTTGATCGTCGCTGAGGAAGATGTCCGGCGCGTCAGGATAGCAGGAACCCCACAGCAGTGTTGAGCCTTCACCGTGCTGGCCGCAGCGGGGAACTACCATCAGCGCGGGCTTGCCGTGGAAGAAACTGTGCGTATAAAAGATGACCGACGAGGCGTCGGATTGCTCGCCCATGATGATGAAGGAGTCCGCCGGTGTTCCGTCTTTGATGATGGTGTCGGCAAACTGCTTGGAACTGAGCATGGGCTGGAAGCGGGCAAAGGCTATGTGCGCGGCAATCAGGAAGACTGTAAAGGTTAACGCTACGCTGATGGATGCGGCTATATGCCTGCCTTTGAGGCGCAAAAGCCACCCTATGCCGGGACCAATGAGCAGGGTGACGGCGGCGAGGGCCGCGGGCAGGCGCAGAGCGGCAAACGACGCGCCGGTGAGATCGAAAAAGTGGGACATCGACAGCGTGTAGTCGCCCACTGCGCGGTGCGCCAGCAGGGTGCCGATGTCGTCGACAAAGGGCAGCTTGCGCGAGTCCCACAGACCCCACGCGAGCGCTGCTGCTGCCAACACTCCGACCACGGCGAAAACGGCCTGCGCGCCGGTGAGCCACGCGGTTGAAAGCAGAGGCTGGCGCGCGGCGGGATCGTTGGATGGGCTTCCTTCCGGTGCATATTCTGGGCCGCGGTGCTCTTCGATGCCGGCCAGCACGCCCGCAATCAGGATGAAGAGCGGCGTCCACACGGGAAACGTGTAGTACTCCTGATTGGATGAGAGCGAGAAGAAGATCAGCGTCCATGCGGTGAAGAGACTCAGCAGCCAGATGGAGCGCACGCGGAACTTGAGCCGCAAAACGTAGCTGGCCACATCTTCACGGGCAGCATGGTCCAGATAGAAGTCAACAGTCTGGCCCGCATCCTGGCCCAGGTGCTGCATCCAGGTACGGCGGGTCTTCCATGCCACCATGACCAGCGCGGGCAGAAACAGGCTCCATGGGAAAAGCCAGACCAGATGGAGCGGCCAATAGGCATAAAACGGCAGCTTGTTGTAGTCGTGCGGATAGCGCAGCGAGAAGAAGCGAAGGAAGTGCTCGTTGACGAAGTAGAAGTAGAAGAAGCCGTGGACTTTGCCGATGGTGGGGTGGTTGCCGACGGGATGTCCCTGGTCGGGATTGGCGAGGCCGCACAAAATGTGCCAGGGCGCAGCGATGAGGAGGAACAACAGAAATCCAGAGATGGGTTTCAGGTTGCGCCAGCGACGCCATTGTCCTGTCAACATCAGGTACGGTATGGCGGCGCCGAAAAAGAAGACGGGCGCGATGAGGCCCTTGGTCAGCAGCGCGAACGCCACGCAGGCCCACATCCAGTAAATGCGCGAGGGGCGATTCGATTCGAGGCCGGTGATCAGCCCATAAAGCGCAATCAGCAAAAACAGGCTCAGCTCCACCTCGGGAATGATGAAGCGCGTAAACAGAAATGGCCCGATGGAGGTGAGCACGCCAAGGCCGGCGTAAAGACCCGCGCGGTCACCCCAAGCGCGCCGGGCCCAGACCCATGCCAGCCAGGTGAGGCCGAGCATGGCCAGCGTGTTGGGCAGGTGCGTCGAAAAGGTATTCTCGCCGAAGATTTTATAGGCGCCGGCCACCAGCCAGTAGGGCAGCGGCGGCTTCTCAATGTAGCGGATTCCGTTGATCTGGGAAGTGATCAGGTTGCCGCTCTCGGCCATGTGCTGCGCTGCCTCGGCGTGGGCGGCGTCCACGTCGTCGAGCAGCGGAGGAGTGAAGAGCGAACCCACCTGCACGGCGAGGAAGATGGCTGCGAAGAGCAGCCAAGTTGCAAGCGTGGAGGGCGTTGGTGAGGGGCGATCTTGTGTCGTAGTCCGGTATGTCGTCGCGGAAAATGGCATTTGTAGCAAGAATACCAGTGAAGAAGTGAAGGAGTGAAAAAGTGAAGAAGTGCATTGGGACGGCGGTGCGGAAATTTGCCGCATTGTGAAATTGCGTCGTGGTTTAGGGCTACGTTTTTTGAGAAAACGGCCCGGCTCAGGCGGACGGAATTGAGTGAGTGGCTTTTTGTGGCGAGAATGTCGGGGTATAGGCTGATAGAAACGCTTGAAACGTCGTGCTATACCAGGACGAAAACATTCAAAACATGCTCAAAAACGTGCGATTTTTGCGTGTTTTTTTGCTTTTTCGGTGCTTTTTGAGTATCGATTGGCCGCGGGGAACGCGGTTGCGGCCAGGTGCGTAGACTTTTGATCATGGCAAGTGCGCGCTTGGTTCTACGCCGGGGACTGAAGTTTGTTGCGGTATGGCTGGTAGTGTGCGCGGTGGCGGGCGTGGTGGTTGGAAATTGGGCGCTGCATCCATTCCGTCGCGCGTTGACCGACGCCGATGAAGCACAGGCGCGGGCGGTTGCCGAGCGCAATCATGCGGCGCTCGCGGATGTTGAGGTGACGGCGGACGATGGGGTGACGTTGCGGGGGTGGAGCATCCGGCCCGTGACGGGCAATGGCGATGCGGTGATCCTGCTGCACGGCGTGGCGGACAACCGCATGGGCGTGCTGGGCTATGCGGACATGCTGTTGCGGCATGGGTATGCGGTGGTGCTGCCGGATGCGCGACGCCATGGTGCGAGCGGCGGAGACATCGCGACCTACGGCGCGAAGGAGGCCGGCGATGTGCGGCGGTGGTTTGACTGGGCGCAGAAAAACGACACGCCGCGATGCATTGACGGGCTGGGCGAATCGATGGGCGCGGCGTTGATCCTCGAGTCGCTGAGGACGACGCCGGGATTTTGCGCGGTGGTAGCGGAGTGCCCGTTTGCGAGCTTCAGAGAGGCTTCGTATGACCGGGTTGCGGAGCATTTGGGAGCGAATGCATTGCTGGGGCGCACGTTCCTGCGACCACTGGTGGACTTTGGTTTTCTGTACGCGCGGTTGCGGTACGGAGTGGATCTGGATCGAGCTTCACCGGAAGAAGCTGTGGCTGCGAGCAAGGTTCCGGTGCTGCTGATTCATGGCAAGAAAGACACGAATCTCCCGCCGCGCCATTCAGAGTTGATTATGAAGCGGTGCGCGGGGCGTGTTCCCGCAGTCGTGCTGTGGGAGCCTGCGAATGCGGGACACACGGGCGCGGCAGGCGCGGAGCCGCAGGAGTACGAGCGACGGGTGATTGGGTGGTTTGCGGAGCATGGGGCGCAGCCTTAGAGTTGGCTGCGCGCTTTGCGATAGCGACGCCAAAAGAAAAGGCACGGCAGGCCGAGAATTGCGAGCCAGATCAAAATCACGGGGCCGTCTTCTTCGAGGAACAACACGAAGCCGAGCAAGGTTGCCGCTGCGTTGTCGAGGCCGGTGACGAATGCGTTGTGGATGCGCGTTGAGACTGGAGTGGCGGGCGGGTTGAACTGCGCTTTGTACTCTTCGTTGATTTGAAGATCGACGGTGGCAAAATCGACGCGATGTTCGAGAGCCTTCTGGTCGGCTTCCATGCTTTCGATTTCCCCGCGAACGCGCTCTATCTGCTCTTCAACCTCAAGAACATCCGCAACCTTGCCGGTGCGCTGCGCGAGAATGGCCTGGAGACGCTGTTCGGTTTCGCGGGAGTTCTTGAGGCGCGCGACGAGGTCGGTGTGCTGCTGAGTGACTTCCTCGCCGGACTGCGATTCATTTTGAACGCGGCCGAGAGATCTTAGCTCAGTCAGCGATGCGGCGAGTTCGGGCGCGGGAATGCGGAGGGATGCCTGGAAGCTGCGCGGCTGGTTCTCCGGAGTGTTGACGTTAAGTTGCGCGGCATAGCCGTGATGGCGCGCGAGGATGCTGTCGAGCGATGCGCGGGCGGCGGCGAAATCCTTGACCGTAATGATGAGGGAGACGGTGCGGGCGATCATGGGCGCTGGCGCGGCAGTCACAGGACCTCCGCCGCCAATTTGGTTTGACGGCCCGTCATTGTTGAGCGTTGCAAGGCCTCTTGCAAAGCGATCAGCCTTTTTCGCAGTCGCGGGAGGGGGTTTCGGTGGGGGCGGAGATTGCAACGCACCTGCCGAGTATGCGTAAGTTCCGGCGACACCGGGAGCGATCGAAACCAGGGAGTTCATGACTCTGCCTTCCACGGGGATGGATTGCTTGTCGGCGATGGGCTGGCTGTCAATCGACTGGCTTTCGGTCTGGGGTTTCAGGAACGCCATCGTCCTTTGCCGTTGAGCCATTTTGTAAGAGCCAACAGTAGGAATCGCCAGGGAAACTGCAAGCAGAAGCATGATCGCCGCGCATCCGGTTCCGAGCGTCCACTGCTTCCACGTCCAGAAGCTGGATCGCATGAAGAGCTTCTGTTTTGGAAGGCTCTGGCCTGCGGCTTTTTGTTGAACGAGTTCCGCGACGGAGTTTTCCAACTGCGAAGGAACTTGCGGGATGGTCCAGTTGGAGAGCGATTGCGACGTGGCGCGGAAGTCGGCGGCGAAGTGGGCGCACTCAGCGCATTGGTCGATGTGGGCGGCAACGGTGCGGGACTCGGCGCTCGGGAGTTCACCGTCGAGCCAGGCCATGATAATTTCGGGCATGATTTCGTGGGGAGCGACGGGATGGGTGATGGTGTTCATATGCGTTCCTCGAATTCCGCCAACTGCTTTGCGTGAGAGTTGCGAGCCGGGGCGACGAGCAGGTCGTGAAGCGCGGTGCGGGCGCGGAATAGGCGCGAGCGAACCGTGTTGAGCGGAATGCGGCAAAGCTCGGCAATCTCCGCGTAACTCAACTGCTCAAACTCGCGCAGCATCAGGATTTCGCGGTCGATGCTGTCCAGCTTTCCAACGGCCTGGCGGAGCAGCATCTCGGTTGCAACCGTGCTTTCGATGGAGGGCTCGGAGTGTTCGGACTGCGATCCCCAGAAGGTTGCGCGAAATGCGGATTTGCGTCGATGCGCGTTCAGGATTTTGAAGGCGATGGCGTAGAGATACGTTCGAAACAGCGCGCTTGCCTGGTAATGAGAGGCCGCGCGCAAGATGACGAGAAAAGTTTCCTGCGCGAGTTCTTCCGCCTGGGCGGGATCAGTGACGCGGCGGCGAAAGAACCCAAAGAGCGGCTGCTTGTAGCGTTGGAAGAGAGATGTGAACGCGTCCGCAGAGCCGCGCGCGAAGGCGACCATCAACTGTTCGTCGGTCAGCGGCGTCGCGGAGTCGTACGCGTCGGGATTTTCCGGTGCATCGAGCATGATGAGTGGCTTTGCCGCCTCTGAGTGTAGAACGAACGCGTGGGATGCTTCTTGCATGGTGTCGTCCAAACCCTTCACGACTGGTAATGCGATGAGATGTGGGAAAGTTCCAGGTGGGATGAAGATTTTGCGGAATTGGTATTGAGCGAGCACTTCCAGGAGACGAAAAGCGAAAGCGGCCCCCGTCGGCTAAGCTCAGGACGGCCCTTCGACTCACAATTCGCTTCGTTCAGGGTGGCTCAGATGGGATGACAATGAGATTTAATTCTTTGGGGGGCGCAATGCATGCTATCCCATGTCTTAAGGACGAGGTCCGGGCCACGCTTCGGACGCGCTAATACCGTTTCGGGTCCTGAATCTTGTTTGAACCGCCTCGCCCAGCGTCAAGAGTTTTTTGCCAAATCACATAGTTGTACCGCGCATTGAACTCTCCGGATTGAGGCCGGTTACAGCTGAAACCAAATTGGCTGCCGTCTTCAACAAAAGTTGAGTAGATCTGGCGCGCGGGTTGGCCCGCAGGCCTGATCTCCCAGCGAACGTCTTTGAACGCCGGCCCAACGGGAACGCCGTAGACATTTCCGGTGCAGCCGGCAAAGGAGGTACGGTCGCTCACCACGATGGTTCCATCGGATTGGATCTCGAATTGTGTGGAATGAATCTTTCCGCCGAGGTCACGGGGCTCGGCCGCGCCCGCAGGCATCATCTCCCAGCTAACCGCCTTGAGGGCGGGCCTTGCGGGAACACCGGAAGAATTTCCTATGTAGCTTTCTAAAGAAGTGTGGTTGCTAAAGTCGGCGGTTTCGTCTCTCTGGTTCTCGAACTGAGGTGGATGAATCTCTCCTCTCTGGCCGGATTCGACGAAGTTATAGAACAGGCACTTGTGGTTGATTTCGGAGTCCACGCATCCCTTCATGGGCGAATGATTATCCGGAGCAGCGACCTTGCCATACCAGGTTCCGCCATACATTTCTCCGACTCGCTGCCTGAGAGCTTCATCCTGCGCGTTGATCGCTCCGCGCCGGTCCAGCCAGCCTTTGTTCCTGAGCTGGGCCAGTAGTTTCTGCATGGCTGGGTCGTTGCTGTCGGCGGCGCCCGCATCCAGAAGCCTCTGGCCAGCTTCGTAACCATCCATGGGCCGATTCGCAGCGATCGCGATGACCGCACGAAGCCGCCAGAGCAGCATTTGTTCGGGGTGCTTCTGCAAAAAACGGACACTTTGGCCCATGAAGCGACCCATCAGCCTGCCCTGCTCGTATGCGTCCGTGGACTCCTGGGCCTGCCTGGCCAGCTCGATCAGGGCGTTGTAGTCCACCTTGTCCATACCGGTGAGCGGCGCGGCCTCTGACCCGGTTGCGGCAGATGGAGCGCTCGCGACGGCCGGGGCGGGCGACGCCGGGGCAGCCATCAGCTTTTGAATGAGCGCCTGTGCCTGGATAAGGCGCCGATCATCGGGATAGGCGATTAGCAGGCCTTCGGTCAGCTTTTGCGCTTCGGCGTATTTTCCGCCATGTACAAGGTCGCTGATCTTCTTTGTTGCTTCGTCAGGGGCCTGGGCGGACGGAGCGGGATTGGCTACGACGGATGGGGCGGCTGCGGGTGCGGTGGAAGGGGTTTGTGCGTGCAGGACAGAGAGCACGGCCAGGCCTAGCAGTGAGCAGGAGAGGAAGCAGGTCAGCAGTTTTGCCATAGTCCTCGGAAGATCGGTTGTGAGGTTCTGCAGCGGCAGGCGCGGCCATCAGGCCGTACTGTTGCTCTCATTGCTGGGGTATTGCTGCCGTGAATAAGCATGCTGAAGCGTTAGCCTGGAGTCATGCGTTCAGACATGATAAACTCCGGGAATTTCCGAAAGCCTACCGAAGGGTTTGATTGCTGTCAAGCGTTTTCGGCGCTCTTCAGGCGGGTTTTCAGTGGGTCGGGTTGATGGCTGCGCGCCGAGCGGGTCTGCTCGTGTATCTTGGCCGAGAGACTGATTCCCCTGCTCCGGAGAACATCCGACATACATGCCGACTCTTGCTGCTATCGATATTGGTTCGAACTCCTGCCGTTTGAAGATTGCGAAAGTTGTGGCGCACCAGTTGCGCACGCTGCACGAAGATCGCGAGGTGACGCGGCTGGGAGCCAGCGTGTTCGAGTCGGGACTGGTTTCCCCGGAAGCCATGGCGGCAACGCTGCGGGCTCTGAAGCGGTTTCAACGGGCGGTGCAGACGCATGGAGTGGACCGGATTCGCGTAGTGGCGACGGCGGCCATGCGCGATGCGCGCAACGGGCCGGCCTTTCAGGCGTGGGTGAAAGCCGAGACAGGCTGGACGATGGAAATCATCTCCGGTCTTGAAGAAGGACGACTGATTCACCGCGGCGTGGTGGGGACGGAACAGGGCGTAGGCGGCCGCGTGCTGCTGGTGGATCTGGGCGGCGGAAGCTGCGAGATTACGCTCTCTGAAAAGAAGCGCATCAAGGACACTATCAGCGTGCCGCTGGGCGCGGTGCGGCTGACTGAGGAATTTCTGCCTACCGATCCGGCGCCGGCGGATGGACTGGGACGGATGCGACGTTGGATTGCGAAGGAGTTGAGACGAGCGCGGCGGCGAATTGAGCCTGGGATTCAGCCGGCAGGGGTTTCGCTGGTCATTGCCACTTCAGGAACGGCGGCGGCGCTGTGCGATGCGTTGGGAAGCAAGCTGGCAGGTCAGCGGGCCAGCAAGTCGGCCAGTCAGCGGAGCGGTAAGGCCGGGATTGTGCCGGTGCGCGAGGTCAGGAAGCTGGCGACGAAACTGGCGAAAATGTCTTTGCCGGAGCGTGAGGCTGTGCCGGGAATTGGCCCCAGGCGGGCGGAGATTATCGTGGCCGGCGCTGAGGTGTTTGCGGAGCTGCTGGAGAGCTTTGGGATGGCGGGGTTTCGCTACTCGCCGCTGGGGCTGCGGGATGGGATTCTGGCGCAGATGCTGGCCGAGCAGGACGCGCGGGCCAAGGTCCACAGGGAGTTTGAGCACGAGCGGTGGGAGAGCGTGCTGGCGACGGCGCGGCGCTATGGGGTCGATCCGCGTCATGCGGAGCCGGTGAGGGCGCACGCGGTGCAGCTTTTTCGCGAGCTGAAGGCGCTGCACCAGTTGCCGGCGGAGTATGAAAGCTGGCTTGCTGCGGCGGCGATTTTGCGCGATACAGGCAAATTCATTAACCACCAGGGACACCACCGGCATACGCAATACATTGTTTCCAGCTCGGAAATCTACGGGTACACGCAACTGCAGCGGACCATGGTGTCGGCGCTTGCGCGCTACCTGGGCAAGAGCAGGCCGCAGCCAGGCGACCGGGCGCTGAGAAATATTCCAGCGGAGGAACATAAAAATGTTCAGCGAGCGGTAGTGTTGCTGCGCCTGGCCGTGGCGCTCAATCAGGACCGCGCCAGCGATGTGCTGCGGGTGACGGCGCGGGTTTATCCCAAGCGGGTTTACCTGGAGTTGCAGCCGGGGCGAACGGGCGCGGAGCTGGAGCTTTGGTCGCTGCGCAAAGAGGCGGCTTACTTCCGCGAGGTCTTTGGGCGGGAGCTCTTTCCGGCACTGGCGTAGATTGAGCGAGCCATACGCGGGTCAATGAGCCAGCGCAAAAGCGGAGGATGCCGGTCGAGGTCGACGCGGGCGATGGAGCCTTTGCGCATGCGGATGGAGGCGCCGCCATTCCCGGTCACGAGGCGACCGAGAAACTGAAAACAATTTGGATTGTGGCCGACCATCAGGACGCCTTCGCGGTCTGCGTACTTGGCGAGGAGCTGCTGGAAGTCGGCGTAGCTGGCGTTGAGATCGAGGGCGGGACTGATCTCAACCTTGGCCTCGTAACCCATCTCGGTACCCACAAACTGGGCGGTCTGCAAGGCGCGCTTGAGCGGGCTGGAGACTATAACGTCGACCTGCACCTTGAGGGCGTTGAGCACCCGCGCCATCAGCATGCACTGTTCTTTTCCCTCTTTGATGAGGCCGCGCTTGCCATCGAGGGCAGGATTGCCGCGTCGAAGTCCAGCGTTGGCGTGGCGCATGAGATAGAGGTTCATAAAGATGGGTGCGGCGTGTTGAAGGCGGGTCGCGCAACTCCTAAGAGATTTATTTTAACACGTTTGTAACATTACCAAAAGCCTTAAGCGTGGTTTCGCAAAGGGTTTAGGCCGGATTTGAGGGGCGAACGGTCCAGAGTTCGCTGACCAGAAGGCCGGCCAGGCGGGGTCGGCGCTCGAGGAGCGTGAAGCCGGCGGAGCGCAGGGCGGCGGCGTAGTCGGGGAGGGTGCGGACAGTAAGGCCGGTAAGCAGGCCAAAGGCTCGATAGAGAGCGGCAATGAGCGGTCGGGCAACCAGGCGACCGTACCATGTGGGCGGGATAGCGAATTCGGAGACGATCCAGAGGGCCGCGGGGCTTAAAGTGGGGCGGAGGCGGGCCGCGAGGGACAGGATTTCTTCGGTGGTGAGGCAGTCGAGGAAGAAGTGAGTGACGACCAAATCGTAGGGCGAGTCGGCGGAGGGATTCCACTGGCGGGCGTCGGCGAGGTACGTGCGCAGGCGGATGCCGTTTGGGCCGGCGCGGCGGACGAGAGCATGGAGCATTGAGGAACTGGCGTCCACTGCATCGATGTGGATGTGGGAATTGGCGCGGAGCAGGCGCGCGGTGAAGCGGCCATCGCCGTCGCCAAGTACGAGGGCGTGCCGGCACGTTGCGGCCTTGTCGAGAAAGGTAAAGCGACATCGGGCCAGCCAGGGGCCGAAGGTGAGCCATTCCATCCAGCGATAGGGACCTGCGAGGCGGTTGAAATTGGGGAGTTGGCTCATCTTGCGAAGAGAAAAAGCGGGATTGGCGTGAGCAATACAAGGTCAGCGGTGACGCGCAAAGCGAGCGGGGTGAGTCGGCTGCGCTGACGATCAAGCAGCAGAAGCAGAAATGCGCTGATAGCGCCGGCCAGCAGCAGCGCGGCGGGGCGCGCGTGGCTTGTCGACAGGATCGCCGAGACAAGAAAGCCGATGAGGGCCAGCGCGAGGGCCGGCCTCCAGACAGTCGAGCGGGAGCGGCCGCGAGATTCCCAGTGTTCAATTGCGTGGCAGTTGAGCCAGGCCAGCAGCGCGAAGAAGATGGTTTCGATGGAGAGTGGCCAAAGCGGCGATGAGGGCTGGCTTGCGGCGCGGCTCAACGCCGGGAGGGCGCAGGCAGCGGTGAAGAGCAGGCCGACCAGCATTTCTTTTGAAACGAAAGTTGCTCTGCGCACGGCTGTGAGCGACGAGCCTTCGCGTCTGGAATGGACGCCTGTGAAGTAGACCAGCGCCGCGGCGGCCAGCAGCGAGTTCTTTTCGCGTGCGGCCACGGGCATCTGCGAGAAGACGATGAAAGCGGCGGCGCAGGCAGCGGCGACGGCGGCTGGAATGAAGAAGAGGCGATGACGCCAGTGGAAGCGATGGCGCAGGCGTAGATTGCTACACTGCGCAGTTCGAAGGCCGGAATGCGCGTCGAGCAAACGGTCGCCGATATAGACGGCCCATGCGGCGAGCGCGAGCAGGATGGGAACCCAGGCTGGGAGCGGGACGCTGGCAGCCCAGGCAAAAGCTAGCGTCCAGGCGGCTGCGACCGTTGGGGCGTCGAGGCTGGCGAGATGCCAATATCTCAAGAGGGGCGGCGCGTCAACAATTTGGCCGGCCGGAATGTGGCCCGCCGGCACGCAACAGGCCGGGCGCGCTGTTCTCGTTGCACGCGTCGGGCGCATCCTTTCAATCCCTCCCATCGAATTGGCAAAGGTTTCCAGCACTTCTCCCATAGTAGGAGATGCTTGAGCGGGCGCGCGGTTGCCGATTGGCGGTAACTAATCCACGCTTTGGTGTTGGAGGTTTCTCACCGCATCGCACCCGCAATGGACCTTCTTCTGCTGCTGTACCCAGCAGAGGACTCCCGGTGTTGGTCTCGATTCTCTTGAATACGCGCAAGGCTCAAGTTTGCCTGCTTGCCCTGCTCGTTCCGCTTCTCGTGCCCACTGTGGCCGTTGCCGGCGGTCCCAAATACGTGGCGGGAGTCAGCTTCTTCAATCCCGGCGTCCTCGGCCAGCCCGTTCATTGGTCCGGTGGGCAGCTCAACTACTACGTCGATCAGGGCCCGCTCAATTCAATGGTCACCAACCAGCAGGCCACTGCCATGGTTGACGCGGCCGCGGCGCTTTGGTCCGCGATTCCCACCGCCGGCGTCACGCTCGCTGACATGGGTCCGCTCAACGAAGACGTCAGCGGCTCCAACATCGCCGCCACCAACGGCATCATCACCGCGCCTGCCGACGTTACCCCATCCGCGACCAACTATCCGCTCGGCATCCTTTATGACGCCGACGGTTCGGTGATCGACGCAATCTTTGGGACGGGCGCCAGCGACCCTGCAAGTTGCAAGAATGACGGCGTCTGGTTCTGGCTCGATAACATCAATCCGGACGCCACCATAGTCCACGGCATCATCCTGCTCAACGGCCTCTGCGCCACCAACACCGGCCTGCTTGCCATGATGAGCTATGAGTTGGAGCGCGCCTTCGGCCGCATTCTCGGCCTCGACTACACGCAGATCAATACCGATTCGCTTCAGAATCGCGAAACAGGCGAATCCGGCGGGTGGCCAGTCATGCAACCATTGGGCGCTTCCTGCGGGCCGTCCGCGAGCCCTTGCCTCAGCGACCCCGCACAGTTGGCCTTCGACGACATCGCCGCCCTCAATCGCATCTATCCCATCACAGCCGCAAACCAGGCCTCATTCCCTGGAAAGCAGCTCACTGCCGCCAATACCGTCTCTATCCAGGGCACAATCACCTTCCGCAACGGCTACGGCATGCAGGGCGTGAACGTGGTGGCACGCCCGCTGGACAGCAATGGCAACCCGCTCTATCAGTACACCGTCACGTTTGTTTCGGGCGGCTACTTCAACGGCAACCACGGCAATCCCGTCACGGGCTTCGACGATGCAAATGGCAACCTGCTCAGCGAATGGGGTTCCAACGATCCCACTCTGCAAGGCTACTTCGACCTGAGCGGCATGCCTGTTCCTCCCGGCGTCACCGCGGCCAATTACCAGGTCACATTCGAGACCATCAACCCGCTCTACATTCTCTTCAACTCAGTCGGCCCCTACATCGACGGCCAGGTCACGCCTTCGGGCACGCTGGCCGCAATCTCCGTTCCCAACATGTCCTCCGGCAGCGCGCAAACTCTCACGGTTAACGTCGCAGATTCCGCCGCCGGCAGCTCCGGCGACGCTATCGACGGCGAGGCTACGCCGCGCATGCTTGCACCCAGCGGACTGTGGTGTGGGCGCATCAGCCAGATCGGACAGACCGACTGGTTTACCTTCCCCGTGCGCGGCAACCGCATCTTCACCATCGTCACCCAGGCGCTCGATCAAACCGGCATGCCCACAGACACCAAGGCCATGCCCGCAATCGGTATCTGGGACGCCTTTGACCCCGTCGGCGCGCCTGCCGCCGGCGCGGTTCCCGGCTTGAACGGCCTGGCCACCGGCGAAACCTGGCTGCGCGTCGCGACCAATGGAGATGACGTGGTTCGCATCGGCATCGCTGACCAGCGCGGTGACGGACGCCCCGACTACCCCTACAACGGCTGGGTGCTCTACGCCGACACCGTTGCTCCGCTGCGCCTGCCTGCCGCGGGAGGCGCAATCGTCATTCATGGCATGGGATTTCGCCTCGCGGACACGGTGCTGGTCGGTGGCCGGCCTGCGCAGGTCACAGCAATTTCTCCCAATGAAATTACCGCCATCGCGCCTCCGGCCGCTACCGGCGTCACCGGCTCAGTCGACGTTGAAGTGGACGACCAACCCCCCTTCTATGCCGCGGCCGTCCTTCCCGGCGGCGTCAGTTACGACTCGGGCACAGGCGACGCGCTCACGCTGGTCACTGCGCCATCCAATACCATCCCCATTGGCGTGCCGATTCCCTTCACCGTCACCGCTCTGGGCCCTGATCTCACCCCAGCCGGCGGCGTCACCATCACCTATACCGTCACCGGTGGAACCGCGACCCTCTCCTGTGGCCAGCCCACTTGTGCAGTCACTGCCAGTGGTGATGGACACGCCACCATGAACGTCACAGCAGTCAACGGAACCTGGTCCATCATCACTGCTTCGCTCACCAACGGCTCCAACGTGCAGGCGCAGTTCACAGGCGGAACTCCCCCCGTTCTCACCGCGGTCACCCCGCAGCTTTCCCTGGCTGCCGGAGCCACCTTCACCTGGACAGTGCAGGCCCTGGTTCTTTCCAGCGGCATCCCCCTCAGCGCACAAAATGTTGCATGGCAGCCCGCCGCTGGATCGGGCATCGTCCCTGCGGGCAACGCCGCGGCACTCACCAACCTGAGCGGCATTGCCACCAATACGCTCACGGTCGGTCCGCTCACCGAGGGCCAGACGGCCACCATCAACGCCTGTCTGAACGGCAGCGGCACCTGCGTCGCCTTCACCGCGTTCGGCGCCCGCCCGGAATACGCAACGATCCAGGCCGTCTCCGGCACAATCCAAAGCCTGCCCATCCAATCCACGCCCGCGCAGATCGCCATGCGGCTGCTCGACATGGACGGCAATCCCATGGCTGGCGGGACCGTCAGCTTTTACCAGGCGCTCTACGCCTGGGCGCCGCCCTGCGCGGATCACGGCGTCTGCGCTCCCGCGCCTCTGCTGGCCACGCAAACCGCCTCGGCCACCTCGGCACTCGACGGCACGGTCAGCCTCAACCCCGCGTCGCTGCCCGGCGTCGCCACCAATCTCATCGGACTCGCCGCCTCCGGCAATACCTCCACTTTGAGTGTCGCGATCGAACAGCATCCGTAGCGGTCTTTCGTCCGCAAGAACGACGCTGTCCGCAAGACGCCAGCCGCCCCGGGTCCGTTATCATTTCCCAATCCACAAAGTTCTTCCCGCGCCGCAGGGAACTTCATGACCATTGCCTTTCCCACGCCCCTCGATTCCAAATCCCAGCTCCGCAAAACCATGGGTTTCTGGGACGTGCTGCTGTTCAACATCGCCACCGTCCTCGGCCCGCGCTGGATCGCCGCCGCCGGTCACAACGGCACGTCCTCCATCAGCCTCTGGGTGCTGGCAGCCGTCTTCTTTTTTGTCCCCGGAGCGCTGGTCATCAACGAGCTTTCCTCGCGATTCCCTGAGGAGGGCGGCCTCTACGCCTGGTCGCGCGAAGCCTTCGGCCCTTTCCACGGCTTTGTCGCCGGGTGGACTTACTGGATTTACACCTTCTTCTATTTTCCCGGCCTGCTGCTGGCCAGCGCCTCGATGGCCGGGTATGTCATGGGCGGCAGCGGCGTAGCTTTGGCGCAAAACCGCACCTTCCAGCTCACCGTTTCGCTCTCGCTGCTGGTGGTTGCCGTGGTGCTCAACATCGTTGGACTCAACATCGGAAAGTGGCTGCAAAATGCCGGCGGCGTCGGCACCTACGTCCCACTCGTCATCCTGGTTGGGATTGCTGCTGTAGTCTGCTTTAGGCACGGCTCCGCAACCCACTTCACCGTCGCCAACATGATGCCCACGTGGAACTGGGATACCGTCAACTTCTGGTCGCAGATCGCGTTCGCATTCACCGGCCTTGAACTCGTCTCCGCGATGAGTGAAGAAGTCCGCGACCCACGGCGCACGCTGCCCCGCGCTGTCTTCGGCGCAGGCGCGCTGATTGCCCTCATGTATATCGTCGGGACATTCGCGATTCTGGGCCTCGTCCCCGCTGCCAATATTGATCCGCAAAGCGGAGTCTTCAACGCCATCACCATCGGCTCGGTCGCTCTCAAGATCGGTTTCCTCGGCATCCTCGCCGCGGTGCTGGTCACGTTTGGCAACGCCGGCGGAGTCGGCTCAACGGTGGCCGGTATCTCCCGCGTGCCGTTCGTTGTCGGAGTAGATCGCTACCTGCCCGCGGCCTTCGGCAAAATCCATCCGCGCTGGAAAACGCCCTGGGTTTCGATCCTTGTCCAGGCAGCCATCTCCGCAGCAATCCTGCTCGGCAGCCAGATCAACGAGACCATGCAAGGTGCGTACCAAAAACTCATCGACGCCGGCATCATTCTCTACTTCATTCCGTTTCTCTACATGTTTGCCGCGGTCATCAAACTTGCCTACCGCAAAGACCGCCGTGACAATATTCACGCCGTGCTCGTCCCCGGGGGTATCGCGGGCGTATGGATCTGCGGCAGCCTGGGATTTATCGTGGTCCTCTTGGGAATCGGCATCTCCTTCGTCCCGCCCGGCGACACCGCCAGCAAGCTTGGCTTCGGCTTGACCCTGGTTGCGGGAACCACGGTCTCCATTCTGATCGGCCTCGTTCTCTACTGGTTCGGCTCCCGCGCCAAGCGTTCCGCATCCTGAACCCCTTCTGCTTCTAATCGATTCGTTCTCGCATCTCTACTAGCAGAGAGGTGCACAATGAGCCAACTCACCGAACCTCTGAATGACCAAGGCAGCCAAGTTCAGAACGGCCGTCCCCACGCCCGCCGGCCCCGCGTGGTCATTGTCGGCGGCGGCTTTGGCGGCCTGCACGCCGCGCTCGGATTGGCTAACCTACCCGTCGACGTGACGGTGATCGACCGGCGCAATCATCACACCTTCCAGCCGCTGCTCTACCAGGTGGCGCTCGCCGTCCTTTCTCCGGCGGATATTGCCCAGCCCATTCGCTCCATCCTGCGCAAGCAAAAGAATACCGAGGTGCTCATGGATGAAGTGGTGGGCATCGATGTCGCCGCCAGCCAGGTCACGCTGGGCTCCGGCGCACGCGTCGCGTACGACTACCTGGTGCTTGCCACCGGCGCCACGCACTCCTACTTCGCCCATCCCGAGTGGGCGCCGCTCGCTCCCGGCCTCAAGAGCATTGAAGACGCAACCGAGATTCGACGCCGCGTGCTGCTGGCCTTTGAGCTTGCCGAGCGCCAGATGGTTGAACACGGCTGGCATCCGCCGCTCAACTTCGTCGTCATCGGCGGCGGGCCCACCGGCGTTGAACTGGCCGGCGCGATTTCAGACATTGCCCAGCTCTACATGCGCCGCGATTTCCGCCACATTGACCCCGCCAAATCCCGCGTGTTGCTGCTTGAGGGTTCGCCGCGCGTGCTCGCCACTTATCCTGCCGATCTTTCCGCCAAGGCTGAAGCAGCACTTACCAAACTCGGCGTTGAAGTCCACACCAACACAAAGGTCAACGCCGTCGGACCCGGCTGGGTCGAAGCTGTGGGCAAAGATGGCGCCATTCATATCGAGGCCGTGGTGACGCTGTGGGCTGCCGGGGTGCAGGCGTCGCCGTTGGGCAAGCTGCTCGGCGCGCCACTCGACAAGCGCGGCTGCGTTGAAGTGGACGACCGGCTCAATCCGCCGGGGCTGCCTGAGATCTTTATCCTCGGCGACCTGGCCCACCTGCAGCAGGACGGCCATCAAGTCCCCGGCGTGGCCCAACCCGCCATGCAAATGGGCGACCACGTGGCCAAAATGATCGCGGCTGATCTCGCGAAGAAGTCCCGTCCCGCCTTCCGCTACTTCGACAAAGGTGACATGGCGACCATCGGCCGCATGGACGCAGTTGCCAAAGTTGAATGGCCTTTCAAGGCCCACATGAGCGGATTTCCCGCCTGGGCCGCATGGCTGGTCGTGCACATTTTCTTTTTGATCGGCTTTCGCAACCGGCTCTCGGTGTTCGCCGCGTGGGTCTGGACCTACTTCACCTTTACGCGCGGCGCGCGGCTGATTACCGGCGATCAGCGGCTGCCAGGCTGGCAGGAGCAGTTGGACGCTGGACCGGCGGAAAAGGAAAAGGCAGCTTCTAGCCGCTAGCTTCTAGCTGCTAGCCAAATGTCAGAGAGTTGGGCGCCCCAGCTCTCGAGGTTGAGGCCCGGAAAAGCTAGCAGCTAGAAGCTGGAGGCTAGCAGCTGATCTTAGTCGGTTAAACTAGAAGAGCCATGCTCGACCTGGGATTTGTCCGCTCCAACCTTGAGGCTGTTGAAGAGAAACTGCGCGCGCGCGGGGCCGATCCCGACGCGCTGCTGGGCGATTTCCGCGCTCTCGATCAGAGCCGCCGCGAGGCAATTACGCTCTCCGAGCAGGCCAAGGCACGCCGCAATGAGCTCTCGCAGCAGGTAGGCGTCCTCAAGAAGGCCGGCGAACACGATAAGGCCGCGGCCATCATGGACGAGACCCGCGCCCTGAAAGACAAGCTCGACCAGCTTGACCAGAGCGCCGCGACCCTTGATGAGCAGCTTCGCCTGTCCATCGCGCGCATCCCCAACCTCACCCGCGACGAAGTCCCCGCCGGAAAATCCGAAGCCGACAACGTAGTCGTCAAGGTTCACATCCCTGAAGCACCGCAGCGCACCTGGGACTTTACTCCCAAGCCGCACTGGGAACTGGGAGAGGCACTCGGCATTCTCGACCTTGAACGCGCCGCGAAGCTCTCAGGCGCGCGGTTTGCCGTCTACTTCGGCGCCGGTGCAAGGCTCGAACGCGCGCTGATCAGTTTCATGCTCGACCTGCACACTGAGAAGCACGGCTACAAGGAAGTCCTGCCGCCGTTCATGGTGAACAGCAAGTCTCTCTTCGGCACCGGCCAGTTGCCCAAGTTTGCCGAAGACCTCTTCCGCTGCTCCGATGCCGACGCTGAAGCCGTGGCCCGCGGCGAGTTCAAGGACAACGACCACTGGCTCATTCCCACCGCCGAGGTCCCGGTCACCAACCTCTACCGCGACGAGATTCTCGATGAATCCCGCCTGCCCATCTGCCTCACCGCCTACACGCCCTGCTTCCGCGCCGAGGCGGGAGCGGCCGGCAAAGATACGCGCGGCATCATTCGCCAGCACCAGTTTCAAAAGGTCGAGTTGGTCAAATTCGTGCGCCCTGAAGACTCCGACGCGGAGCACGAGCGGCTCACGCGCGACGCCGAAGAAATTCTCGAAGCCCTCAACCTGCCCTATCGCCGGGTGCTGCTTTGCGCCGGCGACACCGGCTTCTCATCCGCCAAGACTTTCGACCTTGAAGTCTGGCTACCCGGCCAGCAGCTTTACCGCGAAATCTCCTCCTGCTCCAACTTTGAAGCGTTCCAAGCGCGGCGAGCCAACATCCGCTATCGCCCGGCGACGCAAGGCGCAAAGTCCAAGCCGGAGTTTGTCCACACCATCAACGGCAGCGGGCTGGCCGTGGGCCGCACCTGGCTCGCCATCCTCGAAAACTACCAGAAGGCCGATGGCTCCGTGCTGATCCCGGAAGCCCTCAAGCCCTACATGGGCGGCCTCGAAAAAATTGTGCCCGAATGAACCAGCAAGGAAACAGAATGACTCCTCCATATCCCGCAGCACCGAAGGCCCGCCGCACCGTCAAGCAGATCCTGCTCAGCTACTTCTATTGGACCTATCCGCGCGGCAGTTTCCACTACGACATCATGGTCACGCTGATCCTGGCGTTCATCTTTCTAACCCCGTTGATTCCCGGGTGGAGTTTTGGCGACAAGCCGTCGCCGATCGGTGGACCGCTTCATCCCATCCAGGTCATCGGCAACGACGGCCAGGGAGTGATCGTCACCGTGCAGGCTTCCGACGTGAGCCTCGATCCGCATACCACAGCCCCGGACGCGGTGGTGAAGAAGGCTCTCCGCAAGGCCATTGAGCCGGTGACCGGCGACGCGGTCGTTGTTGACCATTGGGAGACGTCCACCGACGCGCATGGCGATTCGATCTGGAAGGTCTGGGCCCACCGCTAATCCGATCACAAATCCCTTAGCATCCAAAATCCATTTTTTTGCGGCACATTCACCCCACTCGCGCATCCAATGGTGCAAGGAAACTCATGCGATCTGGCATTAAACTGGCTCTACTCGTCGCGCTCGTCCACTTGGCGGGATGCATCGCCCATTCGCAGGCTAAACCAACGGTGCTCGAGCGTCTCGACGCGGCTTCCGCAAAGTTTCACTCGACATCGGCTGACGTGGAGTTTGACGACATCACAACAGACCCCGTCTATGACAAAGACGTGCAAACCGGCCAGGTCTACTATGAGCGCAAGGGCAACTCCTTCAAAACGGGCGCCCACTGCACCCAGCACAACGGCAAGCCCTCGGCCAAGGTTTATACCTATACCGACGGCATCCTGAAAATCTACGAGCCTTCGATTGACCAGGTGACGACTGTCGCAAAAGCCAAGGCGTGGGAGAAGTACGTCATGCTCGGCTTCGGCGCCAGCGGCAAGGAACTTTCCGATCAGTGGACCATCAAAGATCTGGGCCCTGAGAAGATGGGCGGAGTCAATACCGAGAAGCTCGAACTGGTCGCGAAAGACCCGGAGGTCCGCAAAACTCTGTCCAAGGTGACCGTCTGGATCGATCCCGACCGCGCCGTCAGCCTGAAGTTGATTCTCGACTTCAGTTCAAGCAATTCGCGCGTCAGCATCTACTCCAACATCAAGGTAAACGAGCCTCTGCCCAGCGACGCGTTCACGTTCAAGACCGACAAGCAGACTCAGTATCGTACGCAGTAACCATCGCGACCTCGGTGCTCACGCATTCACTTTTTTTGAGAGCGCAGTCATCTTCCGCCAGCTCCCATAAGCCCCGATCCCGCCCAGCACAAACAGCATGGGAAAACATTCGAGTGTGTAGCGCGCCTCAGGTGCCTCAATCGTCATGAGCAACATGCTGCGCAGCACCATGTAGAGCACCATCCACGGCCACAATCGCGGTTTGAAAAGCAGCCCCACAAAAGCAATCACTAGATACAGCGCGTTCAGCCCCGCATAGGCCCAACTGAAGCGCGTCTCCACATGGTGGTGCGCATAGACCCACCAGTCGAGGTCGATGTTAAGGTTCTCCACGCGCGGCCTGAGCCACATGTCGGCCATGCGCCCCAGCGGCAGCCAGACGTAAGAACGCACCGGATGCGCCTTTTCACGATCTTCGGCCAGGCGCGCGAAAGCGGCGTCAGTTTCATCCGACAATTGCTGCCCGTCGTCGTTGTATTTCTGCACCAGGGCGACCGTCTGCTCACGCTGCGCGGGTGAGTCAAACGCGCGCGCCGGCAGCTTGCCCAGATCCAGCGCCCCGTCCGGCACGTTCCAGTAAATGTCGTAGGTGCAGGTGAAATCCAGGCACCATGTCTTGATCCATCTTTGCCATCCCGGATACACCGACTCGCCTGGATCGGTGGCGTAGCGCGGCGCCAGCGGCTGAAAGACGTGAAAGACGCGCCAGTTCCGGGCCGTCCAAACACCGAAAGGCAGCAGAGCCAGCAGCAGGCAAATCATGGCCATCCGCGCAAGTTGTCCGCGTTTGGCTTCACTGCGCTTCAGCCAAACCAGCAACGCCGGCGCCAGAGCCACGCCCACCAGCGCTCCATCGGGCCTGAGCAGCGCCGCAAAGGTCACGGCAAACGTGAACCAGAGGGCGCTTGACCACTCCAGCTTGTCTTGAAGGCGCGCTACAGCCCACAGAGCCAGCGCAATCGAAAACAGCGTCACGCACTCCGTCAGCGGAGCCGAAGCATACGATGCCGTGAACGGGCACAGCGCCGCCAGCCACAGCGTCCAAATCGCCGCCCCTGATTTCCATTCATGGGGGACAATCCGCGCTGCGAACCTCGCCAGCAGCAGGCACCCGGCCAGTTCCAGCGCAATCTGCACGTAGGCCACGGCGTTGTAGTTATTGATGCCAAACAGTTTGAAACAAGCAGCGAGAAACAGCGGATATCCCGGCAGGCGGATGAGTGTCTCATGGAGCACCCCGCTTCCGTCGGTGATGGCGTACCGCCCGTGCAGCAGCATGTTCTTTGCGAGGCCGCCATAGAGCAGGGTATCGCCTGAAATCTGCGGAAACTCCTTCAACATCCACAGGCGCAGCAAAGCTCCCGCGACCAGGGGCAGCACCCACGGCCACGCTCGGCCGACTCCACCGATCTTTCGGCCCAGGGCCGTCCATTGACTCTCTGCGGCAGCTTCCATACGATTCGTCTTGTATAGCATAGAGTCTGCCGCCGGCTTCCAGGACGCAGGGCGCGCAATCGATTCCACCGCTTTCGCGCATCTAAAACCTTCCATGAAGACGCCCTATAGAATGAATGAGAGCGGCCATGCCCGATAAACAAATATTTTTCGACCCCCAACGCAAGCGATGGAAGCGCCTCAGGCGCGTCTTCGATGTGTCTGCCGTGATCATTACGCTGGTGCTGGCCGGATTCATCTTTAACGTGCTGCGCGTACAGCATTTGCCCGAGTTGCTGCTGCCCACTCCCAAGCACAACTTCAAGGCCCTGCCTGACCGCACTTTGCTGTTGAAGGGCGCCAAAGCCAAGCCCGCGCGCCGCAAGACCGCCCGCAAACCCTCTGAAATTACCCTCAACACCGGCGAAGGTTTGCGAGCCGCCTATTACGTGCCCTACGACGAGGCCAGCTACGCCTCATTCAAGGAGCACGTCCATCAGATCGACATGCTCTATCCCGAGTGGCTTCACGTCGACTCGCCCAACGCGACGCTGCTGTCCATCCACAACGACAGCCACCGCGAGTATCCCATTGTCGACGGCGCCACGGTCCACGATCCCGACGAAGACAACCGCATCAAGCGCGTGATCCAGGCGGCAAAGGAAGACACGGAAATCTTCCCTCACCTGAACAACTACAATCCCGGCACCCAGACGTGGGAATCGAGCTACGGCAACGTGTTGAAGAACCCGGCGAATCGCGCTTCCCTTCGCCGCCAGATTCTCCGCTTTTTCGACACTTATCCGGTCTATCGAGGCCTGTCGCTGGATTTTGAGAGCCTGCCTGACGACGCCTCGCCGGCCTACATGAGTTTCATCAAGGAACTCTACGGCGACATGCACGCGCGCAACCTGCGGCTCTGGGTCAATACCGCCGTCGCCACTTCCGACGACGAACTCCGGCAGATCGCCGCCAACTCCGACGGCATCATTCTGATGAACTACGACGAGCACCAGGTGACCAGCGAACCGGGCCCCATTGCCAGCCAGGAGTGGTTCGTCGGCAACCTGACCAGGGTGCTCAAAATTGTTCCCAAAGAAAAACTCATCTGCGCCATCGGCAACTACGGCTACGACTGGGAGCTGTCCATTCCGCCAGCGCCCAAAAAAGGCAGTCCGCAAAAGCCCGTCAAGCCCCAGGTGCTCGATACCGCGGACTTTCCCGTCTCCGAGGCATGGCAGCGCGCATCCGATGCAGACGCCGATCTCGATCTCGATTACGACTCCCTCAATCCACATTTCGAATACATCGACGAAGACGCAAATCAGCGCCACGTGGTCTGGTTCCTTGACGGCGTAACCGTGCTGAACGAGTTGCGCGCCGCGCGCCAAATGGGCTTGCAGACCTTTGCGCTTTGGCGTCTCGGCTCTGAAGACAGTTCGATGTGGAGTGTGTGGGACAAGCCCACCAGCGCGGATTTAGTTCAAGCCCTGTCTTCGGTTCAACCCGGTCACGACATCGACATCGAGGGTGAAGGCGACATCATGCGCGTCACCAGCCTGCCGCAGCCGGGCAAGCGCACCATTACCATCGACACCGACGAACCAGACGCGCACAAAAAGCTCATCGTCGATGAGCACATGGATGTTTATCCCCGCACTTACACCGTCCAATACTACGGATATCAACCCAATGAAGTCGCAATCTCTTTTGACGACGGCCCCGATCCCAAGTGGACGCCGAAGATTCTCGACATTCTGAAACAGAAGCACGTCAAGGGAACCTTCATGCTGATCGGCGCTGAGGCCGCGGAGAATATCGGCCTCATGCAGCGGCTGGTGCGCGAAGGCAACGAGGTGGGTAACCACACCTACACGCATCCCGACATCAGTGAAATTTCGCCGCAGCAACTTGATCTGCAGGTGAAACTCACCGAGCGCCTCTTCGCCAGCAAACTCGGCGTGCAGCCGCTTTACTTCCGCCCACCGTACGACATCGACGAGGAGCCCGATACCGACGACCAGGCCGAGCCCGTGGTGCGCATTCAGAATGAAGGCTACATCGTCATCGGCAGCAAGATCGATACGCACGATTGGGATGAGCATCCCCACAAGTCGCCGCAGGAAATCACACAGTCCGTTCTCGACTTTTTGCAGCTCATGAAGACCAAGCCGCAGTTCCGCGGCTCCGTCATCCTCATGCACGACGGAGGAGGCAACCGCCAGGCAACCGTCGACGCGCTGCCTTATCTCATTGACTCATTGCGCGCCCACGGTTACACCATCGTGCCCGTCTCCGCGCTCATGGGCAAGACCACCGCCGAAGTGATGCCGCCCCTCACGCTGTGGCAGCATCTGCGCGCGCTGCCTGACTCCATCGCTTTCTCCGGCGTGCAACTCATCGGCACCTTTATCGTGATGGTCTTCTTTGTGGGCGATGTGCTGATGAGCGCGCGCCTCATCATCATCGGCATCTTCGCTATCATCGATCGCCTGCGCAAGCCGCACCGCAAGGCCTCGCCCGGATTCAATCCTCGTGTCGCTGTGCTCATCCCGGCGTACAACGAAGAGACGGTCATCGTGCGCACTATTCGCTCGGTGCTCAACTCCGACTACACCAACCTGCACATCATTGTCATTGACGACGGCTCGCTTGATCGCACCGCCGAGGTTGCGCGCGAAGCGTATGCCGCGGAGCCACGCGTGCAGGTGCTTTCGAAGCCCAACGGCGGCAAGGCCGCGGCTCTCAACTACGCGCTCGACCGGCTCGATGAAGAGATTTACGTCGGCATCGACGCGGACACCGTGATTGCCGCCGACGCCATCTCCAAGCTGATTCCGCACTTTGAAGACCCGCGCATCGGGGCCATGGCGGGCAACGCAAAGGTCGGCAACCGCGTGAACCTGTGGACCCGCTGGCAAGCCCTCGAATACATCACCAGTCAGAACTTCGAACGCCGCGCCCTCGATCTCTTCCACGTGGTCACCGTCGTTCCCGGCGCCATCGGCGCGTGGCGCACCGCTCCCGTCAAGGCCGCCGGCGGCTATCCGGTGAACACTGTCGCCGAGGACGCCGACCTCACCATGAACCTGCTTGAGCAGGGCTTCAAGGTGGACTACGAAGACCGCTCGCTTGCATTCACTGAAGCGCCCATCAACGCCAAGGGCCTCATGCGCCAGCGCTTCCGCTGGTCCTTTGGCACGCTCCAGGCAGTCTGGAAGCATCGCGCCGCCTTCGTCCGCAACAAGGCCATGGGCCTTTTCGCGCTGCCCAACATTCTTGTCTTCCAGATGTTTCTGCCCCTCGTCTCGCCGTTCATCGACATGATGTTTCTCTACGGGACCCTCAATTACTTCATCGACCGCTACTATCACCCCGATGCTGCATCTGCCGCGAGCTTTCAGAAACTCCTCGCCTACTTCGGCGCTTTCCTGCTCATCGACTTCGTGACTTCCACCATCGCCTTTTCACTTGAGCGCAAACACCCTGCCAACAAGGGCGATCGCTGGCTGCTCTTCCACATCTGGCTGCAGCGCTTCGCCTACCGCCAGATCTTCTCCATCGTCCTGTTCAAGACCGTCAAGCGCGCCATCGACGGCAAGCCATTCAACTGGGACAAAATCGCCCGCACCGCCAAGATGAGCAAACACACCGAAGCGCTCACGGAAACTCCGTAGCGAAGCTGCGCCCTCCCCATCACCGCGATCCCTCGCTCCCGCATATATACTCTTCCGCAAGGCTAATTTCGCAATGGACCCATTCAGCTTCTCCGCACAGAGTCTGACGACGCAAAACGTCGCCGTGCTCACCATTGTTCTTGCTTTCATCGGTTACCTCGCCACGTTTATGAGCGCGCGCATGCTGGCCCGCCGCCGCGACAAGCTCGACCTGGTCAACAAGCGCCTCAACGAGTTTTACGGGCCGCTCTATGTCGCATCGCAGGCCGGCAACATCGCCTACCGCTCCCTGCTCGAAAAGCAAGGCAAGACCGAGTGCCACCCCATACGCGACGAAGATATGAAGGAGTGGGTGCTGTGGATGAAGACCATCTTCATGCCGCTCAATGATGTGCGCGAGAAGATCATCATCGAAAAAGCCTACCTCATCATCGAGGAGCAGATGCCGCGCTGCCTGCTCGACTTCGTTACCCACGTGGTCGGATACAAAGCAGTGCTGTCTAAATGGGCTGAGGGCGACTTTGGCGAGCGCCGCTCCACCATCGGCTGGCCGCCTGAGTTTGACGGTTACGTCGAGCACTCCTACATGGCTCTCAAGGCCGAGCAAACGCGCCTGCTCCATAACTCGCTGTGGGGACTCCGGCAGCGGTTCGCCGGGCGCAAGCGGCGGTAAAGCAGTTGTAAGTTGTAAGTTGTCCGCGGTAACTTCCCGAAAGGGCGCCCAGCCCTAAACTCTCAGACCTGGGAATGCGCGCGCCTCATTCCATCGCCGCATTCAGCCACGTCACATGCGCAAGCGCATTGGTCCGGCGCTTCCGATTTTTCGAATTACTCACATACGCAAAAGCGGCTCCCTCGTGAGGAGCCGCTCTCGTCCGTTCTTTTCACTACTTCACTTCTTCACTCTTTCACTGTATTGATCAGTACCTGTAATTCTCCGCCTTGTAAGGCCCTTCCACCGGCACGCCGAGATACTCCGCCTGCTTCGCGGTCAGTGTGGTCAGCTTCACGCCGATCTTCTCCAGATGCAGCCGCGCTACCTCCTCGTCCAGGTACTTCGGCAGCACATACACGCCCACCTTGTAGCTGTCCTTCTTGGCCCACAGGTCAAGCTGAGCCAGCGTCTGGTTGGCAAAGCTGTTGCTCATCACAAAGCTCGGATGGCCGGTCGCGCATCCCAGGTTCACCAGGCGTCCTTCGGCCAGCACAAAGATGCCGTTGCCGGTTGGGAAGGTGTAGAAATCCACCTGCGGCTTGATGTTCAGCTTGGTCACGCCCGGCTCTTCGTTCAACCGGTCCATCTGAATCTCGTTGTCGAAGTGCCCGATGTTGCAGACAATCGCCTGATCCTTCATCTTCTTCATATGCTCAAGCGTGATGATATCCACGTTGCCGGTGGTGGTGACGTAGATGTCGCCGCGACCCAGTGTGTCTTCAATCGTGGTAACTTCAAAGCCTTCCATCGCCGCCTGCAGCGCATTGATCGGGTCGATTTCGGTAATGATGCAGCGTGCGCCCATGCCACGCAGCGAGTGCGCGCAGCCCTTGCCCACATCGCCATAGCCGCAGATCACGGCAACCTTGCCCGCCACCATCACGTCCGTCGCGCGCTTGATTCCATCGGCCAGGGATTCGCGGCAGCCATACAAGTTGTCGAACTTCGACTTGGTCACCGAGTCGTTCACGTTGATCGCCGGCACCAGCAGCTTGCCCTGCTCCATCATCTTGTAGAGCCTGTGTACGCCCGTCGTGGTCTCTTCTGAAACCCCGCGCCACTCCGCCGCGACCTTGTGCCAATGCTGCGGATCATCCGCATGCACCTTTTTCAGCAGGTCCTTGATCACCTGCTCTTCGTGGTTGCCGCTCGGCGTATTCACCCAGCCGTCGCCCTCTTCAAGCTCATAGCCCTTGTGAATCAGCAGCGTCACATCGCCGCCGTCGTCCACCACCAGTTGCGGGCCCTTGCCGCCCTTGTGCGCCAGCGCCTGGTACGTGCACCACCAGTAGTCCTCCAGCGACTCGCCCTTCCACGCAAACACCGGCACGCCGGTGGCCGCGATCGCCGCCGCCGCATGGTCTTGCGTAGAAAAAATGTTGCAGCTCGCCCAGCGCACATCGGCGCCAAGGCTGGTCAGCGTCTCAATCAGCACCGCCGTCTGGATCGTCATGTGCAGCGAACCGGTCACGCGCACGCCGGCCAGCGGCTTGCCCGCCGCGTACTTGTTCCTGATCGACACCAATCCCGGCATCTCGTGCTCGGCGATCGTGATTTCCTTCCGGCCCCAGTCCGCCAGGGACAGGTCCGCCACTTTATATGCCAATTCCGTTGTTTCCACTGCTGCAGTCGCCATTTGATTCTCCTTGGAGTAAACTCCCGCTCTTCACTTCAATAGCTTGCTTCGGAACTTCTTCACCCGGTCACGTTTTTCACTTCTTCACTATTTCGCTTCTTCACTGCTTCTTTCACATCGTCAAATCGTGATATGTTGATATGTATCAGAACCGCGCTGCTCCGTCAATGGGGAATGATGCCGAATCTTGTGAAAATCCTGCGCGTCATCGCCGATCCCAATCGCCTTCGCATCCTGCTGCTGCTGCGGGACGAGGAGCTTTCGGTGGCCGAATTGCAGGAAATTCTGACCATGGGCCAAAGCACCATCTCCACGCATCTCTCTCAATTGAAACAAGCTGGCCTGGTTGAGGATCGCCGCTCCGGCAAGAGCAGCCTCTATCGGCTCGGTGTTGAAACAGCCGCGGAACCTGCATCTTTGAAAGGGCACGACTTAAGTCGTGCCGAAAGCAGCTCAGAATCAGATCGGCCTTCAGGCCCTGAGGGGGGTCCTGTCTCCTCTGTTCGCGATGCGGGCAGCTTCCTCGACGAGCTGCTCATTAGCGCCGCGAAAGAAATCCCTGAAGCCCAAATCGATCAAGCCGCCATGCGTCGCGTAGTCAAAAAGCGCCAGGACAAGATGCGCATCTTTTTTGATTCCGTCGCCGGGCGTCTCGGCAAGGACTACGTTCCCGGCAAATCCTGGAAGAGCCTGGCCGAAGCGTTGCTGTGCCTGATGCCGCCCATGGTCATCGCCGACCTCGGCGCCGGAGAAGGCGCCTTCTCGCTGTTGCTGGCCCAGCGCGCCAAGAAAATCATCGCCGTCGATACCTCCGCAAACATGATCGAGGTGGCGCGCGAACAGGCACAGCGTCACGGCATCAAAAATGTCGAGTACCGCCTCGGCGACATGGAAGAAGTCCCCATTGAGGCGGCGTCAGTCGACCTCGTTTTCTTCTCGCAATCGCTTCACCACGCCCTGCACCCCGAGCGCGCGTTGAGCGAGGCAAGCAGAATTCTCCGCCCCGGCGGCCGCGTCATCATTCTCGATCTCCTCAAGCACCGTTTTGAAGAGGCCCGCGAACTCTACGCGGACGAATGGCTGGGGTTCAGCGAAACCGAAATCGAATCCATGCTGGAGAAATCCGGATTCACAAACCTGCAGATTTCCGTGGTGCACAAAGAGCCGGAGACGCCACAGTTCCAAACCCTGCTAGCCGTCGCCGACAAGGCGAGCTAGATGCTCGTTGAGCGGTTTGATAACAATTGAGATCGAAGTTGGATCACTTCATATTCGGCGTCGATACGGGCCGCACCATGTCGGGGAGCGCATTGGCCTGTTCTCACCAGTCGAAATCGCTATGCGCGCGGCCGCGTCTCGCTCCGTAGGCCCACGCAAGCCGACGGTTTTGTTTCTACGGCATGTGGGAAAGAAAGATATTGTCTATACTCGCTAGGACCGATGAATTGTCAAATCACTCGTTATCTAACTCGGCAATTTACGTACGAATGCCTATGGCTTTTGTCGCGAAGCCCCGCAGTTCGCGGCATGCATCTGGTTATGCTATTCGTTTTATTCGGCGCCTGCGCCTGGTCTCAATCGCTTGTGATTGAACACGTGACAGTGATTGACGCCACTGGGCGTGGCCCCGAGCCTGACATGACCGTGATCGTCGATGGCGTCCGCATCGTTTCAGTTGGTCCATGGAGAAGGACACGCATCCCAAGAAAGGCTGTAGTCGTCGACGGCACAGGCAAGTTCCTCATTCCCGGCCTGTGGGATATGCATGTCCATGGCGCGTCAGACGCACGCGCTCCCTGGAGCCACCTTCTTTTTCTGGCGAACGGGGTTGTCGGCGTCCGTGACATGTCGGGTCCGATTGACGCCCACGCGTGGCGCGCAACGCAGGCCTCAAACCAAGATCCATCGCCGACAATTTACCTCGGCAGTCCCATCGTCGATGGTCCAAATCCCGTCTGGCCGGATTCCATTGTTGTCACCGATGAAGCCGAAGGGCGCGAAGTGGTGGAACAACAGCGGGAGCGTGGCGCAGACTTCATCAAGGTCTATAGCAAGCTATCACGCAACGCATATTTCGCGATCGCTGACGAGGCTAAAAAGTGTGGTATTCCATTCGAAGGACATGTTCCCGAATCGGTGACCGCGGCAGAAGCATCCAACGCCGGCCAGAAAAGCATTGAGCATCTGACACGCGTGGCTGACGGCTGCTCAAAGGAAGAAGATTCAATCGCTTCTGAGATGCAGCGACAAGAATCGATGTTCCGGGCGCCGGAGGCAACAATGGCGCAAAAGATGGACTCAGGGAAAAACCTCATTCTCCTTAACATGCGCGTCATTGAAACCTTTGACGGAGCCACTGCTCAGTCGTTGTTTGCGCTGTTTGTGAAGAATAGAACGTGGCAATGTCCAACCCTCACTTTGCTGCGGGCTCAGGCGGACGATCCGCCGCTTGCGAATGACCCACGCTTGAAATATTTGAGCAGAGACGTGCGAGCGAGATGGGACGACGGCCATTACAAGAACTTTCCTCCCGAGGCTCGGGCCGCAATGATCAAATTGAGCAAGCTTCAATTTGAGGAGTCTTTGAGGATTGTCGGGCTGATGTACCGGGCGGGCGTACCCATCCTGGCCGGCACTGACACAATGAACCCGCAGTGCTTCCCAGGCTTCGGCATCCATGATGAACTCGGGTTGCTTGTCGATGCGGGATTATCTCCGCTTGCCGCTCTCCAGGCCGCCACTCGAAATGCCGCTGAGTTTATGGGCCAACTTGATCGCCGCGGAACGATTGAGGCCGGCAAGACTGCCGATCTTGTCTTACTCGACAAGGATCCACTCGCCGACATTCACAACACACGCTCAATTGAGGCGGTTGTGCTCAGCGGCAAGCTTTACCCGCGCGCAGCGCTTGATGCGATGCTGGCGAAGGCGCAGACGCTAGCGAGCACTCAGGATGCCAGCGTCCCTGGAAAATGAACGGAATGCTGTCTCCCTGTGCAGAAGGTTGAATTGCATCGAATATGCGTTCGGGTCCTGAACAAGTCGGGCAGTCCAATGCAAAACTCCTGTGATTGTCGGTTCCAGCATAATCGCCGAGGCGCCAATCGAGAACCTCGCAACAGACAATTCCCAGTTCTGGGCGTATCACCGCCTATCCGGAAGTAATTCTCCACTGAAAACCAACACGCCATCTCATTTATCGTCGGCCAAGCGCTCTGACAATGCCGTCGTCTTGATCGGCGGTTACTCCAGCACTCACCCTCGTCAGCGTCACGACAGTAATGTCGTCCTGCTGGCCAAACACTTCCGCTGCTTTAGCAATCTGGTATGCGGATTCGGTAGACGCAGCGCGGGTGCGCTCAAAGCCGTAGAGTTCTCCCTCCGCGTTAGTCGCTTCGATCACGCCATCGGAGACAAACGTGAGCCGGTCGCCGGGATCGATCTGGTAGCGCGTTTCGTCATAGTAGCTGTCGGCCAGCATGCCGAGCGGCAAGCCGGGCTCGATCGCCATCTCCTCGCCATTTAAATACGGAGCCGGATTGCCCGCGTTCGCAAGGATCATGGCGCCATCCATTGCAATGAGCGCGGCGCTGCATGTGACAAAGCCGCTCACTCGTCCATAAAGCACACGGTTGAGGTGCGCCAGAACCTCCGCCGGCCGGCTTGAGGAGTAGTCGTGCAGAGAGCCCATGATCGCGCTGACGGTCATGGCCGCCTTCAGCCCCTTACCGCTCACGTCGCCCATGACAACAAGTACGCCGCCGTCTTCCACCGGCGTTACGCGGAAGAAATCTCCGCCCACATGTTTGGCCGGTGCATAGGCGCTCTCTATCTTGAATCCCGGGGCATCCACGGCCGGGACAACCAACTGCTGCTGCACTTCCCGCGCCGCCTCCAGCTCGGCAGAGGCCTGGGCATGCTCCATCGTGATACGTCGATGGCGAGCAATCATTACCGGAGCGATCGAGACGAGGAAGAAGAACATCGACAGATCGTCTGGTTCGAAGTGGAAACGTGCCCCAATGTGGAAGCTTTCGGGAATCAGTCCGGCCAGGCCCAGGATTTCAATGCCGTTTGCCAACAGAAATGAAGGCAGCAACAGGGCCGCATCCCGGTTGCCGCGCCACCATTGCATTGCAAGGAATACCAGCGATCCCACCACAAATGGAAGCTGCAATGCCAGCAACGCGAAATCGGGAAAATCCCAATCCAGCTTGTGGAGCTGCCCAGCTAAGATCACCTCGGGTGCAATCAGAAGAACGATCTGGTAGCCGCGCACTCCCCAGTTCATCCGCGTCCGGGTAAAGGCCGCAAGAAATCCGATGAGCGGCGCGTATCGCGCAATCAACCCAAAAAGGTTCCCCCAGTCCTGCCATGCGGGGCCGACGATCGGGTAAACATTGTCAAAGCACGACATCATCGATGCGGAGCCATCGAGCCACAGGAAAGCAGCAAACCACAGGTATTCGCGGCTGCTTCTATCAAAGGCGAATGCGAGCAAGAGTACAGCGCCGCCCAGCAGTTCGCCCACGCAAAGCAGCGTCTGCGGAAGATGCCTGTCAAAGCGCTCGGCATCCCTCGCGGTGCGGTAGTCGGCCAACAGCCTCGAGGAGCCGAGCAGCACGTCGTCTTTGTCCAGTCCGATAGCGCCAGACTCGGTTTTGCGGGGATGATCGAGCCGGATGGCAAGCAGCAGTGGAGTGCTGGACGAAGCCCCAGCCAGGTGAATAAGAATCCCGCGCTGGATGTAGTAGTTGGGGCCGGGCAGTTGACTGCATTCGGAAACCTTGGAGCCGTTCACAAAAACCTGGCACCCCCTCGTCTGCGGAGCAACCAGAAGAGCGGCATCCGCAGGCAGGTTCTGCGTGGGAAGGTGGGTTCGAAACCAGAGAACGTTTTGTCCGGTGCTAAGTTTCTTGCTCTCTGCTGATCCAAGTTCGATCTGCCGCCAGGCGCTATCATCCGCAGTTGGACTGGCCCCCTGCGGATCGTCCCCGGCGTGGACACGCCACGACCCGTTGAGCGATTCGGCCTGGCTCACCTGGCGTGCGTTGCCGCTTACCTGCGCAGGAACAGGCTGCATTCCGCCCGCGGCCCCCAGGGCGAGCAGGAGCACAACAATGGACGTTCTTTTCTGAGGGCGCATTCGGCAAATATACCTTGGCTGAACAGCATTGAGACAGCAAAAAAACGCCACTCCAAACCTCGCAACGCCGGCAGATCGCCTATTCTCGGTTGATCACCAACCACTGATCACTGTTCACTGTTCACTGCACACTGTTCACTGTCTTAGTGCTTCGTCCACCCGTGCATCCCCGCCTCAAAGCTGCGCCGGTCCAGCCTCGGCAGGGCGCGCATCACCTTGTCGGGAGCAATTGGAAAGTGCCTCGCCGCAATCAGCAGTTCCGGCACGCACCACACTTCTTCCTCTGAGGTCATCCAGTGCTTTCTGTCGAGCCGCGCCAGGTTCACGGGCATCGAGTAGGCGCGCAATGTATGTTCGCCGCGCAAATTGTAGTAATGCTCGAAGTAACTCATCGCTAACTCGCGCAATGTTCGATAGACCGGCTTGCGCGACCGCAATCCCGCAAAGTTAGACTTGGCAACGCTTCCCCACAATCCCTTTTCACGATAAATTGCCAGCACATGATCGTCGTCGTGCACGCCCTCCAGATCCATCAGCAGCGGCGGGTAGCCAAGCAGTCGCAGCGCGGCCGCGGCCACCAGCGCGCCCTCCAGGCAATGTCCCTTGCGTTCGCGCAATGTCCGCTGCGGCGACCCGGCCGTGTCCAGGTACTGGTAGGTCAGCCCGTCAACGAACTGCTGGATGAGCTTCGGCGTCTTCAGCGCGCGCAGAGTGCGCACGTCCGCCGGAGATAACCCAAAGCTCTCCCGCTTGTCGCTGCGGAGAGCATTTCTCATGACTCTCTTGCTCTTCAAAGTCAACGCCCAAAATCCTCTCTGGAATTCTCGGGAATTATACAGAGGCGGCGGGCTTTCCCTTGAAGAGCGCGAAAACCTCGGGGCTGAGAATAATCAGGATTCCCGCGACCCACAGATAATGACCAATCAGCGGGTGCATCGGCGAATCGGTCTTCCATGTTTCGGCGAAGAACGCCCACGTAGCCGCTATGCAAATCAGCATTGCGACGGCGAGAATGCGGCGGATCACAACGAGCCTTCGCCAGATCGTGAATACGAGATAGATCAATGTCAATGGGTTGAGCCATCCGCTGAGGATCAGGAAAGCCATGGCCATTGCATCTTTGCCTTGCCACGCCGATGCGGAAGCATGAAACAGGCCCGCAGTGGCACCGATGGCGATGGTCGCGCACATCCAGCCCGTAAGTTGCATCGGGCCTGAGCCAGGTCCGCCAGCGTGCCCCACAAGCCCGGCCGCAGGCAGCAGGAACGCCACCGCGAACGCCACAAAACCTGTGAGTCGAAGAAGGAAAAGCTTCATGCGTGCCTCCCTTCTCAGCATAGCGGCTCAGACTGCCGCGAGCTCGTCTTTTCTCAACCCAGCCAGGCGCGTTGTCTCCAGTTCGCCGCGATAAAACATGTTAAACGTGTCGAATGGAATGAGCCGTTTCCCATCCGGATGCGCAATGTGGATGCAGCTCTTCTTCACGCTGCGCACATCGAACGCCTCCGCATCGATGAACTGCACAATCAGAATGCGAAAGAGATTCTTGTATCCCAGTTCTTTCGGGATGAGCACCTTGGGCAGGCAGCACAGCAGTTCCTTCAGTGTAGACGCCTGCGAACTCGGCGAGTGATTGGTCGCAAACAGCTTGAAGATATGCTCGCGCAGCCCGGCTTCCTGTTCATAGATGATGGTGTTCTTCGCGCCGTCGATCAGCACATCGGGCGGCACCATCCCGGTCAGCGGAACCGTCTTGCCGCCCATCTTCAGCGCGTACGCCATGGCCAGCGAATCCGGGTGGCACGGCACCGGAATAAGGTCCTCGGGGCGAAACACATCCGTCTGCTCGAGGATCCGCCGCCGCACCTCAGTCAGCGTCAGCCGGTGCTGCTTGCTGTCAAATCCCAACACACGCCCCGCCTGCTGCACTGGTTGAAATGTAACTCCACGCACCGCCGGCTGTTTCAGCGCGAAGTCCACAATCGCGCCCAGTTCGCCGTCATTCACGCCGCGCTCCACCGTCACCACCAGCGTGGTTGAGATGCCCAGCTTGTTCAGCCGCTCCAAAGCTTTTTCGCGAATGCTGCGCAAATCCGCGCCGCGCAATTGCATCAGCGGCTCGCGCTGCAAAGAATCGAATTGCAGATAAATTTCAAACCGCGGCATGAACTCCGCCAGCCGCTTGGCAAACTCCTCGTCCTGCGCAATCCTGATCCCATTTGTATTCACCATCAGGTGCCGTATAGGCCTTTCCTTGCACATCTGCAACACTCGAAAGAAATCCGGATGCAGCGTCGGCTCGCCGCCTGAAATCTGCACCACGTCCGGCTCTTTCTCGTTACGCACCACGCAATCGAGCATCGCGGCAATTTGATCCAGTGAACGATATTCCGTGCGGTGCTGCCCGCTTCCCGCATAGCAAATCGGGCAAGTCAGATTGCATGCATCGCAAATCTCCACCAGCGTCAAACAGCTATGCTGTTCGTGATCCGGACACAATCCGCAATCGTACGGGCAGCCATATTTCACGGGTGTGTTGTAGACCATGGGCTGCTCCGGCGTTTTGATAAACACCTCGCGCGAGCGGCGATAGTATTCCACATCGTCGGCCACCAACACGCGTTCATGCCCATGCTGCGGGCAGCGCTTCAGCATCCAGACCTTGCCGTCCTCGAAGACGATCTTCGCGTCCACGCGCTTGTAGCACGTCGAGCAGATGGAGATCGCCACGTCATAAAAAAGATACGGCCGCAATTTTTCAGTCATCGGTTTTCCTTTTCCCCGCCGATCATACTCGAATTCAATTCATGCCTCGCAGCGGCCCAGCAGCGCCCGCCCGGTCAACGAATATAAATCATGCGGATAACAATTCTGTTCGCCACCGCAATCATCGCGCTGCTGATGGCGGCCGAATCATTCCATGCATCAGTGGGCGACGCTTGCCGAAAATGGCGAAGAATCGAATTCTCAGTTTCCGTTTCGTTCCAAACCACCACGCCGTCCCGTCGCGTCAGCGTCGCCGTATCCTTGATGGAGATGGTCATGCTTCCAGGATTTGCCTGCGATGCAGGCCCACGCGCATCCACTGTCTCGCTCAAAATGGTGATCCGCAAAACTGCATCCGCATCGCTCACTTCCTTCTCTGTATATGCGCTGGCGCCGGCCTTCCAGGTTTTCTCTTTGATCGCGTGCGCGACAGCCTGTTCCAATTCGGCGGGGTCGAGATGATGCGATTCAGAAGTATTCGCAGCCACCACGCGGATGCTTTGAATGCCGTCGAGGTTTATGCGCAACGGCGGTGGTGGGGGTCTGCGCTCGGGCAGTGGCGGCAGAAAACATGCTCCGCACGCCAGGATTCCAATAGCACTGACAACCGTCAGAATCTTCTTTTCAAGCATGTGCGCCTTTCAGCTTTCGCCGCTCCCCGATTGCGGCAAGGCTATTCCTTCTTATCGAGCTTTGTATCATCTCCTGTGTCGAAGAGTTTTTGCGGTTGTGACACTTTCCTGACTGAACCATCTACCGACGAATGTCTCTGTTTTACTTCTCTTCGTCGTTCTTCGAATCGTCAAACAGTTTCTGCGGCTCTGATGCGTTTTTGCCGAAGTTCCCCACCGCCGACGCAATGACCCACACAATTACCGTCAGCAAAAGGCCAAGCGCAGAGATGCCCATCACAATGAGTTCGAGGATTCCTATAAAAATCAGGATGGAACCGCTGCCTCGCATCTGCGATGAAAACACTAAGGTCGCCCCGCACAGACCAAACGAGATTCCGAATGTTATTGCCAGCACCGTCACGATTTTGGCAAAGTTAACGCGATCAACCAGTGACTCGCCCAAGCGCTTTCCTCCTTGTCCAGATCTCATCCACAATCAGCAGGACAATCCCCGCAAGACAGCTCCATTGAATCAGGTTCAGCCCATGAATCAGCGGCTGCGGCTTGAGAAAGTCGATAACTACTCTCCACGCCAGATAACTCCCCATAAAAATGCGAAACCGGAAACCCTCCGGCAACTTAGCCCTGGTACTAACCATCATTCCCAGAAGAATCAGAAAGAGAATCTCATAAACCTGCACCGGATGGCGCCCAATTCCATCGCCCAGATCGACAGCCCACGGCAGCGAAGTTGGCTTGCCATAGGTATCGTCGGCGAGCCCTGCCACCAGGCATCCGACACGCCCAACCGCGATCCCCACGCAGAGCGGCAGCGCGAACAGGTCGCCCGTCCGCCGCTTGATGCCGCTCAGTTTTTTAACGATTTCAACACCCAGCCATCCACCCAGCAGGCCGCCGACAATGGTTTTTCCGCCGGGAGAAAAGAGCAGCGCCAGCATCCGTCCTTGATGCCACACATCCAGCACTGTTGGCCACTGCTCCGCGAGACCCAGCAATCGGCTGCCCACCAGCGCACCCACGGCAGCGGCGGCCAAGACAGTCCAGCGCTGCGGCTCAGCCAGTGCGTCACCCTGCCTGGCGCGCAACCGGCGAAACACCGCGTAGCCCGCCGCATAAGCCAGCGTCTCAAACACCGGATGCCACGCCGGGTGCGATCCAATTGGAATCATGCTGGAAGTATAGCGATTGCGCGCTACGACGTTTTTTCGGCCTCAAGCAGCGCGCGCTTCCGCTCCACGCCCCAGCGATACCCAGTCAGCGACCCGCTCATTCCCACCACACGATGGCAGGGCACCAGCACAGCCACGCGATTCATGGCGCATGCCCGCGCCACTGCCCGCGTTGCTTTGGGCTCGCCCATTTCCCGCGCAAGCTGGCTATAGGTCCGCGTCTCGCCACGAGGAATGGCTCGCAGCGCCTGCCATACGCGCAGTTGGAACACGGTTCCGCGCAAGTCCAGCGAATCCGCTCCCGCGCGGCCCCGCTCAAGATCGGATCCATCGCGCACGCTCTCGAGCGCTTGATCAACAAGCCGCGACAGTGAGGGATCGCGCCGAAGCTCGGCCAGCGGAAATTCGTCGCGCAAGCTGGCCTCGGCCTCGGCGGATGTGGACCCAAGCGCCAGCCAGCATAGCCCGCGTTGAGTCGCGCCCACAACGATCCATCCAAAGGGCGAACGCGCAGTGCACCAGCCGATCCGCTCACCTTGGCCACCCTTGGCGAACCTGGCGGGGGTCATGCCCAGCGCCGCGCCTTCATAGGCCCGGCTCGACGAGCCAAAGCCGGCTTCATAGATCGCGTTGGTCACAGTCCCTCCCTGCTTGAGCGCGTTGCGCAGCCCGCCCGCACGCAGCGCTCGCTGATATTGCAGCGGACTCACTCCCAGTTCCTGCTTGAACATCCGCTGCACCGTAAAAGGGCTCAACCCAGCCACGCGTCCCAGTTCCGCCAGCGGCACCGCGCGATCAACATTGGCTTCAATGTGCGCGCGGATTTTCTTGAGCGGACTCGTCTGCGCGGTCATCGGTCTGCAGCGCTTGCAAGGGCGGAAACCGGCTGCTCGCGCCTGATCGACCGACGAGAAAAAACGCACATTCTCGCGCAACGGACGCCTGCTCCTGCAACCTGGCCTGCAGAAAACGCCCGTTGTAGTAACAGCATAGAAAAACGTAGCCTCAGAATCGCGGACGAGAAGCTGCTGCCAGGCTGTTTCCTCGCCAACGATCGGGTCAATCCCCGGCGTTCTCACGGTGCTGGAGTCATTGCTGGTTGCGAGTTGTGACGTGGTCTTCATGAGAACCATGGTCGCCGATCTTCTGTGATCCGCGCACTCCGATTCTTGCGCGCAATTCGGATTTTCTGGTGAACGGAAAAAGAGCCGGCAGCGGCTCAATCCCCGTCCAATTTCACGAGCCGCAGCACCGCCTCCGCCCGCACAAGGTCCGCTTCGGTATCCACGCCAATCGTGTCCCTCGGCGCCGGGGCCACATAAATGTCGATTCCGTTTTCAAGAAAGCGCAGCTGCTCCAGCCGCTCCACGCTCTCGATCCACGACGTTGGCAGCTCCGCAAATCGCTCCAGCGCAGCCTTGCGATAGGCATAAATCCCAAGGTGCTTTCGATACCCGGCAAATCCCGTTCGGTCGCGGTCAAACGGAATGGTAGCGCGCGAAAAGTAGAGTGCGCGCCCATCCAGCGCAGTTACTACCTTGACCGCATTAGGGTCTGCAATTTCCAGCGCCGGGCAGCGCACCGCAAGCGTTCCCACCTGCACCTCAGGCCGCTCAAACAAGGCCAGCAGGCGCGGAAAGAAATTCGATGTCAGCGTCGGCTCGTCGCCTTGAATGTTGACGTAAACGTCCGCGTCAACGTCTCGCGCCACTTCGCGCACGCGGTCCGTTCCGCTGGCGCAAGCCGCCGAAGTCATCAAGACAGGAATGCTCCGCTCGCGGCACACTGTGGCCACTTCCTCGGCATCGGTTGCCACTAACACGGGGTCCATCAGGCCGCTTCCGGCCGCGGCGCGCCAAACCCACTCCACCATGGGCCGCCCTGCGATTTCACGCAGCACTTTGCGGCTTAGCCGAGTCGAACTGAGCCGTGCTGGAATCACCCCGGCAATCCGCAACTTACTCATGCAGTTGAGTGTAATGCGCGCAAGGGTGCGTTTCACAGTAAAGAACAGCGTCTTCAGCGGTTCAGTTGAGGCTCTGCCGCGCCGGAACGGTCAAAGATGCCCGCCCGCGACAGCGGTTTTCGTCGCGGCGATGTTTGACCTCAAAACCAGCCGCCCGTATCATCAATAATGGCGCTACGGCAACCGCGGCGCCTCTCCCGGCGGAGTAGCTCAGATGGTTAGAGCGTGGGATTCATAACCCCAAGGTCGACGGTTCGATCCCGTCCTCCGCCACCAATCAAATCAACGGCATAGAAAAGCCTTAGTCCCTTAGTCTCTATTCCCTCAGCCCCTGATCCCTATTCCGTGATCTCTGATCTCTGACCCCTGATGTCTATTTTTGCTATCATTGCGTCTATAGGTTAGCGGCCCGTTCCCCTCAAGGGCCCTACCGGTGGTGTTTGTGTCTCGAATCTTTCAGCGTTCCGTCCTCGTGGTATCGGTGGCAATCTGCCTCGCCCTCTTCGCCGGCTTTACCATGGGTGAACTCGGCATCTTCGGCGTCCACGCCGGCGGCGAGCAGGATGGCGCATACCGCCAAATCATCGTCTTTCGGCAGGTCCTCAGCAAGATCCAGACCGACTACGTCACCGAGCCCAACATCAACGACGTCACCACCGGCGCTTTGCACGGCCTGCTCGAGTCGCTCGACTCCGACTCCAGCTACCTGACGCCCACCGAGTACAAAATCTATAAGGACCGCCCAACGGTTGGCGTGGCCCAGGTTGGCATCAACGTCTCCAAGAGATTTGGATATGCGGTCATTGTCTCTGTTACTCCCGGCTCACCCGCCGACCATGAGCACCTGGCCGACGGAGACGTTATCGAATCCATCGGCGACCAGTCCACCCGCGAACTCTCGCTGGCCGTGATCCGGCTGATGCTCGAGGGCAAGCCCGGAACCACGGTCAGCCTCTCCGTGATCCGCCCGCGCAAGGCCGATCCCGACAAGCTCACCCTCAGCCGCGCCATCACCGCTCCGCCCGCGCTCGCTGAACAGGTGTATGACAACGCTTCGATTCTTTACCTCAAGCCCGGCGTGCTCACCGCTGCGCGGGTTGACGAAATGGCCGCGAAAATCAAGGCTGCCGGCAAAACCCAAAAGGTGCTGCTCGACCTGCGCGACTCGACAGGTGACGATTCCAAACAGGGGCTGCGCCTGGCCAACTTCTTCCTCAAAGAGGGAACCATGGCCACCCTCGAAGGCCAGAAGTTTCCCACCCAGACTTTCACCGCCGATCCGGCGCAATTCATTTCCAGCGCTCCGCTCGCCGTTCTCGTCAATCGCGGCACTTATGGTGCGGCTGAGTTGACGGCCGCGGCCCTTGCAGGCGCCAAGCGCGGCGACCTGGTTGGTGAGCGCACCTTTGGCGAAGGCTCGGTGCAGAAGACCATTGAGCTTCCCGACGGCGCAGCGCTGCTGCTCACCGTGGCCAAATTTGAAGGCCCCGACGGCAAGAAGATTCAGGACGAGGCCGTTGTTCCTAACGTCGTGGTCGGCCAGAACCTCATCGACGATGAGGACGAGGAAAACCCTGGCCCCAAAGGCGACGAGCCGCTCGAAAAGGCGCTCAATCTGCTCAAGACGAAAGCCGCCTAGAGGGCGCTGTGATCGGAAAAAAGGCCCGCCTCGCGCGGGCCTTTCTCTTTTCCATACAGAGATCTACGTCCCAATTGGCCGACTGCCCAGCGCTGTCATCTGAAATCTGTAATCTGTAACCTTCGATTCCCGCTCTTGCGCCCCGTGGTTCGCCTGTGGCATTCCGCACATCCACGCGAATCGGATTAGTGCTAGCCTTAGTCTGAAGCAGTCTCTCTCAAACAACCCTTGAGACGTGCTCCCGAGGCTTGAATCGCTTGGCTGCCACCCCCTCACAGCCTCTCGAACCGCGACCTTTTGCCCGGCGTCCCCGGCTTGCGGTCCAGCCGGTTCCCCCCAATCGGCGCCGTAAGCTGGCCGGCAAGCTCACCCTCGCCGGATTGCTGGTCCTGGCGGTCATCACCGGTTCCCTCGCCGGCCTGACCCTCGTCTATTCCGTCGATCTGCCGCAGATCAACGACCTGGAGCGCTACCGCCCCTCCACCACCACCGATCTCTACGACCGCAAGGGCCGCATTGTCGGGTCATTCGCCCTTGAGCGCCGCGTGCTGGTGAACTACGACGACTTTGCCCCCATCCTCCGCGAAGCCGTCATCTCCATTGAAGACAAGAGCTTCGAGTCGCACTGGGGCATCAATGTATTTCGCGTTGTCGGCGCCGTCTGGCATGATATCCGCTCCCACGGCCGCGCACAGGGCGCCTCGACACTGACCATGCAGCTAGCGCGTAATTTGTTTCTTTCCTCTGAACGCACCGCCGCACGCAAAATCCAGGAGGCCTATCTCGCCATCCAGATCGAGCGCGCCTTTACCAAGCAGCAGATCTTCACGCTCTACGGCAACCAGATTTACCTGGGCCACGGCATGTATGGCTTCGAGGCCGCATCCGAGTTCTACTTCTCAAAGCACGCCAAGGACCTTAACCTGACCGAGGCCGCTCTGCTCGCCGGCCTGCCCAAGGGCCCCGTCGCTTTTTCCCCGCTCCTGTATCCGGAAAAAGCCCTGCGCCGCCGCAACCTGGTGCTCTCTGAGATGGAGTCAGACGGCGACATCACCCACGCCCAGGCTGAACAGGCTCGCCAGATGCCGCTAGGCCTCCACATTTCGCAGCCGGAGAGCGCGGTCGCACCGTGGTTCCAGGAAGAAGTCCGCCGCGAGCTTGAAAAGCGCTTCGGCACCGAGCAGGTTCACGAAGCCGGCCTCAAGGTCGAAACCACGCTTGACCTCGACCTCCAGCAGACCGCCAACCGAGCCGTAGCGGACGGCCTGGCCGCCTACGAGCGCCGTCATGGATGGAAGAACAAACAGGAGAATGTTCTAACCACTGGCGTCACGATCGAGGACTATCGCCATCCCGACTGGGCCATGCAGTATCACCCCGGCGATTACGTCCACGCCCTCGTGACCCGCACCCTCCCGCTTGAGATTCACGCCCGCATCGGCCCACCGGGCCATCCAGGCTCAGAACTCGTTTTGCTTCCAGAAGATTGGCAGTGGACCGGCCAGCGCTTGAGTGACGCTCTGGTCAAGCCCGGCGACATCATCTACATCCATCTTTCAGACGCCATGGAAGGCACTGCCCGCCGCGCCACTCTGGAGCAGGATTCCGGCGCACAAGGCTCGCTGATGGCCATGGACAACAACACCGGCGACGTTCTCGCCATGGTCGGCGGCCGTGACTACGCGCTCTCGCAGTTCAACCGCGCCACGCAGTCTGAACGCCAGACCGGCTCCAGCTTCAAGCCTTACGTCTACACCGCCGCAATCGAAGACGGCATCAAGCCGACTGACATCGTCGTCGACGGACCGGTCAGCTTCGGCAGCTACACGCCGCACAACTACGAGAACGACTACAAGGGCGCCATGACGGTCGCGAATGCTTTTGCCGAGTCGCGCAACATCCCCGCGCTTAAGCTCGCCGCGCGCGTCGGCATTCACAAGGTCATCGAAGAGGCCCACCGTTTCGGCGTCACCTCCAACATTCCCGCCTATCTGCCGGTCGCTCTCGGCGCAGTCGAAATCACGCTTGAGGAGCAGGTTGCCTCCTACTCGGTTTTTCCCAACGACGGCATCCGCGTCTCGCCGCGCCTGGTCCGCAAAGTCTCCAACGCCGACGGGATTACCCTCTGGGAAGATTCCCCCGCCGTCAACGAAGTCATCAGCCAGGACACCGCGCGCACCATGATGGTCCTGCTGCGCGGCGTCATCGCCCACGGAACCGGTCAGGCCGCATCACAGCTCAAGCACCCGCTCGGCGGCAAGACCGGCACCACCAGCGATTTCACCGACGCCTGGTTCCTCGGCTTCTCCCCGTCGATCACCTTGGGTGTCTGGGTCGGCTATGACAGCCGCGAATCTCTGGGCGAAAAGGAGACAGGCGCCAAAGCCGCGCTTCCCATCTGGATGGCTGTCATGAAACAAGCCATCATCGGCCACGACGACGAGCAGTTCCTGGGCGATCAGCCAGAGAATACGTCGCTGAAAGCCGCGGCGCCTACACCCGGCAAGCCTCTGGCCAAACCAGCAGCACCTCCCGTTGCCGCCAAGCCAGCGAAAGTCGCTGCGATCCTTAATCACCCCAGTCCCGCACCGGCCGCGACCACGGCTTTGAAACCCGCGCACGCCACGACTTCAAACCCTTGATCATCCAATTACGCACGATTATCCAATCGTAAGAATGTGTCTCCGGGACGATAATTGACGCTCGATGCCGAAGGTGCCGATGGTTACTCCTGGTGTTTCGTAAAGCAATCCCGCTCGCACTTTGCCTGCTCCTCCTGGCAGGTGAGACTCTCTGCGCCCGCGAATACAGTTTCCATAATTTCGGGACTGCGGAAGGCCTCAACAACCTTGCCATCCGCAGAATCTACCAGGACCGCTCCGGATTTCTCTGGCTAAGCACTGAAAACGGCGTCTACCGCTTCGACGGGGATCGCTTTGAGCTCTTTGGAGCGGCTCAGGGGGTTCCGTCAAATTCGGGAGCGGCGTTTGGCGATGCGCCCGATGGCTCGCTTCTTATTGGTGGAAACTTTGGACTCTACCATTTGGCGGGCAACCACTTTGAAAAGCTTTCAGGCCCTTTCAAAACAATCGACTGGGCCCAGGGCATTCAATCGGATGGGAAGGGCCGCACGTTTCTTGGCACCGACGCCGGCCTTGTCGAACTCTCGGCAGTGCCGGGACAGAATCAATTTGCGATGCGCGTTTTCCCCCAACCCCCGGAAACATCCGAACCCAATGCCTTTGGCGTTTCAGTGGACGGCGATGTCCTGTGGTACGGCTGCGGCCATCAACTGTGCCGCATGGACGCCCACGGCACCCGGGTCTTCTCGCAGGAGAGCGGACTGCCGGATCGGGAATTGCAGGTCATTCTGAAAGATACTGCGGGAAATCTCTGGGTGCGTGCGCGCAATGCGGGCATCTTCGTTCGCCTCGCAGGCAACACCAGGTTTGAGCGGCCGAAGATGCCCGTTTCACCGGAAAACATCGGCGGAGTTCCCACCATGGACGGCGGCGGGCGGATTCTTCTCACCTCACCCGAGGGGCTGTTGATCGGGGGCGTGGACGGATGGGAAAAAATCGACCGTTCCGTTGGCCTTCGCGGAACCGTCTATTCGGCCTTTGAAGACCGGGAGCACTCCCTGTGGATCGGCACGGCCGGCAGAGGCCTCTCACAGTGGCGCGGGTACCGGGAGTGGGAGAGCTATTCCACTGAAAGCGGGCTTACCAGCGACCTGGTGTACGAAATGCTGCCGCAGGACGACGGATCGATTTTCATGGCCACTGAAGCGGGCCTGGTGCGCGGAACCCGGCAGCCATTCGGCATGACGTTCAAGAGCGTTCCAGGGCTGGCTGGTTTCGCCGTGCACAGCGTTCGCAGGTCGCCCAGCGGCGATCTCTGGATTGGCACTGAAGCGCGAGGCGCGGCCCGCCTGGATGCGCGGACCGGCAAGGTGGAGTGGTTTGGTGAGGCGCAGGGTCTTTTCGGCAAGGCGGCTTATGCGTTGCGCTTCGATCGGCAACAAAGGCTATGGGCGGCAACTGAAGCAGGCCTTTTCATGGCTCCGGCTCCTTACCGGAAATTTTCGCGCATCGACGCATTGCCGCCTGAGCGAGTATGGGCCGTCGCCGAGGGCACGGATGGCGCCATCTGGGCTGGAGGCGCCGGTGGGCTTTATGAATTCGCAGCCGGCAGGTGGACCCGTATCACCGCGAAAGACGGTCTCAGCAACACCGAAGTGCTTTCCCTGGGTGCTGGACCGAATGGAATTGTGTGGGTCGGCTACAGGTTCGGTGGCGGCATCGACCGCGTTCATCCGCAAGCAAGCGGCGTGACCATCGAGAAAGGCGTGCAAAGAAGCGGCGACGACGGACTCGTTTATTTTCTCGACTACGACACCAAAGGGCGGCTGTGGGCGGGCACCGAGCGGGGAATTGACATGTGGGACGGCGCCCGCTGGAGCCACTTCGATACCAACGATGGCCTGGCCGGCGACGACTGCAACCTGAATGCATTCGCCGAAGAACCGGATGGCGCCGTCTGGATCGGGACCAGCGGCGGACCTTCGCGTTTCAAACCGCTCCCGCGCGACCAGTCCCATGCGGCTCTCGAAGTGGTGTTCACCAGGCTCGCCAATGGCAAGACAGATGTTTCCGGACTGGCCAATCCATCTTTCGGCGCCCATGACAACTCGCTCGTCGCAAGGTACTCCGCGCTGAACGCTGCCCGTCAAAATGGCGTCATCTTCCGCTATAGGCTGGGGGATGAGGACTCAACATGGACAGAGACCGCACAACGCGAATTGCAGTTCGCCAACCTGGCCCCGGGAGTCTACAAGTTGGAAATCGACGCCCGGGAAGAGGATGGCGAGTGGAGCACCCATAGCGCACAATTCCCGTTTCGTATCCTGACCCCGTGGTATCTAACCTGGTGGTTTGCCACGCTTTGCGTTTTGATTCCATTATCGGTGGTGGCCGGAGTTCTGCGGCTGCGCATTCTCGGCGCGCAACAAAGAGAGCGCACGCTCGTACAGTTGGTTGCAGAGAAGACCGCCGGTCTTCGCAACGCCAACGAGGAGCTGTCGCGCCTGTCGTACACCGACCCGCTCACCGGACTGGCGAACCGGCGCGCGTTTGACCAGACCCTCGCCAAGGAATGCGCCCGTGTGCGGCGAAATGGTTCAGCGGTTTCGCTCCTGGCCATCGACGCCGACCATTTCAAAGCGCTGAACGATTCCCAGGGACACCAGAGCGGCGATGATTGCCTGGTGGCGCTGGGCGTCGAGCTTACCCGGCTGTGCAGGCGTCAGACTGACCTGGCCGCGCGCTGCGGCGGTGAGGAGTTCGCGCTCATTCTCCCCGATACCGCGGCCGCCGATGCCGAAGACCTTGCGCAGATGGTGCGCTTTGCCATCGCCGCTCTCCATGTGCCGCATCCCGCTTCGCCGACGGCTCCGTTCCTGACCGTGAGTATCGGAGTGGCGACAGCAACGCACGAACAGTGGTTTACCCCTGAAGCTCTGACGGCTGCAGCGGACCTGGCCCTCTACGCGGCAAAAAAGGCTGGACGAAATCGAGTCTATGTAGCCCAACCCGAGCTCGATGCGACCGTCAGCGCAAGACCTGCGCGCACAATCAATTCGGCAAACTTAACCCCTGACTCGTGCTGAAGACCCGGCAAAATTGAATGTAACGCAGCGCCTCTGTATGCTTTCGGTCCCAATCTGTACAGTCGCTGGTTTTGACCTCTACAATCGCCGCAGACCCCTATGCGGACCCCTTTTATGATTCGAAATCCTATTCGCCGCTCCTGCCTGCCGGAACTGCTCGCCGTGATACTGGCAGTGTGCCTTGTGCCAACTCTGCTTCCGGCGCAGACGCCCCCATCGCCTGCCGCGCAGACTCCCGCCGCACCGGCATGGGCGCAGCCCGGCTCCGCCACTCACGTTCAGGTGGCGCCCCCGGCGGACTTTCACAAGCCGAGCCGCAACTTCGAAACGCCGATTGGAATCTTCGACGGTCAGTCCGACGTTGGAAGCGCAATGGTGCCAGGCAGCGCCAGCTATGACGCCGCTTCAAAGCAGTACACCATCAACTCCGCGGGATATAACATCTGGTACTCGCGCGACGAGTTTCGCTATCTATGGAAGAAGATGTCGGGCGACGTCTCGCTGGCGGCCGATATCTCCTTCCCCGATCCAAACGGCTACGGCGACCGCAAGGCTGTCCTCGTCATTCGCCAGAGTCTCGATGACGATTCGAAGGAAGCCATTGTCGCACTGCACGGCCTGGGCATGATTCACCTGGCCCAGCGCCCCGAGAAGGGACTCCGCGTTAAAGACACGGAGTATCGCATTGGCGGACGTGGACGCCCCGGCGGCGAAAGTCCAGACAGCCTGGTTCCCGTGATGGCCCGGCGCATCGGCATTGAAAAACGCGGCGACTCTTTTGCGCTCTTCGTCAGCCTTGAGGGCGAACCGATGCACCAGTTTGGCCCGCCCATCGAGCTGCACATCGACGGGCCTTTTTATGTCGGAATCGGCTTCTGTTCGCACCTGCCCGACAAGTCCGACACGGCAATCCTGTCCAATGTCGTTCTTGAAAACGCGGCTGGCAAGGTTCACTAAAGCTTCTTGGCAAAGCGAACAATCACTTCCCGGCCAGCCGGAAATATCTCTTCGCCCGTGCCACATCTTTGAATATCTGCGCCTTCAGTGCCTCTGGCGAAGGCCATGTCTTCTCCCCGCGCAGCCGCATCAAAAACTCCAACTCCACAGGCGTCTCGTCACTAAGTTCCACCGGCTCGAAATCAAGTATGTGCGTCTCGACCCCGAACCCCGCGCCTTCAAACGTAGGCCGGTTACCCACGTTCGTTACCGATTGAAAACATCGCGCGCCGTCCGAAGCCTGAATGGTCAGCCGCGTTACATACACGCCAAATCCCGGCAGCAATCCCGCATACGACGCCAGGTTCACCGTAGGCACCAGCAACTTTGTTCCAATCCCGCGTCCTCGAGCCGGCGTCGACTTCACCGCAAACGGCCGTCCCAGCATCCACCGAGCGCGGCGTACGTCGCCGGCCGCAACCAGCTCTCGAACCGCGGAACTCGAAACCTCCATCCCATGCGCTCGCAGCGCAGTATGCAGATGCACTTGAAATCCAAACTCCACGCCAAACGCCTTCAGCTCCGCGACTCCCGCCTCGGCCCGACAGCCAAAGCGAAAGTTTCCTCCCTCGTGCAGCGCGTACAGGCACAACCGATCAATCAGGATCTCCCGCACGAATTCCCGTGCCGCCAGGCCGGCCAGTTCGGCGTCAAACGGCAGCACCACCACCGCGTCGATCCCCGTCCCGGCCAGCAGCCGCAGCCGCTCCGCAATGGGGGTGAGCAGCTTCGGCGCTTCCTCCGGCCGTAGAAAATGTTCCGGGTGTGGGTCGAACGTGATGGCCACGGCGCGCATCCCCAGCGCGCGCGCCTCTTCCAACACCGCGGAAAGAATCCGCCTGTGCCCTCGATGCACGCCGTCGAAGTTTCCAATCGCGCCCACCGACGGACCAAAGCCCGCCGGGATCTCCGCGATCGAACGGTAGACGGGAATCGAGGCTGGCGCGGGCATACTCATAAACTCACAGGCAGCTCGAGCCCGTCATAGGCCAGAGCCACGCCGGCAGGCAGCGAACGGTTGGTCGCTTCATGGCCCAGATCATGTGCAATATGGGTGAAGAAAGTCTGTCGCGCGCCAATTCTCCGCGCCCATCCCACCGCCTGGTCCACAGTGGCGTGGCTGGGATGCGGCTTGTGGCGCAACGCTGAAACTACCAGCACATCCAACCCCTCGAGCAGCGCAAAGCTCGCTTCCGGAATCGTGCTCACGTCCGTCAGGTAAGCCGCGTTGCCAAAGCGGAACCCGGCAATCTCCATCTCCCCATGCAACACTGGAACCCTCAGAAACTCGACCCCATGGACGTTTGTCCGCGCGGCCAGCGGCTCCAGTTGCACCCGCGCCCGCATGGGATAGGTGGCCTCCGGAGAAAACGTGTATTCGTAAATGTGCTCCAGGACTGCCGTTGTTTCCGGCGAAGCATACAACGGAATCGGACCGCCCTCGCGCGCCGCGGCAAAGCTGAGGGGCCGCAGATCGTCCAGGCCAAAGATGTGGTCGGCGTGAGAATGCGTATAGAACACCGCGTCAACCCGCTGCAGCCCATTGCGCAACGCCTGCTCGCGAAAATCCGGCCCGGTGTCGATGACCACTACGCGTTCCAAAACTTCGTGCCCCATCCCTTCCGTTTTTTTCTGCGGAAACGGCGGGTTGCAAAGTGGCTTCAAGCCGGGATCACTCCACCGCACCGCGACCGAGGGCCGCAGCCGGCGGTCCCGCGGATCCATCGAGGTGCACACCGCGCAGCCACACCCCAACGTGGGAACTCCCATGGAAGTTCCAGTCCCCAGAAATGTCAGCCGCCCGTCCATAGCCTCTCGCCGAACCAGGACAATATTCCCAACTCGCTAGGAAGCAGTCCCTTAGTCCCTAGTCCCTAAGTCCCTGTCTTCACCTTTTTCCCGGTGGCGGCCCTTGCGGCGGCTGCATGGCCTGGACGCTGATCATGCTGGTCAGTTCCAGGAACGCCATCCGCACCTCAAACAGCACAGAGTCCAGGGTGCGCGTCTCGGCCTCCGTCAGGTTGCCGCGCGTTTTTTCAGCCAGCACGCCGAGCAGGTCGATGGTGGTGCGGGCGCCGACGATATCCACGCGCGGCCGCTGGCCATCCTGCGCTCCCGCGCCCATCTGGATCATGGCCGAGACGTAGAACTGCTGCACCAGGTGCTCAAACGTAATCGCAGGCTGCGGCCCCATGCCGGGATTTTGAGCGCGCAGCAAGTCCTCCAGCCGCTGTGCGGAGGCCTCGTAGGCGTTCTTCTGTTCGTGGCTCTCCTCGGCGGTGGGCGCGGGCGGAATGCCACCGGCTTCTCCCTCGTCCGAAGCGCTCTCGTGAACCGGCGCCGCAGCTTCCTGCCTGCTCTCGTTTACCACCAGCTGCGGCCCGCCGCTCGACACTTCCGAGGTCGCCGGAGGCTCCGCCGGCCGCTGCGCATTCTCGTGCTCTTCCTCTTCCGCTTTGAACTTGCGGCGGTCAATCACTTCAAACTTGGGTGTATCGCTCATAACTCCACTTATCCATTCCTTAAAGCCAATTTAGTTACTCGATAACTCGCAGCGTTGTTGGCTCTGCTAACTCCGCTGCTCCAAAATCTTCGCGGTTCCCTTCTCCGCACCATTGCTCAACTCAAAGCTCTGTGACTTCGCCTCAGCCTCGCCGCGAATCATTCCCAGCGCAAATACCCGGGTTCCCGTCGACAGCGGCAGTGCAGCCGCGCTCCGAATCTCGCCTGCCACCGCGCCATCCAGCATTAACTCGGTTCCGCTGGCCGGCACTGCACCAAATATCTCCAGATGGCGCAGATGCCTGTGCACATTGCCCCGCGACCTGATCCGCTCCACGATCTCCTGGCCCAGGTAGCACCCCTTGCTGAAGTGCAGCGCCCGCATCTGCCCAGTCTCCTGCGGCAAATCCCGCTCCACCATATCCACGCCGTAGACTGGAATCCCCTCGGCAATCCGAAATGCCTCCAGCGACCGTGATCCCACCGCGACCGCTCCCGCCGTGCGCAGGTACTTCCATAGCTTGCCCAGCCCGGCTGCCGGTACCCACAGCGTATAGTGCGCCGCCAGCACGCCGAACCCGCGGGTAATGCGCAGATCCATCCCGTTCCATTCCACCCGGGTGCTGGTGAGAGGATTTCGCAGCACGGGCAATCCCGCCCGGCCCAGCACGGCATCCGCTTCCGGCCCTGTCACTCCTACAGCAGCCAGGCCCAACGCGTTTTCACCAGTCAGCGGCGCCAACTCCACATCGTCCATGATGATGAAGCGGTCCAGGTGAGCGACCAGTTTTTCATACTGATCGGCCGCAATCTCAAGTTCAATTTCGTCCCCTTCGCGCCAGAGCATCAGGTCGCCCTGAATCCGCCCCTGTGCATTCAGCACCAGGTTCCAGGCGCCCTCGTTGCTGCCCAGGTCGTTCACCATATTGGTGACCATGCCGCTCAGCCACCGGAAGCGATCTTCGCCGCGCACCGCAATCCGCCGCAGCCAGCCCAGATCGTGAACCGCCGCGCCGCTTGCGAGCGCTGACGTTTCCTCTTCGGGCGCATCCAACACCTGTGGGGTCAGCACGCCCCGATAGGCTGTCAGAGGATACGCGCCAAAAGGATGGGCTCCCAGTTGAGAGTCCGCTTGATACGCTGGATTTTGGGGAGCTTTCGCCGCGGATGCCAACAGCGCAGCCAATGGTGTCAACGGAGTCGATGCGTCGGATACGGTTTCGATCATAGGGGAAGTTTTCTCCGGCCCGGCGCGCAGTTTTCCCATGGAAACGTAGCTCCGGACCGCATCCTGATTATAGCCTTGGAAGAAGATACTGGTTTTTGAGCGGTGGCGGCAAGAACTTGGTCCACGCACCAATTGGAGAGTGAATGAGGAAGCATCAAGTAGTGCTCAGAGCCGGCGGGCATCCATCGACATCGGCCAAAAGTAACTTCGCGGAAGGTCGCCGGGCCGTGATCATGGCCGTAATCCTCTGCCTGGCGCCAGTCTTTGCCGCTGCCCAAACCAAGCCCCCCGTCACCGTCACCCCTCCCTCCGCATCCACACCCAAGGCCGAAACCCACATCACTCCCGAGCAAGCCAAAGAACTCTTTTCAGCGGTTGATGAACTCCTCAAATTCTCGTCGCAGGAGACTGGCCTGCCCATTAAGAGCAACGTCAAGCGGCAGATCACCAGCCGCGCCGCCGTTGAAGCCTACATGAAAGAAAAGTTCAACGACGATAAAGACGCCAAGCGTCTGCAGCGAAGCGAAATCGTCATGAAGAAGTTCGGCCTGCTGGACCACGACTTTAACCTCAAGCCGTTTCTGCTTGAGCTGCTTACCGAGCAGATCGAAGCCTACTACGACGCCAAAACCAAAACCGTCAACATGATGGATTGGATCGACGTCGAAGACCAGAAGTCCGTCCTGGCCCACGAACTCACTCACGCGCTTCAAGACCAGCACTCCGATCTTGAAAAGTGGAACGACCAGACGCCCGACGATGTTTCAACCAACGCGGCCGGCGACTCCGACCACATTGCCAGAGACGAAATGGATGACGCCCGCGATGCCGTCGCCGAGGGCCAGGCCACCGCCGTCATGATGGACTATATCCTCGCGCCCATGGGCAAGAGCCTGATCAAGAATCCAGAGGTCATGGATTTCGTCCAGAAGCACATGGCCGCTTCGGACAGCTCCCCAGTGCTCTCCCGCGCACCCATCCTGCTGTCAGAGTCGATGCTTTTTCCTTATAGCGAAGGCCTCAGCTTTGAGCAGGACATATGGATGGACCAGGGCCAGGCCGCTGCCTTTGCCGGCGCGCTCGACCGCCCGCCCACATCGTCGTGGGAGATCATCAACCCCATCGAATACGAGAAGAAGCACGTTCCTGCCGTGCCTCTCATGCCCAACATCCATCCCCTCGTCGACAAGCTCTACAGGCCCTACGACATCGGCCAGGTCGGCCAGCTCGATCTCCACATCCTTGCCGAAATCTTCGGCGGCGACCAGGCGGCCAGCGACCTGACGCCCGCCTGGGACGGCGGAATTTACTGGGCCGGGCAGCGCCTCAATGCAACCCCCGCTGAACAAGCTACGACAAAATCCCTCGCCCTCTTCTATCTCTCCGCGTGGAAAAACGCAGCCTCCGCACAGGCCTTTGCCAAGCTCTATGCCGACGACCTCGGCCGCAAATACTCAGGGCTGAAGCCTGTCGCCGCTCAAGCTCCCGACAAACACTCTGGGCCTGAAGGCCAGCAGGAACAGCTCTTCACCACCAGTGAAGGCCCGGTTGTGATCACCACTCGCGGCAAGATGGTGTTTGTCTCTGAAAGCTTCGATCTCGACCTGGCGCGGAAGCTCACGCAACTGCTGCTGGACGCGCAGGGCACCGGCGACTTGCGCATGGCAAAAACTCAACCAACTGGCACAGTGGGCGCCCCATTTCTCACGTTTGAGACCGGGGATTCGATCACCGCCCCGCTCACCCGCTTCTTTTCCAACTGCGGCGTGATGAAAGCTGCTGTGCAAGCTGCAATCAAAGCTGCAGCCGCTCAGAGGTAACCGCGAAATCGCCCTAACCGTGCGCCAATCGGCTGGTCGAATGTACAGGGGGCCCCAATGCAGTCTTGGGGAATCAAAATGAAACCCATTCTCCTCGCATTTGTCCTTGGCTCTGTCTTTTTCGCTGGTTCTTTTTCCGCCATTGCCCAGGATCCTGGAGCCTGGGCCGCGCAGCAAGCCACGCAACAGGCGATGCAATCGGCCAGCCTGCAGGCAGCGCAACAAATGCAGCAGCAAATGCTCAACTCGGCAATGATGGCCCAGCAACAGATGATGCTGCAGCAGAACCAAGTGCAAATGCAGATGCAATTGCAGGCCGCCCAGCAAGGTCAGTTCAATTACCTGAACATCCCGCCGCGGAATTTTGAAGTCGTTGTCGATAACTTCGACCTGCCATCCTTTTCAGTCAAGCCGGGCAGAGTGAAGCCTGGGACTACGGTGCGCATAAAATGGCGGGCCAGCCAATGTGGCATTGTCTATTACTCCACCGACGGATGGACTCCCACCATCTTTTCAAATCGATACACAGGCCCCATCCCGATCAGCGCAACCACGCATCTTCAAGCCATTGCATTCGGCCCCGACATGGTGCGCAGCGCCGTGATCAAAGCGGATTACGTAGTCGATCAAGCCATTGCGACGCCGCCAACGCAGCAGGTGGCCCTGGTCACGGACGGAACACTGCGCTCTGGGATTGAGCTCAATCTCGTCGTTGGCTCAGAAATCAATTCAGAGACCGCGCGCGTGGGAGACAAAGCGCCACTGCTCCTGGATGAGGATTTGATGGCGGGCAATACTCTCGTAGCCGCAAAAGGAACGCCGGTCGATGCCGTCCTTGTTTTCGCTGAGCCTGCCGCGGGCGCGGACGCCGGCGAGTTGGTCTTCAAAGTTCAGTCGCTCAATGTCCAGGGAAAGACGATTCCACTCACCGGAGTTGAAGCTCTCGAAGGACAACGCGGAATGCAAGCCATCATCAAGCCTGGCATGACGCTCACCGCCACGGTTGCCAAAGACACACCGCTGAAAAAATAAGTCTCCAGGTCTAACCGCTGCGCTTGCAGACAAGATGATCGCTGGTAATCCAATTTGAAGCGGCCGTCTTCTCAATCTGCCAATCGACAGTGAAGCTGTCGGGAGCACTCACCGAAAAGACGAACCGGTTCGCGGCATAGGGTGCTTTGGCATCTTCTGAAACCGGCGAGGTCATGGTCAGTACGCCATTCTGCCAGCCATTCGCACTGCTATAAGTGGCCGCGCTAAAGTTGTTGGCGTCAAACTCCACCAGCCGCTTCCGCTCCGCGTCATATCCGATCAAATACTTGGCCAGGTAGCCTGTGGCCGGCTCAATGTCCTGCTCGCTCAGCTCCAGCCATTTGCCGCCAAGAATCACGCTGCCGCTATAGGTCGATCGATGCGTCTTTCCATTGCCAAACGCGCCAGAGCAATCCCACGTCCCCTGAAACTTGAAGCCCCCGTCAGGCACTGCCGCCATCGGTTTAGCGTCCTGAGCCCATGCCGGCACACACCCAACACTGAGACAAACAACCAACAGGATTCCCCGCCCAAACCTCATCCGCTCACTCCCCCCAAACCCCAACGATGATTCATTCACTTCTTCACTTCTTCACTTCTTCACTTCTTCACTCATTCACTCATTCACTTCTTCACTCATTCACTTCTTCACCTAAACACCCGCCGCCTCGCTAGTCACTGCATCCTTCCGCACCAGGTACTCCTCCAGCAGCACCGACACCAGCACCGCGGTCGGCACGGAAACCATCGCGCCCACCACCCCGTCCAGCGCCGTGCCCAGCAGCAACGCCACCAGGATCGCCAACCCCGGCAGATCCACGCTGTTCTTCATAATGCGTGGAGTGAGATACGAGTTCTCCACCTGTATGTAAACAAGATAGAAGATGGCAATCCCCAGCACTCGCCCCCAGGAATCGATGGAGGCCACCAGCAGCGCCAGCGCGATGCAGATGGCCGCGCCCAGCACGGGAATAATGTTGAGCAATCCCGTGAGCACGCCCAGCGCGTACGCATACCGCACATCGAGCGCCAGGTAAACCGTGGTGCTGAAAAGCCCCAGAATCAGCATCAGGCTGCCCTGCGCAAACAGCCACTTGCCCATCCGAAGCTCAGCCCGCCGCAGCGTCTTGTCCAGCCGGTCCCTGCTCTCCAACGGAAAGAAGGAGAGAAACCAGTGGTAAGCATGCTCGCCTTCAAGCATGAAATAAATGGTCAGGATCAACCCCATTGCAATATCAAATAATTTGCCTGCCCAATCCTTGATCGACAGGATCAGATAGGTCGCCGCCTGGCTCGCGAAATCCTGCACCTTGACTTCAATTTCCGTGGTGTTGATGTGGTTTACAAATGGAATCGCCTTCAGCTTGCTTACCAGCGCGGGCACACGCGTCGGCATCTCGCCGGCAAACTGCTGCAAGTCCTTCACCACCGGCGGAATCGCCAGAAACCCAAACACCGTCAGCGCACCGAACGTTCCCACCAGCATCACGAGGATCGCGATCTTCTTGAACGGCTGCCAGTGGCGAATCCGTACTTCGGAGATGTGATGCACCACAGGCGTGAGCACCACGGCAAACAGCGCGCTTACGTAGAGCAGCAACAGCACATCGCGCACCTGCCACGCCAGCGCGCACGCCAGCGCAAGACCGAATGCAAAAACAATGTCGTTGCGCAAACTACGCGTCTTAGCGGAAATTTTATCCATGACCTATTGTTGCTCACCCACCCCAAACAAACGGGTGCCCCAGTTCTAATTTGGAAGACCTGGGAGTCCAAGGCAACTCTCTGGACCAATCACTGACAACTTAAAACTCACAACTGACAACTGAACCCTAGTCCCTATTCCTTGTTCCCTCGTTCCCTCGTTCCCTTGTTCCCTGCTCTACTGATCCCCGCTCAGGATCGACCCCACAATACCGCCCAGCAGCCCGCCGCCCACCGCCGCCGGTCCCACCGACCGCCGCTCGCCGTGCGGCAGATACTCGCCGATCTGGTGCGCCAGCCGCGATATCGGCAGCGTCTGCAGCCACACCGTCCCCGGCCCTTGCAGCACTGCAAGGAACAGCCCATCCCCGCCGAAAATCGCGTTCTTCAGTCCCGGAACCATCGTGATCTGAAACGCCACCGTCGAATGGAACGCACCAACATGTCCCGGATGCACGCGCAGCACCTCGCCCGGCGCCAGTTGCTTCATGATCAGCTCGCCGCTCAACTCCAGCCACGCCGTGCCCTGTCCGCTCAGCTTCTGCAGCAGGAATCCGTCCCCACCAAAGATGCCCGCACCCAGCGACTGCTGAAAGCCCACCCCGATGGTCACGCCATCGGTAGCGCACAGGAATCCGTGCCGGTGAACCATGTAGTCCACGCCGCCACCCACCTGCACCGGCACAATATGCCCCGGCACCTTGGTGGCAAAGCTCACTTCGCCGGCGTACTGGTACGCCCGGTACTCGGTCATGAACAGGCTGCCGCCGCCGGCCACTCGCTTGAGCACGCCAAACAGGCCGCCGCCGCCGCCCATCTGCGTATGCGTCGTCATCTGGATCGAAGCCGTCATCCAGGAGAGCTCGCCGCTCTCTGAAAATACACTCTCGTTGGGTTCAAGGTGCACATCGAGCACGGGCATGGTCGTGCCTTGTATCCGCGTTTGCATGGGGGTGTCCCTCCTGTGTCTCGCCAGTGTACCTGCACACCCACCATGAAAGTCGAGATAGAATCGCTTCTTCGATGAAAATAATTGGCACTCCCGCGTCTACGCTACCCATCCTCGCCATCGCCGCTCTGTTTCTCTCCGGCTGTCATTCCGTCGTGCAACTCCTGCCCGACCATCCCCGCCAATCTCCCAGCGTCAAAATGCAGGACGTCACGTTTCACTCCGCCGCGCTCAATCGCGACATGCCATACCGTGTCTATCTCCCCGCTACGCTCGTCCCCGGCCAAAAACTTCCCGTCGTCTATTTGCTTCACGGCAATGGCGGCAGCTTCCAAAATTGGTCCAACTATTCGGATGTAGCCCAGTACGCCGCGCCGGATCATTCTTCAGGCCTCATCCTCGTGATGGCCAAAGGCGGCTCATCCTACTTCGTCAACGCCGCCCTCAAGCCCGAAGACAAATACGAAGACTATTTCGTGAATGACCTCATCACGGACGTCGAATCCCGTTTCCCCACAGCAAAAGGGCGTGACAACCGCGCCATCGTCGGAGTCTCTATGGGCGGATTCGCCGCCGTCAAGCTGGCTCTCGCCCGACCCGACCTCTTCGTATTCGCCGGAGCAATCAGCCCAGCCATCGACGTTCCCAGCCGCAAATTTAGTCTGAGACGTTGGGGTCAGGGCATGCGCTTCCGCACCCTCTTTGGCCCCGCCGACAGTCCGACCCGCCTGGCAAACGACCCCTTTCGCCTCGTTCAATCCGCCAACCCCGCCGTCACCCCCTACATCTTCATGACCGCCGGCGAACAAGAGCCGCTCCTCGATCCCATCCGCCGATTCGCCTCCCACCTCCACGACCGCCATTTCAACTACGAGTTCCACACAAAGCCCGGCGGCCACGACTGGGGAGAATGGGACTCACAGATACCCGCCTGCTTCGACAGCCTCCTCCAGCATCTCCCACACCTGTAACGCCCCGGAATCCGCTCAAACGACTTTTTGGTGAGACAAAAAGCGAAATCCAATCAATCACGTTATTTAGGCCAGGGAAATCCGAAGTAATGCGATAATTTCTTCAGTCCCCATCCTTCGGAAATCCAATGAACCACCAGACCGCCATCCTGCTCATCGACGACGACCCTGCGCATCTGCATATCTATCGAATGATCGTGGAAACAGCGGGCTTCAAAGGCGTGCCTGTTCTCGTTTCTTCCAGCGGGCTCGAATTTCCCCAGGGTGAGCGGGTTGATGCAGTGCTGCTGGATTACCGCCTGGCCCCGAACATTTCGGCAGCCGAGGTTGCAAAGCGGGCAAGAGAACGATATCCGTCGGTCCCGATTGTGATTTTGTCCGATCTATACGACGCTCCCGCCGATACCGCGCCTTTTGTTCAGGGTTTTGTGCGCAAGGGCAGCCCTGAGAAGCTCCTCGCCACGCTGCGCGAGCTCACCCTGGGAGTCAACCGGGGATTGCAATAGAATGTGTTGAACGGCAGGCAACTGATTGAATCCGTTCAACATCCAAGAATCTCAGGCATACCCCATATCCCGGGCAATTTTGCATCTGGAGCACGTCAATGGTTCGCGTCTTTCCCGTTGCCCAACGGGTCTTAAGCATGTCTATGGTGCGTGGGGCGCTTTTGGCTGAAAGTGTTCCTCTCTATAGCGCGATCGACGGATCGTCCGGTGAGGGGAATTATGCGGACCACTAACGCGCCGAGCGTATGGTCTTGCCGCGCCGGGAGCGCCTTTCGCCTCCTGCTTGCACTCTCGATTTCATTCCTCCCGGTATCATTTTTCTGCCAGGCGCAATCTCCCCGGCCTGTAACTCCATCCGATGTAGAGGCTGCGTATCTTTATAACTTTGAAAAGTTCGTGACCTGGCCGTCCGATGCGGAGCAGGGCGCCGCGCCTTTCGACCTCTGCATTCTCGGAGACGACAGCTTTGGCGAAACGCTGAATTCAATGATTGCAGGGGAAACCCACCATGGGCGTAAACTCGTCGTCCGGCGATTGCCTTCCGCAGCAACAGCAACCAACTGCCAGATCCTCTTCATCGGACAGCCGGAAGAAAGCCGGCTGACCAAAGACCTGAACGCCTTGCAGAAAAAGCCGGTCCTGACCGTGAGCGCCATTCCCGGCTTTCTTGAACACGGGGGGATGATTCAATTTATCCTCCAGAACCGGAAGGTGCGCTTCGCCGTGAATCTGACCGCCGCGGAGCAGGCCGGCCTTCAACTTAGCTCTGAGTTGCTCAAGGTAGCTGTGCATGTGGATTCAAAGCCGGCTTCGGAGGTGAATCAATGAAACAGCCTCCCCGTCGCAGATCCATTACAGCCACGCTTACCTGGATGAATCTACTGGTAACCGGCATCGGTTTGATCCTGGCCTATCTTTCGTTTCTCGCCTATAACCTTTACACGTTCCGTCAGGCCGCCATCAGCAGTCTCTCAGGAGAGGCCCAGATCATCGGCTCCAACTCTGTAACGGCAATCATCTTCAATGACGACGCTTCCGCGCGGACCACTCTCTCGGCCTTGAGCAGTTCAAGCGATGTTATTGCCGCATCCATCTATACGCCGTCGGGCGCGCTTTTTGCTGACTACGAGCGCAGCGGAACTCCAGCTCTCCAACCCAGGGAAATCCCCAAGGGCTCCATGCAGGCCAACTGGGTCTCCGGGCGGGATATTCTCACCGGGACGCGCATAATATTTCAGGGAAAAGTTGCCGGTACCGTCTACATTCAGGCGCGGCTCCATGGTCTGCGCAGGCAGGCGATCCAATACGCAACCATTGCCGGGATTGTTCTCCTGCTTTGCCTGCTGGTGGCTCTGCTGGTTGGCGCCGTATTCAGAAAAATTCTGGCGCAGCCGATTGTTTCTCTGGCCCAGACCGCACGCCTCGTCTCGCGCTACCGGGATTACTCACTCCGGTTTGCGCCACAGCGGAGTTACGGCGAACTCGAATCCCTTACCCAGGCCTTCAACGAGATGCTCGCTGAAATCCAGCAGCGCGATGAAGCGCTGGAGCAGGCCAGGGCCGGACTGGAACTTCGCGTCGAGGAACGCACCGCGGAACTGCAGACCGCAAACCGCGAGCTCGAGGCATTTTCCTACACCGTGGCCCACGATATGCGCGCCCCGCTGCAGACCATCAGCAATGTCTGCTACCTGATTCAGCAAACCGACCAGGGCGAAGCCGCCGAGGAACTGGCGCCGATGCTCAAGCAGCTCAGCACGTCCGTCGCGGCCATGTCTGCCATGATCGACGATCTGCTCGATCTTTCCCGCTCAACCAGCGCGGCCCTGCACTTGAAGCAACTGGACCTGAGCCTGGTGGCCAGTTCCATTCTTGAAGGTCTCACCGTGGCCAATCCCGACAGACAGGTTGAAATCGCGGTTCAAAAGAGATGCCACGTGAACGCCGATGCGGGCCTCATGCAGATTGTTTTGCAAAACCTGCTGCGCAATGCCTGGAAATTCACTGGGTATCGCCGCGAGCCAAAGATCGAATTCGGCTGCAAAAAGCAGGATGGTGTAACAGTCTTTTATGTTCGCGACAATGGCGCGGGGTTCGATCAGCGATTTGCCGACCGCCTCTTCAAGCCGTTTCAGAGACTCCACGCGGTGAGTGATTTTCCCGGCACCGGCATCGGCCTGGCAACCGTTCAGCGGATCGTTCGCCGCCATGGCGGAGAAGTCTGGGCGGAAGGCGAGCTTGATAAGGGTGCCACGTTTTATTTCACGGTAGAAACCAGGGACCAAGGGACCAAGGGAACAGGGGACTAAGGAAGCGCGGTCGCGGTTGTAGAAACTGTCGATTTCTGACGCATGAAACTCAGGAACGACCTCTTGACACTTCACACCTAGTCCCTTGTTCCCTTGTTCCCTGTTTCCTCGTTCCCCTGTTCCCTGTTCCCTGCTTTTACTCCACCACCAGCGCCGTCTCCGCCTTCGCCAGCGAACTGCCCCCGACCCATATCCTGTACGTCGTCGGCTCCACGGTCCGCTCCATCTCCACGTTGTAGAAACTCAACTCCTTGAATCCCAGCGGGAACTCAATATGCTTCGTCTCGCCGGGCGCAAGCGTTACCCGTTGAAAGCCCTTCAGTTCCCTGACCGGCTGCTCCACGCTCGCGTCCGTGTTCCGTATATAGAGCTGAACCACCTCAGTCCCGGCCACGCTTCCCGTGTTCTTCACATCCACGCCCACGGTCGCCACCGGGCCGTCCCGCGTTGCAAGCACCTGTTTCAAAGGAACCACCGCGCCGGTGATCGTCGGCTGCGAATAGCTGAACCGCGTATAGCTCAGTCCCCACCCAAACGGGAACAGCGCCGAGTTTTCCTCGTCGACATAGCGCGACATGAACTTCTCCAGCGAGTTCGCCGGCATGTGGCTCAAGTCGCCACGCGCCGGCCTTCCCGTAGGAAGCTGCGCATAATAAAGAGGCTCCTGTCCAACGGCGCGAGGGAAACTTGCCGGCAGCTTGCCTGACGGGTTCACGTCGCCAAACAGCACATCGGCCAGCGCATGCCCGGCCTCAACTCCCGGGCTCCACGCTTCGAGAATCGCCGGCACATGGCCCGCGGCCCACTTCAGTTCCAGCGGACGCCCCGCCAGGACCACCAGGATCACTGGCTTGCCGGTTGCGACAACCGCCTCCAGCAGCTTCTCCTGCGAGCCGGTAAAGCCCAGGTGCACGCGGCTTGCGGCTTCGCCTTCCATCCAGTCCGCGCTCTCGCCCAGCGTCAGAATCGCTACATCGGCCTTCTTCGCCGTCTCCACCGCCTCGGCGATGGTTTTGGCATCGTCCGGAACAGGCGCATGATCGTCGGCTGCAACCGGCCCGCTGAAGCTAACCCGCTTCAACACGTTTTCGTCCTCGCCGCTCAGCAGCCCGCAGCCCTCGGCATAAAGCAGTTTGTCCCCCAGCCGCTCCTGAAGCGCCGTGCGCAGCGTGACCGCGAACTTCGGATCGCCCGTCACCGCCCATGCACCCAGCATCTCGCGCTTGTTATCCGCCAGCGGACCGATCAGCGCTACCTTTTTCGCCTTCGCCGTCATCGGCAACAGTGTTCCCACGCCTTCAACGGGTTCGTTCTTCAACAGAACAAAAGTCTCTTCCGCCACTTTGCGGGCCGCATCGCGCCGTTCCGGCGTTGCGTCGTAAACCGGCCCCTCCACGGTGTATGGATGATCGAACAGCCCGAGCGCAAACTTGACGCGCAACACCCGCCGCACTGCCTCATCCACCACACTCTCGGGAATCTTGCCCGCCCGCACCTGCGCCGCAATAGTGGTGCCATAGAGGTTGCCCTCCATGTCCATATCCACGCCGGCTTCAAGCGCTTTGCGAGCCACGGTTGGCCCATCCCCGATGGAATGATTGATAAGCTCCGAGACCGCGCCCCAGTCCGACACCACGAACCCGTCGAACCCCCACTCCTTGCGCAGAATCTGCGTCAGAATAAATGGATTGGCCGACGCCGGAACCCCGTTGATGGAGTTGAACGAGCTCATCAGCGTGGCCGCTCCCGCCTCAACCGCTGCGTGGTAAGGCACGAGGTAAACCTGGCGCAGCGTGATCTCGCTCATGTCCGTGGCGTTGTAATCGCGCCCCGCTATGGCGGCGCCATACGCGGCAAAGTGCTTGACGCTGGCAGCAACGGAGTCCGGCCGCGAAAGATCGTCCTGCTGGTAACCCTTGACCCACGCCCGCGCCAACGCTGAGCTCAGGTATGGGTCTTCGCCATTCGACTCGACAATGCGTCCCCAGCGCGGATCGCGCGCAATGTCCACCATCGGCGAAAACACCCACGGAATGCCGTCTGCCCTCGCTTCCACCGCTCCATAACGCGCCACTGTTTCGGCGGCGGACGGGTCCCAGCTTGCCGCAATCGCCAGCGGAACCGGAAACGTCGTCCGGTGGCCGTGAATCACGTCTTCCCCAAACAGAATGGGGATGTGCAGCCGCGATTTCTCCACGGCGATATGCTGATAGCGGTTGGTCGCCTGCGCACCCACCACGTTCAGCATCGAGCCGATTTCGCCCTTGGCCGCCAGTTCGGCGTAACTAAGGCTGGACGCGTTCGGTCCGGTGGCCGAACCAACGGAAAACTGCACCAACTGCCCGACTTTCTCGTCCAGCGTCATCTTCTTCAAGAGCGCATCGACCCGCGCATTCAGTTCCTTTGATGCCAGTTGAGGATTGGGAACAGGCTTGCCCTGGGCAATAGCCGTTCTGCCAATCGCCGTCATCCAGCCCAGGCCTATCGCCAACAGCAGACAAATCGCATTCCGGAATGTCCGGATTGAACAGATTCTCATCGCTCGCCATCATAAACCGTTGATCTCAGGACCGTCAGTGCAGTCCTGAACATTACCTTCGATGCTCTGGCCACTGCTCGAGCCTCCGATTTTTTGTTCCCGCAGGCAGGTCAGAAAAGTGATGTCGCCTTTGTACCCTGAAATGCTCTACTCTTGGCTGTGACGCGCATGAACAAGTTTTTCGTTGCCCTCCGTGATGCGATCGGCCAGGCCCTGGACCACGACGTGCTCAACACGGCCAAGGCCGCCGCATACTCAGGGATGCTCATGCTGTTCCCCGCCCTTCTGGTGCTCACCACGGTGCTCGCCCAGATGCCCGAGGGAACAACGCTGGTAGGAGAAATCCGCGGCATCTCCGAGCAGTTTCTACCCAGCGACACCATGAATCTGCTCCAGTCCTACCTGCTCTCCCGCCGCATCCACTCCGGCCAGGTCATCCTGTCCGCCACCACGCTGGCCGTCTTTGCCGCGTTGGGCATGATGCTCTCCTTTATGGAAGGTTTCCGCCGCGCCTACCGCCTGCCACGCGAAGCGTGGAGCTTCTGGGGTCGCCGCTTTCGCGCCCTGACGCTCGTCCCAATTGCCCTGGTTCCCCTGGCGCTGGCCACGCTGCTGGTCGTCTTCGGCCATCAGATTGAATCCTGGATGATTGACAACGCCGATCATGAATTGCGTGCGGCCGTCATCCTTTTCTGGCGTATCGTCCGCTGGTCCCTCGCGCTGGTCACCAGCGCCACCGTCCTCACCGTTGTCTACCACTTCGGCACCAGAAGGAAAGAGAAATGGCAGTGGGTGCTCCCGGGTTCCATTGCCGGCACCCTCCTCTGGTTTCCGGCTACCCTGGCATTCGGCTGGTACGTCACCCGCATTGCCGACTACTCCATTTTTTACGGGTCATTTGGCACCGGCATCGCCACGCTGGTCTGGCTCTACATCACGGCTTTCAGCGTACTCATTGGCGCCGAATTGAATGGCACGCTCTTCCGCAGGCGCGAGGCCGAATTTGCCGCGGCCGCTCAATTGGAAATACCGCCTCCAAGTCAGTGACCGGTCTCACCGACCGTCATAGCCCGCGCAGCGCACACTTGAAGAGCCGGGGTTCGGTCCATGCATCCTTTTGAGAGAGGCCTTCGTTCGCAAGGTGATGAGCACCATCCGTGTACAATGAAGCGGGCCGTCAATCGATAAACCCTCTTCCCTAACTGCACCAAATTTGGAGCATTCTTATGCCGTTTGCAGAACTAAGCCTTTCTGATTCCGCATCCCAACGCCGCGCAAAAATCGTCGCCACTCTCGGACCGGCCTCCAACACGGAGCCCGTCTTCCGCGACCTGGTACGCGCAGGTGTCGATGTCGTTCGCCTGAACTTTTCTCATGGCACCCACGAAGAAAAACTGGCGCTGATCCAGATGATCCGCAAAGTCAGCCGCGAGGAACGCAAACCTCTCTGTATCCTCGGCGACCTGCAGGGACCCAAAATCCGCACCGGTAAGTTGAAGGATGGAAAGGCCGTTATGCTCAAGACCGGCCAGCGGCTCACCATCACCGCGCGCGACATCCTGGGCACCGCGTCGGTAGTTGGCACCACCTTCAAGACCCTGGCTGAAAACGTCGAGCAAGGCTCGCGCATCCTGCTCTCCGACGGCCTCATCGAGCTGCGCGTTCATGATGTGGACGGCGACGACGTCGTTTGTGAGGTCATCAACGGTGGCATGCTGGGCGAAAACAAGGGCATCAACCTGCCCGGAATTCCGGTGCGCGTCCCTTCGCTGACCGAAAAAGACACGGCAGACCTGGAATTCGCGCTCAAGAACGGCGTCGACGCCATTGCCGTCTCCTTCGTCCGTACCGCCGAAGATGTTCGCCTGGTCCGCAACCGCGTCTCCGCCTACGGAGGCGAAACCTGGATCATCGCCAAGCTCGAAAAGCCCCAGGCAATCGAGCACCTCGACAGCATCCTGCAGGCCGCCGACGGCATCATGGTCGCCCGCGGCGATCTGGGCGTCGAAGTTCCCCCGGAGAAGGTTCCCGCCATCCAGAAGCACATCATCCGCCGCGCCGCCGAGTACCGCAAGCCGGTCATCACCGCCACGCAGATGCTGGAGTCGATGATTGAGAACCCGCGCCCCACCCGCGCCGAGGTTTCCGACGTCGCCAACGCCATCTACGACGGCACTGACGCCGTCATGCTCTCCGGCGAGTCAGCCGTGGGCAAGTACCCGGTAGAAACCGTCGCCATGATGGGCCGCATCGTCACCGAAGCCGAGCTCCACATCAAGCTCGACGAGCATGCCGAACCCCGCGAGCGGCTCACCCATCTCTCCATCGCGGAGACCATCTGCGAAGCCACGGCCCACGCCGCCGACGACCTCGACCTGCGCGGCATTGCGCTCTTCACCGAGTCGGGATCGACGGCACGCCAGCTCTCCAAATACCATCCCTCAGCGCCCATCTTTGCTCTCAGCCCGGTTGAAGTCACCATCAATCGCCTCAACATTCTCTGGGGCACCACCCCCATTCGCTGTCCCAAGGTCAACAGCACCGAGGCCCTGGTCGACGTGGCCGAGAACCTCCTTGAGCAAAGCGGCTACGTGCGTCCCCGCGAAGTCATCGCCATCGTGGCCGGAACCCGCACCAAGTCCGGGTCCACAAACTTCCTCCGCCTCCATGTGATCGGCGAGCACCAGGAAGGCGTCCGCTTCTTCGCTTCCAAAGAAGATGAGAAGCTTCCCGACCCGCCGCCGGAAGTCCGCGTCGCCAAACCGAGACGCCCCGCCCGGCCGCCCAAAGCACCAGAGCCGCCAAAATAGCAATCAGCAGCGTCCAAAAACAAGAGCGCCACCCCGCATCCCAGAGTGGCGCTTTTTGCTACCGAAGACTCTTTCTTTGACGAAATGTGCGGCTCCACTCAAGCGTTTGTCGAAAGACCCGCTTTGGACACGCTTTGTGTCAGGGTATGACTTCACAGCTTGGTGAAAAACTCGAATTCTGCCTCAGTGTGCGAAAGGGCACGACTTCAGTCGTGCCGTAAATGCCACAAAAATAAGGCTCGGGCTTTAGCCCCTGAGGTATGTCCTTCGACATCCGCGCGAAAATCTGGCCTTTTTCACCAAGCTGTTCAGTCATGCCGCAAGCTGCTTAAAATGAGAGAATTGGGGCTTTAGAGCGTTTCTAATTTAAGTATAGACAGTATTATGATATAATGTCTTCGCCGACGGAGGGGGCGGCGAAGATGCAATCCTATTCACAAGATTTGCGGGACCGTGTGCTTTGGGCGTTGGAG
>JBEKET010000007.1:0-109718 GCA_050013695.1 Occallatibacter sp.
CCCACATTTCCACCGCCGCGACGACCACGAGCAATATATGAAAACATCCCCAAAGGAGACATCTGAAGATGCCCGCATCAAACACCCCCTTCAGGCTCATTCCTGGATTGGAAAAGACTCTGGTTGGTTGCGGTCGGGGCGGGATGAGGCGGAGAATGGAGCGGTGCGAACAACTATGCGATGGGCGGGCTTGGCGGTCATGGTTCTTTGCGTGAGCCTTGGAGGGCTAGCGCAGAATCAGGATCGGGATCCTTATAAGGCGTCGAAGACGTCTGCGAATGCTCCGGCTCCCGAGGCGCGAATCGACATTAATCACGCCACTTTGGACGAGCTATTGAAGGTTCCGGGACTGACACGGAGTTGGGCCGAACGCATCGTGCGCTTCAGGCCGTACCGCACCAAGGTGGACTTGCTGGATAAAGGCATTTTGAGCAGCGAAGTCTACGACCGGATCAAAGATGATGTGATCGCGCATCGGGAACAGCAATGAATGTCAAGTGCCAGCCTCTGGAAACGAGAGGCTCCCATCCTTATGCCACAATCGATGCCTCAGTATTCTTATCGCCGCGGCTGAGCACTCTGCTCAGGATCACATAGAGCACCGGGATGAAAATCAGGTTTAGCACTGTGGACAACAGCATGCCGCCGACGATCGTTGTGCCTACGGAACGGCGGCCGAGCGCGCCTGCGCCGGTGGCGAAGACCAGCGGCAACACTCCGAGGATGAAGGCGAATGAAGTCATCAGAATCGGCCGCAGGCGGAGTTCCGCGGCCTCAATGGCGGCTTCAGCGATGGAGCGGCCCTTGCGGCGAAGCTGCTCGGCAAACTCCACGATCAGAATCGAGTTTTTTGCCGAGAGGCCGATGAGCATGACCAAACCGATCTGGCAGTAAACATCGTTTGCGTAGCCACGCAGCGAAACAAGGCCCAGCGCGCCGAGCACCGCCATAGGCACGGCGAGCAGGATGATGAATGGCAATGCGAAGCTTTCATACAGTGCCGAAAGCGTGAGATAGACCACGAGGATGCCGAGAGCGAAGATGATGATGGCCTTGCCGCTGGACTCCATCTCGTCCAGGGTGAGGCCTGTCCACTCGTATTTCATGCCGGGCATCATCGACTTGTTGGCCAGGTCCTGCATGGCGGTGATGCCCTCGCCTGAGCTGAAGCCCGGCGCGGCAGAACCATCGATTTCAACCGAACGGAAAAGGTTGTAATGTGTAATGACCGGCGGCCCGGAGCTATCGGCAACGGTGGTGAGGTTATCCAGCGGCACCATCTGGCCGGTGTCGGAGCGCACGTAGTAATTGTGCAGATCCCTGGCGTTCATACGGAAGGCCTGATCGGCTTGAATAAAGACGCGATAGGTGCGGTTGTTGTAGTCGAAGTCGTTGATGTATTCCGATCCCATGAAGACGCCGAGCGTGGTGGTGATCTGCGAAAGCGGCACGTTCATGGCCTTGGCTTTTTCGCGGTCGATGGTGACCAGTTCCTGGGGATCGTTGGCGGAAAACGTGGTGATGAGGCCGGTCAGATCTTTGCTGGCGCGGCTGCTGTTCACAATCTGGTGAGCGATGCGATCGAGGTCGGTGATGGTGTTTCCGCCCGAATCCTGTAACTCGAACTGAAAGCCGCCAAAGCTGCCGATGCCCTCCACTGCGGGTGGCTCGAACATGGCCACAAGGCCGCCATTGGGAGCAAACAGCAGGCTGCCTAGTTTGGGTGAGAGATCAGCGACTATGTCGGCCGCGGAGTGGCCTTTGCCGCGACGCTGATCAGATGGTTTGGTGCTGACGAACATGAGTCCCTGGTTGGACGCACCTCCGGAAAAACCGAATCCCATGATTGCGAAAGAACCGATAATATCTGGATTCGTGGTCATAATCGCTTCTGCGCGATCGGCCAATGCGCTGGTGTAAGCGAGCGAGGAGCCTGGAGGCGCTTGCACAATGACGAACAGATAGCCCTGATCTTCCTGGGGAATGAACCCGGTGGGCACGCGCTGATATATCCACACTGTTGCGCCGAGGCCGACGAAGAAGAGCAGCAGCAAAAGATAGCGGAGTTGCAAGGCGACGTGGATTGTCTTGCCGTAGGTACGACCGAGCCAACTGACGGTAGCATCAGCGCCGTGAATGAATGCGGCGAAGGCACGCGAGAGCGGGCGAATGCGAAGGAAGTCCAACTGTTTGGGACGGCTCTCTTCACCGCGCAGCAGCATGGCCGAGAGCGCCGGTGAAAGCGTGAGCGCGTTGAATGCCGAGATGGCAATCGCGAATGCAATGGTCAGCGAGAATTGCCGGTAGAGAATGCCGGTGGTGCCGGGGAAGAACGAGACTGGCACGAAGACGGCAATAAGGACAAGCGACGTTGCGATGACGGCGCTGGTAACCTCTCCCATGGCATGCGACGTGGCCTCATGGGGATCGGAATGCTCCATGGCGATGTGGCGTTGCACATTTTCAATGACCACGATGGCGTCGTCAACTACCAGGCCAGTGGCAAGCGTGATGCCGAAGAGCGTGAGCGAGTTGATTGAGAATCCAAACAGCTTTACGAACGCGAAAGTTCCGATCAGCGAAACCGGAATGGTGACTGCGGGAATGATGGTGGCGCGCCAGTCCAGCAGGAAAAGAAAAATGACCACGATGACGATGACAATGGCTTCCGCAAGCGTGATCATGACTTCGCGGATGGAATCGCCTACGACGGTGGTGGAATCAAAAGCGACCGCGTATTTGAGGCCGGGCGGAAAGCTCTTATACAACTCAGCGAGCGCGGCTTTTGCCTGACGATCGACATCCAATGCGTTGGCGTTGGAGAGCTGCTGGACGCCGATGCCCATGCCGGAGTGACCGGAGAATTTCAACGAACTGCTGTAGTCTTCAGCGCCAATTTCGGCGTGACCCACATCCTTGAGCAACACCAGGCCATTGGCTGAGCTCTTTACGATTATTTTGTCGAATTCAGCGGGGCTGGTGAGACGGCCGACGACGCGCACAGGCACCTGGAAGGCCTGCTTTGAGTCCGATGGCGGCTGGCCAAGCTGACCTGCTGGAATTTCAACGTTTTGCTCGACCAGAGCGTTGACGACATCGGTCGCAGTGAGCGAACGAGCTGCCAGGCGGACCGGATCGAGCCAGACGCGCATGGCATATTTGCGCTCGCCGAAGATCATCACGTCGCTCACGCCTGGGACGCGCTTGATTGCATCCTTGACATAGACGTCGAGGTAGTTGGAGATGAATTCGGGTGAGTAGCGGCCGTCTTCGGTATAGAAGCCGGCGCCGAAGACGAAGTTGAAATTGGACTTGGTGATGGTTACACCGGTCGCATTCACCGCCGAGGGCAGACGGCCGGAAACGCTGGCCACGCGGTTCTGCACGTCCACGGCCGCGATATCGAGATCGTAGCCGGTGACAAAAGTGACAGTGATGGAACTGGCGCCGCTATTGGTGCTGGACGAACTGATGTAGCGCATTCCCTCGACGCCGTTGATGGCCTCTTCCAGCGGAATGGTGACGGCCTTCTCAACGGTGTCAGCATTGGCGCCCACATAGCTTGATGTGACAATCACCTGTGGAGGAGTGAGCGTGGGATACATGGCCACGGGTAGGTTGGGAATGCACACCGCTCCCGCGAGAATGATGAGCAGCGCGCAGACCGTGGCAAAAACGGGTCGACGGATAAAGAAATCGACGAACAAGATGAGCCTTCCTTTTTCGCATGCAACCGGCGTGCGATGATCAACGCCCGATGCCGGCCTCCCACCGGAGGCATTTAATTAGTTGCGTTTCAGGCGCCGGGCAGCGGAATCACCGGCATATTGTTGACCAGGAACTGTGTGCTGGAAACGACAACCTTGTCGCCTGCCTTCAATCCCGAAGTGATGGAATAGTTGTTGTCCACCGTATCGCCCAGCGTGACCGGCACCTGCTGCGCCGACCAGTGGCCGTTCTGCTGCTCGGCGACAAAGACAAAACTCTGTCCGCCCTGGCGCGTGACCGCGAGCACCGGGATTACTGCCATGGGCGTAGTGCTCCAAATGACACGCGCCTTGATCAATTGGGCATTGCGCAGCATCTCAAGCGAGGCGTGCACCGGCGCCTTCACCAGGATGCCTTGCAAGGTGCTGTCGACCTCAGGCGAAATAAAGTCGATATTCGTCTTCTCAATCAACTTTTCGTTGGTATCGATAAGGTCCACCCCGAGGCCCATGCGCACTTGCGCTGCGCGTTCCGTGGGAACATAAACATAGGCTTCGAGATCCTTGTTCTCATCCACCGTGGTCAACATGGTAGTGGAGGAAACGTAGTCACCCACATGCACCGGTATGTCGCCGACGACGCCCTCGAACGGAGCGCGAATAGTGTAGTAGGCGAGCTGCTCCTCCTGCGTCTTGCGCAGCTCGACGGCCGACTCGTAATCCGCCTTGGTGTTGTCAAAGGCCTGCTGCGCCTGATCGAAAGCGTCGCGGCTGGTCACGCCCGCGTCAAACAGCTTGTGCTGACGATCGATCTCCAGCACGTTGTAGTCGTAGAGCGCTTTCTTTTGGCGCTCGGTTGCGCGCGCCGACGCGACGGTGGCCAATTGATGCTGCGGATCGATATTCATCAGCGACTGGCCCGCTTTCACGTGGTCGCCCGAGCGAACAAGAATCTGCGTCAGGCGGCCGTCCACTTGCGGCTGCATGGTGGCTGAGCGGCGCGATTTGATGGTAGCAACGTACTCGCTCGACTGCGGAACTGGAGACAGCGTGACCGTGGCCAACCGCACCGGCATTCCCTGCATGGCAGGCCCGGCGGGTGGCGCGGCTTTCTTCTTGCAGCCGACAACCCCAAACCCGATCAAAACAATAAAACTGAATTCAAAAATGCGTTTCAACGCGATCATCCTCACTCGTTCTTTCGCTCGGCCCTGCCTGTGCCTGGAGCCGTGCCGGCTGAAGCTCGGGTTTCAAGAAAAACCATTGCATCGCCTATTGCGGGACTGCTGTGTGTTGAATCTTTCCGTGCTGGGACCGTCAACCATCTCGTGGGCCGCAATCCGGCGGAGCGTCACATAAAGAATGCTTTTCTATTGTGACGCTTTGAGGAGGCTCATCGACGCAAAACTTTGCGTTGGATGACTACACAGGGCCTAAAAAGGGCCGGCGCGGCCGGGCTGCCGGGCAGGACCATTTTGGGCGACGGGCCTGGTTTTGACACCGTCCTCTCAAGTTGATAGCCTTCATAAGGGCGCTTACGGCAAATTGAGGCCGCTTCCGACCCTCCAACAGCGTCCCCGTCGTCTAGCCCGGCCTAGGACACCGCCCTTTCACGGCGATAACACGGGTTCAAATCCCGTCGGGGACGCCAATTAGAATCAATAACTTATCTCCAAATGCGCACTGATTCAATTTCTTCCCGGGATTTCACCGCGCCGCATCCCTAACAAGTCTCTTCCTCGAAGGTATATTCCAGCGACCCCCAGCTACGAATTTGACACGAAGGTACCGGCCTTCGGGATCGCGGTTGATATGACGCACTCCCAACGCCTCGGGGTGAATGTACTCAAAGCTTGTTGCCAGGTCACGTTTCTCTTCGTGAACAAACGTCTCCCCATCCGTCACCAGGAACTCCATGTCCCGCACCTGTGCACGATCGATGGTCGGGTGATAGACCTCGTTCAAGATTCCATGCGAGCAGGTAAACCAGATACGGCTCGACGCGGCATAGGCCGTGCCCACCGCGTCCTTCACGCTCGAAGTCCAGCGCGGATCCATTCCCGGCGCGCCAAACGCCTCACCCTGCTGGTCAAGCCATCGGTACAGAGACTGATCGCTGTTCATCCAACACCACATTTCCGGTTGCCGAATCCGCGCAAAGCGCAAGGCGGGCGTCTTCGTCCACGCTATCGATGTCTCGTGCAACCGGAAAGTTTCGTGCAGCGCTGTTTTAGGCTCGCTAACAATCATTTATCCAAAAGATGAACGCGAAAAACAATCAACCCTCACCATCTGCGTTACCTGGCAAAGGGCGAGAACTTACGAGTATCACTGTATCGGTTCTGGTTTGTCGCTCAGAATCGCAGCTTCAGGGCTAGCTGGATCGAACGCGGGTCTTCGATCTGGTAGTGAGGATTGAATCCGCCATTCGCTCCGCCCGAATATGGAGTGGCTCTTTGACGCTCTCTACAGGACCATGAGTGACGGAATGGGAATGGGCTTGTCCGTCTGCCGCTCCATCATTGAGATTCATAACGGCGCTTGTGGGCCGCACTTAACGATGGCCCCGGTGCGAAGTTTTCGTTTTCTATGTCCTGCAAGTTCGATCATGTTGCGAAGATCCAGACCAAAAGCTGAACCTGAGGTCAACGGTTGAGCCAAGGGTTTCTTGTCCGTAATCGCAACTATACAGAGATCGGTGGCGATCGCGTGATACTTAGCATCCAGCTCGTTGCGGCTGTAGGTCCAGTCGATGACATCGCCGATCGTCGTCTCGAGAAGCAGCGGATTCTCGAATGATTGGACTTCGGCCTTACTGGTCTCCTTTGTGCCCCTTGGGACGGCAGCAGCGGGCAGCACAATCTCTTTAGACAGCGCCTCGGGCTCCGATTCGGGTTGTTTCGGGGACTCGTTTGTGATGAACAGCTTGAACTCGCCGATAAAAACCCAGAAGAGCTTTGGTTGAATCGCTGATCGGGTTTGTTGGCGGCTTGAGATGAAACCGAGCGATTCCAGATGCCAAAAATTCGGGGGATTGGGAATGAAGAGCCTGGTTGCGGAAGACGATGTAACAAGCCGGTTGATCTTGCAGAAACTCCTTTCACAATACGGCGAGTGCGACATGGCCGCCGATGGAAGGCAGGCTCTGCAGGCAGTCAAGGACGCGCTCGATAAGAATCGAGGCTACGATCTGGTTTGCATGGACCTCGGAATGCCGGTGATGGGCGGGCAGGAGGCCCTTCGAGAAATCCACAAGCTGGATGCCGCGGCAGGATTATTGAACCCCACCAAAATCATTGTCACCACCGGTCGGACCGACATGGCCAGCATCACCAATGCGGTGGTTGGAGGGTGCAGCGCCTACTTGATGAAGCCGATCGACATTGGAAGATTGCGCAGCGAATTGCTGGAGCTGGGCCTGATCAAGTAGCGCATGTTTTTTGGCCTATCCACCTGGAAGCAAGAACCTCTATTGGCAGCCGCGTGAAGTAGCGACGGTCGCCTCCGCGGCTGCGGTGATTCCACGGCCGCGCTCCGTTGCCCGCAATCAAGACTACTTTGGCACTGGCCATGTGAATCATTTCCACTGAGCGCGTTCAGGCGCGCGCGGCGAATCCATTTCTTCAACTTTCTCTGAATTCGACCGATAGTCGTACTCAGAAGGCGCGAACGACTCAAACCGTGGCTTCGATCGGGGATAGACCGCTCGTGGCCACGGACGCGACGCCGGGGAGCAATTGCTTATATGCCGAGGCTGACTCTTAGCAACAAGATACTTTTGGCCGGCGTGGGACTGGGAGTGTTGACTTTGGCCCAGGGGTTTTTCTCTCTCACCACAATGTATGCCACCAAGCGAGCCGTGAGCGCCCTGAATAAGGACACGTTTGCCACACTTTTCCTGGCCGGAAAGATGAAGGCCGTGGCGAAAGACCAGCGAATCGCCATCATCCTTCACCTGGGCGCCAGCAGCGATGCAGAGAGGTCGAAGGATGAAGCGCTTGTCGACAAGGCAGAAAACGACCTGCGGCAGATTCGCGACGATTATCCGAAGTTTGACCCAAAGGACCGCATCGAGTTGAACGAACTTGCAGCGCGTCAGGCCACGTTCTATCAAGTTTGGACCCAGATCAGGGAGTTGAGCCGCGCCGGCAAGCAGCAGGAGGCTTGGAGTATTTACGGTACCAAGCTCCAGGATGCGACCCTGGCTCGACGCAAAATCGAAGAAAAGCTGGCTGAAATCGATCAGGCTCGCGGCGACGCTCTTACCCAATCGGCGCTCGATAACGTCGCCCGCGGCATTCCAGCAGTTTGGACCGTACTGCTAATCACGGTCATCTTCGGATCAGCCGGGTCATTCTCGTTTGCCTACGTGGTTCGTCGATCGATCGAGCCATTGTTGGCGGCGATCCGCGCACTCGGCAAAGGCGTACTGCGCGGCAAAGTGGAGATCCTCAGCAGCGACGATATCGGGAGCATGTCCGCCTATATGAACGGAGCGCTTGAACAGATGACTGGCACGGTATCGGGCATCGATTATTGCAGTGACAAGATCACGGTTTCGATCAATGAGATTCTGTCGCATGCCAGGCGAGCGGCTGAGTCCGCAATCAGCCAGCGCGATCGCATCGTGCAAATTGGTGAATCAATGAAAGAGATGGTCGGGAGCGTACAGAATGTTTCCGACGATTCAAACCACGCCTCGGTGTCGGCCAACAATGCGGTCGAGATCGCCAGGCAAGGCGGCCTGATCGTGAACGAAGCACTCGTCGCCATGCGAACGATTGCCGAGACAGTGACCGCGACGGCGCGGAAGATTGAGGAGCTGGGCAAGAACTCAGACCAGATAGGCAGGATAGTCGCGGTAATCAATGAGATTGCCGGACAGACCAATCTTCTGGCATTGAATGCAGCCATCGAAGCCGCGCGCGCCGGCGACCAGGGGCGCGGCTTCGCTGTAGTTGCCGGCGAGGTTCGCCGTCTGGCTGAACGGACCACGAAAGCGACCAAGGAAGTGGGCCAGATGATCGAGACCGTACAGAAGGTTACCAAACAAGCGGTCGAGCAGATGAAGGCCGGGACAACTCAGGTGGAGGCCGGAGTGGCAACCACGTCAAAGGCAGGCGCCTCTCTTGAAGAGATCATTGCCGCGGCACAAAATGTGGGCAATATGATCACCCGGATCTCCGGAACCGCCTGCCAGCAGGGCGATGCGGCGCAACAGATCAACGCGAACGTCGAGGAGATCGCCAAGCTGACCAGCCATTCCGCTGAAGACGCCCAGCAGTCCACTAATTCTTGTGACCACCTTTCAAAGCTCGCGGTCTCTTTGAAAGAAATCGTGCACCAATTCACTTTTCACCAGATCATCAGCGCTGGGTCGGAGCAATAGCACAGGCCGGACCATTTCATCACTCATGCCTTCCGGTGAAGATCATTGAATCGACGACCGCGGAACGGCAAGTTTGCTAGCAGGGCCAACTTACGGCGCATCCGCGTACTCATACACCGCGCCTGCTATTTCGCCGAGCACGTTGCCCGCCCGCGTCAGAGCGTCGGCTGAATTGCCCGGAGCGGGAACCAGGTTTAGATACGCGGAGAACGCAAGCGTTTGTCCCTTCGCGGTCACGATGTACCCGGCAAGTCCCTTGCCGGTGATGAAGAGCTCGTGATTCAGCAGATCGGGAGTCCCGTAGGTTCCTGTCTTTGCGAAAACATGGCCCGCGGCCGGCGAGTCCTTTTGGATTTCCACCAGCGTGCCGTCCTTACCCATCACCGGCAACGCGGCACGGAATTTGGGTGCGAAGCTTTGCTGTGACATGAAAGTCAGATAGTGCACCATGAAGTCCGGCGTAAAGAACGCCGCAGCGCCCGCTCCATCCGACTGCACCGCAGCGTTTACGTCCAGGCCGGCGTCCTTCAACATGGCGCGCTCGGCGGCAAAGCCCGCACTCACGGGATCAGCCTTCCCTTCGCCCTTCGGCTCTGCCCCATACGTTCCGATCAGGTACGGAGCGGTCATCGACGCATGCAGATTCTGGCTCACCTTCAGCGTGACCTTCACCTCTTCGCTGAGCGGCGCGGAAGTATGAACGGCAACCACATTTTTCTCCGTATAGAACGGCTTCAGCGCGGCGAAGTCGGCAGCCGGCTCTGAAGCGGGCGCGGCCAGAATAATTCCATTAGAGGCGAGAGCTTCGCTCAGCACAGTCTGCGCATACATGGAAGGCGCCGGCGCGTGATACGCCATCAGGCGATTGGCCGCGTCAAGCGGAACGGTTCCGGTTACGATGACGTCCTGCGTGCCGTCCGGAGCGGGCTTGTCTTCGAACTCCAGTGCGAATGCGCCACCCTTCGCGACTGTCTTGGTTTTGTTGCTGAACCGCGCATAGCGTGTCACGGGCGAAAAGGTGAGCGCTGCCGGAGCATCGATTGCGCTGCCGCCCGTCGCGAGCACGTCGATCACATTGTCATTGACGCAGATGGGCGAAATCACAATTCCGGTTCCACCCTCATGTTCTCCCTCCGGGAACAAAGAGATGTCTACCAGCACACGCCCATCGATGCGATGAATGCCATGCGCGGCAACCTGCGAGGCAAGATCGTCGATGGCGGCAAGAGGATTGCCAGGCACCACAGCCGCGCCGGCCATTGGCGCATAGGAATGATCCTCATCTTTGAAAGCCAGCGTCCCGTCCGGCTGCTGCCTGCCGGAAAGATCGGGATCGCCGCTTGCAACCAGCACAAGATCGCCCTTGAGCGTCCCTTGCGCGTCGACCGTGCCCGCGGCGTAGACCTTGGTCTTGAACCGGAAGTCGGGGCCGAGAAGCTTCATCAAAGTGCCTTCAGAGAGCAGCTTGGTTGTCGACCCTGGAACAAAGAATTGTTGCTCATTCAACGCAAAAACGATCTTGTACGTGTCCAGCGAATAGAACTCCATGCCGAAGCGCGAGTGAGCGTATTCAGGCCTCGCCATGATGGCAGCGATCTTCTTTTCGAGTCCAGGATTAACCTGGCCGCGCGCGGATGTGGAGGGTGCGGCAAGCACGGCAATCGCGACGGCCCACAGGCCAATGTTACGGGTAAATCGAGCATTCATGGATTCGTCTCACTTTCCTCAACGCGTTCTACTAAGCAGCGCTGACTGGAACGGTCACGCGGTTGGTCCATTCCTCGCGTCGTACTGTGCGTTTCTCAACTTCATCGAGCCTGATGCGGTAGCCGATGCCTGGTGAAGTCGGCACGTGAATCGTGCCCTGCGGAGTTACATTGACTTCCGGTTCAATGATGTCTTCAACCCAGTAGCGCTGACTCGCAGATACGTCGCCCGGAAGCACAAAACCGGGTAACGTGGACATCGCTATGTTATGCGCTCGTCCCACGCCTGACTCCAACATTCCGCCACACCAGACAGGAATACTCTTGTCCAGGCACAGGGCTTGAATCTTGCGAGCCGCACTATGTCCGCCCACGCGTCCGAGTTTGATGTTGATAACTCTGCATGCCCCGAGAGCGATGGCCGCCTCCGCATCGCGCACCCCGTGGATGCACTCATCAAGGCAGATCGCCGTCTTCAATTGAGGCTGCAAAAGCGAATGCTGATAGATCTCATTCCATGGCAGCGGCTGCTCGATATAGCTGAGGCCAAATTCATCAAGCTCCTTCAGCAAATCCGCATCTTCAAGACGGTAGGCTGAATTTGCATCCACGGTCAGGTCAATATCGGGAAAGCTCTTACGCACGGCGGCAACTACGGCGACATCCTTGCCCGGCTTGATCTTCAACTTCACGCGCTGATAGCCATCGGCCAGTTCTTTCGCAATCTTATCAAGAAGCTTGTCGGTATCGGATTGGATTCCGAGCGAAACTCCGGATGCGATCACGTCGCGCGTTCCCCCGAGAACATGGCTCAGGCTCTTACCCTGCGAGCGCGCAAATGCGTCCCATGCGGCGCACTCGATTGCGGCCTTCGCCATCTCCTGTCCGCGCACATTCTCCATCAACTCGGGAATCTCTTCGGGCGATGCCACATCGACATCGAGAACCAATCCGGAGAGAAACTCGCGGCTCATGATCCACGCGGTATGAATGGTCTCTGCGTTGTAGTACGGCCCTTCCATCGCAGTCACCTCGGACCAGCCGGGGCCAACATCGGTGTGAATCTCGAGCAGCACTACCCGTCGATCCTGTGTAACGCCAAAGCTTGTCTCGAAGGGCGCTTTCAGGCGCATCTTCAGTTCGCGTGCAATGATGGATTCAATTCTCATAGCTTCTCCGAAATCCCACTCTTGAGTTTCTCCAGAATGTAACTCGCTGCCTCTTCATTGCCTTCAAAGCCTGTTATGACGTAGCCATCGTCCATCAGGCGCATTAACTGACTACGCAATCGCGTCTGACCGGCCAATCGCAACTCGATCGCAACATCGCTCGCCGTCGATGGAATTTCAACTGCAACCGCGTCTGCCGGCCGCTGGCACGGCGCGTCACTCAACGCGCGTTCTACCTGCGGGCTATTCAAGTTCCACTCGATAACCAATCGGTCCGTCGGCATGCCGCCATGCAGCGGACTGCTCGTCATGCCATAAAGGTTTGGAATGTATCGGACTCCCACACCACCAAGACGCACAAAGTTGAAGTATGCGTTTCTAAATTGAAGGGGATCAAACGTCCAGACAATTTGATCGATGCCGCGGCTCAATGCGTCTTCGCGTTGTGCCACCTTGATCAGCCTTCCGAGTCCTTGATTCTGATATGCGGGAACCACGGCGACCATGTGAGAATGAAAGTGGGCATGCCCACCATCCACCGCACCCAAAGAAAGCGCGAAGCCCACCATCCTGTCTTCATCAAATGCGCCCAGGGCTTGTCCACCGAAATTTCGCGCGACGGAGAAAATTGCCGCCGGCGTCACATCAATATCGTCGTATCTCCAGGCCGCGCGCTGCACTTGCTCGGCCTTTTGAAAGTCCTCGATGCCGTTCATGGGGCGAATCACGATCTTCTGCGCAGGATGGGAATCCAATGCCGTCGACATCTCTTCATTCCCTCCTTTGCTTCGTTTGCAACTTATGTTTCTTATTGCTTTTTTCGCATTCTCAGCTATAAATAGAACACATAATAGCGATCAGTCAAGCATCAAAACCAATTCGCACCATCCTCGCAGCAGCAAAGTGAAACATTTGATAGATTCCCAAGTCCCAAGGCGGAAAGCATGACGCAGAACCCAAAATCGCCCGGTCCCAACAGGTCCTCTTTGCACGCCTCCCTCGCTCGCGTTCTCGGCGTCCGGGATGGAATTGCCATCGTCGTCGGCACGGTCATCGGATCCGGCATCTTCCTTGTACCCGGCCCCATTGCCCAAAAGCTTCCCACGCTCGCTCTGGTATTGCTGGTGTGGATCACCGGCGGAGTGCTGAGCCTGTTCGGCAGCCTCTCTATCGGAGAACTGGCGGCAAATTTTCCGGGTGCAGGCGGACTTTACATTTACCTGCGCAACATTTACGGAAAGCCCCTGGCATTCCTTTATGGGTGGGCGCTCTTCAGCCTCATCCAATCTGGAAGCATCGCGACGCTGGCTTCCGGGCTCGCGCTTTACACCTCGAAGATCGTGACGCTCACCCCCTTTGAATTCAAGGCTCTGCCCACTGCCGCCATTCTCGTTTTCTCCATCGTGAATCTCGTCGGCATACGCGTGGCGCGTGCGGTGCAGAACATCGGCACAATAAGCAAACTGACAGGAATCGCTCTCGTCTTCGGCCTGCTGATCGCACGCGGCCACACCAGCCTGCTTCGCATTGACATGCCTAAGCAGTCATCGCCTTCTCTGCTCGTCGATTTCGGTGTTGCGCTGATCGCCGTGCTCTGGGCGTACGAGGGGTGGCACGTCGTCTCCTTCACTGCAGGTGAATTCAAATCACCGGCCCGCGATCTGCCGCGCAGTCTCTTTTGGGGCACGCTCTTTGTCACTGCCATCTACCTTCTTCTTAACGTCGCCTACTACGCCGTTCTCACGCCGCTCGAGGTCAGCGGAAGCGCCAGCGCCGCAAGCAACTCGATTAAAGTGGCCTGGGGTCAGGGAGCGATGCTGCTCGTCTCGGTCGTCATCCTAACTTCCATTCTCGGCTCCTTGAACGGAATGATTCTCACCGCGCCGCGCGTCTATTATGCAATGGCCAAAGACGGAATCTTCCTACAAAAGTTCGGTGAGATCAGCAAGCGATTTCGCGTGCCGGTCTTCGCGATCGTCGTGCAGGCTGTCTGGTCCTCTGCGCTAACCTTGATGGGCACCTTCCAGCAACTCTTCACTTACGTAATCTTCACCGCGTGGATCTTCTATGGCCTTACGGTTGCAGGTGTCATTCTCCTTCGCCGCCGGAGCATTTCGCCTCTCGCCAGTTTCCGAACTCCGGGTTATCCGTGGGTGCCGATCGCCTTTGTGCTTGCAGCCGCGGGCATCACACTCAGCACCGTCCTCTCCGACCCGCTCCATGCAGCCTATGGCATCGCTCTGGTCTTCATCGGAGTTCCTCTTTATTTCCTGTTTCAAAGAAATCGCAAGAAATTTGTCGTCGAACCAGATTCGGAAAAATAAAATTCCGCGCGATGACTTACTTCTTTTCTGCCGCTCGATCCAGATCTTCAAAGGTTGCATTGCCGATTCGATAGTGCGGATAGTCGTAGTAGTCGAAGTGCCACCACTCGAATCCGTATACAGCGAATCCTTCGCGCTCCATGGCTTTGCGCAGCAGGTCGCGGTGCCATCGCTCGATCGATGTTCCACCGGGATAGAACGGATAGGAGCGCTCCGACATCTCGTCATAACCACCGGTCATGCGAATCGGCTTTCCCGTTTTCAAGTCGTAAAGCGTCAGATCCACGGCACAGCCTCGATTATGCCGCGACCCCTGACTCGGATCGGCAACAAAGATTTTCTTGTCGTCGGGCGTCCCGTCCCAGAACATTTTGGTCACGTACCACGGACGATAGGAATCATGAATCAGCAACCCGTATCCAAGCGTATGCAGCCACTGCGAAGCTCGCACCACGGCCTCGGCCGCGGGCCGCTGCATGTAAGCGCGAGCCTGCAGATAGAGTGGCGCCGCTAGAAAGTTCCGCTCTGTCGCATATCGAATATCAAGCTTGATGGATGGATCAAGCTTGGTCAGTTCCACCAGGTCGGTGGCATGAAAATCTCCATGCTCCACTGGAGGCTTGCTCGACAGCGCCTCGCGACGCAACTCCTCAACCGGCTTCAGAGGCTTGATCTGAAATACCGTATCATCGGCGGGAATCTCCAATCGCGGAAACATCACGCCCCCAACTTTTACGCCGGCGACCTTCCCATCCGCCGCGCGCTGAAAGACGGCAGACTCGCCCTGGTAGAGACCGCTCGCCGAAAACTTGAACGTATCGCGCGAGACTTGAGTTAGTGGCGCATCATCGAACCACTCGATCAACATGCCGAGCTTGCCGTGATCCTCAAACACAAACAGCTTGTCGAAATCCCAGCCATATTCACCAATCAAATCTCCAAATTGTTTCGGAGCATCATCGGGCATCGCGACCGGCTCACGATGGAGTACCTTCCCGTCAATCGTCAGGGTGTCGTTCGCGGCTCCATCTACGGCAAACACGATTGGCGCCTCGCTGTAGCCGACACGGCCATCTCTGATCCAGTGACTGCCTTCCGCCTTTAACTCCGCCAACTCGCCGCCATCAGAACGAGACAGGAACAAACGGCCGCTGCGTTCTTCAAGATCAACCGCTTCGTCTTCGCCTCTGTAATGCCCCGCAGCCTTACGAGCAACGTCAACCGGAATCGGGGTTGTGACTTGCAATTCCGGCAGCGGCTTGTGTTCGCGAACGCTGAGCATCAGGCTGAGTGCATCGTTGCCGATATGATTCATCACCGCATTTGTTGCGTCTGCCGTTGAGATCACAACCACGCCGAGTTTGCGATCAGGCAGCGCGGCAACCTGCGTTGCAAACCCGTAAATTGCGCCTCCGTGGCCGATCATTCTCTCGCCCTGAAATGTTCCAAGCAAGAATCCAAGTCCAAATTCTGTGGGTGACGCACTGGTGAATTGCGGGGTCCACATTTCTCCAAGCGATTTTGCTGAGATCACCTGCGTCTGGCCCAATTGACCCGCAGCAAAAAGAACACTTAGGAAATGGCCCAGGTCGCCGACGGTCGAATACATGCAACCTGCCGGGCCTTCGCCAAGCTGAAACTTGGGCGCAGCAAAAGTGAGCCCATCGTAGCTCCACATTTGCGCTTCAGCCAGGTGACTCAGTAACTCCTGCTCAGGCTTGAAGGAGCTATGGGTCATCCCCATCGGCAATAGAACCGCGTTGTGCAGATAATCCGCGTAGGGTTGGCCAGAAACCGTCTGCAACACATAACCCACCGTGGCGACAGCTGCATTCGAATATTTCGTCTGGGTTCCCGGCGCATACACCAGCGTGGTCTGATTCAAGCTGTCGACCGTTGCCTCCAGGCTCGGTTCCGAAGTGTCGAAATAATGTCCGACGGGAGGCTCGCGCACCAGTCCGGACCGATGAGACATCAGCTCTCGCAAAGTGATTTCACCGCCAAAAGGGTTTGCCGGATGAAAGTTTCGCAGATAGGTCATAACAGGCGCGTCCAGGTTCAGCTTGCCTGCCTCAACAAGCTGCATGACTCCGATATCAGTGAACAGCTTTGACACAGATCCGACACGAAACACGGTTTCCGCCGTAGCAGGCACCTTGTGCGCGGCATCCTGATATCCGAAGCCCTCCGCCCAGATCACATGCTGATCGTCGACGAGCGCAATTGCAACGGCTGGTAATTGCTTGTCGGCCATCTCACGCGCGATGCGTTCGCGGAGAGCAGCAATCACCGGCTGCCATTGCGCGTCAGTCTGCGCAGTAGCTTGAGAATGGACGCTGCTTATCGCCGCGCAACAAAGCATCCATGCTGCAATCACTGCACAAGACAAGCGAACAATGCGCCGTTCCCTACGCTGAAGCAGGAAAATCATCTGCTCTCCAATTCTCATAACACCCTATTGCGAAGCTTGGGGAAGATTCAGTCCATGGCCCTGCCCGTAAATAATGTCGCCGGGTTTGGCGCCGGTGTGCGCAGCTTTGTCTATCACCACCACGCCATTGACTAGCACATATGGAATGCCTTCGGGATAGGAAACTGGATGCTCATAGGTCGACGTGTCCTGAATCTTGTCGTAGTCGAAAATGGTCACATCGGCGCGCGCGCCTTCGCGAATCACGCCACGGTCGGAGAAGCGCAGCCGAGTTGCCGGCCAGGATGTCATCTTGCGAATCGCGTCTTCCAGCGTCAGCGTGTGTGTCTCTCGCACGTATCGCGCAATCACTCGCGGAAAATTTCCATAGGCGCGTGGATGATTAAGATCGGCAGGCTGCCCGGCAACTTCGCTCGCTCCAGAGTCACTGCCAATCGCGGTCCAATTGAACTTGAGCGCCGTCTCCACGTCTCCCTCACTCATCATGTGATAGACGGCAAGAACGCGCGATTGGCCCTGCTCCACGAGATCGAACGCGGCATCCGCAGGAGATTTTCCCATCTCCTTCGCGATCACGGTCATCGACTTGCCTTCATACTTTCGATTCTCCGGAGTCGCCGCATCCACCAGCACAATCCCGTCCCATCCGCCGGCCGCTTCGATGATGTTCCACCATCCCGGCGAGCCGGTTTGCTGATCATGTTTCAGGCGCTCGCGAATTGCCGGGTCAGCAAGGCGCTTCTTCAACTCCGCTTCGCCGCCATCAAAGGCCCACGATGGAATCGTCGCTTCCAGGCCCGTTCCGCCTGCGGTGTACATGTAAAGGTCACCGGCGATTTCGTCTCCGCGCGCGCGAGCGGCTGCCACATGCTCGCCGATCAGCGCCATCGACTTACTCCAGTCGGGCTGGTAAGCAACCTTCAAATGAAATATTTCCGCCGGCAAATGACCCTGCTCGGATATCTGGATTAACTCGTCGACCGCCTGCACAACCTCCTTGCCCTCGCCGCGCATGTGGCTTGCATACAGGCCGCCATAGGCTCCGGCCACCTTGGCCATTGCGATCAGTTCGTCGGTCTTCGCATAACTCGATGGCGGGTAAATGAGCGCTGTCGTCATGCCCATCGCGCCCTGCTGCATGGCCGTCGCCATCAGACCCTTCATCTTCACCAATTCCTCCGGCGTGGGCGGCCGGTCCACTTCGCCGATCACGGCGACTCTCGCCTGCGCCTCGCTGTAATAGCAACCGAAGTTCATGCTGATGCCCTGCTGCCTCAGCTTCGCAAAGTACTCTTCGATATGATCCGCATCGACGGGCGTGCCACCTTCACCGGCAATCGCCGTGGTCACACCTTCTCGAAGCTTGTTATCGGCCAATCCATTTTTCAGTAGCACCTCGGATGATTGATCCATTACGTCGATCCAACCCGGCGAAACATAAAGATCAGTGGCGTCAATCTCGTTGCGTCCTGTTCCTTCAACCTTGCCAATCTTGACGAATCGTCCATTCGAAATGGCCACATCGGCGGCAATCCATGGGTTACCGGCTCCGTCCAGCACCCTGCCGTGGCGAATCACGATGTCGTAAACAGGAGGCGCAGCAACCTGAGCGCGCGCCGAGGCCAGTGCGCCAACGCAGACGGCTGCCGCAAGCAGCATGCGAGAAACATATCTCATAACTTCTCCAGTCCGATCGTTCACTTACCAGTCAACTGCGCCGTGCGAACTTACATCAACATGGCAGCAAGCAGGGCCGTACGCGGCGCCAGATGTTTGCGCCGCAGATGCTCGTGCGGAGCGTGTGCACCAGCGCCCACCGCACCCATGCCATCGAGCGTGGGAATTCCGAGCGCCGCGGTAAAGTTTCCATCGGAGGCTCCGCCGGTTGCCGCTTCTTCAAGCGCAATGCCGATGGTTGCAGCCAACTGCCGTGCGCGCAGAAACAACGCAACCGTTCCCTTGGATCGCTCCATTGGCGGACGATTCATGCCTCCGCTTATGGCCAGCTTGCAGGCTTTATCGAAGGGACGCAATGAACGCAGCATGCGGTCCACCTTCGCCGTATCCTGGCTGCGCGCAACCCGCACATCGATCTCAACCCATGCCTCGGCAGGAATGACGTTGGAGCAGGTGCCGCCACCAATCACTCCCGGATTCACCGTGATTCCACTGCTCAGATCGGTAAGCGATTGCAACACCTCAATCTGCCGAGCGAGCTCAATCACTGCACTGTGACCCTGCTCAAAGTCCACACCGCTATGCGCCGCAACTCCTTTCACTGACAGCCGATAAAGCCCCACGGCTTTGCGCGCAGTTTTATAAGCGCCCGCGTCTCCCTGGGCCGGCTCCATCACATACACGGCACTGCAGCGGCGCGCCACAGTCTCGGTCAACATGCGAGAAGCCGGGCTGCCCACCTCTTCATCGCCGTGAATGAGCAGCGTCACTGGACGGCGCAGCAGCTTCATCTGTTGCAGCACCTCAATTGCCGTGAGCGACATTACCACGCCTGCCTTCATATCCAAAACGCCAGGCCCGGAGATCCGATCGCGAGACACTCGGAACGGCATCCGCGCCAGAGTTCCACGCGCCCATACCGTATCCAGATGTCCCAGCAGCATGGTCCTCGACTCGCTGCGATGCCGTCCGCCAAATCCAACCTCCAACGAGTCGCCCAATCCGCGTTGAGTGTGGCGTCGGACTATTCCTCCAGCGCCCTCAGCCCATTCCGAAAACACGCTCTGAACATGATCAACGCCGGCTTTGTCGCTGCTTGGCGATTCAATCTCAACCAGCGTGCGGAGACGGTCAATCAGCTTCTCCTCGTGGCGGCAAGCCTCCTTCGCAACATTCGCAACATCCAGGTCTGGAACTGGCGGTAGCGTCATTTTCACCGGGAATCCAGATGGCGTTGAAAGAACGAAGCGGTTGCCGAGTAAGAGCGCACGAAATCCTTCCAAAGAAGAAAGTCATGAATCTCGTCGGGGAAAACGATCTGTTCAAATGGCACATTTTGCGCGCGAAGTTTTTCGACCAGGCTCACCATCTGGCTGAAGGGGACGTTGCGATCGTCGTCGCCCTGGATGAGCAGGACGGGAGATTTCCATTTTGCAATGGAAGCATTCGGCGAAGATTCGAAGGCGAGTTTCACCGCCTCGTCCACATCTGGAGCAGAGCCGGAACCGCGTTCCCACGAAGGCAGGAAGTCCGACCAATCGTGCACTCCGTGAAAATCCACGCCGGCAGCAAAAATATCAGAGTTGCGCGCAAGTCCCAGCGCTGTCAGCAATCCCCCATACGATCCTCCCCAAAGGCCAATCCGCTTCGGATCGACATTGGAAAGGCCCTGCAAATAAAGTGCCCCGGCCAGGACATCGTTGTACTCCGAAGAACCGCGCCAGCCACCATCCGGCGGTTCGCGGAAATCATGTCCGTACATAATTCCCAAACGATAATTCACTGAGAGCACAGTGAATCCGAGGCTCGCCAGGTATTGGTTTGCGGCGTATGCGTTGCTGTAGTAGTCCATGTAATGGAAGCCAAGCAGCATCTGCCGCGGCGGCCCGCCGTGAGTGAAGACCAGCGCGGGCCCTGGCTTTGTTTGCCCTTTGGGCACAAAAAGCTGACCGTGAATCGTATAGCCGTCAGCGGTCTTGAAGATCACTTGCTGTGGCACAACCAGTTGTGCCGATGGGAAATCCTTGGGCAGCGCGTCCTTGGTAATCAGTTGTCGCGATCCGCCGGAGAGTTGATAGACGAGGCCCGGCGTGATCGCAGTTGAGCCCAGGCTGAAGACTGCTTTGCCGTCTCCAGTTTCGACCGGAGCCCACTCGATGGTCTCGCCTTTGGCAAGCGCATCTGGAGCGGCGTCTCCGCTTACAGGCACCTTCCAGATGTGCCGGCGATCGACATCCTCTTCATTTGAAGACAGCAGAACCGAACGGCCATCCGCCGCCAACACTGCTTCTTCAACGTCGTATTCTCCCGGGGTCAACAGCTTTGCCGCACCACCTGACGATGGAATCGAATACAGATGATTGCGTCCGTCCGCCTCGGAACTGAACACAACCCTGCCATCGGACGCAAACAGGAACTGTTCCTGTGCAAACGGCGGAAGCGAGTCGCGCAGGCTCTGCCCGCTCTTCCATATCTCGTTCGCATCGTAGGTGTGCGCATCTCCAACCCACACGCTCCACGGAGTCGCATGCAGCGGAATGACCGGCTGTTTTTCTTCAGCGCCGCCGACGCGCAAAAAGGCAATCTGATTTCCGTCCGCTGACCAGCGCGGCGCAAAGTTCCGATCCGTCGACGGAGCAACGTAGTGTACCGCCTGCAAAACCCCGTCTTTCACATCGAGCACCGTCGTGAAGCTGTGATCACGGCGCCCGACGATAGCAGCCAGGTGTGCGCCGTCCGGGGACCATTGCGGTGACGATACATTACCGCGAATATCCGTCAGCTGCTTCGCTGCACCGGTTGTACTTGCGGTTGAGGCAATCCATAACTCATGCTTTGCCTCCCAAACTGCCCACTTTCCATCCGGCGAAATCTGGATATCCTCGCAGCCCTCCTGCTCGCATCCCATATCGCCGAGCAGGCGCGGCTCACCACCGGTAATCGCGGCAATCCACACCTGCTGCTTCGGCTGCTTTGCGTCACCCAGCGGATTTGCACTGCGCTGCTCGCCGTTGACTTCAGTACCGCGTGCATACACTACGCTCGCGCCGTCGGGTGTAAGCCGCAGCGATGCGATCGGCTGACCTGTGTCTCCGGTATAGTGGGTCACTTGTTGCGGAACGAATTGCGGCCCACTGGCTACCCAAACATTTTGCGCGCCGCGCTGCGCGAAGACCCACGCGATACGCGAGCCCTGATGTGCTGATGTGAGCTGCGTCGGAAATGGCGCGCCGAGCACCTGTTCGATGGTGAACGACTGTGCTGCAGCCGGCTGAATAGTAGCCGCGATGCATGTAGCCGCGGCTGCCATGGCGAGCAGATGTAGTGTCCGGTTAATTCTCTGCATGGGGAAGTCCCTTTCGCGCCGAGGCGCCTAGTAAAGCAGGCTGAAGTGAAGTAAATGCCAGTGCCACAGGAACCACGAGAATGACACCGCACTCAGCGCGATGGCAATGTTGCCGACATGCGATAGCCACCACTCTCCCGGCGCCTTCCAGGTCTTCACCACGGCAAGCAGAATCAGCAGCGTTCCCAGGCTGCCGATCCATCCAACGATCTGCACCGCGCGCAGGGTCCCATCAAAACTTGAATCGAACAATGGGCTGCCACCGGATGCGATCAAGATACTGAACCAGCAAACTGAGTAAATCAGATCGATCGCCGCAATGAGCCGAATTGCAAGGCGCAACCTGCATTCACGCGGTTCTGCCTGGAGCGGATGATTGTAATGCTTGCGAATCCAAGCTGAGATCGGCCAGAAGATCACAGTCAAGAAAAAAACGCCGATCACAAGGACAACGAGAAATATATTGAAATTCTTGCTGTCGAGGACCCCAATCCTCGTCCAGTCCATGAAGGGGTAGTCCATCGATAAGACGTATCGCCCATCGGCATCCTTGGTGAATCCAACCAGGTCCTGGCCGTTCTTTTCGCGGTAAAGCAGCGGCCCGATCTCTTCCCACTTTTTCGGCACCTGGTTGATGCCCTTGAACTGCGGAATGACGATCGTGCCATCCTTCCCTGGCGTCACCTTCACGTTTTCAAGGAAGCTGATGAAGCTGAGAATATTCGTCACCGGCCTGCGGCTTGTAATGTACTCGCCTGCCACCAGCTTGGCATCGGCATCCGGGTTCGGCTGCTTCACGCCCGCGGGAATCGAATAGGGGTAATAGCGATCGAGAAATGCATTGAAGAGATTTTGGCGCTGCTCGGTTTCGCCGCGGCCACCGCTGTTGTAGGAAACGAAGAAGCCGAGGTTTTGATCAGGCATCAGGAAGAGGTCGCTATGGAAGTACTGCGTATCGCCGCCATGTCCGAACATACGATGACCATTGCGGGTCTGCTCGTAGAAGCCTAGGCACATGTGAGGGAGGGCCGGGTCAACAGCAAATTGGGCCGAGTGCATCAGTGCAACCGTTTCGGGCTTCAAGATGTGCACTCCGTTGTACTCACCATCCTGAAGATGCGCGAACATGAAGTGCGAGATATCTTCGGCGGATGTTGCCGAGCTGCCGGCCGGCTCCGCGGCAATGACCTCATAGGGTTTCGAATCGCCGCTTCCGAGCGCGTAGCCACTCGACATCATGGGCAGCAACTGCGCAGGTAAAGGTTGGCGGAAGCTGGTGTGCGTCATGCCAAGAGGCAGGAAAATGTTCTTCTCAACGTAGTCGTCAAAGGGCATCCCCGAGACACGCTCAACAATGTACCCGGCCAGAGTGGCGCCATAGTTCGAATACGCGGGCGTGGTTCCGGGCGGATAGACGCGCTGCGGCATGTGGGTTTTGAGATACTCGCCAATTGAAATCGGCTTCGCTCCCTTGGTCACGATCAGATCCTTGACGGCTTCTTCAAACCCAGGCGTATGGGTCATCAGATTGCGCATGGTGATCGGCTTGGGGTAAGTGGCTGGAATCTTGAAGTCGAGATAGTCGTTAATGTCGCGGTCGAGGTCGATTTTCCCCGCTTCCACTTGCTGCATCACGGCGGTCCAGGTAAAAAGCTTGGAGATGGATCCGGGCCGAAACAGTGTCTGCGGCGTAACCGGCGTCCTCTTTTCGACATCGGAGAACCCATACCCCTTTTCAACCAGGACCTTGCCGTCCTTGACGACGATGACCGTTGCGCCTGCAATATTTTCCCGCTTCAACTGCATCGGAACCAGGCCATCGAGGTATGCGGACAAGTCATCGGCAGTCATCGCGGGCGCACTCGGCGACGCTGGCGCCGCCGCAGCCACCGGCTTTGAGACAACAGACTCCTGCTGCGGATGCGCTGCTTCTCCCCGCACATTTCCGCTCACCGCAACCGCTGCCAAAATCGCAGCGGCACAAGCACCTTTTGCAATGTACTGGAACTTCATTCGAGTCGCCCTCATCTCTTATTGCGTCGTAGTGGTTCCGTTCTGCGGCGATACAGTGCCCGTACGGACCTGCTGGATAAAACTGGTCACTTCACGATTCACTAAATCCGAACGATCGACCTGCACATAATGCGTGCTGCCCTTGGCAATGATGCGTCGGCTGTTTGTCGACAGCTTCTTCAGGTTCTCCTGCATCCCGTTCCAGATCGAGGAAAGCTCCTTGCCACTTTCTCCCAGCCGGGCATCGTGCATGGTTGGGTCCTGCGAGAAAATGAGAATCGGCAAGTTGCCGAATGGGCCGGAGTTAACCGACTCGTCGCCCGAGACAGGGACCGCTTTGAACTCCCTATCGACGGAGATGATTTGCGATGGAACACACGAATCGGCCTTGATCCAGGCCGCATACGATTCCATCCCGGGCTTGATTGGCGCGCACTGCCCCATTGCGCGCAACACGCCAGTAACGGTCGCGGCCTCAGCAAGAGGGATCAGAATCTTGACGTACATTGTCTGTGTTTTCTCGAGAGATGCGGGAAAATACTTGTCCTGCTGCGGCGTTGAGCCGTCAATGAAGACAATGCCCGCAACGCTCTGAGGATACTTTGCCGCGTAATTCCTCATATGAATCCCGGCAATGGAATGGCCCATTAGAATCACGGGATCCGTGATGCCTGCCTGCTCGAGCAGACCGTGCAATTCGTGAGAAATCGCATTCGAATCACGCACACCCGGGCGCGACTCGCTCCATCCAAAGCCGGCGCGATCGTAGGCACAGACGCGCGTGATCTTTGAGAGCTCCGGCTGATTCTTGGCCCATATCGTTGAGTCATTGCCCAACCCGGCTTCCAGCACCACCACAGGTGAACCGGAGCCCGTGCAAAGCATCTGCATCGCGCGGCCATCCACCTGGTAGAGTTTCCCGGGCACTCCGGCCAATGCCCTGTAGTGATGCAGCGCCGCCGCGTTCCAAATCGCTCCCGCACTGAGGAGCACAACCACAGCCACAAGAAGGAACATCAGCACCCGCTTCGTGACTCTGACGATGCGGGCGCCAACAGATTTACGCGGTTCAGCCATGAATTACTTCCACCTCTCCCAGGATTTCTGATTCAGCAATCACGCAGATCAGAATTCTATCCGAAGCGCGACTTCGCCCTGCCGTCCCGGGAGTCTTTGCGAGATGGTCCCAAACAGCGGGCCAGTGGATTGTTGAACCTGGATCGCCGCCGGATTGGCATTGTTGAAGAGGTCGAAGTACTCAAAGATCGGCTGGATCTTCACCCGCTCGTGGATTGTAAACAGCCGCGAAATCCTAAGATCCTGGTTGACGTACATCGGAGAGACGAACTGGTTTCGGCCTGTCTTCAGGTCACGGCCGCCGTAGTTGCCATTTCCATCCTGATCAACGGGAGCAATCGCGCTCGCGGTGTAGTGGAACCCGCTCTGCGCGCGGAACAATCCGCTGAACTGGAACTTGCCCGGAAGCTGCACCATTCCATGCAATTGGAGCGTATGCCGAAGCGCAAAATCTGACGGTCCCTCATCGAGTTTGGGACCGTTCCAATAGATTCCCGCCTTCGGAATATAGTTGCCGGTAACGCCGTCGTAGTATCCGGCGCTGGCGTTTGTCTGGCCGGTAGATGGATCAGGCAACGGCGTGGTCTCGCCGACGTAGCTATCGGTTGGATAGCAGATGCCGGTTGGGCCCTGGTCCAGGTCGGAGCAAAGCGCGTCGTCATCTTCCGACGTCAGTGCATAGCTGCCGCCGGCAGTGAAGTTATGGCTGTATCGCTTCTCGAAGGCAATGATTGCTGCGTTGAACTTGCCCGAATACCACGGCCCATAACCGTTGACATACGTCCCCGTGAAGCTGTTAGTCAGGCGATCGGAAAAGGCGAGGTTCGTCTGCCTGACACCAAGCAGGTTCTCGATTCCCTTGTGGTAGAGGTCAAGCGAGATGACAAAGTTATGGCCCACTTCCCGTTGAATGCCGAGCGTGGTTGCCCGCGAGTATGGCGTGGCAAAGCTCGGAGCGAGCGTAACCGGAAATGTGCCCGCCGGATCGATAAGGTAAGAAATGGCGCCGTAGGGCCCCCAGAAAAGAAAGCCCGGTGCCTGTCCAATCGCAGCCGCGGCGTCATTCAAATAGGTAGTCGGATCAAGGCCCGAAAGCTGCTGTACGTTGGTGGGCGTCACAATGCTTTGGGCTGGTATCGGTGCATGCCCGGCAGCGACCACATTGTTCAAATGGTCTACGCCATAGATCGGCTCCGGACCGTAAGGACATGTTGCTCCGGACGCGGCGAGTTGCGCATCCGTTTCCGTCTCTGAGAGGCAAAGCCCGAACAGCGCGGGCGCAATGGTCGGAACGCCGTAGAACAGGCGCGGATACGAGAGCGGCTGAATGGTCTGCAGGTCCGCGCCGCCAAATGCCGGGATGTCCCGCGCCAGGCCAAGACGGAAATGGTCGTAGAATACACCGAAGCTGCCGCGCACCATGGTCTTCGGATTCACCGACCAGGAAAAACCGGCGCGTGGCGAGAAGTTCGTTTTGATCTTGAAGTCTGAATCATAATCCCAGCGCAGTCCCGCGCTGACGGTTACGTTGCTGAAGAGTTTGAAATCGTCCTGAAAGTAGGCGCCGCTGTAGTTGTTCCGAAGCGAAATATCGTTGTCTGAGGGAGTCGCGCCACCAACCGTTTCCAGCAGGAAGAACCCGGAGTCGATCGGTCCGTAGGTCGCATAGTCCGAAAGCGTTGCGAAAAGCTGATTCTCTTCGACATTCTGCTCAACGCCATCCACCTGGGTGCGCAGATAGTCGTACCCGAACTTGAATGTGTTCCTCTTCCAGGTCCTGGTAAAGCTGACACCCGTATCGCCGTACTTCTGTTTCAAATATCCCTCAGTGGTCAGCGAGCCAAACTCCACTTGTCCTAGGTCTCCAAAGACATCGCCAGTGTTGTAGCCACTGAAGATGTTGAACAGCGTATAAGGTCCCGCCTGCGGGTGCGCCGGCCCCACCGATGAAGGCTCATTCCGAAACTGCGCGTAGATATTCATAATCCATGGATTATCCCTATCCGCCAGCAGCACCGTATCCGTACCGCCGATCATCAGTGCGGTATTTCCATAGTCCTGCCGCGTCGATGGTAAAGACGTCGACGCCGACAGAGGCAGAAAGTTCCCATTGTGTGCGTTGGTATAGTTGGCTTCTTCCGTGAATGTGTTCCTACCGACTAACTCCGTGAACTTTCCGAAGGCCCGCGCTTCGCGATCGCGCGACGGGCCGCCATATGCCTGTTCGCTGTTTATCAGAACCTGGGGCGTGCTTGGCGGGATTACAAAATTCAGCGCTTCATTCTGATGGATATTCTCGCCCGACGCGAACCAGAAAATCTTGTCCTTCTTCAGTGCACCACCGGCTGCAACATCGTAATCCCATCGCAACAGGTAGGGCGCCGAACCGGCAATGTCAGAGGTGTCGAGCACGTTATCCCGCAAAAATACCGAAGCCAATCCGTGAATGTCGTTGCTGCCGCTTCGTGAAATCACGTTCACGATACCGCCCGAAGCATGCCCAAACTCCGCCTTATAGCCGCTGGTAAGAACCTCAAACTCCGAGATCGTATCCATGTTGAACTGCGCGGAGGCCCCGCCCGTCACCTGGTTCGAGTTGTTGAGACCGTCGATCAGGTAAGCGGTGTTGTTGCCGCGTTCGCCCAGAATCGAGACCGTGTCATCTTCGCCGGGGTCGTCCTGCTTATTCTCCGTCACGCCGGGAACCATTTGCAGAAGGTCGGCATAATCGCGCCCATTCAGTGGGATGTCATGCACCTGTTCCGGGGTAATCGTGAGCCCTTCAGCGGGAGTGGTGGTATCGATCAGCGGTGCGTCGATCGTCACCTCAACATGTTCCGACGCGCCGCCAACGTTTAACGACACATCCAGCGTTGCTGTGCGGTCCAACAACAAGGTCAGATCGGGGATGACCTGTTTTGCAAACCCTTGGCGGCTCACCGTGATCTTGTAGCTTCCGGCAGCCAGCGCAGCCACGCGATAAACACCATGCGCGTCGGTCTCCGTGGCTCGAATCGCGCCAGTCTCCTTTGACTCCACCTCCACCGTCGCGCCCACGATTGCGAACTTATGCTGATCCGTCACAGTCCCCGTTACCGTCGAGGTGGTCTGCGCGCGGAGGGGAGTGATGAGCAATACCGCCAGCACGATCCCGGCGATCAAGCCCGTAAATTGAAAGCTGTTCCTCCAGAAACGACAAGTCGTCATGTTAATCATCTGACCCCCTCCATATTTCGTCTGTCTTTGGGCACGTCCGCTGAACACCTGATTGAAGACGCAGGTCAACTGCGATCTCAATATGAGGTCTGAAACTCTAAAGAAACATATATTGCGAAATACGTCTGGCGATAGTGTGGGATCATATTGGCTCAATGTCAACAGTTTTTTAATGATCCTTGCATTTTTCTTCAGAGGTAACGTCGCGTTCCCTATGCATGCAAGCAAATGTTTGCAACAAACGTTGTCGGCCCTGTTCTGAAGTTGCAACATCCTTGGTGCAAGATGGCACCCCCTTCCCGGTACAATTTGAGTTGAACCCCCCGGGTCCCCGGCCGGGTGTCGAGTTGACAGAATTTCTCCCGTGAGCAATGCTGCGGAGAACATGAAAAGCGTCCAGAGCAAGTCACCACTGACCGACGACCCCACGAATTGGATCCAGCGCCTGAGCCCCCGGCGCCAGGAAATTATCCGCCAGGTCCTCAAGAATCCCCGCGAGTTCGTACTGCTCAGTGTCCGCTCCGCAGCCGAACGCCTCAGCACCGATCCGGCGACCATGGTCCGGATCATTCAGAAGATGGGCTTCGAGAGTTATCGTGCTTTTCAAAACTATCTGCACGACCTCTCTATAGCGAATGCCACCTCGCTCGACGGCATGCAGGCGCACAGCAACGGTGACGCCAAAACTCCGGATCATTTGCAGGCCATGCTGGAGCAGGATTTCAAAAACCTCAACGCCATCCGGAACACGCTCGACGTTAATAAAATAGCGATGGTCGCCAAGCGCATTCACTCCGCCAAACGCATCCTCGTGGTCGGCGGCGATCTTGCGGCGAGCCTTGTTCACTACATCGAACACCACCTCACCGTCATTGGCCTGCCCGTCTACAGCGCGACCACCAACGGCCGCAGCACGCACATCTCCAGGCTCTTCGGCAAGGGCGACCTGGTCATTGCCATCAGCTTCCGGCGCGGACTGCGCCAAACCGTCGAAGCCCTCAAACGCGCGCGGGAGAACGGCGCTTACTGCATCGGGATCACAGGAACCTACATCTCGCCAATCGCCCGCTTCACCGACGAGTTCTTCGTTGCATCGGTCGACAGCGAATCGTTTCTCGACTCATATGTCGCACCGTCGGCTCTCGTGAATTTGATTCTTGTCGCCTGTGCCAATTACGACCGCGAAGCCACACTCATTCGACTCCGCGAAGCCGCCAAGGAGCAACGCGAAGGCTTCCGTTGGTACGAGCTCTCGACCTAAAACCGCCGGCTCCTACTCCGCCGGCGCAATCGGCAGAATAATGCTGGACGGATACGCCGCCGAGTGATACACCCGCTCGGTCGCGGCCGTGTAGTCGTCCGCCGACGCCGCAAAGATACTGGGCACAAACTTCTGCGGATTGCGATCGATGATGGGGAACCATGTGCTCTGAATCTGCACCATGATCTTGTGCCCCTTCTGAAACACGTGGTCCGCCGTATGCAAATCGACCTTGTATTCAACCACCTGGTTCGGCTTCAGCGGCTGCGGATGATCGAAGCCATGCAGAAAACGCGCGCGATATACTTCGTCGGCAATCATCAGCTCAAAGCCGCCCATGTTCACCTTACGGGCCGGTTCTCCACCTTCAGCCGGAATGTTTGACACCGCGTCTTCCGGCTGCACATCGATCAGCTTCACCACCCAATCCGCATCCGTACCGCTGGTGGACGCGAAGAAATGCGCCATCACGTCTCCTGCGATGCGCACATCGTTCTCGAGAGGCTCCGTCTCCCACGTCAACACGTCGGGCCGATGATCCACGAATCGCTGATCTTGCACCAGCCATTTCGGCCAGTCGGCGCCGGGATAGGTCGGGCTGATTGGCCGCGGCCGGTATGGCACCGGGTTTGCGGGATCGGAGACATAAGCATCAAACGCGCTCGCTCCCGCCGAGGGCTTGGTAAATGACAAGGACCGCCCCGCACCGAAGTAAATCGGCGTCGGCTTTGCACTCTTCGGAGGCCACTCCGGATACTGCTTCCAGACATTCGTTCCGGTTTCAAACGCAGTGACTTTTGCCGCCGGCTTGCTGCCCTCGCCATGGAGCCAATAGCGGAACCACGGCACCATAAGCTGGGCGCGAAAATACTCGCTGGTTGCCGAGCCGAACGATACATCGCCCAGGTGCGCGCCGCTTCCCCCGAACCATCCACCGTGATTCCACGGGCCAACCACAAGGTAATTCAGCGATCCCGATCCGGCTTTTTCCAGAAGATCGTAGGTTCTTACCGGACCGTAAAAATCTTCCTGGTCCCACCAGCCAGCGACATTCTGCACTGGCACTGTCGTCCCATGCAGCCAAGACTCCGTTGCCTGCGCCAGCCAGAATCCATCGCGCGACGGGTGGTTCTCGAAGTCATTCCACGCTGCGATCTTCCCATGGTAGTAATTCTTGTTCACATTCGAAAGAGGGCCGAGCTTCAGATACCACTCGTAGGTGTCCGCCTTGTCGAATTGGAAGTGAAAATTGCTCTCCTTTTCCGCCTCCACCAGCGCCGAATATTCCATCCCATAGCTCAGCCGGAACGCGCCGTTATGATGAAAATCGTCGCCCAGGAACATGTCCGCCGGCGACGCCTGTTCCGACGCAGCCTTCAGGGCCGGGTGCGGATTGCGCAACGCCATCACCGTCGTCCAGCCGCTGTACGAGATGCCCCAGATGCCGACTTTGCCATTGTTGCGTGGTACGTTTTTTACCAGCCAGTCGATAGTGTCGTAAGCATCCGTCGATTCATCCACGGACTTCGGATCGCTCTCGTCGCGCGGCGCACGCTGCATCACAAACGTACCCTCCGACTTGAAACGGCCGCGCAAATTCTGAAAGACAAAAATGTATCCATCGGCGATGAGTGGACGAAGCGGACTGTCTTTCGCCGTCAGCCCCGCCTGGTTTTCCGGCACACCATACGGAGTGCGCGTAAACAGAATCGGCAGGTCGCCAGTCGCCGCAAGAGGCGTGAAGATCACCGTCTGCAGTCGCGTTCCATCGCGCATCGGGATCATGACGTCAGTCTGCTTGAACTCATCTGGCTGTGTATTCTGTGCCGCCTGGCCCGCACTCTGCATCGCCGGTATCGCAAAACTCAGCAACGCGAAAACGATGACGCTCGTCGATTTTGTGTTTTTCATCATTCAGGCTCCTGCCTCGGAATCCGGCGTCTACTTGTCTTCGTCTCCAAATTGCACGATTTCGTTTTCCGCGGGAATTTCGCCGTGCACCGCCTGCTTCGAGTTCAGCCAATTCATTTTCGCTACATCGCCATCAAGGCTCCCTTTGCCCAGCAGCGAGTAGGAAGGATACGCGAACGGCAATCCTTCCCCGCCCAGCGGAGAGTTCCGATCGATCAGGTGAAAATGGAGATGCGGCTCGGTTGAATTGCCGGAGTTGCCCAGCAGAGCAATCACCTGGCCGGCCTTCACATGGTCACCCACCTTCACGCGCAGGGAGCCCGGCTGCAAATGCGCATAAAACGCATACACCCCGTTCCCGATATCGAGAATAATGTGATTCCCCGCAACCGTCTCCAGCGTGATTGGCACAGCGCGCGAATCCAGGCCCGGCACGTTCTGCGGAATCCCATCCTTGATCTCGGTGACCACGCCGTTCGCAACCGCGTGTATCTTTTGGCCGTAACAAATGTAGCTCTCGTTCTTCTTTCCGTCGCCGGAAAATGTCTTGCCATCCTTGTTCACCTGAACCCAGTCGATAGCAAACCGTTGCGGCACGCGCGCCGCTCCATCCAGCGGAATGATCCCGCGCCGATGTCCCGACGTATTTCCCGGTCCGTTACCTGCAAGCCAGTTAGAGCCGCGCAGAGGCGACTGGATCACTACCGTCGCGGGCTTCACCGCAATCGGCAGCGTTACAATCCGCAGCGTGTCGGTTCCATCCTGCCTATGCAAAGTCAGCGCATGGCGGATCTCCGTCGGAGCCTTTGCACCGTGCGGAATATCGACCCACGCGTAGAAGATGACCTGCTCCCCCGGAGCGATTACACCTTCCGTACCGGCCGCGGGCGGCGTCTTCGTCGAGTGCTTGACCGCAGCAACCAACGGAGCGCCCGTCTGGTCAAGCAGATCCTGCGCTCCGTTCAACACCTCTACCCGGCTCAGTTCAACAGGCGTGGAATTCATGTTCACGATGTACAACTCATAGCAGAGCGCATCGTGGCCATCGATCCGCACCACCGTCGGATCAATGCTGGTGAAAACCGACGGAAAAACCATCTTGGAGAGTGGCAATTGATTCATTGCCTCGGCGCTCAAGGCCTGTGCGCTAATCAGCGGCACAGCGGCCAGAGAAAGCATCAGGAAGAGACCACACCTCATTGTTGCGCGCATCGAAAACCTCGTGTGGGTTCACCGGCTCTGCGCCGTCGTGAACTGGCGTAATTGAATCCTGAATTTTGTCCGTCCACGGGAACGCAACATACGTTGCAACGGATGGGAATCATGGACCGGCTGCAAACACTCTCGCAGCGATGAAACATTCTGTCAATCAAAAATCTCAGAAGAGTGCACCAGAATTCAAGCAAGTCAAAAAATAGTTCCGCAACAAACGTTGATATCCGTTATGCTCCAAGATTATGACGCTCAATAGCCGTGGCATCCTCACTTATCTGCTGCTGGTCTTCACGCTCAGCCTCGGACCCTACCTGCTCGTGATTCACGCGCAACACCTGTCCGTCGGCTTCGGCCTGGTCGTCGGCGTGCTCATGTGGATGCCGGCTACCGCGGCATGTCTCACGTGCCGCATTCTCGGCATTGACATTGCATCGCTCGGATGGAACTGGCGTCCCGTCCGCTTCGAAGTGCTGGCTTACGTCCTGCCAATTCTCTACGCCATCCCCGTCTATATCGCATGCTGGGTGCTGGTTCCTGGCTCCTACGCGTTCCCCGATTTCGCCGCCCAAATCGGCACTTCCTTTGGATTCCCTGGTTCTCCACTGACAGCGACATTCCTGCTTGGATTGCCCGTCTTTGCCACATTCGGCGTTGTGCGCAGCATCGCGGCCGCCCTCGGCGAAGAGATTGGCTGGCGCGGCTTTTTGCTTCCTCGCCTCACCGGCCGTTTCGGTTGGCAAATTGGATGCCTGATAAGCGGATGCATCTGGGCAGTCTGGCACTATCCGCTGCTGCTGTTCGCCGATTACAACTCCGGCACGCCCAAACTTTTCGCACTGACATGCTTCACTCTGATGGTGATCGCCGACGCGTTTATACTCGGCTGGCTCCGGCTGCGCTCAAAGAGCCTGTGGCCTTGCGCCATGCTTCATGCGACGCACAATTTATTCATCCAGGGCATCTTTGATCGCAGCACCACGCAAAGCGGCCGCGCGTTTTATGTGACAACGGAATTCGGATTCGGCCTGGTCATCACCGCTGCAATTACCGCCTTCATTCTCTGGCGCAACTCCAGACCGGAACAGGATTCCACCCTGTCCGAGGCGACGCCGGCCGCAGCGTAAATACAATTTCCTATGCCGATGTGCTCCGGTCCACCCGCCGGAGCATGTCGCCATCAATGTTGAGCAATCGCGCGCGGCCATCAAGAAATGAAAGAAACTTCAATTCCAGAGTCCCCTCCGCGCCGCCGACCTTGGACGCATCCACACCACTTGGATGCATCTCCTGCAGGCCCTCAAGCCACAACTTGCCATTGCGCGCTACAACGTGCAATGCGCCCATCCAGGGGCTATCGGTAGCGTAAAGCCCCTCGTAGCGCTTCGCATTTTCAAACACAGCGTTCCTGGCCGAGCCCGAGTCATGGGCTCCTGCGAACCAATGTGGACCGTAGTTGATCCCAATCACGACGCCGGCAGCGCCCTTGCCGTCCCGTTCAAAATACAGGGCGAATTCGCTGGGTCCATTCTCCGGACGCCCGCCATCCAAAACGCTTCCGTCTGCGGCACTGAAGAAATCTCCGCCGAGCGGACGCAGGTTCGTTGTGCCGCGTGGCGTGGTAATTGTCAGGCCTTTTCCCTGCACGCTTACGGTGATCGATTCACCGTTTGTTCCTTTGTAATTGCCGGCATACGGCGCTGTCTCGTTGATATCCAGCGGATCCGGAACCGCTGGCGCTGTTGGCGCGCTGCGGCCAGACTTCGCCGCATACATCAAATCCACCGCAAACTTTGTTACCGGATTCGGTCGGAATCCCTGCATGGCGTTGACCGACGCGAACGCGCCAATTCCGCTGTCCAGATCCACCAGGATCGAAGAACCGAAAGCCGTGGTGCCTCCTGTATGGCGGAGCATCTTGCGGCCATCGATCGTCTCCACCCCGATTCCATAGCCATAGCTCGAATTTGGGCTCAACACCGGAGCCGCGATATATGGCTTCGAAAACAGCTCGAAACCTTCCTCGGAAACAATCCTGCCCGACGGTCCGCGGCCATGCTGCGCGAGCATGTTCATATACCGGCCCATGTCATCTGGAGTCGCCGCAATACTTCCTGCCGCGTTGCTCATCAACACGTATCCAACCGGGATGAGCGGATCGACAACTGAGGTAGGGCGGTCGCGATACTGGTAGTGGTAGCCGACAGGCATTCGCGCCTGTACCGCGTCGTCGATTTGTCCGGTGGCCCCGGCCATTCCAAGCGGCTTGAATATGCGCTCTGTCACTGCCTGCGGCCAACTGCGGCCGTCAAGATGAGCAATCAGAAATCCCAGCGTGTCGAATGCAAGATTGCAGTAAGCGAATTTTTCTCCAGGCGCATACTGCTGATGTGCGCGCTGCGATGGATCAACGGAAAACAGCCCCAGCCAGTTGGGAAGACCCGATGTATGGGTTAACAGATGGTGCGGCGTGATGGGGCCAAAGTCATTGACGATCGGCAGATCGGGCATTGTCTCCAGGATCGGCTTGTGGAGATCGAGTTTCCCCTCGTCGCGCAATTGCATCGCGACGATTCCGACGAACGATTTGCAAATAGAGCCAATCCAGAAAGGCTGATCCGGCGACACTGCGATCCTCGCTTCTCGATTGCTCCACCCAAAGACGCGCGTGCTGATCTTCTCGCCCGAGAGCAGAGCGACCGTCATTCCCGGCGAGTGCATGGTGTTCAGATACCGCTCAGCGAACTCCCCGAGTTCATCTGCGGGCGGCGGCGCGGGCAGCTTTGCATCAATTGATGCAGCGAATGTCTCAGCCGGCAAGAGAGCGGCACCCAACACCGATGCGCTGCCGGCCATGAATGTGCGTCGATTCAGCTGATTTCTCATGCGCCAGAGTGTAACACGCTGCTCAACAATCGTTTCTCTGAAGCTTCATCGCATTCGGAAAAGCCTTTTCATTCGAACCACTTCACTACGGCGCTGAGATCATGCGATTCAAGAAAGGCTCAATCCTCAAGCAGGAGCAGGAGCGCAGGATCGATGGTGATGCGCCATGGCTGCGGTTGTGCGCTCAACGCCCGCCAGGCTTCCTTGGGAATGTCGGCTTGCAGATGGGGCGAGTCGCCCTGTTGCGGAGCACTGTGCAGACGAAGATAGAGCGTCATCTCATGCGGCGCTTCGCTGGAGTTGACCAGCCAGCAGTTGAATGTGTTCTCGCTTTCGGCCGCCTGTTGGAAAAGGATTTGATGGGAGCGAACCCCAACATGGGTTAGTAACTCCCGCACCGGAGCCGTCGATTGTAACTCGCAGTTCCATAACTCCACGCTAACTCTATCGGCGGCGACACGGCGCGCTGGAACAATGTTCTTGCAACCCGTCAGTCGCGCGGCAACCACGGTTTGGGGCCGTTCGAAGAGCTGAATTCGCGGCCCTGAGGCGATCACGCGCCCACTGTCCAGGACCAGCAGATCGCTGCAAAACCGGAATGCCTCCTCCATATCGTGAGTTACAAAGAGGACAACGCCGCTATAACTCGCCAGTGTCTCCCGCAATTGCTCTTCGGTTTGCCTCCGCAAATGTGGGTCGAGCGCAGCGAAGGGTTCATCGAGCAGCAGCACATCCGGTTCAATAGCCATGCAACGCGCAATGGCTACGCGCTGCTTTTGGCCTCCGGAAATCTCCTTGGGGTAACGGCCGGCCAGCTCTGCGATGCGCATCATCTGGAGCAAATTGCCGACGCGCAATCGGCGCTCCTGCTCAGGCATTGCACTCAATCCGAAACCGACATTTTCAGCCACGGTCAGATGCGGAAACAGCGCGTAATCTTGAAATACGACACCCATTTTCCGGCTCGATGCGGAATGATTTGTACCTGTTGTGCCGTCGAAAAGGACGCGGCCATTGAGGACAATGCGGCCGCGATCCGGCGTGGCCACGCCGGCAATCATGCGCAGGGTCATGGACTTCCCCGCCCCGGATGCTCCCAGCAATCCCAGCGGTCCGCGGCCAGTGCGAAATGCCACTTGCAGGTTGAAGTTCTCAAGCGCCCTCTGAATATCGATCTCGAGCGCGGCCGTTGTCTCTGACGAATTTGTCCGGCTCGCCGTAACACCGAGCGGTGTTGTTGAAACTTCGTTTGGTAGCTCAACTGATTTGCGCGGCAATCGTTGCGCAGGCCCCTGCACATTCAGGAGCCTGATGATTGCAAGCGATAACACGACAATCAGGATCACCCAGAGAGAAGCCACGCGCATGTCGCCGCCTTCAGCAGCGGAGAAGATAGCGATGGGCATGGTCTCGGTGCGGCCTGGGATATTGCCGGCCAGCATGAGGGTCGCGCCGAATTCTCCGAGGGCCCGAGCAAAGGCCAGCACCGTTCCCGCGATCACGCCCGGTGCTGCCAGCGGCAACAGCACTCTGCGGAACACCGTCCACTCTGAAGCGCCCAATGTTCGCGCGGCTTCAAGAAGCGTGGGGTTGACTTGCTCAAACCCTGCAAGCGTGGTGCGATACATGAGCGGAAACGCGACGACAGTCGCAGCGATGACGGTGGCCGGCCACGAAAACACAATGGATATGCCGATGTGCTCAAGCGCGAGGCCGAGCGGGCTTCGGCGTCCAAAAATCAACAGCAAAAAGAACCCGACAACCGTTGGAGGAAGAACCAGAGGAAGCGTCAGGATGCCATCGATCCACGCACGCAGGCTGCCCCGAACTCCGTACATGGCCCTCGCGGCAAGCATCCCCAAAAGGAATGTTGCCGTCGTTGCGGCGCACGTGGTGGCCACAGAGATGTAAAGCGGCGAGGGGTCGATCGGCAGCGTCACGATGACGCTATTGTAAATCCGTGCTTGATAAAGATAGCTTGCGCGGCAGGGCTGCCGAGATACTCGATGAACCTACGTGCGTCCTCAGGATCGTGGCTGGCTTTCAATGCCGCAGCAGGATAGACGATGGGGTCATGAGTGGAGTCCGGAGCCACTGCCACAACATGAACCTTGGCGGAGATTGCCGCGTCGGTCGAGTAAACCAGGCCAGCATCGGCGTTGCCGGTTTCAACATACGTCAAGACCTGGCGAACATCCTTTCCCAAAACCAGCTTTGCGCTGACCTTATCGTAGAGATGAAGTGCCTGGAGGGTTTGGCGTCCGTATTGGCCCGCGGGAACGCTCCCCGGATCGCCAAGAGCGATGAGACGGATGGAGCGATCGGCTAGTCCATCAAAGTCCCGCAGCTTCGAGTCCAGCGGCGCGATCAACACCAGTTGGTTGCGCAGCAGATCGCGGCGAGTTCCCGGCGCGACCAGGCCCTTTGCAGCCAGATCGTCTACAGGCTTTGACGCGGCGGAGAGGAACACATCCACCGGTGCACCATCCTCAATCTCGCGTGCCAGGGTACCCGATGAGCCGAAGTTGTTGTGAAAGTCTATGGCAGCGTGGCCGCGATTGTAATCGGCTTCAACTTCGACGATGGCATCCTTGAGGCTGGCCGCAACGGACAGCGTTAGCGTGGCGCTCGTCGGTGCGTGGCACGCCGAGAGACATGCCGCTATAGGAATCATCGCCAGGCAGAAGCAAATCCGCCGGCCAACTGTTTCTGCTTTTGGTCGGAGTTTCATCGATTCTCTCTCACGTAACAATAGATGACCTCACGGCTGCTGATTAATCTTAAGAGCCTCGCGCCAAATGCCGAGGCCCGAATCGCTTGAGCAATCCGGGCCTCGGTGATGGTGATAGCTGAGTTCTATTGCACCGTAAGTGAAATCTGGAACGTCGCTTGCGCGCAGGGCAGCATTGTTGGGCTTCCGCTGCCGCAGGGTTGGGTTTCTCCCGTATTGACAGCGCCTTTTGAAACCACAAACGGATCAGAGTTGGCAACCACCGTAATGTTGCTGGTGCCAGCTGGAGTTGCGTACGCAATTCCGTTATTGCAGGCCATCAGCCCGGTCGCGGAAAACGCGAGCAGGGCCATCCCCGCCAGCATCGTCACGGCTCCCCAGGCTCCGCGCATCGCGCGACGGCGGATGAAGAGCAGCGCGAGTCCGGTCAGGCCGCCCATCCACCACAGGATCGAAGACTGCAATGGCGAATTGGGTGGATTATTCACAATCACCTGCAACGTAGTCGTGGCCGGTGGATACAAATTCGAGGATGTGCTTGCATTCAGCGTGACCTGTCCCGGCTCAAAGACGCAGATTGCATTGGCAGGCAGGCTGGAAGCCAAGCATTGATAGCCGATGACGCCGTTCCATCCGCCATAGCTGGTGTTGGTAAATGTAATGGTGCTGCTGCCGTTGAGACCACTGGTAATGGATGAGCCGCTGGTAGTGACCAGGACAGAACCGATTGCAGGGCCTACATCGAACGATTGGGACGCGCTGGTGGAAGTGGTGAAGTTATTGTCACCGCTATAAGTGGCGGTGAATGACACCACATTGTAGGCAACGCCTGAGGCGGGAGCCGGCGGAGTAAACGAGTAGGTGGCCTGGAAGACGCCGCCGCTGGCCGCCACCAACGGCACCGTTTGCGGTGCGATGGTCTGGCCGCCGGAGTCGGTGATGTTGAAAGTTACCGTTCCTGTTGGAATCCCGGCGTAGGTTGAGGCCACAGTCGCAGTAAGGGCCAGCGCGGTGCCGGCGGGCTGGCTGGGTGGGTTGACATCGAGCGTCGTGAATGAGGTCGTCGTGGTTGTGGGGACTGAAGTGACAGTGACGGTATCGACCGCCGATTCGCTGCCCGCATAAATGGTCGTCACGGTTTGTGAGCCGGAATATACCGCCTGGAATGTGTGAGTGCCACCGGCAAGGCCGTTGTTCAGTGCGAATGTCGCTATTCCGTTGCTGAGCGTGCTGGTCGCAACTTGAGCGTTATCTACCAGCAGAGCCACCGTCCCGGTGGGCGTGCCCACGCTGGAGGTTACCGTCGCGCTGAGATCGATCGCTTGCCCATAGTAAGGAGAACCAGTTGGCGCAGTGACTGTCAGGGTGGTGGTTGTGGCTTGTGTGGCGACGCCTACGCCGGTCAAATTGATTTGCGGTGCGCCCACTGAATTGCTTTCGAGCGCCAGCGTTTCGTTGAAGGTGCCGGAGCCAGGCGGGGTGAAGGTTGCCTCGACGGTGCAATCCGCGCCAACGGCGAGAGATGCCGAAGCGGCGCAGGCATTGGCCTCTGAACTACTGATCACAAACGCACTGGTGTTCCCGGTTGCCTGATAGTACGGCGAATTCAAGTTCAATGTCTGATTGCCTGCACTCTCCACCTGGACCGAAGATGGATTGCTGGAGCTTAAGGGATTGATGTTGCCAAATGAAAGCGTTGGGCTGGTTCGATTCACCACATAGACCGGAGCGCTCGCGTCGTTGAGATTGCTGATATACAAATTGCCGGCAGGATCAATGGCCAGACCATCGGGATTGGCGATGCCGAAGCTGACCTCAGCAGAGCTGCTTGTTGCCAGGGCTCCGGCAACATTGGGAATGCGCACGACTTTGCTGTTGCCCTCGTCGACTACATACAGATCTCCTGCTGCATCGGCTCTGAGCGCCGAGGGACTGTTGAAGCCCGTTGCCGCCAGGGTCTTTGGAGCGGCCGCGCCGGGATACGGGATGCTGTAGACCTTGCCATTGCCGGAGTCAGCAACGTAGATGAGTCCCGAAGCTGTAACTGTGGTGGCCAGTGGGCCGCTGAATCCCGATCCAAGCGTGGTGGCCTGGCTCAAATTCCAGCCGCCGCCTTGCGGCAGGAAGACAACCCTGTTGTTGCCGGTGTCGGCAATGTAGAGGTTGCCCTGTGCATCGACGGTCAAGCCCGTTGGATTATTCAAGGTGGCGCCGGCAAGACTCGCGGTGCTTGAAACCAGAGTGAATTGCGCCGCGGCACTCAGCGTTCCGTTGATCGCGGGGATTTCTACAATCTGGTTGTTTTTGGAATCGGCGACATACACGTCGCTTGCGGCGTTCACAGCTACGCCTGCCGGGGAACTGAATCCAGTTCCGATGGCAACGGGCGTGACGTTCCCCGCAGCAATCTCCCAAATCGTTCCGTTGCTGCTATCGGCGACAAACAGGTTGCCTACTGCATCCCGGTCCATCGCTGTCGGCGTGATAATCCCGGTCCCGATCGCGGTGGCAGTGCCGGGGTCAATCGTCACCCCCGCGCCCAGGCCGACGCCGTAGAGGTCTGCCGTAGCCAAAGTCGCGGTTGAATCCGACAGAACCAAAGCGCCTCTTCCGAGCCCGGCAGCCTGAGTCGCAAAACTTGCCGTCACCGTGCAGGTGCTCCCCGCCGTATACGCTGTGTTCGCAGCGCAGGTGCCGCCGGTGGTCGACAGGAAGTTCCCACCTGGAGGAACGACCGCAATCGACGTTGGCGTCACCGCGGCATTGAAGACCACGTTCAATGTTGCAGTTGCGGTGGCGGACACGGCCTTCGAGCCAAAGTTGGCGTTGTTGCGTGTCACTTCAAAGACCGAAGAAGTGTTGTTCCCGTAGAAGAGATTTCCCGACGGATCAGGGGCGACGGCGTTGGCCAGGACAAGAGCCGATCCGGTCGCCACAATGTACTGATCGCTCGGATTCAGTGCGGAAGTGCTGCCGCTTGTTTCGTAGGGAATCTCGAAGATTGTGGAATTGCCGCTGTCAGCGACGAAGAGATTTCCTGCACTATCGATGCTGACTCCAACCACTGTTTTGTATCCCGAGCCATAGGCGACCGGGGTCGCGCTATATGCGGCGGGGGCCGATGTCGTGGCCGGCGTGGTCACGGGTAACTCATAGAGCGCGCCGCCGGAGACAAAGTAAATGTTGCTGCTCGCATCGAGAGCGATTGAGGTGATGGGGTTGGCCAGGGATGTCGTCCCGCCCAGCAGGGTTGTGCCACTGGTGAAGCCGGTCGAACCATACTCCTCAACCAACTCGTTTACCGGCGCGCAGCACGCAACGTCGGTTCCGATGAACACGTCGCCCGCGGCATCCGTCGCCACGGATGAACCATTCCAGTAGTAACTGATTGGACCAAGATTGCCGAGAACGTTGCTAACGGTGACCATGGACGCCGGTTGCGGTACGCAATTCGTAATCGGAATCCTGTACAGGCTTCCCGTCGTGCCCTGAAGAATATACAAGTTGGCTTTGGCTGCGTCGATCGACATCGGCGCGGGATCATAGTTGGCGCCACCCGCGGCCAGAACGACCGTGGCTGTTCCGCCCCCGGCGGGAATCTCATCCACTTCGCCGCCGTATTGCTGGATCGCGTAAATATTCCCGCAGGAGTCCAGAACCACGTTGGACTCGTCGCCCGCGTTTCCCGTCGCGGGAACGGTGCTTACGGTCGTCACTACGGCCGCCGGCACGGAAGAACCTGCCGCGAACATTGCCGGGGACGCCACCAGCGGCAGCACGGCAAGCGTGATCAGCCATCCAGTGCGCCGGGTCCAACCGTTCATCCAATCAATCCTCAACATTTCAAGCCTCCAAAATCATTGCGGTTTGCCGCATACTGCTTAGTTTCCTGTTCCGTCTCTCGGATTTACCTGCGCCGTCGCCAAAACCAATCTTCAATTCAGCGCGCAGGAGGGGAACCGCATCGGTGCCCCTTCCCGTGCTTAGAAGTTGTACTTGACGCCGAATTCAACAATGCGCACTCCAGCCTTGTACGGTGTGTATCCGAAACCCGAGTTCTCCAACTGCATCCCTGCGAATGCTGACTGCTGTGTGTAGTAGCACCCTGCTCCAGATGAGATGTTGCATGTCGGATCCTCAAAAGTAAGATCCAGCGCAACCAGGTTATTGTTGTTGAACGAGGATATCGGGTGGTTGAGGAAATTGAAGCCCGACGCGCGCAACTGAAGGTTCTGCCGGTCGTTAATCTGAATGTCCTTGTAGATGGAAAGGTCGGACTTGAAGTACGCCGGCCCGTGTACATCCGGGAGATTCCACCACCCCTGCGTTCCCTGAGTCGGAAGGCCAAAGCAATTGCCATTGACATACTGCCTGGACGCCGTGTTGCCGGACAGAACTTTTGAATGAAGATTTGCGCTCGGATTGCAGGTAACCGTCGGCTGAAGCGAGTAGTCGGAGCTGCCCAGCCACTCCGACGCACCTACCGGGATGCTCACAGAGGTACTCGATCCTGGAGCCAGCAGATAGCTTGCCCCCGCGGAGAAGCTGAAGTTGGTGGTTCCGTTGACGATTGCGAGATCCGGCCCGCTGGTGATCGTGGTGATGCCGGAAAGCTCCCAGTTATTCAGGAACCATCCCAGTTCCCTGGGCCCATGGAACTTCGTGCCCTCCTGGTAGGAGTAGCTGAAGTTGATGACCTCGGGACGGTCATATGAAACCACCCCGTAGTCGTGGTGAGCGTTCACCGGGTCGGCTACCTGGCCGGTGTCGTAGTTGCCGCGCACGCCCATCGCCTTGGACCAGGTGTAGTTGATTCCGAATACCAGCGATCCGCGCTGCTTGTTCAGAGCTACTTGCATGGCGTTGTAATTTGCCCAGTTCGTATGACGAGGCACATTCACCGCCTGGTAGTTGGGATACGGCCGGTAGTCATTCACGATGCCGCTGGTGATGTTGTAGGCAGGGTTGATTTCGCCGGTCAGTGGATCGGGCCCGAAGAACGCACCCAGCGGAATTGCGTTTACGTTCGCCAGGTTGACTCCCGACTGAGACGTGACCGTGGCGAGATCCGTGCTCTGGTTGCCGACATAGGCAACTTCCAGCGTAACGCCGCGAGGCAATTGCTGGTCGAGCGTGAAATTGTAGTTGTAGGTAACCGGCTGCAGCTTGTCATGGGGATCGTCCGCGGTAACGACGCCGGCCGCACCTGTGGTTGTGTACACCCCGGGCGTCGCGTCAAAGGCCGGTGAACCGGAGTATGTCCCGTTCGCTACCGTTCCCGAATAAGACCCGGTGTAGTATCCGCATGCAACAACCTTTGAACCGACCGGGTAATTTCCCAGCGATGTTGTGACTGGAGCCGAATTGAACAGTTGATCCAGGGTGCAACTGTCGGCAAAGCTGGTATTGATCTGATAGAGGATCAGGTTCGTCGCTGTCTGGACTGCGCCGCCTGTCACGTTAGCGGAGTCTCGCGAGCGATACACGCCGAAGCCGCCGCGGAACACGCTCTTTCCATTCCCATACATGTCGTATGCAATTCCCGCGCGTGGTTGATAGAACAGCGCTGTCGTTCCCCATCCCGCAACTGGAATGCTCGAATCCAGCTGGTGCCAGGAGATGCCCGGCCAGCTGGTTGCGTTCTGTGTCTGGTTCGTGTCGTACGTGTACGGCGCAATCGGGTTATACTTCGTCGGATCCCAGACTGCGGCCCCAATGCCATGCGCATCGGACCACGGTGGAAGATGGGAAAGCCGAATGCCGAACGTGAGTGTCAGCTTTGAATTTACCTTCCACTCGTCCGTCCCATAAAACTCAAGCGTGTTGAAATACATGTCGGTGGGAGGATTGGAATTGGCTTGCGTGTAACCGCCTGTGCAGCCAATCAGAAAGTTGCCCACCGTGTTTCCCATCCCGTACGCAGTCGGATTCGCCAGCGTAGCGTCCCCGGTCGTCGGATTCGTGCTATAGCCGGGTGCCGTTTGATTCTGGATGCACCCTTCGTAACGATCGAAAAGAACCGTTCCGTTTGACTGGCTTCCGAGCGGGACATTGTTGTTTCTGGCCTGCTCTGCGTAGACGCCTGCCTTGATCGTGTGCGTGTGATAGACCTTGGTGAAGTTGTCGGTCACATTCCACGAAGACTTTCTGAGGTATTCACTGCTCGCGGGCACATAGCCCATGGAGAAGTTCGGAATACCGATCCCTTCCCATGAATAAATGCGCGGCAACTGATTGATTCCGTTCTTCAGCGCACCGCCCGAGTAGCCGGCGGCGGCCCAGGGTGTGCCGGTGTCCAGCGCGGCGGCGCGATCCTGAAACTGCTGAGGCTGATCGAAATAGAGACCCGCCAGAACCACCTCATTGGTAATCGAGTTGCCCAGTGTCTTGGTCACGTTGAGCGACGAATAGTTCGAATCCCCGTATGAATCCAGGGGCGAGGGATAGGGTATGGTGCTGGGCGGGTTGTAGTAGATGTTGTTCAGTGGGTTCTGGGTGTTTATTTTTTCCCAATTGTAGGTTCCATAAATCTTGAGCGTGTCCGATACATTCTCGTCCACGCGTCCGTGAAGCTGGAATCCATTGTTGGTAGCCATTACATTCTTGGCCCAGTTGTATCCCGAAGACGCGTAGCCGTTTTCAGGAAGCGGGGTGACGTTGGGTTTCGGATAGAACTTGGTAAACGTGGCCATTGCCGGGTTGATGCTTGTGGGGCTGATGATGCCGCCATTGACCGGTTGCCCGTTCTCATCAAATGTGGCGGTTGGGGAGTAGCAGTCGCCGCCGATGTTGGAATAGGCGCCGGACTGGCTATAGTCTTCCGTGCACCCAGCCGCGAGATCGGCGGGGCTTACGTTGAAAGCGCTGGCAAGCGAAGCCTCGGACAGGTCGCCGCCCAGCATCCGCGCGGTTGGAATGAACGCGTAGGTCGGCCCGCCATAGGACCCGTTGGTATTGTTCAACTGGTCATAGTACTCAAAGCCGGCCCAGAATGTGAGCTTCTTGCCTTCGTTGAAGTGAGTTCCCGGTATCATGACCGGGCCGCCGATCGTAGCGCCAGGATAGTAGTACTTCGACGGAGCAATCGAGATTCCGGCATTCTTTGACAGCCAGTCATTGGAATTGAAGATGTGGTCGCGGGCGTACATGTAAAGTCCGCCATGGTATGCCGCCCCGCCTGATTTGCCTACCGCGTTAATGACGATCGGGCCCTTGGCTTCATCGGCGCCGAAGTTGGAGGTCTGCACCTTGATCTCCTGCACCTGGTCCATGTTGATATTCGCCGTGGTCGCTCCCATATCGCCGGGATCGGTCACCTGCGCGCCATCCGCCACAACATTGACCTGGCCTGACTGGGGAGCGGAACCGTTGGCCCCGTAACTACCCATGTTGCCTGAGCTGAAGCTGGTGGTGTTGTAGTCCGCGCCCACATTGTTCAGCGATGTGCCCGAATTGAGCGTAAAGCCGGGGAGCATGCTCACCAACTCCAGTGCATCGCGGCCAGTGGTAGACAAGCGCGCAATATCGGCTGAGGTGATCATGGTGCTGTGTTCAGGCGAACTAAGCGTTACGCCGGCAACCTCGGCCGTCACCGTCACCGATTCCGCGATCGCGCCCACCTTGAGATTGATCTTGGGCACGGTCAGGTTATCCCCGGGATGGACTTCAACGCCCGTCACCTTCCACGATTCAAAGCCGGTCCTTTGCACACGGATGCTGTAGGTGGCCGGTTGCACGGCAAGAAAGTTGAAGAATCCTTCTCCGTTGCTGGTGGTGTCGCGGGTCGCCTTGCTGGCTTCGTTGATGAGCGTCACCTTGGCGCCGGGAACAAGTGCGTCGGTCGTATCGCGAACCGTGCCGGAGATCGATGCGGTGTTTTGCGCCGAGGCACTGGAGACCAGTACGAAAATCGCAGCGCAAAGGACTGAGCACCAGAATCGCTTCTGTGTCCGCGGTTGTTCAGACCCCATGCGGAGAGGATGAATCATTGACTTCGACAAAGCATGCCTCCAAATGTTGAGAGCCTTCGTATCCGGCTCAATGACTAAAACGATTCATTGCCTGGGCCTGAAAAATGCCCGCTCTGGCTTTGTGCCCTGCGGGCAAATCCGGTCCTCGCTTTTTCGCTCCCTCACAATGGAGCGGTTTCTTCAAAAACACTGCTATTCCAACTGCCTCTGGAGACGGCGCCGGCATGAGATACGGCAATCTCCGTAAACGATTTCATCGTGCACCAAATCCATCGGACAGTCGATTCTCCCCAATCCATCACTTTTCGCAAATCCGCTCCGCTGTCACGCTGCCGGCCCTTCTCTTCGGCACCCGTTCAGCAACTCTCATTGGATCGGATCCCCATCCTCACCTGCCACCCAAAGCCATCCCAAAAAGGTTCGTGCATTCGAAATAGGCAAGAGTACTAACTGCGAAACCCTATGTTGGGCCGCGAACGATGCGAAAGGTTAATCTTGTACGGTCTCGTACGGCTACGCTTCGTGAACAATGTACATATATGTACGTTATTGATTCTCATAGACATGGCCGCTTCATTGCGCTGCCGTTGCCGGCAGGGTTGCAATTGCGTACAAAGGGCCACTATCATCAAGCTTAAGAGGGACTACCGCTGACGGACCGGAGCAGAAAATGTTGAAAGACGAGGTTTCGCCTTCCCAGGAGGCGGAACGTGAGGAACTCGACACGGTTGCTGAGGCACTGTCTCGATCTCCACGACTGTCGCGTCTGCTGCGCTACCTGGGCGAAAAGTATTTTCAGGGCGAAATCGACCAGCTCCACGAGTACAACATTGCAACCGAAGTCTTTGGCCGGTCCAAGACCGCTTTCGACGCCGGAGAAGATGCGATCGCGCGAGTAGAGGCCCACCGGCTGCGCAAAAAACTCAAAGAGTTTTACGAAACCGAGGGAAAGAATCACCTTATTCAACTGACAATTCCGTCAGGAACTTACGTTCCAGTGTTCACCCGCCGGTTGGACGAGGTTCACTCAGCGGCGGAAGCGCCAGTCTCAATCGAACAGAACGGCGTATTTTCGCCTGAGTATGAGCATCAACCAGCGGCTGATCGCGAACCCCGTAGAGACGAAGCGATCCAGGCTCAGCCCAGGAGCCGGGGATCGCAATACGCGCTGGTGGCTGCCGTTTTACTGATTGCCGCAGCGGGGGTCTATTGGATTGCTCATTCCGGCGCGGTTGCCAGACGCGGCAGCGGCCCATCCGGTCCGGCGGCGGCCACTGCGCCCGCATCCGCACCACAGCCGGCGGCCGCAGGCGCACCATCGCTGCCGATTCGCATCCTTGCCGGATACACCGGCAAGCCGCAGGTTGACAGCGCCGGCGCCGTCTGGGGAACCGACAGCTTCTTTCATGAGGGAGGAACCTGGACCCGTCCGCCCAACTTCATCTCCCGCACCAGCGATCCACTGCTCTTCGAGCAATGGCGCACCGGCGATTTCTTCTATGACATCCCGCTCGCACCCGGCCAATACGAACTGCACCTTTTCTTTGTCACCACGGAGCGCGCCAGTGATGCGGTTACCAGCTTCAGCGTGGGCATCAATGGTGAGACTGTACTGAAGGGTTTCGACGTGAACTCCGACGCAGGGGGAGAAAACATCGCCGACGAACGCGTCTTCCGCGATGTATCCCCTTCCAAGGATGGGTATCTGCATCTCTCCTTTTTGAGCGAGCGCGGCGCGCCCGCCCTCAACGCTCTGGAGATCCTGCCGGGAACTCCACACAAGCAATTGCCCATTCGCATTGTGACCCAGCCAACCTCATTCACTGATCACGATGGCAACGTTTGGCACCCTGACACCTATTACATGAGCGGCCGCCTCTCGCCGCAGCGACAACAAATCGCCGGATCACCCGATCCGCAGTTGTTCGGGGCCGAGCGTTATGGGCATTTCACCTATGCCCTGCCCGTAGACACGCGTGACCGGTATACCGTGGTGCTGCACTTTGCCGAATTTTATTTCGGTCCGCTCGCGTCCGGTGTGGGCGGAACGGGTAGCCGTGTATTTCGCGTGATGTGCAACGGGGTCGCAATTCTCGACGACTTCGATATCTACAAGGAAGCGGGCAGCTTGCATGCGGTGACCAAAACCTTTTACCACGTGAAGCCGACCGCACAGGGAAAGATCAACCTTACGTTTGAGCCGGTCGAAAACAACGCGACAGTCTCGGGCATCGAGGTTCTGGACGAATCGCAGTAGACCTGTAAGCACCGTCGAACGAGCGCCGTCTATTTTCCGGGAATAATCAAAACGCTTTCCGAGGTCGCCGGAACGGTGACCGAGAAACTGTTTCCCACGCCGTCCAGCCTGCTCTGTGTTGGAGCGGAAGCCGGCCAGGTGGTGTTCCCGGTAAAGTTGGCGCGGCCAAAATCGTAGCGTGTTGCGGTTGAAGACAACGCCACATCCGGGATGGTCAGACTGACCTCAAACGGCTGGTTGGGATGTTTGTTGATGAGCAAAATTGCCACTCCGCCGTCTTTTCGTTTCACGGCGTGAACGGTCAGCATGGGCGAGTTCGACTGCGTCTCCACCAGCGAATCACCGGGACGCGCCGCGATGGCAGCCATCTGCAATCCGTAGTAGGCCTCGGCCGGAGTATCCAGCGGAACATCCTTCTCCTCGGAAAGAAATCCCGCATGCATCTCCAGCCACTCCACCGTAAACGCCCCGGCTTCAAACCAGGTGAGATACGTGTCGGTAGCAAACAGTGCGCGCGGAGCGCCACTGCCTCCACCATTGGTTTCAGTAATTCCGAAGGGAATGCTTTTCTGCGCCGGCCCGGCAAAACGGGCAAGCTCATCGCGTAACGCCGCGGCTTGCGGTTTGATGTCCTCGGTGACCGTCAGATCGGTCGAACTTGTCTTTGGGTACCAGTGAACGATCACGAAGTCGATCTTGTCCTTAACCTCTTTGAACAGCGCTTCGTTCCCAGTGCCTGGATGCGCGTCCGGCATATCCACGCCTACACCGATCTTGATGGTCGGATCGACAGCCTTCATTGCGCGAATAAAGTCCAGCGCATTCCTGCCATACGCAGTCTGCGACAACAACGGATTCCCTTTGCGCACTCCGCCCAAAGGCGCGTGAAGATCTTCTTCCCACTCCGTTCCAAAATAGCCGTTGCCGCCAATTTCGTTGCCGATCTCCCAGTAGCGAATATTCCAGCGCTTGTCCAAGTTCGCGTAGCGCACCCAGTCGGCGGCCTCAGCCGGATCGCCACCGCCTGTTCCAGCCGCGTTGGAGCCATAGTTCACCGTAATGATGGCTTGCGCGCCCGCGGGCAGCACGTCCTGGGTCATGAAGTGATCGAATGTGTCGTTGGGATTGATGTAGACCTTCGCTCCCGCCGTCCCCGAGGTTGTCTTCCAATGAAAAAGGTCTGCGTAGGAGCCGCCCGGATAGCGTAGCGCGTTCACGCCCGCGGTTTTCAGCTTGTCCGGCAGGCCCGGCGATGTGAAGTCGTTGTCGTAGACGCTCATGTGGACGCCGTAACCGGCAGCGGGCACCACCGCCAGCTCTGTCTTCAGGTTCACCTGCACACGGGCCGTCTTCTGCGCCGAGCCTGGAACCACGGCCAACATCAGCACCACGCCACACACTGCTTGAAGAAGCCCTGTTCTCGGGTCATGAAATCTAATAAATGATGAAGTCACAAGGTCGTGTCCTTTGAATGAGAAATAAAAACGCGCGTGCCGCATAATCTCCTCGCATGCAACGGCTCTGCATCCCAAGCATATATCCGCGCAGCCTGATGGGGCGCGACGCCCAAAAGAAACCATGCGCATCGATGATTCGAGCGCGCTCACTGCAATTATGGGTGCCGCTTTGGTATGCTCACCAGTTGAGACAACAGGCGCTTGATTGAGGTGCGAAAAAACCATGATGCTTGATGGAAGCAAACAAATGATGGGACAGCGGAAGCAGCATCGTCGCGCTTCTTTTGTGCAGGCGGGCGCTCTCTGCTTGCTGCTCGGCATTCCTGCGTTCGGTCAGAATCACGCCAACGTTTCTGTCGATCTCGGCACCGCTGTAAACCCTTTAACAGACACATCGCTTGGATCGCCGGCGCCCATGTTCGACGCCAACTCATTCAATCCTGCGAGCCTGCCTTACCTGCGTGTGGCGGGCGTTTCCGCGGCGCGCTATCCGGGCAACCACGGCGTCGCGGACCTTTATCACTGGTCGACAAAGACCACCACACACTACAAGGGTTCTGACGCTGGATACATTGCGCCGGAGAGCAACTTCGGCAACTTCGCGCAGTTTGTCGACAAACTGGGCCAGGCCGTCATTGTTGTGAACTACGGAACGAACCTCGACGGCACCGGTGGCGGCGAGCCAGCCGAAGCCGCGGCGTGGGTCGCTTATGCGAATGGCGATCCAGCGAGTACGCAGGCCATCGGCAAAGATTCAACCGGCGAAGACTGGCACACTGCGGGCTATTGGGCCAACCTCCGCAGCCAGGCTCCGCTGGCCAGCGACGACGGCCTGAATTTCCTGCGCATTGCGCATCCAAAGCCATTCGGCTTCAGACTGTGGCAGGTTGGAGACGAGGTTTATAACAATGGCTTTTACGGCGGCGATCACACCGGCACTCCCGATTTGCATGGCTCCGCACCCACTGGCCCAAAGGATCTGGGCAAGCTGCACAACGATCCCAAACTTTCTCCATCCGCATTCGCCGATAATCTCAAGGCTTTCGCGCAGGCTATGAAGGCGGTTGATCCATCGATTGAGATTGGCGCGGCCTTGACCATGCCCGCCAGCCCCGATCCCAACAACCACGACTGGGTGCCGGATTGGAACCACGCGGTGTTGAAAGGCGCATGCGCAAGCCTGGACTTTGTGACCTTCGACTGGAGTCGGCAGTTGTTGCTTCCACCCGATTGGAAGACTCTCGATGAAGCAGGCCTGCTCAGCAATGAGGGCTACCAACAGGCCAACGTCATCGGTTTGCTGATCAATTCAATACAAGAGGACTACAAGAAGTTCTGCCCCGCGAATCATACCCCCAGGTTCGCCTTTGCACCCGCAGGCATCGCCACCTGGATGGGGGTCGAGCATCCGGTGGTGAAGGCGCTATGGGTTGCGGACTTCTATGCGCAGCTGATTGAATCCGGCTCCGTGAACATCAACTGGAACGAAATGTATGGTGATTCGATGTTGTCGGCGGATCGGAAGAAATTCGGCCCGGCATTCTATGGATTGCAGATGCTGCATATCCTTGCGCACAGCCCTGGTGACAGGTTCCTTGCGGTGAATTCAAGCACCCGCATGGTCGGCGCTCACGCGACATTTCGCCGCGACGGCTTTGTCGGGCTCATGTTGGTGAACAAGGATCCAAAGTCCCCGGTCGCCGTGAAAGTCACATTCAAGAATGGCAATGTAGGAGCGGCCGGCAAGCGTATCGATTACGGAAGCGAGCAGTTTGGAGCGGGAGCCGCGACAGCAGCGACGCCCTTCTCTGCAACAGGCAATGAGTTCACCGTCACCGTTCCGCCGTACACCATTACAGACATTCTGCTGCCGCGCCAGAACTAAATCATCACCCTATTGCTTGATTGCGCCCGGCTGCGCCGGAGTCGGCGCAGCAGCGGCTTGTTGTGCCGGCGGCAGAGGCAGCGCCACTTCCAACGAACCAGTATTATGATTTCCCGGATCGAAGATCGCCAACCGCAGACTGGACGCCTCAACCGGCAACTCCACGCTCATATTGTGGAACATCCCATTCTGAAGATCGTATTCGTAGGCCTTCGGCGCCATGGTCGCTTCAATATTCTGCCTGGTGCCGCCCAGCTTTTGCCCGTCCGCCGAGTACGCATAAACGGCAATCTGCAGCGCCGCGCGATGCCGTCCATCCGGCAACGGCGTCATCTGAAGCTGTTGGGCCAGAATCGCCAGGCGAATCGTATACGGCTGCACCATACCGGATAGATGCTCAGGCTTCTTCCGTGCGCTGTTGTACGCTGCCTTCGCGGCCATCGGCGAACCCGCAGGCGCCATCACCGGCGCGCCGTTGGTATCGATCTGCGCCTTGAACACCAGGCCCTGCGCTTCCGGGCCGCCATGCACCATGGCCGCCGCCAGGCTGTCGTTTTCAGCCGCATCGGGCGTCACCGTTGCCGGATCCACCGCATAGTATGCGCTGCGATAAGCCAGATTGTAGCCCGGCTTGTTCAGCGTCACATGAATCGAGCGCAGGCTGCCATCAAACTTCAAATTGGAGGGCGCATAGACCAGCGTGTAATAGGCCGAGCCGTCGGCGACCGCTTGCGTGGCCGCGGCTGCAATCCCGTTGGTGTTCACAAATGCGTGGCCGCCGGTGGCCTGCGCAATCTCCTGCATGGTGGCCTGGTTGCCGTTGAGGGAATTTATGAAACTGTTGTGGCTTGCGACCGCCGCCGGAGGCGCGCCGGGCCCGGTTGGCATTCCCGGCGTACCGATAATTCCCTTTGGATTCGCCGTCAATGGCGAAGTGCCGCCCTGCGATGCGGAAAATCCCGGATCGACCGACAGGCCGCGCACATCGATGGGATACACCGCCGTCTGGCTTACAGCAAGCGCCGCGGCTACCTTGCGCATCTCGGCCTGCAGCACCGTCATGTCGCCGACTCTATCGGTAAAGCCTGACGACGATGCTTCAGGTCCCGCCGTCGGTGATGGAATCAGGTTCGCCGAAGTCACCACAGATCCGGGCGTGGGGCTCGGGCTGGTGGTCGATTGGTCAATGAACGTCGCTCCCTGTTCCACATCCTGCGCATTGGGCAGCACCAATGTATTGAAGGATTCAGAGAACCACAGCAGATTCTTTCGGCCATCCAGCGTGGTCAGGAATCTTCCCATGTCCAGAAAAGCATCAAGCGTAATCTGCGCCTTGATCACCTGATCGCTGGCCGCGGGCTGGTGCAGTCCGGCATCCTTTGAGCGCATTGCGGCCAGCAGCCGGCGGCTATCGGTGGTGAAGCCTTGCACCAGGCTCAGCTTCTCGCCAAGCGCAAAGATCCCCACCTCCGTCGAGGCCGGCTTGTGCTCAAGAAAATGCACAATCTGCTCATGCGCATACCACTGATCGGTCACCGGAGTATTCAAAAAGTCCATCAGGATCACGACCGGAGGGCCGCTGGCGGGAGTCTGCTCCAGGTTCACAAACGTGTGGCTTGGAAGATCGGGCGGCGCAGGCGGCAACTGGCTGCGGTCCTGCTCCGGAGTGTGCACCTCAAAGGCGCGCACCGACTGCGGCTTGCGATCTTCAAGTACGGTGAAGTCCTCCTCCGAGAGGCCGGAAACCGGTTTCCCATCCGGCCCCGTCACCACCACGTCAACCACCACACGCCGCGTGGTTGAGTGGATCGTCACCGTTGGTTCATTGTCGTCAATGACGTTCGGATCGACGGTGAACGACTGCGGAGCCTGACTCTGCGGCGCCGCGCCGGGATCGACGCCAGTCTTTTCGGGTCCGGTCTGTCCGGGCGCGGTCTGCGCGGGTACGGTCTGCGCGGGTTTTGCTGGTGCAGGTTGTGCGGGAGCGGGCGTTTGCTGAGCCATGCCCACGGCAGCGCCGGCAAGCGCGCAAGCTCCCAGCGCAACGATCAAATGGATGCGGAAATCAATCTGTGAATTCATTGAAACCTTCGGCCATTGGGATTCTGCCGCACGTGCGCGCTCAGGCAGGGCTTCTCTTCATGATACGACGAAAAAAATGACAGACAGTTACCCCGAAATGCTCGGCAACGTCGGCGCCGACCCCGGCATTTCCGCGGATTATGATCGACCTGTGCAACCCGAATTCAAACTTGGCGACATTCTTGCGAATGCAATCACCCACGGAATCGGCGCGGTCGCCGCCATTGTGGGTGCGGTTTACCTGATCGCTGCTTCAACGCGCGGATCGGCCTGGCATGTGGTTGGTTGCACGGTCTTCTCCATTACGCTGGTGCTGGTTTACATCTGCTCCACGCTGTACCACTCGCTGGTGCGGACCAGAGCGCGGCATGTATTCCAGGTGCTGGACCACTCGGCGATTTACCTTTTGATCGCGGGCACCTACACACCGTTCACGCTGGTTTCGCTACGCGGGCGCGTTGGCTGGATTCTGTTTGGCGTGGTCTGGGCGCTGGCCGTGGCCGGTGTCATCTTCAAGAGCTTCGCCGTAAACCGGTTCGCGTTGGCGTCGGCGCTTGTCTACCTTTTTCAGGGATGGTTCATTGTGTTCGCGGGCCGTTCGCTGCTCAACGCTGTCGGCTGGGGCGGAGTGATGTGGCTGGGCGCCGGAGGCCTCGCATACACGCTTGGCATCGTGTTTTTCGCGCTCGACAGGCTTCGCTACTTCCACGCTACCTGGCATTTATTTGTACTGGCCGGCAGCGTGGCTCACTACTTCGCCATTCTGTACTACGTGGTTCCACCGCGGCCTTAGCGTTCTGCGGAATGTGCGTGGATTCGTCAACGCAAAAATGCGATCAATCACATTTGCGAATTCTGGGTGTTGCCCGGTTCCCTCTTGGTGATCAGCCCCTGCATGTGGTTGATCGTGATAATCCAAGGCACCATCACGGAAAATCCGAAGCGGGCTTGAATGGTGCGCCAGTCCCTGCTTTTGAGAAAACTCCAGTCGGGGTGGTAAGCGAGCCAGCACTGCATCAGAAATACAAACAAGAACGGAAAACTGGCCCAGGGAATCGAGAGCACGGCCACCACGTGCAAAAAACATCGCGACGCGTTACGAACCAGCCGCCCGCGGCGGACATCGAGAACACCGTCGCTGGTGGCGTACCGCGCCAGTTGTCGGCGCGCCGAGTCGAGCGTGTTCTGCGGACGATAGAGGGCCTTGGCATTGTCAACAAACGCGGGCGCGGTGAGCCGGCGCGCCTCAAGATCGAACAGCGTATCGTCGCCCAGAAGCACCGATTCAGGAAAACCGCCAATGCGCTTCCAGAGTTCCTTGGTAAATGCCATGGACCGCGCAGTGCAGGATTTTGTGGGCTCGGTGGGCGAATACTTCACGCCCAGAAAAGGCGCGGAAACGATGTCCCACATGGTCGGGTCGGTCAGATCGAGACAGGCGCCGCCGAGAGCGTAAATTGCGCTTCCGGCCATGATGGGCGCGGTCAGCCGGTTGAGCCATTCAGGCGCATATGTGCACCCGGCATCGGCGCAGGCGATTATCTCGGAATTCGCAGCGGTAATCGCCACATTGCGCCCCCTGGAAACTGGGCCAGGGCAGTTCTTCAGGTTGCAGGATTCGTCACGGATGGGTCTGAAGTTTGGATGGTCTTTTGCGGCCTCCAACAGCCAATCCCATGTGCCATCGGTCGAGCCGCCGTCCACAATAATGATTTCGGAGGCAGGCGGATCCTGGGCCAGCAGGCTTGGAACCAGCCTGGCAATGTCCTCGACCTCGTTGAGGACAGTGGCAATGATGGTGACTGGCTGCATTTGGGAAGTATAGCGGCGCTGAAGCAGCGTGTGAGTCCAGAGTGCAAGTCCATTGACCCCACCCCTCATTTAACGATAGAATTGTGGAGTTTGGCGATGCACCCTTTTGAGGATGTGCAGGGCTATGCCGGGTTCACCGCTGATTTGGTAGCGTGAGACTAACCCGCACCCCTTGCATTCACTTGTCTGATGCGCCCCAATGCAGTACACGGTATTCGATTTTTGAAGCGCCTCGTTCAAGAAACCAGAGCGCTGGAGGGTTTGTTATGTACGCAGTGATTCGCACCGGCGGTAAGCAGTACCGGGTCGCTCCGGGCGACGTGGTCAAGATTGAGAGCGTCGTTTCACAAGAGAATGCGGACCAGGCCAAGACCGTCGAGTTCAGCGATGTCATCGCCGTCAGCGGCGAGCCAGGAACCGTAGTCAGGCCGGCCACCGCAAAGGTGACCGCCGAAGTACTCGGCGAGGGCCGCGGCGACAAGATCCTGGTCTTCCACCTCAAGCGGAAAAAGCAGTACAAGAAACTGCAGGGACACCGGCAGAACTTTACCGAGGTGCGCATCAAGGCCATTGAAGCCGACGGCGTCACCTATACCGCGGCGAGCTAGCTCGCCGTTAGCTGCTAGCCTCTAGCTTTTAGCTGCTAGCTTTTTTGAGTTCGAACGATGATTCGGGATTTCCGGCTGGATAAGAGCTAAAAGCTAGCGGATAGAAGCTGGAAGCTGATTTTGAAAAGGGGATCAAGGCAATGGCACACAAAAAAGGTGGAGGCAGCTCCACAAACGGACGCGATTCAAATGCACAGCGGCTGGGCGTAAAAGCCTTCGGCGGCGAACTGGTTACCGGCGGCTCCATCATCATGCGCCAGCGCGGCACGCGCATCAAGCCGGGCGTCAATGTGGGCATCGGCTCCGACGACACTCTCTTCGCCAAGGTGACCGGACGGGTGAAGTTCACCGATCACGGCAACCGCGGGCGGTTTGCATCCATCGAGCCGGTTGCAGCCGAGTAACTTCGGCTTCAGATCTAAACAACGAAAAGGGCCTCGGCATCGCCGAGGCCCTTTTCGTTATATGCTGATCCTTGTTTCTATACTTCCGATTCGCTGCTCTTCAGGTTCCGGCTCAGCACCTTCTCAACCACCCGCTCTACATCGGTGAGGAAGAAGCTGTTGGCAGGCTGCTGCACGGCAACCTGGGTTCCGGTGTGGCCCAGGGCGGAGGCAATCTCGTTCCAGCGATAAATCGTTGAGCTCGCCGGCATGACCACAGCCTTGCGGACCGGCTCGGGCAGGGCGCAATACGCTGCCCACGTTCCCAGCGCAATCAATATCACCGACTCGTACACGAATTGGACAGGAGCCGACAACGCCGCTTTATTCGATAACAACGAGACGGTCACGAAGTCGTTGGCGGACATCAGGCCAAAGCCGAGAGAGATCCCAAACGACATATCGCGTGGCGAGAGCCGCAGAGCATTCATGCTCAGGCAAAGGAAACCGAGCAGGCAAAGCTCAAGGATGCTGACCGAACGCATCAACCCCATCGCGATATCGGCAGTGATGTAAATTCCCCGATGCGCAAAGGAGATCGATGAGAAGGTCATAATGACCGAAGCAAGAATCGCCCAGCGGAAGATCACGATGCCAAACTTCATCAACCCTGGGAAGTTAGTCAGGGCGGAGCAGAAAACCTCCATGCAGATGAAGAACAACAGAATGGCGCTGGCGATATAGACGCCCCAGTAGGTGAAGAAATAGTAAACGTAGAACTTCTGTCCCCAGGACTGGCTGTTAAGGAAGAGAAGCGCGGAAAGAACTGGAGCCGAGGCGACCCGCAGCGCAAGATAGCTGCCCATGGCCGGGAAACGGCGATGCAAGCCCTTCTTCCAGAAGAGATAGCCGAGCACGGTCGTCAGAACGAATTCTGCGCCACCCATTACTGACATTGCTAGATTTGAGGACATAAAGGGCTAACCGCCATTCTGAGAACTCTCTCAGCATAGCGCCAAAATCCTTTAACCTCAACAACAAATCAGATTTTTAATAACACTTTCGTGTCATGCCCTTGCAGCTACTTGACTTGCGGGCATCCGGGGACGCCAGGTCCACAGGTCGGAATCGGGAACGCCGAGGTAGCGGACTGGTGGCTTGCAAGGACCGTGGTAGCGGAGGAAGAATGCGTGGCTGCAGCGGCGCCGGCGAAGACGATAGAGAGAGCGAGAATCCGGAATGCGAGTTTCATAATTGGTAACCCCTTCGTGGATTAATTTGACCGGAAGTGTCTCTTCCAGTAACACCAAAAGGGTAGACGAAAATCGCTCGCAAGTCCATCTTTTTCATACGAATAAGAATCGAATTATCATTTTGGTTACTAACGTCATATACCGCCTTGGTAACCTACCAACGGTAACCGACTTTGAGCAGGTCCCTTTACCCTCCCCGATACCCCTTCCGCATGCTAAAATAAGGCTAGGGAAATTTGCTTGAAAGCCCCTGTCTTTCAATCGGTTAGTCAGATGATTTGAGCTCAGAAACCCTAACCGAAAACCACCCCAACCTGAATCAAAAAGCGAACACCCCGCGAAGGTAATCGATGGCGACAAAACCTATGGCAACAGAAGATCAGGCCCCTCTCCCCGGCGAAAATGGCGATAACGGCAGCTATACCGGCGAAAATATTCGCATTTTGGAGGGTCTGGAGGCCGTTCGGCTGCGTCCAGCCATGTATATCGGCTCAACAGGTGAGATGGGGTTGCACCATCTGGTATACGAGGTTGTGGACAACTCCGTCGACGAGGCCCTTGCCGGCTACGCCAAGAAGATCGATGTCGTCATCCACGTCGATAATTCGGTAACCGTGGTCGATGATGGCCGCGGCATTCCCGTGGATATGATGTCGGTAGGCAACGGCGAAATGATGCCCGCTGTGCAGGTGGTGCTGACCAAGCTCCACGCCGGCGGCAAGTTTGACGCATCCACTTACAAAGTCTCCGGCGGCCTCCACGGCGTGGGTGTGAGCTGCGTAAATGGTTTGAGCCAGGAATTCAACGTGGAGATCTGGCGCGATGGCCACACCTGGGAGATGGACTTCAGTTGCGGTGCGCCGACCAGCGAGCTGCGCCAGGCCGGCACCAGCAAGCGACGTGGTACTAAAGTGCACTTCCTGCCCGACAAGTCGATCTTCACAGTAACCGAATTCAATTACGACACGCTGGCCCAGCGCCTGCGCGAGATGGCCTTTCTGAACAAGGGCCTGGAGATCACGCTCACCGACGAACGCACCGCCGATCCCAAGACCGGCGAAGCCCGCCGCGCCGAGTTCAAATACGCCGGCGGCATCGCCGAATTTGTGAAGCACCTGAACCGCGGCAAGCAGGTGTTGCATGAGAAGCCGATCGTCATGGAAGCTCTGCGCGACGGCGTCGAAATCGACATTGCGCTGCAATACAACGACAGCTACTCTGAGACCGTCTTCAGCTTCGCCAACAACATCAACACCGTTGACGGCGGCACGCATCTCTCCGGCTTCCGCACCTCGCTGACCCGCACCATCAACGCCATCGGCCAGTCGCTGGGACTGTTCAAGGATCTCAAAGAAAACCTGTCCGGCGACGACGTGCGCGAAGGCCTGGTTGCCGTGGTCAGCGTCAAGCTGCCGCAGCCGCAGTTCGAGGGCCAGACCAAGGGAAAGCTCAATTCCGATATCGCCGGCACCGTGCAGGCTTTTGTGAATGAGCGCCTCGGCGGCTTCCTCGAGCAGAATCCGCCCATCGCCAAAAAGATCATCAACAAGGCCATTGAAGCAGCCCGCGCCCGCGAAGCAGCCCGCAAAGCTCGCGACCTCACTCGCCGCAAAGGCGCTTTGGACGGCGGCGGTCTCCCCGGCAAGCTTGCCGACTGTTCCGAGCGCAACCCCGACCGCTGCGAGCTCTACCTGGTCGAGGGCGAGAGCGCAGGCGGCACGGCCAAGCAGGGCCGCGATCGCCGCTTCCAGGCCATCCTTCCGTTGAAGGGCAAAATCCTCAACGTTGAAAAAGCGCGCTATGACAAGATGTTGGGCCACGAAGAAATCCGCGCCATGATTACGGCGCTCGGCTGCGGCATCGGCAAAGACGACTTCGACGCCACCAAGATTCGCTACGGCAAAATCATCTTGATGACCGATGCCGACGTAGACGGCTCGCACATTCGCACCCTGCTGCTCACCTTCTTCTTCCGCCACATGACGGAGCTGATCAAGCGTGACAACATCTACATTGCGCAGCCGCCGCTGTTCAAGATCAAGAAGGGCCGCTTCGAGCAGTACATCAAGGATGAGCGCGAATTCGTCAAGGTGATGGTCAACCGCGCTTCGGAAGGGATGATTGTGCGTCACGGCGAAACGGCCAGCCGCATTGAAGGCGCCGACCTGACGCGTTTCATGGCCACGCTCGACGAATACCTCGGCTTTGTTGAGCGCGTCGACAAGCGCATTCGCAATGAAAAGCTCACGGAGTTGCTGGCCCGCGCCGAGCTCGTACATCGCGCCGATTTCGCATCGCAGGCCGAGAGCGACGTTCCGCCCAAGCTGGCGCGGCTTCACGAGGAGCTCACCGAGCTGGCCGATGAATTCCAGTTCAAGGTGAATGAACCGGTGGAAGACGAGGAGCACCACACCTGGTCGATCTGCCTTACCGATGCTCAAGGCGCAAAGCGATGCGTCGACTGGACCCTGGCTTCGAGCCCCGAATTCCGCCAGATGATGTCGAAGTACTCGCTGATCAAGCAGTTTCTTGAACCGCCGTTCCTCATCGAATATGCGACCAAGGCCGGCGCTGCGGAAGGAACGCCTGAGGAGACTGAGGCTGCCGACGAGGCCGAGGGCGCAAACGAAACCGCGGAGGTACAGGCCGAGGCCAAGCAGGCTCGCCGCGCCGCACGGATTTCGCGCGAACCAGTTGAGAAGCAGACTGCCCGCGAACTCTTCGCCTACATCGTGGAGCAGGGCAAGAAGGATTACTCCGTGCAGCGCTACAAGGGCCTTGGTGAAATGACCGCAACGCAGTTGTGGGAAACAACGATGGACCCCGAGCATCGCACGTTGCTCCAGGTCAAGCTCGAAGACATCGCCGAGACTGAGGCCATCTTCACCACGCTGATGGGCGAAGACGTTGAAGCGCGGCGCAAGTTCATCGAGGACAATGCGCTCGATGTGAAGAACTTGGACATCTAAGCTGCACGTTGAAAATGCGACCGCGCAATTGAATCAAAAATAAGGGCTGGCTTTTCGAAAGAAGAGCTAGCTCTTTTCTTTTGCGCTCCCCATCTGCTCAATCACCATGACGCCGGCAACGATCTCGCCGTTATGCCCATAGATCGGCGCGGCCGACAGCGCGACTAGGATGCGGCTTCCGTCATTGCCTTCACAAACCACCATTTGCGCGCGCGTTGTTTCTCCGCTGAGAATCGCGGAGGCAAGCGGGTATTCTTCCGGCTTCAGCGGCCGTCCATCCGGCATCATGACTCCCCACACGTCATAGTCGGCAATCCTCTGCCTGGGCTGAATTCGGTCGCGAAACATGCGATGCGATTCCTGGTTGGCCATCACGACGTTCCCCTCCGGCGCATCCGCCAGAATCATGCCCAACGGAACGGCGTCGAAGGTGGCCTGTAAACCGGCGCGGCAACGGTCGAGCGCTTGCGCAACAGTCTTGGGCTGCTCAATGTCTTCCACGCTCCCATATACGCGAAGCACCTCTCCCGTCGGCCCGGTCACGGCAGCACCGCGCGACCACATCCATTTCCAAGTGCCATCCGGCACCTTCACTCGATACTCGATGTCGATCGGCTGCCCGGTGCGCAGCGTCTCCTGAATCGCGCGGACCGTGTGCTCCACATCGTCAGGATGAAGGGCCTCCAACCAACCATCGCCCATGGCGTGGCCCATCCGCATGCCGGTGATTGCCTCCCACCGCGAACTCGCTTCAATCACCTTGCCTTCACCATTCAGAACCCACGGAGTATGCGGGTTGAGCTCCACCATGTGGCGATAGTGCTCCTCCTCGCGGCGCAGCGCTTCCTCCGCGGATTTGCGCTCCGTGATGTCGACCAATGCAACCGACACTCCCAACACTTCGCCTGCCTCATCGCGTACTGGTTGATAGGACCCAAGCAAAGTAAGGGAATCGGCGCCGGGATCAAGTGAGGGCTTTGGAATCTCCACACCGGTAATTGATTCTCCCCGCAAAGCCCGGCGAATATTCGGCTCAATCAACGGAAAGATTTTCGGAACAAGCTCCTGCGGGGTTCGACCGATATGGGAAGCGATCGGCGCGCCGTTCATCTCCGCAAGCCGCCGGTTCAGGCTGACATAGCGCATATTCCGGTCCAGGAAGCACAGCCCCACCGGCGCGCCGTCGTAGATCGCTTGCAACTGCGCCAGTCGCTGCGCGGGCAACGCTTCAAGACTCATGATGGAATTGGCTTCAGCAGGTGTAGGCAGGAATGGCGAGCAAGACTGAGGCGCCATCAGAATCATCTGTGCAATCTCCCGCGCCGGACCGGGTTTGCCGTAAAGCCATCCCTGGCCAAGATCGCAACCGAGCCAGAGCAGCATGTTGGCCTGTTCCTCTGTCTCGATTCCCTCAGCAACCGTCATCACCCCGAGGCTGTGCCCAAGGCCGACCACGGCTGCGACGATTTTTCTGCTTTCACGATTCACCGTCATGGAGCTGACAAAGCTCCGGTCCACCTTCAACTCATCAAACGGCAATGCCTGCAAATGCTTGAGGCTCGAATAGCCGGTGCCAAAATCGTCGAGTGCCAGCCTGCATCCCAGGGCCTTCAAATCGTGGGCGACGGACTGCGCCCGGGGAAGGTCGTCGACGAGTGCGCTTTCTGTGATTTCGATGGTCAGCCGGTCCAGCGGAAATCCGCCCCGATCCGCACTTGCCTTGATCTTTCCAGGCAATGCCGAGTCCACCAGTTGGATCGGAGAAAGATTGACGGCTAAAGTAGCGGATGACGGAAACTGCGAACTCACTGCGAAGGCAGTGTCCAGTATTCTCCCGGTGAGCCTGTTGATCAGGCCGCTCTTTTCGACAAAAGGAATGAACACGTCGGGTGGAATGCTGCCCAGCTTCCCGTGATTCCATCGGGCCAGCACTTCAAATCCGGCCAACTGTCCCGTTCTCAACTCAACTAGCGGTTGAAAGCAGGGGAAAAATTCATCCTCGTCAAATGCGCGATGAATATCGGTTTCGTCGAACCGCATTGCGCCACTCTACGCCGAAATATGCAGGAAATCCACGGAAAAGCAACGCAGTTTTTTAAGGATTCATGACTCTCCGATGATTCCGGGGTCAGATGAAATCCCCAACCACCCGCACGCTGGCTGCGAACCGCATTCCACGCAACTGGCTGTCTGGAACGCGCAATGCGGTTCGCGAATCAGGCGATTACCCGTGATGACCTTCCGAGCAACACGAACCCACGGACTTGATCTGCACAATCTCCGGCTGCACATAACCCTGCGTGGGATCCACGACATAACCGTCGCTGTACTTATCGTGATGGCGAACCCAGGCCATCGAGTGCTTCAGACCTTCCTCATCGCGGCCCTTCGGCGCATGGTCGAGGAAGTTATACGTACCGACGAAAATATCGAGCCCGCGCTCATAACTCGAGTACGTGTGGAACACATCCCCGTTTACGTCTTTTGAAAACACGCTGAGCCCGGGTGCTTCGGTGCTCGGAAACTTCATCATCTTGTAGTTGTATTCCACTTCACCCTTGGCCTGCTCTTCCGGCGTGAAAGAAACATGGTAGTCGTAATTGAAGTCGTTGTTGAACGACGAGACCCATTTGAATTTCCAGCCCATGCGCTTCTTAAATGCTTCAATCTCCGCGATGGGCGCGTGCGAAACCACCGCCAGCGTCACATCGCGATTGGCCAGGTGAATGGTCGTGCCGTCGAAATGATCGGCAAGATACGAGCAGCTCGGGCAGCCCTCGCTCCAGCCCGGCCCAAGCATGAAGTGATAAATCATGAGTTGGCTCCGCTTGCCAAACAGATCAGCGAGCGTCTCCTTGCCGCTCGGGCCATCGAAGAAGTACCGCTTTTCAACTTTTTCCCAGGGAAGTTGACGGCGCTGCCTGCTCAGCTCGTCGCGCAGATGAGTGAATTCCTTTTCCTTCTCCAGAAACTCCTTGCGCGCGGCAAGCCAATCCTGGTGCGAAACGACCTTCGGGTTTTCAATCGCAGTCATCGTGCTGGTCATGTTGATCCTCCTTGTTTTCGGGTTGCATCGGGAATTTGTGCGCGAGATTCTTCGCGCGGACTCTATTGATCGCAAGCGCCGCGAGACTGGCCGTCGATGCTGCTTTGACGGCGATCAGCGCCGCGGCTGCGAGGCATACTGGACACATAAAAACCTCCGATTAGAACCGGCCGTATTCACCGCAGACGATGTTATGAGGCCTCAGCGTGTTTGCGGGTACTCTCGATAAGGTGCGCCCATCCCTTCGCCGCACCGGCTTTGTGCTCCTCCAGGATGAACCCAAGTGCGGTATGACGAAACGCGATCAGCGTTCCTCCATCCACTTCCGTTAACCTGTACTGCACGTTCGAAACAAACGGATACGACGCGAACAAGGGACCCGTGATCTCCAGCAGCGTGGGCCTCTTGATCGCCTGCACATGCCCCCAGAAATGACCGTTGTCGTTGCCCAGGTCGCGGTACCATCGGCCGCCCGGCCACGGTTCCAGTTTCATCGAAAGATTCGTTCCCTCAGGATTCGTCATTCCTTGCCCCACCTGTTCAAGCAGCGCGGCGAAAGTAACTTCAAGCGAGGCTTTGACGTGTGTTTCCTGCTTGATTTCCAGCGTCAAATCTTCAACACTTCGTGCTATCGGACTCATGCTTCCTCCTCAATTCAATTTTTGGATTATTTTTCGGAATTCGGAATCGGTTTCAAATCGCGCATTTTCTGCTCGGCAAGTTCCTTCACACGGACCAACTGGTGCTGCCACAGTTTCTCGAAGGTGCCTGCCCACTCGTGGAGGGGCTTGATTGCATCGGCGTTGGTTCGATAGAACCTGTGCCGTCCGTTGCGCCGCACGCGCACCAGGCCCACGTCTCTCAACACACATAGATGCTTTGAAACCGAGGGCTGGTCAAGGCTCAGCTCCGTCACAATATCCCCCACCGAGCGCTCATGGTGCGCCAGGTAACTGAGAATCTGCCTGCGCCGCGGTTCGGCAACCGCATTGAATGCATCGGAAGTGGTCGCTGCCCTTGCCATGGAAATAACATATATTCCCATATGGGAATATGTCAAGAAATAATTTCTTGAGACCTGATTTTTTGCCGCCCGATAAAAAAACCAGAGAATCTCTGTCCTGGCGCAGTCTGGCTTTAAGAGAATGTGCTTTTATTGCGAATCCTGCGGTGCGAAGTGCCTCAAGGCGCAGCCAATCTCGCGGGGATGCTGAGCGGCCATTGCAGGCTGCTGCCACAGGCCCAAACCGTCGTCCGGGTCTCATCCGGCGCCACACCGCTTTCTGCAATCATTGGAAGGAGAATCATACAAACGATGCGCACCAATACAGCGCCGACACATGAACGCCCTCCCGCACCCAGGGCAAGATGCCCGGAAACCTGGCGCGTCTGATCCAGGCGATATGGATCGTCAAATTCAGACGGATCGAAGTTTGCAGAATCGATCTTAAGATAGACGCACTGCCCCTCTTCCACCCAGATATTTCCAACTTTAACCCGCGCGCTCGCGCATCGAAAAAGGGTGTGAACGGTCCCCGCATACCGAAGCAATTCCTCAGTTGCAACAGGCGCGAGAGACGGATTATTGACGAGCAGCGCCATCTGATCGGGGTGACGAAGCAGCGCGATCCATGCCTTGGCAAGGAAGCCGGGTAATGTCTGTGTAAGTCCAAAAAACATAGGCTTGCTCGAAACGAAATACCCTTGCTGCAACAACTGCTCCAGCTTCTTCTCGGCTCTCTTAGCGCGCCAGTTTCCTATCGCTTCTAGCAGACGTGCCAAAACTTCTGCCGTCGGAAACTGTGGACCGCGTACAGAAGGTGCATACGCCAACCGCCGGCCCAGCGTCATTGCCGCTCGTTTTGCCCCAGGCGTCGCTCCTTCGACTGCCGCCAGGGTCGCGATCGACCACGGTTGCAGGATGTCTCGCACGATATCAAGTTTTTGCCGAGGCTTGATCTCATGGAGCACGCCTTCCATCGCCTCCCGAATCTGAACACGCCATGCCGCGGAACCGATCCTCTCCATGTCCTTTTTCACGGCATCGTAGAGTTCCCTGTGTTGCTCAATGTCGTCTCCAGGGGCCGTCCGGGTTTTTGCTGAAGCCTGCAGCAGCAGTGGTTCACGAAGCGCCGCAGACACTTCACGATAGCGGCTTAGAACCCATGCATCGGTCGCTGCATCGAATCGAGCCTCCTCCGGTGTCGATGGCTCGTAGGGTCGCCGTGCTGCCTTTGCATTCAATACTCTTGTCATCGTTCGTCTTCTCGAGACACGCTTGCAACGGCGAAACAGCTTATTTGCCTTGTACCGCTACGGGAAATCGCACTGTCGCGCTTGGAATGGTTGCGAACTTTTGCTTGAGCCGCAGAAATGGTTTCTCAAAATATTGATAAGAGACATGGGCGGTCAGGATTGTCAGTCCAAGCGAGATTGCATCGACCAGGGCCGCATGCCATCCGGTGGGTACAATCAACTCAGAGCTGCCGGCTGTTCGATAAACCAGAATATACAGGAACAACGTGTGGTAGACATACAGCCCGTAGGAAATCTCCCCAAGATAGCGAAGAGACTTGGGGATCGGCAGAGGCCAATTGAACAGACTAAGAAAGATCATGATTCCGCACATCAGGATTAGCAGGTATCCGCAACAAAGACGAGACGCCGGGAGCGGCAAGTACCCACGCACATTAACAAACCGCTGCTGCAACGCGAGTATTGCCAAGCCACCGATCAATAGCACAATCCTCTTGGAAACCGAGATGTTCCAGGAATGTCTATGCAGCTGGAGAGCAAGCGCGGTCCCCGCGGCAAAGAATTGAAACTGAACGAAGCTATTCACCCACACACCAGTGCTGGGTTCAGCATGAGCACGGCCCAGCAACAGGAGCATCCCATAGGACGCCAGCAAACATACAACCAGGAAAATGCTCAGTGCTCGCCGGCCCCCAAATTTGACGATCCACGGTATTGCGAAATAGAACTGCCACTCGACCGAGAGACTCCAAAGCGGCCCCAATACATTCGCATCCCAGCCACTATGCGCGACGTAAATGTTGTATGTAAACGACAAGAGCCATCGCAGAGATCGAGCCGGCACATGCATGGAAGGAATCAGCAGGCCCAATCCTGCACCCACTGCAATCGCGAGAAGATACAGCGGCACAATGCGCAAGGCGCGACGCAGCAAGAAGGAGCCCACATGCACCGAATGGGTTTGAGTCCGTTCCCTCATAAGCAGATCCGTAAGGAGGAACGCACTCAGCATGAAGAAGAAGCAAACTCCGTCCCCGCCCGCGCTAACCACCCATCCCAAATGCGTGAATGGATTTGTGTGGGCGCCGAATACCATCAAAAAGAAAATAAAACGAAGTAGGTCCAAGTCTGCGCAGCGACCTGGATGATATTGCACAGGCTGTGATGAGCCGCAAGAAGCAACTCGCCGCGACAAGAAGGTATTCATGCGAATGCTGGTATCCAGTCCTGGTGCTAGGTACGCGGTGCCGTCTTTCTCGCCTGACAACGGTTGAATGGACTTGAGTATAAGTGAACCCCGGGATAAGTAGATGCTGAGATGATCCGCATGCGTTCCTTAACCTTATTGAAACTCGAGAAAACGTTTGCAATTCAACGCTACAGCAATTTACGATTCGCGCTTATGAGAAATCCACTTTATTTGGTTGTCAGCGCCCTGCTCTTATCCGCGCCGTTGCTTTTTCCGCAATCCCCAAGTGTTGACCCTCTTGCGCCCACTCAAGGCGTGAAATCGGCAGCGGAAATCGATCGCGAATGGCAACAGTCGGTGTCAAAATATGACGCTGAACGCAACCGCCTGCTGGCCGATGAACTGAAGCAGGAAAACGACGGTCCCTATCGCGCGGACTGGGCTACGCTCGAGAAATACCAGCAGCCGCAGTGGTACAAGGACGCCAAATTCGGCATCTTCATTCACTGGGGCGTCTACTCGGTTCCGGCAGCGGAGAACGAGTGGTATCCGCGCAACATGTATCGGCCCAGTGATGGCGCCTACAAAAACTTTCACCAGCACTTCGCCTCAAACGATCCGGCAGAAAAGGGCGCCAAGGGCTACAAGGATTTGATTCCCCTCTTCCGCGCCGAACACTTTGACGCCGCTGCGTGGGCCAAGCTCTTCAAGGATTCAGGTGCGCAATATGTGGTCCCGGTTGCCGAACATCATGATGGCTTCTCGATGTATAACTCCGGCCTATCCGATTGGACCGTCGTCAAGATGGGCCCCAAGCGCGACACGCTCGGCGAGTTAGCAGCGGCCATTCGTGCCCAGGGCCTTCACTTCGGTCTAAGTTCGCATCGCGCCGAACATAACTTCTTTTTTGACGGCGGGCGCACTATCCGCTCCGACGTGAACGATCCCAAATACGCCTCGCTCTACGGGCCGGCGCATGAATGGATCTCTTCTCCCGGCGGCGGCGGATCGGGCCTGGAAGACGACTGGACCTACGTCAGCCCCGAGTTTGCCCGCGACTGGCTGGCCCGCGACACCGAACTCGTCGAGAAGTACAAGCCCGAAATTGTCTACTTCGACTGGTGGATCGGCCAGCCGAATTATCGTCCCAACGTCACTCGGTTCGCTGCTTTTTATTTGAACTTCGCCGTAGCCCACGGCTACACCGGTGTCATCGACTTCAAAGACTATTCGCTCAACTGGAAGGCCGGCGTGCGCGACTTCGAGCGCGGCCAGCAGGATCACATCGTGGCCGACCACTGGCAGACCGACACCTCCATCAGCAATGCAAGCTGGGGCTACATCGAGCACGACACGTTCAAGCCGCCTGATTTCCTTATCCGCCAACTCGTCGACATCGTAAGCAAAAATGGCAACCTGCTTTTGAACTTCGGACCGCGCTCCGACGGCACCATTCCCGACGAAGTCCGCAACACCCTGCTCACCATGGGCGCGTGGCTCAAGGTCAACGGCGATGCCATCTACGGGACCACGCCGTGGAAGACCTTCGGCGAAGGCCCCACGCAAGTGAAAGCCGGCGCCTTCCACGACACCGACACAAAGCCATACACCGCTGAAGATTTCCGATTCACCGCGAAAGGGCCAGTGGTTTATGCCATCGGCATGGCCTGCCCTGCGGATGGCAAGGCGACAATCCATTCACTGGGTTGGGCGCATGAAGGCAGCACCATTCCTATAGGTTCAGTCGAGTTACTCGGCTCAACGCAGAAAGTGACATGGACGCAAGGAGCCGATGCGCTCGAAGTAACTCTGCCCACCGGCACTCCATGCACCTACGCCTACGCACTCAAGCTGACACCCGCCGCAAAGTAGCCGAATCGCCGCAAATCAGCCAACCGGATCAGCTATAGTTTCCGAAAGGATCTTTCTCCCCAAAAGGACACTCATCCATGACTCCCTCCCTGACTCTTGATCGCAGAGGTTTTCTCGCAGCTTGCGCCCGCGCGGGCATCACGTCCGCTCTGCTCCCCGGCATTCTCTACACTCTGGCCGCGCAATCCGACGCGCAGGAGCCTGGTTCGAAGGACAAGAAAGCCGAGCTGCCAAAGATTACGCCGGAGATGATTGACCAGGCGTCAGAGCTCGCGGGCGTAGGTCCGTTTACCGCGGATCAGAAAAAGATGATGCTCGATGGGCTCAATCAGATGCGCGGAGCGTATGAGCCGATCCGCGCGCTCAAGATTCCCAACTCCGTCGCACCAGCCTTCGTGTTTCATCCGCAGCCCGCGCCCAAACTCCATAGGACTGTGGTCCCCGAGTTGAAGGCTCCAGGCAGTTGGGCTCCCGACCCGAGCGTCATCGCTCCCTCCAAAATCGAGGAGTTGGCCTTCGCCACTGCGAGTGACCTTGCCAGTCTGCTCAAGAGTCAGAAGATCACCGCCCTTGCGCTCACCCAGATGTTTCTCGCCCGCATCAAGCGCCTCGATCCCAGGCTCCGCTTCGTCATCAACCTCACTGAAGAGCGCGCTCTCGCCCAGGCCAAAGCCGCCGACGCGGAAATTGCCGCGGGCAAATATCGCGGCCCACTCCACGGCATCCCCTGGGGCGCAAAAGATCTGCTTGCAGTGAAAGGCTATCCAACCACCTGGGGCGCTGGCGGCTTCGAGCACCAGACCATCGATGAAGACGCAACCGTAGTGCAGCGTCTCGATGAAGCCGGCGCAATCCTCATCGGCAAATTTACTCTCGGTGCGCTGGCCATGGGAGACAAGTGGTTCGGCGGCCGCACGCGCAATCCATGGAACACCAAGCAAGGTTCGAGCGGCTCTTCGGCAGGCCCTGCCAGCGCAGTCGCCGCGGGTTGCGTGCCCTTCGCCATTGGATCGGAAACGCTCGGCTCCATCTCTTCGCCATCCACGCGCTGCGGCGACACCGGCCTTCGTCCCACTTTTGGCCTTGTCCCGCGCACCGGCGCCATGGCGCTCAGTTGGACCATGGACAAGCTCGGTCCCATCGCGCGTTCAGCTGAAGATTGCGCGCTGGTGATCGAAGCCATTCACGGCCCCGACGGAAAAGATACGGCTGCGTGGCCCGCACACTACCATTGGGATCCAACTCTCGATTGGAAAAAACTCCGCATCGGCTTTTTGAAAAGTGAATTCGACGCACCCGAGCCGCTCAAGCTGCCCGAAGCGCTGCCCAACGAAACCGACGACGACAAGAAGAAGCGCGAACAGCGCATTGGCCGCATGAAAACCGGCCGCGCCCGTAGCGACTATGATCGCAAATACGACCTGGCCGCCCTCGACAAACTGCGCGCCATGGGCATCAACCTCATCCCTGTCGAGTTGCCCAAGCTGCCCTACGGCAACATGGTGCCGCTGCTCGAAGCCGAAGCTGCCGCCGCGTTCGACGACCTCACCATGTCCGGCCGCGACAGCCTGCTCACCGAGCAGAGCCCCTTCGACTGGCCCAACAACTTCCGCGTGGCCCGTTTCTATCCCGCGGTTGAATACATCCAGGCCAACCGCGCGCGAACGCTCGCCATACAGCAGGTTTCAGCGCTCTTTGAACAGGTGGACATCATCGTCACACCCACCAACGGCGAGCAGCTTGTGGTCACCAATCTCACCGGTCATCCTGCGCTGATTGTGCCCAACGGATTCCGTGGCGCGGACGCACCCCCGCCGCCGAAAATCGATGACGGAGACGACGACAACATTGGCGGCCCCGGCACCCCGGTGTCACTCACGTTCCTCGCCGGCCATTATCAAGACGCGATACTCGCCGCATTCGGCGCCGCCTATCAGCAAGCCACCGACTTTCACAAGCAACATCCCAAACTCGATTAGCTGGCGCTAGGTTGTTACTGTGTGATTCGCCAGGTTCACCGTGAACTGATCGAGAACCGTGGGCGTCGCCGTTGGCGCAGTCTCGCTCACACCCAACGCTTCCACCACAATCGTCGCCGCGCTCACAGTGATGCGCAGATAGCCGTAGCTCGTATCGTTGAATTGATCCAGGTTCACCGTATTGCCCAGCCCGTCAGACTCTGAATGTTTTCCGGCCGTCGGCTTTGCTCCGGCCGCTGTCGACTTGAGCTTGGTCAGGTTGTAGTAGCCGCCGTTGCCCGCCACCACGCACGGAATCTGCCACCCATCCGCCTTCATCACCCGCGTGTAGCGCTCGTAAAGATGCGCATGTCCGCTGAGAATTAGGTCTGGCCATATACCCGCCTGCTCGCAGCACGTATCGATCTGCTGCAACATTGCCACGCTGGGAAAATGCTGATCGCTCCCCGTGAATGGCGGATGATGCACAGCAATAATCAGCGCTTGCGGCTGGTCGGGCTCGGCTGCTCGTGCCGCCAGGGCCGCTGAAAGTTGCTGGCTGAGAAACGTAATCTGGCTATCGCCGATCTGCGCATTGCTCAGCACGCCCACGCTCTCGCCCGTGTTTGAATACAACCCGCTGATGCGCGCAAACGGAGCGGTCAACGTGAAATAAACCCCCGGCTGGGTCATCGTCGTGCGCGAAAAGCCCGGCGCACTAGGTTGCGGCGTATCCGTACAAAAATTCTCGACAAACGGTTGCAGCGAGTAACTCGCCGGCTCCTTGCTATACATCACCCCGTCATGATTTCCGGGAATCGCGAAGATGGGCGCATCGTAGTTGCGATAAGGATCGTAAAACTGCTCGGGGTAATAGGTCTCCTGGCCGAAGTAGTAGACAACGTCGCCCAGGTGAAAGCAGAACGCGGGCAGCCCGGTCGCGTATGTCTTTCCCTTGAGATCGGCGCACAGGCCGTCAGCAACAGCCAACTGCGGCTCAGCTCGCACCACGCCGCCCGAATCGCCGATGGAATGAAAAACCAGTTGCTTCGAAGCTGCGATCTGCGCAATTGCCGCGGCCGGCAGCACCGAGCCCAGGTCCATCGCCGGCGGCTCAACGCGCGGCGCCGGTATCGGCTCAATCTCCTGCAACTCTTGCAGTGCCGAATCGGCTGCAATCTGGCCCGCGCTGTAAGTCACGAAGTTATCCGCGGTATAAGTCGGGTTGGCAAACGTGAATCCGGTGGTAGACATGGGGGTGTCCTCTTTCCTGATGGCTTTTTTGAATTTGTCCCAGCAGTGATTCGGTGCATTTGAAAACGAATCTGCAACGGTGCCGGAATTATATCCGCGAAATTCTCAACGGAAAATGAATTCTCTTTGCCGCCGTATAACATGAGGGCATGGCGCTGGTTGAAGTCGACGCGGTCTGGAAGAGTTATCCCCGGCGGACGGGACTGCGCACCGAGTTGCAGCATGTAGTCGAGAATGTTTCGCTGGCCATCGCGCCCGGCGAGACGCTTGGCCTAGTCGGTGAATCCGGCTCCGGCAAAACCACGCTGGCTCGGATGATTCTCGGACTGGTTGCGCCCAGCCGCGGCTCGGTGCGCGTGAACGGCACAGAAGTAGCGCGCGCTTCACACTCCGAATTGCACCACCTGCGCCGCCAGATGCAGCCGGTCTTTCAGGATCCCTACGCCGCTCTGAACCCGCGCATGAATGTTTTCGATATCGTCACCGAGCCGCTGCTGATCCACCGCAATGAAACGGGACTCAAGACAGATCGCGCAGGCCTGCGCCGCAAGGCCATCGAACTGCTTGCCGAAGTTGGCCTGGACGAATCGGCTCTCTTGCGGCATCCGCACGAGTTTTCCGGCGGACAGCACCAGCGCATCAACATTGCCCGCGCGCTCGCGCTCCGGCCGAAGCTACTGATCCTGGATGAGCCGGTTTCAGCTCTCGATGTAAGCGTTGGCGCGCAGATTGTGAACCTGCTGCGGCGCTTGCAGAGTGAACACGGCCTGACCTACCTGTTCATCTCGCACTCCATGCCGCTGGTGCGCTATCTGAGCACGCGCATCGCAGTCATGGAACGCGGCCGCCTGGTCGAAGCGGGCGAAGCCGTCTCGCTGTGCGACCGTCCGCAGAAAGCCTACACGCGTCAACTGATCGCGGCCACGCCGGAGTTGCCCTCCAGCGCGGCCTGATCTCGCCCTCAAGAAAACCGCATCAGCGAAACGCAAGCCCTATTTCTGGGGCTGCGGAGTCGTGGTCGGAGCCGTGGTTGGCGGCGTCGTTGGCGGGGTGGCTGGCGCTGTCGGTGTAGCAGGCTTTGCCGGAGCGGGCGCACCCTGAGCCGGTGCCGGCGCGGGAACCGGCGGAGTCGCAGTTGGCGGTGCCGTATGAACTGCTCCAGGCGCACCCGGCGCGGCACCTGTCGGCGGACGCGGCGTCATCCCCGGAGGCATGCGTGCCCCCGGCGGCATTCCCGGGCGCATCGGCTGCTGCGGTATCTCGGTTACTTCCAACAACTCAACGTCAAAAATGAGATCGGCCTTGGGTGGAATTCCGGGGTGCGCCGCATCCGGTCCTTTACGCCCTTGCGTGCCGTACGCCAGTTGCCAGGGAATGAAGAGCCTGCGTTTACCGCCGATCTTCATGCCGTCAAACCCCTGGTCAAAGCCCGGCATCACCTGCCTCGCTCCCTGAGGAAACTGGAACGGCTGGGGATCGCCCACCTTGGGCTTTCCATCGTCACCCAGCACCGGTTTGCCGTCCTTGTCCTTGATCGGCTGCCCGGGATGATCATAGGAAGAATCAAACTTGGCTCCCGTGTCCGCCAACCAGCCGGTGTAATGGACTTTGTACATTTTGTTGGGCTCGGCAACGGTGCCCGTGCCGATCTTGATGTCCTGGTACTTCAAAGTAAACGCGGACTTCAGGATGCCTTTCGCCGGCGGCACTCCCGGAGGCAGTTTGATCCCTGTCGCCGTGGCAGTATGCGTCCCGGTCGCCGGCTTGGCAGCCGTTGAAGAGGTGGTAGCCGGTTTGGCTGGAGTTGTTTGAGCACTCGCGGCAACCGTAGCAGCCGCTATAAGGAGAAGCAGAGCAGTGTGTTTCATTGTGGATTCAAGCTCCAAATGTTCTTGACGGGAGTTTATCAGCAGACCCGGCCCTCAGCGCATGCGGGGGCGGTATGGAATCTCACCCGGCCAAAGCATCAGCCCAGCGCAGAAACCCCTTATACATCTTTATACGCAATGCTTTAAAGTAATTACAGGCCACCTTCCTGATGCATCTCCTCCACATTCTCTGGCTCCCTGTCGCCTCGTTCTTCGCGGGCGTGCTCAACACCATTGCCGGCGGGGGATCGTTTCTGTCCCTGCCCGCGCTGATGGCCTCAACCGCAGCCGCAGGCGTAGGCGCCGTCTCCGCTCAGGCCACAAATACTGTTGCTCTCTGGCCGGGGCAGTTGTCCTCGCTGGTCGCCTTTCGCAAGCAACTGCGCGGTCACGGATGGACCCTGCTGCCGCTGGCGATTGCGTCCGGGGTGGGCGGCGAAATCGGCGGATTGCTGCTCATTCACACCGGCAACAAGAGGTTCCGCGAGATGCTGCCCTGGCTGCTGCTGTTTGCGGCGGTCCTGTTTGTGCTCAGCTTTCCCCTGGGAAAGTGGCTGGCCGGACTCTCAGGCGGGAAACGCTACAACAAATCGCTGATCCTCGGCATGGCGATTGTCAGCGTATACGTGGGGTACTTCGGCGCCGGCGGCGGCTTCTTGGTCATGGCCCTGTTCGGCATCTGCGGCGTCCACGATATCCACGAGATGAACGCGCTCAAGGTAGTCACCGCGGCCGTCTCCATCGGCATTCCGGCAATTCTCTTCATTACGGCGGGCCGCGTGGCCTGGCAGTTCTGCGTGATCATGGCCATCATGGCGGCGATGGGCGGCTACCTGGGCGCGCACTACAGCCGCAGGGTCAACCAGCGGGTGATGCGCTGGGCGGTCGCCATCATCGGCTTCCTCACCGCAGGCTACTTCTTCCTGGTGAACTACTTAAACCACCCGTAAGCATCCCAGCCAGCAACGCCGTCCTCGGCGCAAGATGCTCCAGCACAATCGATTCGTGCCGCGCATGCGCACCCTCCCCCACCGCTCCCATGCCATCCAGTGTAGGAATGCCGAGCGCGGCCGTAAAATTCCCATCGGAACCGCCTCCCGTAGCCGCCTCATCCAGCACAAAGCCCAGCTCTGCGGCGAGGCTTCTGGCCTGGCGATAGAGCTTCACGGTTCCCCTGCTGCGCTCCATCGGCGGACGGTTGATGCCGCCTCTAACGGCCAGAGTGCAGCGTTTGTCCACCGGCTTCAGGCCCGCAAATCTTCGCTCAATACGCGGCCCGTCGGAACTGCGCACGATTCGCACATCCACTTCGGCCCAGGCCTCGGCGGGAATCACATTCGTCTTCGAACCGCCGCCCACCAGGCCCACGCTCACCGTCAGCCCGCGCTTGAGATCAGTCCAGCCGCTCACCGTCTCCACCACGCGGGCCAATTCGCGGATAGCGCTCGCACCCTTCTCAAAATCCACGCCGGCATGGGCAGCCACGCCCTCAATCTCGATGCGCCAGTTGCCGGTCCCCTTGCGCGCTGTCTTGTAGGCCAACCCCTGCCCCGGCTCCAGCACAAAAACAGCCGAGCTCTCGGCAGCCAGCCGCTCGGTAATCGGCCGCGAAATCGTGCTGCCCATCTCCTCATCGGTGTTCAAAAGCAGCACAATCTCTCGCTGCAAAAGCCCAGCTTCCGACAGCATCTCGATAGCGGTGAAGGCCATTGCGACCCCGGCCTTCATGTCCAGCGTGCCGGGCCCCCAAAGTCGCCCTTCACCCACCCGGCAGGGCATCGTTTTCAGGGTGCCGATGGGCCAAACCGTGTCCAGGTGGCCGAGTAGCAAAGCAGGCTTCGCTGAACCGGCCTTCCCCTTCGGCCCAAACCGCGCCTCCAGCACATTCCCAATCGCGCGCTGGCGATGCAGCTTCACCCGCCCTCCCAGGCCTTTGGCGTGTTCCGCGGCCATTTCAATGCAGGCGTCCACGGCCGCTTTATCATCGGATGGCGACTCCAGGCGCACCAGCTTTTCAGTCAGTTCGACAAGTGAAGCCTGCTTGCGCCGTGCTCCCGCCAGCAGGGCGCGCATGGGAATGGAAGAATCGAGCGCAGCGAACATCCGTGAGCCTTTCAGAGAACCGTATGGGACAAAACCAAGCGACCCCTTGATTCTACGATAGTTAACCAAGCTCCCACCGCCCGATTCGGGTCCTTCAAAGATTACCGATTTGAGAACAGGCGCATCAACGGCACCGCAGGCGGGCTTTTCTATTCCCTAGTCCCTAGTTCCCTTGTTCCCTGTTCCCCCGTTCCCTGCTTCAAAAGTGGCCTGGAGGTCGCATAGTGTGGCTAAAATACCACACAATCGAGATGAGACTTCCCGTCTAATCTATTGAGTACGCCCCCTTTTTGCACCGCTGGAGATTGTATTTGGGACATTCAGCTCACCTGGAACAAACGATCGTTGAGCCTTTGGAATTTACCGGGGTCGGACTTCATTCAGGCGCGCCGGTCACCATGCGGCTTTTGCCCGCACCGGCCGGCTCTGGCATCGTCTTCCGCCGCACCGACCTGGACGACTTTGAGATTCCCGCCACTGGCCGCAACGTGGCCAAAGTCAGCTACGCCACCAGCCTCATGCGCCAGGGCGTCCTCATCCAAACCACTGAGCACCTGCTGTCAGCTCTCATCGGAATGGGCATCGACAACGTGATCGTGGAGTTGGATAACCTGGAGTTGCCCATCCTGGATGGCAGCGCCGAGCCCTACGTGCGCGCCTTTCTCTCCACAGGCATCCGCACCCAGCGCCGGCGCCGCGAGACCATCCGCGTACTGCGCGCCATTGAGGTGCGCGACGGCGACAAGTTTATCGGCGTCTATCCCGGCTCCGGCTACAAAATTGAATACGCCATCGACTTCCCCGCCCCCATCGGCCATCAGAAAGCCTGCATTGACCTCGCCGCTGAAACCTACGGCACCTTCATCGCCCCGGCCCGCACCTTCGGCTACAAATCAGACGAAAAGCGGTTGCGCGATATGGGGTTGATCCGCGGCGCAGGCCCCGAGAGCGCCATCATTCTGAACCCCGATGGCCCCGAAAACGGCCCGCTGCGTTTTGACGACGAGTACGTGCGCCACAAGGTCCTCGACCTGATCGGCGATCTGGCCCTGGCCGGCCGGCGCATTGAGGGCCATGTCGTAGCCGAGCGAGCCGGACATGCCATGCATACCGCTCTGGTTTCGCGCCTGCTCAAGGACCGCTCAGCCTGGGAACTGGCCCACGTCCCCATGAACGAGCCCGCCGAAGAAATCGTGACAGCAGCCATCCACAGCGAATCCCTCCGCAGCCCCGCGCTGGTGGGGGCGTAAAAACAGGGACTTGGCATTAGGTGACTTAGGCAAAAGGGACAAATGCGACGTTCTCCAATGTTCGTATTAGAAATAAGCTGTCATCCCAAGATAAACGCTCTCATCCTAAGAAAAAGCTGTCATCCTGAGCGGAGTATTACGCGCTTTTTGCGTAATACGGAGTCGAAGGGGACCTGCGGTTGCACTTCGGGCTTCTGATGACAGAACTTCGAGATCGTTCCCTGTTCCCTATTCCCTGTTCTCTGTTCCCTGTTCCCTGTTCCCTGTTCCCTGTCAAAACAAGATACACATCGGCGTAGCCGCCGCCACGCTCTTCCCATCCTTGGACAGTTCTCCGGTCTCAGCGTTCCGCGCGAACACGCTCAAGTTACTCGATACCTGGTTCGCCACCAGCATCCAGCGCTCCGTCGGGTCGAGCGTGAAATTCCGCGGAGTTTTCCCGCCGCAATCGTACCGCCCGCCCAGCGTCAGCGCGCCCGTATTCCAATCCGCGTGAAACATGTAGATCGAGTTATTCCCGCGATTCGCAAAATAGACAAACCTGCCATCCTTTGAAATCACGGTGTCGCACCCATGCGTGTCGCCGGTATATCCCGCAGGCAGCAGGTGAATCGTCGTCATCACTGACAGGTTGCCATCGGTCTTATGCCACTCCAGCACGTCCACCGTCGAGTCCAGTTCATTCATCGAGTAAGCCGTGTGCCCATTGGGATGGAAGTGCAGCGTACGCGGCCCCGCTCCCGGCGCGGAATGATACGTCCCGGCAGGCGTCAGCACCGCCGTCTCCGTATTCAGCCTGTATATATGGATACAGTCCCCGCCCAGGTCGTTGAAATAAGCGAACCGGTTGTCCGGCGAGAACGAAGCAAAGTGCGCATGCGCCGCTTCCTGTCTTTCAGTATTCGGCCCGTGCGCCGTGTAGTGTTCGCTCCATACAACCGGGCTCAACTTGCCGTCGGTCACCAGGTAGCTCGACGCCGATCCGCCGCCGTAGTCGGCAGCCAGCAGCACGCGGCCCGTGTGGTCGAGTGCCACGTGGCATGTCCCTTTACTCGCAGAATTCTGCGCCGAAAGCGGAGCCAGCTTGCCGTGCGGAACACTGAAGCTGGCCACAGCGCCTGTAGGCTTTTCATTGAAGGAGTCGACCTCGGACGCGGCATAAATAAACTCCCGCCCCGGCGAATAAGTAATCCAATCGATAGTCGGAATCCTCGCCGCAACCCCATCCGGCGTCAGTTCTCCGGTTTCCGAGTCCCAATCAAAAGCCAGAATCCCATCCGCCGTTCCCGACCCGATGAAAACCCGTTGACGCCCTTTCGCAGCGGGCCCTGCTGCAAAGGTAGGAACAGCGACAGTAGCAACGGTTGCAGCGGAAGCGGCAACAAGAAATTCGCGACGCGAAAGTGTTTTCATCACAGCAATGATTGTCACCGATAAACCTCTACCCGCGCCAATCAGGTGGCCCTCGAAAAGGAAGGCTATGCTAGGATTGCGCAGTTTAAATATCAAGCCGCCGGGCTTTGGAGATGCCATGACCAAAACGAAGAGTCTCGAATTCGACGGACGACTTTTTTGGGTTTACGACGTGGCCGCCGGAGTTTTTCTGAAATACCTTGTCGATGAGGCAGAAGCAAGCGAACACGCAGGCGAAGCCTGGCTATCGGAAGCGGTCTCCGATTGGCGCGCCCAAGCTGCGATCACAGAGTTTGGACTCACCCTCAAAGAGCAGTGGTCAAGCGCGCAGCGGCAGATTTTCATAGAGCTGTCAGAAGAAGCCTGCAAAAAGCTTGCAACTCGGATGTCGATATCATCCGAAGAAATCGCCAGCTGGGAATTGGTGGGCGACCTTCATATCAGCACACGTGGTGAATCGGAAATCCTCACCGCTCCAGTCATTGAACTGGGCCGCGCAATCATTGAATTAGTGTCTGGAAACCTGCCACAACCCCCAAAGGACGAGGCTTGGTTTTACGGGCTGCCAACTGGGCGCTCGACACTCCGGATGAAATCCGGCCGTGAGATCTACTGAAGAACGCGAGGTCGATGCGCTGCTATAGGAGCATCCCGAACACACACTCTCTTCTAGACTACTTCCAGCACCGCCCGAGGAACCCCCTGTCCCACTTCATCAGCTTCGTCCGCATCCCGGCGCTCGCCATCCGCCAGCATCTGCGCCCGCTGCCGCCGCTCGCCCTCCTCGACGAAGACCGCATCCGCATGCGCGTCTGGCCCAACGACATCGACCTCAACTTCCACCTCAACAACGCGCGCTACCTCAACATCATGGACTACGCCCGCACCCACCTCCTCGCCCGCACCGGCATTCTCACCCATATCGTCCGCAAGCGCTGGCAACCGCTGGTCGGCGCGGTCTGGATCACCTACCGCCGTTCCCTTCCTCTGTTCTCCGCCTTCGATCTCACCTCCCGCCTGGTCTGCTGGGACGAGCGCTGGTTCTACATCGAACAAACCTTCACCGGCAAGGAAGGCCTCGCCGCCGTCGGCTGGGTCAAAGGCATTCTGCGCGACTCAACCGGCATCATCGACCCGCAAAAAGTCATCGCCCCCATCGCCCCCGGCGCAGTCAGCCCGCCCATGCCAGAATCCATTGCCACATGGAACGAGCTGACCCGCGAAAAACTAGCCGGCGGATAAAAGTCTCCCGTAGGGAGGCACGAGAATAGCCCAGGCCAGAGCCGAGCAGAGCGAAGGAGACGTCCTGGGTACTCGCGCCAAATTCGACTGAGCGTCCCGTAGGGCCGCTACGAGAACCGCGCGACGCATTTTCCCAACCCTCACCACAGCACATAAATCTTCCGCCCAAACCTCACCGCCCCATCGTGAAAACGACGTTGACGGTAGTCTCCACCTCAACCGGCTGGTCGTTCAGCAAATATGGGCGATAACGCCACGTCGCCACGGCATCCACAGCCGCCTGCCGCAAGATCGGCGGACCGCTCAGCACGCGCAGATTCTCAATCGTCCCAGCCTTGGAAATAGTCGCCTGCAAAACCACCGTGCCCTCCTGGTGAATCGCAATGCCGATGGACGGATACACCGGGATGGTCTTGTGAATCAGCATTCCCTCAACCATCGTGGAAGGCAAGCGCACCGGCCCTTTCTGCGCCAGAACTACAACCGGCGCGTTATGCTGAACCGGAAATCCGTTGGGCACGCCACCCGGTGTGCCGAGGGGACCGTCAGAACCTGGAACTGCGTCGCCTGGCGGCAGAGCGGGTCCACTGTCCCTTCCGATGTGATCCAGAATTGTAGTCGGCGCCAGGATGACCGTCGGCGCATAGTTTCCTCCGCCCTGCGCAGCATGTGCCGGCTGAGGAACCGGCTGATTTGGCGCAGCCGCCGGCGGCGGCGGTGGCGCTTCAATCAACCACGGCATGTCCACGCGCGGCAACGCCTGCGGGTCAATGAGCGGAATCAGAATCAACACCAGCACAATGGAGCCGTTGATTGCGAATGCCGCGATCATCCAGCGGCGGCTGCGTGTACGGATTCTGCCAGTGGATTCAAAAGTGGAGTCTTCAAACATGGCCTGCCTCCCGGGAATCAAGATTCAGCCGCGCCGTCCGGGAGTTTTTCGAAAGCGCAGAGGGCATTACAAGCGCAGAGGAGCAGGCCGCTCTGCGCGCCCTACATCAGCAACAGGCGCGGAGAACAGCGTTCAAGGCCCTCTACCAACCCAACCACGCTGACCTGCGGTTGGGGACCCCGGTACTTCGCTTCTCCCAATCGGAACCACTGTGCTATCTGTAGACACCGCGCCGGCAAGAACTGTTCCCGGCATGTGCGAAATAGATGTCCGGTGCGTTAAACTCCAGAAATTCGCAACGGATTCCGTTGGAGCATTCATGAAACTGTTTCGCTTGTTATTTTTTGTTGTAGCCGCAATCGCAACTCCAGTCGTTCAGGCTCAGGATGCGGCAGCCAAGCCTGCTCCTGCGCAGCCAAGCGAATTGGCCCAGCCCGATCCGGCCGCCACACTCGCATACATTCACGGCGCATGGGATACTTTGACCCGCTCCCTTACTCCAACCCCGCCTGATTGTCACACCCTCGCAGACACCAAGGTCACCGCCGACCCGGTGCTCTATCTTCCTGCGGAATTAACCGCCCCACCCGAGTTAGCCAACCTGGCCCAGCAATGCCATGTGCGCGTGATTACGTTGCCTCGGCGCATTGAAAAGTTGGGCGACGTGCGCCCTGAAGAGTTACGCGCCGCCGGACTGCTCTATCTTCCCAATCCCTACGTCGTTCCCGGCGGACGCTTCAATGAGATGTATGGCTGGGATAGTTACTTCATTGTTATCGGATTGGAAGCCGATCACCGCGGTGCGCTGGCCAAAGGCATCGTCGATAACTTCCTGTTTGAAATTGAGCATTATGGGGCCGTGCTCAACGCCAACCGCACTTACTACCTCACCCGCTCGCAGCCGCCGTTCCTAACATCGATGATACGTGCGGTGTATGAGAATCCCGCCAGCTTTCCCGCCACTCCCGCCGGCCGGATCGAAGCCCGTGCCTGGCTTGAACGCGCTTACATCCTTGCGCAAAAAGACTACTCCACCTGGATGCGCCCTGAGCACAAAGCGGGCATGACCGGCCTCGCGCGCTACTTCGATTACGGCGTCGGCCCCGTTCCTGAAATGGCCGACGACAGCACCTATTATTCCGATGTCATCCGCTGGCTGGTCGCGCACCCTAAGGAAGGCGGCGACGGCTTTCTGATCAAGGGTTCCGAGCATCCCGATGCGGCAGAAGCCGCGCGCCTCAAGCTCACCAGTTGCGATGTCCACTCAAGCGTAGTGTGCATGCGGGCGTGGGCCGCCGGTTTCCGCCTGAGCCGCGACTTCTATCTCGGCGATCGTGCCATGCGTGAATCCGGTTTCGATCCCAGTTTTCGTTTCGGCCCCTTCTCCGGCGCCACGCATCACTACGCGCCCGTGTGCCTCAACAGCCTGCTCTACCGCTATGAGCGCGACCTGGAGCACTTTGCCCACCTGCTCGCCAATCCGGAAGACGCCGCGAAATGGGATCGTCGCGCCAAGGCCCGCGCCACCGCAATGCAGCGCTATCTCTGGCGGCCCAAAGAGGGCGTATTTGCAGACTGGGACTTTGTTCACGCCAAAGCATCAACTTATGCCTATATAACATCCCTCTACCCTTTATGGGCCGGCGTCGCATTGCGCGAACAAGCCACTCAGATCGTCAGCCAGCTCAACCTATTCGAGCGCCCCGGCGGGCTATCCATGAGTAACTTCAATTCCGGCATGCAATGGGATGAACCCTATGGCTGGGCGCCCACGAACTGGATCGCTGTCGCGGGCCTCGACACATTCGGCTATCATGCCGAGGCCGCGCGCATCGCACGGCATTTCGATGCCACGGTCGACGCCGGTTTCGCGAACGATGGCACCATACGCGAAAAATATAACGTAGTCTCAGGCAACGCGAACGTTCAGGTAACCACTGGGTACAAGGAAAACGTGATCGGCTTCGGGTGGACGAATGGCGTCTATGTCAAGATGAAAGCTGTGGCGGATAAGCCGACGCCGGCCCCAGCCCAATAGATCATCACAGCAAGTCATGGCCTCTCCGATGTAACCTTTCCTCCTCCGGTCCCGTAAGTGTAGATAGAAACCACAAAAACTGGTTCCAGATCGCAGGAGAAAAGATGGACACCGTTGACCGTAAGACACGCTGGCTGGCTGCTCTAGGATCAGCCGCCTTTTTCTTCGTTGCTCCGGGAACAGTTGCAGGACTCGTACCGTTGTTGATCGGTAAGTGGCGTTTTCACGCGCCGTTCTTCGGCTTTACTGCACTGCGCGCGCTCGGCATTCTCTTGATGGCTGCGGGCCTCATCATTCTGATAGAGACATTTTTGCGTTTCGCGCTCAAGGGACTCGGCACCCCCGCGCCCATCCTTCCAACGAAGCATCTTGTGGTTACCGGGTCATATCGTTTCGTCCGCAACCCGATGTATGTTGCAGTTGTGTCGCTGATTCTCGGCCAGGCGCTTTTCTTCGGCGATATGCACATTTTCATTTACGCAATGTGTGCGTGGCTCGTGACTCACCTATTCGTGTTGACCTATGAAGAGCCAACGCTCCGCCGAACATTTCCCGACGAGTACTCCATTTTTTGCACGCATGTTCCACGTTGGATTCCGCGCCTCACGCCATGGAACGCGAATCAAGACTGAGGAAGGGCGCATGCAAAACGAATCAAGCGACGTTTTGGTGCCTGCCGCTCCCCCGATTGGCTGTGACGCTTGCGAAAGTGTCCCAGCCAACCGGAATTCCCAGCCACCGCGCCGTTAGCATGCGGTCATGAAAAAACACCATTTCGTTCTCGTTCTCTTGGCATCGCTCATGGCCGTCTCAAATGTTGCCGCACAGACATTGAACTGGGACGCCATTGCAAGAATCAAGCCCTACACGGTGATTTCGGTGGAGACGCAGCAATGGACGCGTTGTGTTTTCGTGCGTGTCGAAAGTGATGAGCTTTTCTGCCAGGTTGTACCCCGCGGTTTGGCTTCGCTGGCAAAGAAAAGCTCTTACCTGATGTTCGATCGCGAGGAGATTCGCGCGGTGCGTGTGGAGCCCATCGACATGTCAAAAGGATTTCTCAACTTGATCATGGCGGCGGGCACAGGCGGCGGGCTCGACTCCGCGCATCAACCCGTCGAATTTGCCGGCGTCAAGCTCGGCGGAGCTTTTACGCTCGACCTGCAATACGATCGCATCCAGGGAAACAACGGATTCTCCACGGAAGGCTCGGCGGTGCTGCCGCTGTTCCGGGTGCCAGGGCCGCAGTTGAACCAGAAGAGGAAATACCTCAAGCTATATGGCGAGCCGGGAGTGGGTTATCGCGCGGGGAACGGCGCATTCGGAGGCTATAGCAGCGCCAAGGTGATGTTGCTCTTGATATCGGATACCGGATGGGGCCACGCGTCTCCCTATGTTGAGTTTCAGCGCCGCTTCCCTTTCGAGTCGCCGCTCCAGGGTGACAACCGATTGACGATTGGCGTGATAGTTCCACTCTGCCAGGGATGCGGAATGGAATAGCTTCCTCTATGCGCCGGGTGCGAAGAAATCCTCAAGCCCGGCGCGATGCGCGTGCGCTTCCATCGCAGCCTGAATTTCCAAAGCCAGCGCCAGCGCATTCCGTCCCTGCCGTGCCGTCACTCGCGGCTCACGCCGCGTTCGCACCGCCTCAAGGAACGACTCAATCTCCAACCGCAGCGGCTCTCCCGGCGTGACAACCGGCTTTGAAAAACTCAAGCCCGCCTTCGATTCTTCTGTGCTGTCCTTTGCAGGTTTTGTGAACTGTGCAATCACCGCCGGATCAATCTTTGCCATCACAGCAAACTGCGCAATCATTGCCGGATCAATCTTGCTGAGGTCGATCTTTCCCGACGCAATTCCCTCAGCAATTCCCGGCGGCAGCAGCGCGGCAACATGCGGCGGCAGTGACTGAATTAAATCGGCCGGCGAAGCCTTCCCCGCTCCATTCTCCACGCGAATCACCAGCAAATCGCGGCGCGCGTAATCAATCGACACATACTGCCGCGGCTCAAAGAAACGCAGCTTGCGCACTCGCTCCGTCGAAACCCGCGAGGCAGTAAAATTCGCCACGCAGCCCGATTCAAACTCCACGCGCACATTGGCGATATCCACCTTCGGCGAAAGAATCGGCAGCCCCACGGCCCGCACTTCGCGAACCGGTGAGTTGGCAAAGGTGAGCACGATGTCCAGGTCGTGAATCATCAGGTCCAGCACCACGTCCACATCCAGCGAGCGCGGCGTGAAAATCGACAGCCGGTGCGCCTCAAAAAACATCGGCCTGCGCAGTTGCGGCTGAATGGCCAGCACCGCCGGATTGAATCGCTCCAGGTGACCCGGTTGCAGAATTCGCTTGCCCTTGTCCGCAAGCGCAATCAGTTCGTCTGCTTCAGTCAGCTTCGCCGCCAGCGGCTTTTCCACCAGCAGATCGAGTCCCGCATCCAGCAGCGCCGAAGCTACCGCGTGATGATGAACGGTAGGAACGGCCACAGTTGCCGCATCCACCTTTAGATCGGCAGCCAGCAATTCGTCCACACTTGCAAAGACAGGGATTGAGTACTGCGCTGCGGCTTCGGCGGCACGCGCGGCGTCCGGTTCGACGGCTGCAACCAGGGCAACCCCCAGGCCGGCAGTTTCCAGTTCGCGGTAGACGCGGAGGTGGTTGCGGCCAAAAGCACCGGCTCCGGCAACGGCGACCCGCAGAATGGGTTCGCCGCCTATGCTGCTGCCCCCGGCTCGGGCGCACTGCCTTCAACTGCCTTCAGGCAGCGGCTATAGAGCTCAAGCAGCTGGGTTACATGTTCGTCAGGCTTGGGGCCGGCCGAGCCGCTGAATCCCGTAGAGGGCACCGTAGCGCGGCCCACGCCGGTCGTGCCGGCTACAAACTTCAGCAGATCGAGTGCGATGTCTTCATTGCGGCGGGCGCCAAGGCCCGCGCTGGTAAGGGCTTCCATTTGGAAAAGTCTCCAACAGGGATGCTAGCAGATAGCGCACGGCGAAGCCCTCCCAACATACCTGCCGTGGCCAACCATCCACGCAGAATCGCTGTTCGATTGCGAACACGTTCTTTCAATTCCGGACAAATGCAATCGGCCATTCATATTCCCATGAGCGCGAAATTGCTTGAGAATATGGAGTTTAGGCACAGTCAAATTGTGGCGAGCGGAATGCTCCAAGGACAGCACACGATGGTCTGTTTTGGAGGTTCCTATGCAGAGGTTTTTCTACGACTTTCGCTATGCCGTTCGTCAATTGCGCAAGACTCCGGGCTTGGCGCTCCTTGCCATTCTCACCCTGGCGCTCGGCGTCGGCGCAAACACGGCCATCTTCACCGTGATTGAGAGCGTACTGCTGCGCCCCCTGCCCTACCTCCACTCCGACCGCTTGGTCTACGTCGCTTCCGCAAGCGAAAAACCAGGCCCGTCTGCAACCTCCTGGCTTAACTATCGCGACGTCCGCTCCCAATCGAAACTGCTCAGCGATACCGCCGGATACTCAGAAGACGGCGCCGTGATAGAGAGCCAGGATGGCTCGGTCAGCGTAGCGGCGCCGCGCGTCACCACCAATCTCTTTTCAATGCTCGGAGCGCAGCCTTTGCTGGGCCGCACGTTTATCGATTCTGAAGGCATCTCCGACGGACCGAAGGTCGTGCTGCTGTCAGAGAGGTTGTGGCGCGCAAGCTTTCATGCCGACCCGGCCATCGTTGGAAAGGCTGTGAAAATCGGTGGAGAATTCCGCACCGTCGTTGGCGTCATGCCGGTTTCCTTCCGTTTTCCCGAGTCGATGGGCGCGGACATGAGCAAGGGGCTCTGGCTTCCTTTGCAGCCAACGCCGGAAATGCTGAATGGGCGCGGATATGACTTCTTCAATATGGTCGGCGCACTTCGCCCTGGCGTGACCCTCGCGCAACTTCAACAGGAACTCAAAGCAATCGCCGCGCACATCCCCAGAACCAGCGACGAATCCGCCATTAACTTCCAGACTGGACTCTACCAGGAAGCAATCACTGGTCCAATCCGCCCGGTCCTGTTTGCTCTCTTCGGCGCCCTCGCACTGGTGCTGCTCATTGCCTGCGGCAACGTCTCAAATTTGCTGATCGCGCGCTGCCTTGGCCGCCAGCAGGAATTCGCAGTCCGCGCAGCCCTCGGCGCTACCCGCATGCGCCTCATCCGCCAGATGCTGGCCGAGGGCATGACGCTCAGCCTGCTCGGTTGCGGGCTCGGTGTGGCGCTCGCCCAACTGGCCATGGTGGCCGTCAGCAAGCTGCCGGATGGAACTCTTCCCCGCCCCGACGCCATCGCGATTCACTGGACCATCGTGCTCGTTCTCGCCGCTATCGCCATCGTGACCACCGTGCTTTCGTCTCTGCTTCCCGCGCTCCTGGTGGCACGCGCCAATCCGCAGGCTGCATTGCAGGCAGCCTCGCGCGGCATCGGTTCGCGCTCCGTCAGCGGCAGGCTGAGTGGTGCCCTGGTCGCCGGTGAAGTCGCCCTGTCCACCCTTCTCCTGGTTGGAACCGGCCTGCTGTTTCACACGCTCTGGAATCTGGAGCAATCGCACCTCGGCTTTGAGACAGCGCACGTGACCAACTTCACCGCCATGCCCGCCGATGCCGCCGGTTTCTCCGCAATGGCTGTTTCAGAAGACACAGCCAATGCGCCCATCTCCGTTGCCACACTGGTCTACGAACCGATTCTTCAGCGCATTCGCCAGGTGCCGGGAGTGGAGGGCGCCGCGCTCATCACTGCGCCCCCGTTATCGGGCTTTAATGTAGGCACGAACTTCACCGTGGTCGACCATCCAACGGATAAGACACACAGGCCGCAAGCGAATATCACCGCCGTCAGTGGCGACTACGCTCACGCCATGGGCACTCCCGTTGTCCAGGGACGCATGATTGGCGACAGCGATGCGGCCACCACTCCATTCGTCGTCGTGATCAACGAGGCGCTGGCAAAGAAGTATTTCCCCGGCAATGACCCGCTCGGCAAGCGGCTCGACCTCGGCGGAAAAGATACCGGGATGATCAAGCCCTACACCATCGTCGGCGTGCTCGGAGATCAGGTCGGGAACAGCGTCGGTGGCGCCACTGACCCGATGCTCTTTGTCCCTGAGCAGCAGATCCCCACCACCTCGCTCTTCTATCAGGCGCTGTTGAAGACCATGGTCAACTTCGTGGTCAAGACCAGGGGAAACATTCCAGTGGAGGCGGAGATGCGCTCCGTCTTTCACCAGAACGCGTCGGGCTTCGCACTGGATAGTTTTCAAACCATGCAGGAAGCGGTGGAGAAAAATACCTTCAGCCAGCGTCTGAGCCTATATCTCGTCGGCTCCTTCGCCGGCCTCGCCGTCGCCATGGTCTTCGCCGGCCTCTACGGCGTGCTCTCTCAACTTGTCAGCTATCGCCGTCGAGAAATCGGCGTCCGCATGGCGCTGGGCGCAACTCGCTCCAGCGTTGCTCAATTGATTCTCCGTCGGGGGTCGGTGCTGGTTGGCGCCGGCCTCGGCGTCGGTCTCATTATGGCCTTCGCCTGCGGCCGCCTGGTCAAAAGCTTCCTCTACCAGGTGCAGCCCGTCGACGTCTGGACTTATGCTGCCGTAGCGTTGGCGCTCACCATGATCGGACTTACAGCGGCGTTCCTGCCCGCGCGCAAAGCCGCCTCCATCCAACCGATGGAAGCCTTGCGCGAGGATTGACTCGAACTCCACGCCTGATCTTCGAGACCACGAACGTGAGCCTGCTCGCGATACTCTGGACTCATGCAGACGGCCTACATCGGAATGGGCGCAAACCTCGCCAGCCCCGCCGGCCCGCCTGAAGCCACGCTCGCCGCTGCAGCCGAGCGCCTCGAATCCCTGGGCCGTGTCTTAGCAAAATCCTCGCTCTACTCCACCGAGCCAGTAGGCTTCGCCGCGCAACCGCGCTTCGTGAATGCTGTGGTCGCCCTCGAAACCGACCTCGCCCCGCGCGCGCTCCTCGACAGCCTGCTCTTGATTGAACAGGATTTCGGCCGCGACCGAGCCTCCAGCTTCCACAATGGCCCCCGCACCCTCGATCTCGACATTTTGCTCTTCGGCAACGTCAAAATCAGTGAGACCGGGCTTGTGATTCCCCATCCGCGACTGGCTCAACGAGCCTTCGTCCTCATTCCGATCAATGAAATCGCACCGTCAGTCGTCGACCCAATCAGCGGAAAAACCGTGGGACAATTGCTCCAGGCACTCCAATTGGTTTCTGAAAGCGCAAGAAATGCCGTGGTTCGAGTGGAAAGCCAGTTTTGGCAGGTGGAAAGTAAGGTTTGGCGCGCTGGCGCTGACCGGGATGCTTCTGGCCCCGGCGCGGCCTAGCGCTCAAGTTCCTTCAGCGTCCGCGGAAAATGTAGCCGTCACATTCACGGTTTCGGTTACCGACAGCCGCGGCGCAGCGCTGCCAGGAGCCATCGCTCGAGACTTCGCCGGCAACCTCCGCGGACGCACCGGCGACAACGGACAGATGAATATCCAGTGCCTGGGTCCCTGCCAGTTGCGCATCTCGGCGCCGGGATTTGACGAAGAAACGGTTCGCTTCACGTCAAGCATCGTCATCCAACTCCACCCCTCGGGCAGCGCGGAACAGGTCATGGTCACCGCCTATCGCGCGCCGCTCGGCTCTCTCGAGAGCCCCGTAGCCACCCGCCTGCTCACGCAAAAGGCGCTCAGCAACACCGCCGCGCCCACCCTCGATGACGAGCTGCGCCAGCTTCCCGGCCTTGAGCTTTTCCGCCGATCGAGCTCGCTGGTCGCCAACCCCTCCTCGCAGGGAATGAGCCTGCGCGCGCTCGGTTCCACCTCCGCCAGCCGCACCCTCTTCGCCGAGGATGACGTCCCTCTCAACGACGCCTTTGCCGGAACCATCCACTGGCTTGAACCGCCGGAGCTGGCCATGCAGCGCATCGAGCTCCTCCGCGGCGGCGCCAGCGACCTCTACGGCTCCAGCGCCATCGGCGGCGTGGTCACGGTAGTCCCCGTCCACCCCACCACCAACCAGGCCGAGCTCCGTTCGAGTTACGGCGCACAAAACACCTATGACGACAGCCTGCTGCTTCAGACCAAACGCGGTCCCTGGGGCGCACTCGCCTCGGGCGGCGTCATTGGCACCGATGGCTACATTCAGGAGTCGCCCGCGCAGCGCGGCCCCGTCGACATCCCCAGCAACGTTCACAGCCAGAACGGACTGCTTCTCGCCGAGCGCGATCACGACCCATTCCGCGTCTTCGTCCGCGCCAGCGGCTTCAACGAGGCGCGCAACAACGGCACTCCATTCCAGACCAATGGGACCCGTCTCTGGCGCTACGCCACGGGCGGCGATTGGAACGCTCCGCGCAACGCCACCCTAGCGCTTCGTCTCTATGGATCAACCGACCATTTTCGCCAGACCTTTTCCAGCATCTCCAACCTGCCCACTTCCGCTTCTCCCTCCTGCTCCTACCGCTGCGGTGAAAACCCATCCAAGTTTTCCCTAACACCCAACAATGAACTCGGCGCAGCCACGCACTGGAATCAGCCCCTCGGCGCGGGCCTGCTCTTCGTCGCCGGAGCCGATACCCACGACGTCCGCGTCTGGGATCGCGAACAGAGCCTGGGCACTGGGACAACGCTGACCAACCTCCACGACCACCAGCGCGACTCAGGCGTTTACGCCGAAGGAATGGCTGTCCACAAAAGTTGGACCGTAACCGCATCCGGCCGCTTCGACTGGTTCCAGAACTACGACGGCCAAAAGCTTCAATGGAACGGCTCAGCCTGGACCCTGGCCTCCGCGCAGCCGCCGCAGTTCGATCAGCGATTCTTCGATCCGCGCATCGGCCTTTCGCGCAAGATTAAAGACCACTGGGTGCTATCCGCATCGGCATTCCGTGCCTTTCGCGCGCCCACCGCCAATGAACTTTACCGCTCGACGCAAGTCGGCAACCAGCTCACCCTGCCCAACGGCAACCTGCTCAGCGAGCGCGCCACCGGCTGGGAAACCGGCCTCGCTACGGAGTGGCGCTGGGGCAGCGTCCGCACCAGCTACTTCCTCACCCAGGTCAACCGCCCCATCGACGCGGTCACCTCCAATCCCACCTCGTCGCCGATCATGCTCATGCGTGAAAACCTCGGCCAGATCGAATCGCGCGGCGTCTCCATCGACTACGAACTGACCCCGCTCCATTGGTTGGCTATCGACGGCGGTTATCAGTACGCCCACGCCGTCGTGACCAATGACAGCCAGACCCCCGCGTTGGTCGGCAACTGGATTCCCGAGGTCGCCCGCAACCTGGCCACCATGAACGTGCGCGCCTATCGCCCCAGGCTCGGCAATCTCACCATTCAAGGCCGCATGAGCGGCCATCAATTTGACGACGACGCCAACGCCTATCTCCTCCACGGATACTTCCGCCTCGACGCCTACGCCTCTCACGACATCGGCAGCAGGTTCCAGTTCTTCGCCGCCGGAGAAAACCTCCTCAACCGCCAGATCGAAGACTCCAAGACCCCGACGACAACGCTAGGCATGCCAAGAGTAGCCCGCGCCGGCTTTTTACTCCGCTTCGGCGCAACCGCCAAATAACATCTCAACCAATAATTACTCAACTAAAAATAAAATCTGTCATCCTGAACGACCCTGAGCGAATTGAATGGGGAGTCGAAAGCCCGCCCTGAGCGACGTCGAAGGGGACCTGCTGCTTAGAAAAAATCTGTCATCCTGAGCGACCGAAGGGAGTCGAAGGACCTGCGGTTGCTTTTCGGATCTCCGAGCACCACGGCTGGTGGCACCCGATGAGATCTCCAGAGCATGCTGAGCAACTGGGGACCTGGAAAGTAACGTACAGCAATCGAATCGCCCCTACTTCTTAGCAGAAGGTGGAAGCATTCCGTTCATTCGCAGATAGCTCGCCATCTGCGAGTAGTGGTCCTCAAGGTCGGCAATCAGCTCGACGAGCGCGCGTGCACGCGGCTTCTTCGCTCCTCGGAAATAGGTGATCGTTCCGCCCAGGCTCGAGTCCTGCAGTCCATCCAGTGCCTTCTGGCAAGTCTCGAACGACTGCTTGAGAATCGGCGCCATTTGGTCCTTGGGCGTCGCGTCCGTGACCGCCGGCCCGGTGCCGGGGCCGTCCCCCGAGAGCATGCCGCACACACCAAAATTCCCCTGAATGACATGCGAGACAATCTTCCCATACGTCCACTGATCCGGTGTCGGACGATATCCGTATTTGTCCGCCGGCATCTGCTCGGCCGCGGCGATCATATAGCCGGACTGGCGCTGAAAGATCTCCTTCGCGCTCGCCACCACTGGGTTCGACGCATCCTGCGCAAACGCGCATGCTGAAGCCGCCGCCAGCACCATCACTCCCACTGCAATCCTCATTTCGCCACCTCAGAATCATCCTACCTTTCTTCCTGCCGGAAATGGTCGGCTGATGATGGCAAAATCAGGCGCCCCTGCGAGTTTGTGCCTGGAAGCAGGATCTTGTTCTGGTTCCCAGGGAATTGCCGATGCCGGGCTAGCTCCGCCCACCAGTTTGTTTTAAGCTCTCTCTATGGCAAATTGGGCACCCTATACGGCAAACACAAGAGAAATAGCAGTGAGCGTTCAGCCAACTTATCTTGAAGCGAGATCATCGCCGGAAAGCTCGCAGTATTTTTGGGCCTATAGAGTCATCATCGAAAATCAGGGCCGCGAAACGGTGCAGTTGCTGAGCCGGCACTGGATGATTACAAACGCGCGTGGCGATTTGACCGAGGTCAAAGGGCCAGGTGTCGTCGGGGAGCAACCGGTCCTCAAGCCGGGAGAGAGTTTTGAATATACAAGCGGCGCGCCTCTCAACACGCCGTCCGGCATGATGGGCGGCGCTTACCAAATGGAAAGCGAGACCGGTGAGCGCTTTGATATTGAGATTCCGACGTTCTCCCTCGATCGTCCGAATCAAACCGTATTGATGAATTGAGAAAACAGTCTGCCCCACCGCAGGTGGTACGTAGGGAGCAGGAACGGGGTACCCAAACCGTGGGTCAAAGGCCCCTGAATCCCGGCCGGCATTGATCCGGCTTCAGCCGCGAGCCCTTCGCAAAAAGCCGAAAAACTTCCCGCACTTTTGCCGATAATTTCCTCCTCCTGGCGCACAATGAAACTAGCTGATTTCTGAGCCGGTGGTCGCCGCAAGATCATCTTGCAATGTGGGACAACAAATTCGAAGTTCACTCGCAACTCTTTTGTTTTCTTATGTCTGAAAATAACTCCTTTGTTATGTCATGCTTACAGTGTAATCGCATGAAAACAAAACACTTCTATCTAAGGGGGGGGAGGGGGGTAGCAATGGTACAGACCGGGCGGATGTCCGACGAAATAGACCGGGCGCATCTCCGATACTGCAACTGGGGCGGTAAGCAGCCATGCCATTGCGAGCCTCCCGCGAGTATCTGCCGCACCGCAGGCGGCTAATTTCGCTAACCCCGCCAACACGCGCGAAGCGCGGCAAACTCCGCTTACCCGGCACCCGTAGAATCATGAAGTGCCCCTGACCTTCAACATCCTCAACCAGACCGAGCCCGGCGGACGCCGCGCCCAGCTCCATCTGCCTCACCGGACCGTCCAGACGCCGGTCTTCATGCCCGTCGGCACCGCCGGCACGGTCAAGGCCGTTCCCCAGGACGTGCTTGAAACCCTCGGCGCCGAAATCATTCTCGGCAACACGTACCACCTCTACCTGCGCCCCGGCCACGAGCCCATCCGCCGCATGGGCGGCCTGCACAAACTCATCAGTTGGCCGCACGGCCTGCTCACCGATTCGGGCGGCTTCCAGGTCTTCTCGCTCAGCCAGCTCCGCAAGGTCACCGATGAAGGCGTCCGCTTCCGCTCGCATCTCGACGGCAGCAGCCACTTCTTCACGCCCGAGCATTCCATGGATGTCCAGATCGCTCTCGGCGCGGACATCTGCATGGCCTTCGACGAGTGCACCGAATACCCCGCCGACCGCGCACGCGCCGAAGAAAGCCTGCGCCTCACCATGGCCTGGGCACGCCGTTCCCTCGATCACTTCCGCGCCCACCGCGAAGAGGTTCCCTGGCACAATGAACTGCGGGAGCCCCCGGTCCCTAGCACTTGGGGACCGGGGAACGACTCAACACAAAGCCTCTTCGGAATAGTCCAGGGCGGCATGTATCGCGACCTGCGCCGTCAGAGCGCCGAGCGCCTTATCGAAATGGATTTTGACGGCTATGCCATCGGCGGTCTCAGCGTAGGCGAGCCGCGCGACTTGACCCTGGAAATGATCTCCGAGGTCCTGCCCCTGCTGCCCAAAGACAAGCCGCGCTACGTGATGGGCGTGGGCTACCCGGACGAGATTGAGCAGTACGCCCGCATGGGCGTGGACATGATGGACTGCGTGCTGCCCACTCGCGCCGCACGTCACGGCCTGCTCTTCACCAGTGAAGGCCGCCTCAACATCAAGGGCAAAAAATACGCTGAAGACCAAGGCCCGCCCGACCCGAATTGCGACTGCATGGTCTGCCGCCGCTACTCACGCGCCTATCTGCGCCACCTGATGCAAGCCGGCGAAGCGCTGTCCGGCACGCTGAATTCCATCCACAACCTCGCCTACTACCTCGGCATCATGGAGCGAGTCCGCAAGAGCCTCCATCCCCAGGGTTGAAGGCTCATGCCTAGCTTTCGATTGCAGCTCCGAGCAACTGTTTCAACGCCTGCACATAGTCTGTCAGCGCCTGGCGGCCGGCTTCCGTCATGCGGTAAAGCGTCTGCGGCTTGCGCTGGACAAACTTCTTCTCCACGGTAACGTAGCCGGCCTCTTCGAGCTTCAGGAGCTGCGCGCCGAGGTTGCCGTCGGTGGAACCGGTCTTGACGCGCAACCAGGTAAACTCCGCCTCCTCGACGCCGGTGAGCAGCGATAGCAAAGCCAGACGCAGCTTCCCGTGAATGACGGGATTCAGTTCCGGCAGCTCAGGCATGGGAGACCCCTTGTCCGGCGCCGTTCACCTTCTGCTTGCGCGAATCGGCGATCATTCCATAGATCCCGAAGACGATCTGGCAGAAGAAAATCGCAACCAGAAACAGGATGCCCGCCTGGTTCTCTGTGAGAAAGCAGGAAGCCGCTCCGGCCGTCAACCACATCAGCGCGCAGGCAAATTGCATCTTCCATTTCAAAATGATGCTTGACGTGAAATTGGCAGCGCCGAGCATCGCCCCGATGAAGGCCACCGCGATGTGCAGATCCATCCTCCCGCTGATCCCAACCGACAGCATCACGATGAATGTGGAGATTCCCATTCCCGCCCAGATGGCCATCATGGCGCGCCCAATGGTCGTCTCCGGACCCTTGCTCGAATTGCGGCTGGCAAAAACAGCCGTCAGCACAGCCGCCGCAACCATGGTTACCGGCCACGCAAGATTGCTATGCCCCAGGGTTGACCAGGCTATGGCAACGTAATAGGCCACCCCCCACAAAAGAAAAGTCCAGCCCCACTTTTCAGTTCTCCGCCGGCCTTCGGCGATCATGTTCTCGATCAGGTTCAGCCTGTCCCTCAGCTCAAGTCCTTCCATGTTCTCGGTCATTGGAATCCTCCTCGGATGCTTCGTGAATCTCCAGAGTTGTCTCTGTTATGGAGTACTCTATTTTATAGAGTTTCGGAAGTCAAGAACTATTTTGGACTTTTTTCGAAGCCCATTTCCGGGTCGTGCCAAGGCCGCTGTTTCGGTTATTCCGGCAACACGATGCTGCCCTTCACCTCGAAGGTCCCCGCAATGGACGGCGCGCCGGTGTTGGGCTGGCCGCCACCGACGGACACGGAGTACTTGCCCTCGTGAATGACGGGCTCGCCGGCTAACGTGACCATGCCCAGGTCGCGTGGCTTGAGGTCAAAATGCACCATTTGCGACTGGCCGGGTTCGAGGTGCACGCGCTGGAAAGAGCGCAACGCGTGTAGCGGCGCACCAGGCTCATCCGGAAAGCTCAGATAGAGCTGCGCCACTTCATCACCGGCGCGTTTGCCCGTGTTGGTCACAGTGACATCGGCGGTGAGAGGCTGGCCCGCGGCGACCGCGCTTGCCGGCAGCGTGAGATTTGAATACGAGAATGTTGTATAGCTGAGGCCGTAGCCGAATGGATAGAGCGGCTTGCCTTCGAAATAGCGATAGGTGCGGCCCTTCATGGCATAGCTCTCGAAGGGCGGAAGCTGGTCGACGCCCTTATAGAACGTCACAGGCAGGCGGCCGGCGGGATTGTTCTTGCCGGAGAGCGTCTCGGCGACGGCGGTCCCGCCTTCTTCGCCCGAATACCACGCATCGACGATGGCATTGACATGATCGTTGGCCCAGTTCACCGCCAGCGCGCTTCCGTTGGTGAGAACGAGAACGACCGGCTTGCCCGTGGCCGCAACTTGTTCGAGCAGGTCTTCTTCCGGCTTGGGCAAATCGATGCTGGTGCGATCGCCGCCCTTGAAGCCCGGCTCGCTCACCTGCATCTCCTCTCCCTCAAGCTCGCTGCTGATACCCAGCACGGCAATCACGACGTCGGCGCTTTTTGCTGCCGCTATAGCCTCGGGTTGCGGAGTGAGGTCTATCTTCTTCCAGACCAGGGTTGCATTGGGCGTTCCATTTTCCGGCGGTGTGTACTCGACGTGCAGAGCCATGGGCCGACCCGCCTCGAGATGAACGCGCCCCAGCCTGGCCTCCGCCGGCTCGCCGCTCCACGCGTTCGTGACGTTCTTGCCATCAAGCCGGATGCGGAACCTGCCGTTGGCCTTGATGCCGAGATTGTAGTCGCCCGTCTCCGGAGCTGTGAGATTCCCGTCCCAGTTGATCGAAAGCGGGTGTACGCTGGCAACCTCCTGCGGTATGGGTTGGGCAGACGCATCCACCGCGAGCGCAGTGCCTTGCGCCAGCGGCTTGGTTGCCTCAGGGCGGTTGATGTCGGTCATGTCAAGCTTTGAGTAGCTGATCACGATGCCGGGCTTGCCGCCGGACGTGAACGCCGATGCCGGGACCGGATCGGCGTCGTGACTGAGAAACTGTGTGCCTGAGACGTAACTGATTGTCGCGCCCGTAAACTCCTTGCGCAGCCCCTCGAGAATGGACACAGTATGCGTTGGAGTGCCGTTATAGTTGCCAAGCAGCACCTTGGTTCGATCTGCCAGCGGTCCGATGACAGCGATCTTGATACCTCTTGTCTTGAGCGGCAGCGTGCCATCGTTCTTCAGCAGCACCATGGATTCGTCGGCGATCTTGCGCGCCATCGCGCGATGGTCAGCGCTGTCCAGCAGGCTTTCATCAATTTTGGAATAGGGGTCCATCTCCGGCGGATCAAACATACCCAGCTTCATGCGTGCGGTAAACAAGCGAACCAGCGCGATGTCGATATCGCTTTCTTTGAGGAAACCCTGCTTGACTGCATCGATGTACGGCTTATAGTCGTGATCGTCCTTCACCTTGAATCCGCCGTCGACGCACTCATTGTCCATTCCGCGCTGAAGACTGGTTGCGGATGCCTGCGGCTGCGTCGGCTGATAGTGATGATTCCGATAGATGTCGATGACCGCGCCGCAGTCGGAGACAACGTAACCTTTGAAGTTCCACTTGCCGCGCAGTTGATTCTGTAGCAGAAACTCACTCGCACAGGCCGGTTCGCCATTGACGTCGTTATATGCGCACATCACGGAACCGGCTTGTGCCTCCGTCACTGCCGCGCGGAACGCAGGCAGATATGTATCGAGCTCGTCGTGCTTGCTCACGATTACGTCGTCCACGTGGCGCGTAGGCTCGGGACCGCTGTGCACCGCGTAGTGCTTGGGTGTGGAGATGGTGCGATAGTGCTTCGGATCGTCGCCCTGCATGCCGGTGACGAAAGCAACGCCCATGCGCGCGGTGAGGAATGGGTCCTCGCCGTAGGTCTCCTGGCCCCGGCCCCAGCGGGGATCGCGAAAGATGTTGATGTTGGGCGCCCAGAAGTCGAGGCCCTGGAAGAAACCGCTGTAGCCACCGTTGGCCTTCACCGCCTGCACATGCTTGATGCGGCCCTCGGTGCTGATCACGACCGCCATTTTATGAATCGCTTCGGGATCGAAAGTGGCGCCAAGTGCAATGGGTTCCGGGAACTCTGTCGTTCCGCCGGCAACAACGCCATGCAGCGCCTCGCTCCACCAATCGTAGGCAGGGACATTCAATCGCGGCACAGCACGTGCCTGGTTGACGAGTTGGCTGGCCTTCTCTTCGAGTGTCATGCGGTGCACCAGGTCGGCTGCGCGCTGTTCCGGAGCCAAGCTCGGGTCGAGGTACGGCGCCTTCTGCTGAGCCATTGCCGTCCAGCCGCCGCACACCAGCGCGGCAAATGCCAAGTGAGTTCCCAAACGATTCATAGTTTCCCCGTTGCGGTCTGAAATGAGTTTGTGTGTTTGAGGAGCGTAATTTTGAGTGATTTCGCCACGCCGCGATTGTAACAACACCATGGCCAATCAGCTTGCTTTGCCAAGGCCGATCCTGATCGGAAGCCTCTCGTACCGAGGCCGGGGTCGCGGGATTAGGAGAAGACGGGGGAACGCAGCCAGCTCCGAGCTTACGCGATTCACCACCCCAGCCCAATCGCCGGGCGAACTTTGTCGAAAAAGCCGGGCCGTCGGATACCAAGGGGTGGTCTCGATCTGCTGCATCCATCGCCAGTCGCTCAGATAAGGCAGGAGAATCCAAACAGGCTTGCCCATGGCCCCGGCCAGGTGCGCAATCGATGTGTCCGTAGTAATGACCAGGTCGAGGATCGCCAACAGCGCCGCCGTTTCCGCCAGGTTCTTGTCGCCGCTCGACCCGTCCCAGATAAAGATATCGCCGGGAAGGGCCGCCAACTGGTCTGTTCCTGGTCCCTTCTGCAGCGAAATCCAGGTGACGCCGTCCGCGCGCAGCAGCGGCAGCAGGTTGGTCAATGACATTGACCGCTTGCTGTCCGCCTTGTAGCGGGGATTGCCCGCCCAGGCCAGGCCAACGCGCAATGCCCGTTTGGAAGAACGGACAGCGCGGTGCGGCCCTGCATCATTGCATGTAAACGGCAGCCGCTTTTGAAGGACCAGTTCCGGATCGGCTCCCAGATACGCTCCCGGCCAAGGCACCGTCTCCACTGTAGTTTGGAAGACTGCAGGCAAGCTCATCAGTGGGCACTCCAGATCGAATTCCGGCAGCTCCGCGCCCAGTTGCGAGGTCTGCGCGAACCCTGCTCGCACCACCGCAAGCGAGCGCATCAGCGGCTCGGCCGCGGGCTGGACTTGAAGAACAGGCACGCCGCCGCGCGCCGCTACCAGCGTGGCATAACGGCAGAATTGAATGGTGTCGCCAAGCCCCTGCTCGGCGTGTAGTAGCACCCTGCGGCCATCAAGCGGTTCGCCCTGCCATCGCGGCTGGCTAAATCTTCGCGGCTTCGAATGGACCTCGCGAAAGCGCCAGCGCGCCTCGTAGTTGGGCCAGCCCTGCTCCCAGTCGCCCAGCCGCAATTGCGTCAAGGCAAGGTTGTATCGAGCGCCGGGGTGCGAGGTATCGCGCTCGACGGCCATCTCATGGGCGCGCAGCGCTTCGTTCATCCGACTCAAATCCAGTAGCGAGTTTCCGCGATTCGAAGCGGCAGGCCGATTGCCCAGACCCTCCGCTCTCTCGAAGGCCTCCACTGCCTCATCGAATCGCCCCTCCGTATGAAGCAGGATTCCCCGCATGTTCGCAGCTTCCGCGTGTGCGGGATCGCGCGCAAGAGCCCAGCGAAGCCAGCCCCAGGCGCCTGCCAGATCCTTTTCAGCCGCGCGAAACTGGCACCATGCAATATGGGTCTCTACCTGCGCAGGATTGAGCGCGAAGGCCTTGCGCAGATAGGCTTCCGCTCTGTCCGGACGGCGCCTTTCACGCTCTAAAATTGCCAGGTTGACCCACCCTGCAACCAGATCGGGGCGCAGTTCCGCAGCTCGCCGCAACGCTGCCTCCGCGGCTCGATCGCGGCCCTGCTCGCGCAATAGGCTTCCCAGGTTCATCCATGCGGCGGCAAAATCCGGTCGCACCACCAGCGCCCGACGGTAGCGAACTTCCGCCTCTTTGACTCTGCCCATCCTTGCCAGCACAAAGCCCGCGGCAAACTCGCCCTCCGGCAATCTTGGACGCAATGCGAGCGCTTGCTTATATCGCTCCAGCGCCTCCTCATTCCGGCCCATCATAGCCAGCGCATTGCCCAGTCCCAGATGCGCGCCAACTAACGCCGGTTTTCGTTTGAGCACCAATTCAAACTCGCGCTCAGCTTCGTCAGCATGCCCGGTAGCCATTTGCAACTCGCCCAGGCCCATGCGAGCCAGCGCGTTCATGCCGTCCATGCTGATGGCCTGCCGGTAAGCGCCTTCTGCTTCCTCGCAACGGTCGGCGGCCTTCAAGGCCTGACCCAGTGCAACCCAGGCCGTTCCCATCCGCGGAGCTGCATCCACGGCTGCCAATGCCATTTTGATCGCCGCATCGTGCTGGCGGCTGGCCAGCGCAACAAGACTGATGCCCACCAATGCCTCTGGATGACATGGGTTCTGCTCCAGCATCCGCTGATAGCCGGCAGCCACCTCCGCCAGCCGGCTGGTCAGATCCTTTGCGTGGCGTCTCTCGTTTGCCGGAATTTTAGTCGCAACGGCGATCACAGTCTTGCCCGATCTCCAGAATGGTGCCTGCAACGATTCACACACTCTGGAACCTAGAACCGGGCGGTGAGGAACTCAACTGAAATCCTCCTGAATTGGTGCGATGCAATTCCTGAATTTCCCGTTTTCAGCGCTGGTGCGGAAATGGAACATTTGTGCATTCTCTCCGCATTTAAACTATCGGAGACGAAACGGGAGAAAATATGACGACCTCAATTGATGCTGATTGCCGCGTTCCGCTGCTCGAGCGCGACCAAATCTCCGCCGAGCTCGCCCCACTTTACGAAAAGCTCGATACTGAACGCGGTTGCGTGCCCAACATGTTCAAGGCGCTCGCCAACGTGCCTGCTCTGGCCCTGGGCGCTGCCGCGCTGCTCAAACCGCTGATGGCTGAGGGCGCTCTGGTGGGCTGGTACAAGGAGCTGATTGCCACGCGCGTAGCCTCGCTGAACAACTGCGACTACTGCATCAGCGCGCACCGTTATCTGGCCGGCCAGCGTGGCGCTTCGCCGGAGCAAATCGACAGCGTCGGCCAGACCAGTGCGGACACATTCGAGTCCGGTCCCTTCACCGAAAAGGAAAAGGCCGGCTTCCGCTATGCCGGCCTGCTTCATGTGTCGGGTCACGCCATTGACGAAGCGGCCTTCGCAGCCGTCAGCCTGCATTTCAAAACGCAGGAAATCATAGAGCTCACCGCCGTGGCCGCGGCCTTCGAGTTCTTCCCGCGCATCAACTCCGCGCTCCACATCCCGGTCACGCCGCTGCCGGAGGGGAACTGACGTCCGCATGCGATGCCTCCCAATGCAAAGCATCCGGCAAGAGCGTCCTTGCGCGCTCGCTTGCCGGATGCCTTCTCAAGCAATTTGAATTAAAGCGGCAAAACCAGCAACCCCGATTCCAGTAGCAACTCCGTCAACCGATCCAACGACTGCGGGAATTTGTAGCAGATCGCTCGCACGCTCATTCCCAACAGTGAAGCCGTCTCTGCCTGGGTATACTCCTGCAGCACAATCCGGCTCAGCAACTGGCGGTCCAGCGAACCCAGCTTGTCCAGGCACGCTTCCACGTCAAGAACGAAGATCACTGCGTCCTCAAACGTCTTGACTGGCCGGCTTGATACCCATCCCCGCCCAACCGGATCGCCCAGAATGGAAGGCGATCGCCCCACCTGCATTGAGGCGTATAAATAACGCCGCAACATTTTTTCCGTGTGCCGCCGGTAGAAGGCCGTGCTCACAGCAGGTTCCGCTGCAGCCTCCTTCTCCGCCGTTGTTGCGCTCCGCCTGGCTAGTGGTCGTTGTTGTTCCTTCCTTTCCAAATCCGGCCACGCGATATCGAAACTGGCTGCTCCCAAAATCAACGGCAACTGGAGTGCTGCGCTCATTGCGCACCCCCGGTTGTCTCAGCCACCGCCCAAACGCTGATAAGCCGCTTACGTCTCGGCCGCCCAGCACGCTTTCGACTCTCCGGCGATGGAAAATCTCTCAGTTTTGTCTCACAACCGAGACAGTAGACACTCCCTTGAGTTTGGGGGCGGTACCAAAGACAGCCGCACCCCTCGCAAACTTTTATTTGCACTCGCAACTCCATGACTGCATCTCCATGTACGCATCTTTTCCCGACGGACTCTGTTCTTCGTTGTTGTTCCGCGGGGTAAAGAAAGCCGTGCTCGGCAACTCAGGTTTCTAGTGTCCTGATGAGGGATTGCCGCCTGTGCTCTCTCGTTTTTTGTCATGTTCATAGCGCGCAGATCCTGGAATGATCTCGACTGTCCTGTCCGGAACGTTTCTGCTTGACGCCCTTGGACAGGGTTGGGATAACCGGACTGGTCCGCAGTCCTACGGTCATTGTTCTCTTGCCGCCGAGAAGGATAGTGTCCCGTCCTGCTCAACCGTACGGCAATGAAGCATTCTGACAAGATTCCCACAAGCCAGTGCGAGATGAAGTAGCCCCAATCTAGTCATACTGTTCTCCTGCGTCAATCTATCCCAGATGTTTCCCGCTCCAGCACTTTCCAATCAGCGAGCGAGCATTGAGAATGAAGGCCAATCAGCCCGGATCGTATTGCCAGAAGAAATGGGGACTCAGGTGGACCCGTTGCTGGTGGCGGATTTTCCACAAATGAATTTTCGACAGATGCATGAACGTCTGCGCAAGGAACTGCTGCGCAGGATCGATCGGGGATCGGTGAGTGTGTCGCTCCTGGCGCGTCAGACAGGACTTGGCCAGTCCCATCTCTCCAACTTCCTCCACAACCGGCGTCAGCTTTCACTCGACGCGCTGGATCGGGTCCTCGCCGCCCAGCGTTTGACCTCTGCCGATCTATTGCCCGCGCATTATCAGGCTGAGACTTCGCAGGCCGGCAAAGACTTGAGTTCCGCTCCCATCGTCTCTCACGCCGTAGCGCTCTTTGAACCGTTCATTCGCCCGTCCTCAGTGCAATCCAACCTTCCCCTGCCGGCGGGCGCCCTCGAGTCGTTTCGCGCGCGCTGTTCCAGCCCCCGTCGCGCGTGGCAGCGGTTTGTCGCGGTGCGCATCTCGGCAGCGGACGCCCTGCCCATGGAACCCCTGGTGCTGCCGGACGGGATCGCGCTCCTCGATCGCCACTACACGTCGCTGATGCCCTACCAGCCCAACAAGGCGAACCTGTATGCAGTGCGCCATGGAGCGCACCTGACCCTGCGCTATGTAGATTTCCTCGCCAACCGCCTGGTGCTCCGCCCCCACAACATCAACTTCCCCGTCGACCTGATCGAAGTCGGTCCCGGCGAATCGCCAAGCGACCTGATCGCCGGCCGCGTCGCCATGATTCTCAACACGCCCTAGCAGCGCGTTCTCATTGCCATCAATTGTGCGCAAGTCTACAATTCGTCTACCACTAACTGCATCCGATCGACCTTGCAGAGGTGTCTCTTGGTGAGGCACGGTTCATGGCAGCCACCCGAATTCCTTCGGCGAAACCAAAGGAACCCCACAGCATCCGTTATCAGCTCCGGTGGCTCGTTTTCATCGGGACCTGTGGCCTGCTGATTTTTGCCGGCGTTGCTTCTACCGCGCTTCTGCAAATCAGGGTAAATAGCCCACTCTACAAAACCATCTCACTGAGCAACAACCTGATCGCCGACTACGTACCTCCGTCGGAGAGCCTCCTTGAGCCCTCCCTCGTCTGCGCCAAACTGGTCGATGCGCCCGATCCGCAATCGCGCCTGCTTTACCAAACGGAACTCAAGGCATTCCAGCACGATTACGATGTCAAATACGCCGATTACATGACGCGCGTTCCCGAGGGGCAACTGAAGGAAATGATGCGCGGCGATGCTCACGAAACCGCTCAGGAATATTTCAAACTAGCCGACCAGCTTGTTGCACTCGTCAATGAAAACCGTGTGGACGAGGCTCGCGCGCTACTCGTATCCACAATGAACCCCTTGTATGACCGGCACGCGGCGGCTGTCGACCAGATTGTGCTTCGCGCCAAACAGGAAGCTCACGCCGCTGAGGAACTTGCGGCGAGTTCGGTTGGCGTTTATACGGCTGCCATGGTGACAATCGGACTTCTCATTTTGTTTTTGGAAGGTGCTTTATCCTGGTATCTTGCACGAGGGATCTCCGCTCAGGCCGATAGCCTTGCGCGATCCGAAGAATCGCTCGGTGAGAGTGAAGAATTGTATCGCTCAACTTTCGATCAGGCCGCAGTCGGAATTCTTCACGTCTCATTTGAGGGCCGCATTCTCCGATGCAATGCGCGATTTGCCGAAATTGTCGGCTACCCCATTGACGAAATCCAGGGCAAGACGATCCAGCAGTTCACGCCCCCGGACTATGTCTCTGAAACCACGGAGGCCTTCGACCAATTAGTCAAAGGTGAGGCCAACCGGTCCGGCCTTGAGAAACCCTATCTGCGCAAGGATGGAACTCTCACCTGGGTAAAGCTCACATCCTCAATCCAACGCGACCGCGCCGGAGAGTCGCTTCACCTAATCACCTTCATGCAGGACATCAACGAACGAAAAGTCGCCGAGAAGCATCTCGCAACCGCAACCAATGCATTGCAGATCAGTGAGTCCCTCTACCGCACCGTCTTCCAGACCAGCCGCGATGCCCTCAGTATTACAAATCTGTTGAACGGAAAATTAACTGAAGTCAACCAGGCACTCCTGGATCTGACGGGATTTCAGCGCGACGAAGCAGTTGGTCACGCCGCGGGTGATTTGGGCATTTGGGCAGACCTGATGGAACGTGACCGCCTCATACAATTGCTACGGCAAAACTTGAGTTTTCAGGACCAGCAAACACGGCTTCGGAAGAAGAATGGCGAGTTGTTTTGGGGGTCTATGTCCGGTTGCCTCATCGAAATCGAGGGAACCCCTTGCGCATTCACTGTAACGCGCGACATTTCTGAAGCCAAGGCCGCGCAGGAAAGTCTGGCCGCGGCAGTCGATGCCCTCCAGAAGAGTGAGGCGCGCTACCGCACCGTCTTCCAGACCAGCCGCGATGCTTTGACGATCAGCGATCTTTCCAATGGGAAGTTCATCGAGGTCAACCAGGCGTTTACCGAGATTATGAGAGCCGAACGCGATGAGATCGTCGGCCATTCATCCACAGAGCTTGGCTTCTGGGTGAATCCCCAGGATCGTGAGAATGTTGTGGAATTACTGCGCCAGGGTTCAACCATAAACAATGAACAAATCCAGTTGAGGAATAAGAACGGCACGGTATTTTGGACGTTGCTCTCGGCATCTGTAATTGAGATTGAAGGCATTGCATACATGTTGGGTGTCACGCGAGACATTTCCGACGCCAAGGCTGCCGAGGACCAAATAAGGGACCTAGCATTCTACGATCGCGTCACTCGTATTCCCAACCGTCGCCTGCTGCTCGATCGGCTCCTGCAATCCATTTCCGGCGACTCGCGGAGCAAGAACAATACAGCTGTGCTGTTCGTCGATCTCGACGACTTCAAGAACGTAAACGAAACCCTTGGCCATCAGGCGGGTGACCTCCTTCTGCAGGAACTCGCAAAGCGTTTAACCTCTTCCGTTCACGAAGCCGACACCGTGGCCCGTTTCGGAGCGGATGAGTTTGTTGTGATCCTCGAAGGCCTGAGCGAGAGCGCGGAGGACGCAGCGGAAGAAGCCAGAGTCATCGGCGAGACAATCCTTGAGGCCATTCGCCAGCCGTTTCTCCTTGAAGATCACGAATATCGCAGCTTCGCCAGCATCGGAATCACCGTGTTTGGAGAGAAGAGAGAAAGTCCGAATGAAGTCTTGCAACAAGCCGGCATCGCCATGTCCCAGGCCAAAAACGCAGGCGGAAATACGCTTCGCTTTTTTGCACCCGCCTTGCAGGCAGCCGTCAGCGCCCGCGCAGCGATGAAAGAAGACCTCAGCCAGTCCATCATCGCACGTCAGTTCTTGCTCTACTATCAGGCACAGGTTGATCCTACCGGCTTAATCGGCGCCGAAGCCCTCATCCGTTGGAAGCATCCCGTTCGCGGCATGGTGCCGCCCTTTGAGTTCATTCCCCTGGCCGAGGAAACCGGCCTGATCCTGCCATTAGGAAACCTGGTCCTCGAAACAGCGTGCAATCAAATTGCGGCGTGGACAGACCGAAACCTTCTGGGTGGCGTCCAGATCGCGGTGAACATCAGTGCGCGCCAGTTCAGCCAGCCGGACTTCGTTGAACATGTTCTGGCTACGCTCGCTCGAACCGGAGCGAATCCCAACAATCTCAAGCTGGAACTCACTGAGAGCATGCTGGCCAGCGACATGCAAGACGTCATTGCCAAGATGAATGCTCTCAGATCGCATGGGCTGAGCCTGTCCCTTGACGATTTCGGCACCGGATATTCTTCGCTCTCCTACCTCAAACACCTGCCTCTCGACCAACTGAAAATCGATCGCGCATTTGTTCAGGACATTCTCGAGGACGTCGCCAGCGCCTCCATCGCCCAAACCGTCATTTCACTTGGCCGAGCCATGGGACTAACGGTGATCGCCGAAGGCGTTGAAACCGAAGAGCAGCGGAGATTTCTCACCACGCTCGGCACTCATTCGTTTCAGGGCTATTTGTACAGCCGCCCGTTACCCTCGGAAGAGTTTGAGCGCCAATGGCTGGTCTCCGCCGCCCCTCCAGTTCAACTTTAGGAAAATCAAAACTTCACTTCGCACCTTACACGGCGTGCGTAGTATCCGGATCGTCAAACCGCGTAAACCGCGACACAAAATTCAAATTCACCGTCCCGGTCGGCCCGTTGCGCTGCTTGGCCAGAATAATCTCCGACTTGGCCTTCTCATCCTCCGACAGCTCCTCGGTGCGGTTGTAATACGATTCGCGATGGATGAACGCCACCACGTCCGCGTCCTGCTCAATCGATCCCGATTCGCGCAGATCGCTCAGCATCGGTCGTTTGTCGTCGCCGCGCCGTTCACTGGCACGCGAGAGCTGCGACAGCGCCACCACCGGCACCTCCAGCTCCTTTGACAGCGCCTTCAGCCCGCGCGAAATGGCCGACACCTCCTGTGTGCGATTCTCAAAGCCCTTCTTCCCCCCCGACAGTGTTGCCGACATCAGCTGCAAATAGTCCACGACGATCAAATCAAGTCCGCCCGCCGTCTGCTTCAGGCGCCGCGACTTGGCCCTCATCTCCGCCAGCGAAATCCCCGCCGTGTCGTCGATGAACAGACGCGACTCAACCAGTTGCTCCAGCGCTCGCTGCAGCTTGACCTGGTCCTCCTTGAGCAGGAAGCCGGTCTGCAGCTTGCGCTGATCCACCCACGCCTGCGAGGCCAGCATGCGTCGCAACAGCGACTCCTTGCTCATTTCCAAGCTGAACACGGCCACCGTAGCCTTGCTGGTAACCGCCGCATTCTCAGCGATATTGATGGCCAGTGCGGTCTTGCCCATCGAAGGCCGCGCCGCAATGATGATCAGTTCGCCCTTCTGTAGCCCGCTGGTCATAATGTCCAACTGCCTGAATCCCGTGGCCAGGCCGGTAACTTCACGGCTCTGTTTATACAAATTGTCGATGGTACCGAAGGAGTGCGCAACGATCTGGTCGAGCGACTGAAACCCGCCTGTCAGCCCCTTTTCGGTGACCTTCATCAGCTCCGCTTCAGCCACCCCGAGCACGTCCAGCGCCGTCTCGCTCTGGTCGGCAGCGCGCGCGATGGCCATTGAGCAGATGCCCATCAGTTTGCGCAGCAGGCTCTTGTCCTTGACGATCCTGATGTACTCGTCAATCACCGGGCGTCGCGGCAAGCCCTCCGTCAAGCTCGCCAGGTAGGCCACGCCGCCCACCGACTCGACTTCCTTATAACGCGACAGCTCGTTGGCCAGGGTAACAATGTCCACGGCGCGCTGCGCGTCCATCAACTCCGTCATGCGCAGAAAAATGCGGCTATGCGACTCAAGCGAAAAATCGCCGGCTTCCAGCTTTTCAGCGGCCTCCGCGTGGGCGGCGTTGTCCAAAAGGATAGCGCCAAGAATAGTTTTTTCAGCATCGACGTTGGCGGGCAAACCGGCGTCAAGGCGAAGATCGGGGATGGTTGCCATTGCGTGCTTCTCCGTCAATCAGGCTCTCAAAAGAGTCTAGGCCCATCGGCGATTTCGCCGGAAAAGGAAGATGCGGAAATTTCGGAAAAGAGGTCAAAGTTAGATAAGACAGTCCAGCCGAGCACCTACTTGATATGGCCATAATTTATGGCTATAATCTGGGACATGGAAGTCAGCACCGCAGAAGCGAAAAACCGCCTGCCTCAGCTCATCAGGGCAATGCACTGCGGCGAACAGGTGATCATCACCCGTCACGGGCACCCCGTCGCCCAGATCGCTCCACCGCCCCCTGCGCTCCGCAAGCCTGTTCTCGGCGGCATGAAGGGCCGAATCCGTCTGCTGCCAGGCTGGGATGATCCCATCACGGAGGAAGAGCTCCTGGGTGAGGACAATTGAATGAAAAACGCCCAGTGAGCGGTCACATCCCTGAATCTTACCTGCTTGACACGCACACCGCACTCTGGGCGCTTGATAGCCCCGAGACGCTTTCCCCCTCCGCGCGCAAAGCGGCAAGTACGGGCCCCAATGTGCTCAGCGTTGCCTCCTACTGGGAAGTGGTGATTAAAAGCATGAAGGGGACCCTGGATGTCGGTGATCCGCGGCTCTGGTGGCAGGAGGCCTTGCAGCAGTTGGCCGCGACGGTTCTCCCTCTCCGGCCAGACCATATCGCCGCGGTCTTGAACCTTCCGCCCATCCACAAGGACCCATTTGATCGAGTGCTCATCGCGCAGGCGACCGTCGAAGGTCTCACGCTGGTAAGCCGTGACGCTGCCGTCACTGGCTATGCGTCGGCGGATTTACGGATCATCCGATAAGAAAGCACATTCCCGCGTCCATCGCGCCTCGCATGCGCCCGATCTATCAATACAGTGAGCGCGCTGACACCTGGCACGTACCTGTTCACGCCAACCCTTCGTTTAATTGCCGAACCAGAACCGAAGTCACTCTCGGCGTGCCGAGACGCACCGGACGCAGAGGCGCACCGTTCCGCGCAGCGCCATTAGAGGGAACCGGGCGCAGCGCACGGCGCACAAGCGCGGAAATCACCTCGCCAACGCTCTTCCGCTTCGTCGCAGCCAGTTCCTTGGCAGCAGCCAGCACGCCATCGTCAACGGCAAGCGTTGTCCGCACGGTGCACTTCATCTCAAAGCATCAAACACCATACATCAAGGCACCCGCACCGAACAGATGTTTAGCCTGCCGCAACACATCGGTCCCAAGGTCTTTCCTGGCGCTCTCCTCAGGGGCATGTATTGGTTCCGCTGCCGGCGGTTAACGGGTAATACGACGGGCCACTGCCTGTTTGGGGATTCCATACTCTGATGTAGAGCTGATCGCCAGGCTTGATGCACCCGGCACTCGTTCCGTATGCGCCGGTGAAGCC